>JANQYP010000036.1:12118-21340 GCA_030728785.1 Pseudomonadales bacterium
CTTTACTGCCCAACTTCTGCATATTCAGGCAAATGATTTTACTTTACCAAGCCGCACCGTTTGCAGCGGCGGCAGTTAAGTCAGAGCTCACCGCACTCTCTTGGGTAAATAGAGCAGCGGGTCCTGTGGCTTGCCGTTACGCCGAATCTCAAAATGCAATATTTCCTGGTTCGCGCCACTTAAGCCTATTTCGGCCACAGCTTGTCCGCCGTTGACATTTTGCCCTTCTTTTACCAGGATTTTTCGATTGTAACCGTATGCGCTCAGAAATTGGTCGTTGTGCTTTACTATCACCAGCTTGCCATAGCCTCGCAAACCATCGCCGGCGTAAACCACCACGCCAGCGGCTGCCGCAAACACCGATTCGCCCAATTTTCCGCCAATATCAACGCCCTTATTGACTCTTCCCGAGAGGGAAAACCCATTAATCACCTCTCCTGTAGCCGGCCAGCGCCAAAGCAGATCAGACTCCTGCCTTTTAACCGGGGCCGGTAATGCGACTTTTGAAGCAGCTGGAGTTTTGTCAATTTTTTGCCGCGTGGTTACAGCCTTTGCAGCTTTTGGCGCTTTAACAGTCGACAAACTAATCCTTTGGTCTACATAAATAGTGTAGGGCGACCGAATATCATTTGCCGCTGCCAGGCCCTTATAATCAAGTCCGTAACGAAACGCGATGGCGTAAAGGGTTTCACCACGCTGCACTATATGGGATCTCGCACCCTGGTTCTTTTGTTCTCCTGCGCCAAAAACCGGCACATAGGTCCGCGCTCCCTGACAGCCCGCAAGTGCCATCAAAACCGTCAAAAACAGGGCGAAAAGGCCAATTCTCCGTGTCACTCCAAGTTGACACTCAGGGCAAAAATCTCTCAACCTGAACCCTCTTGTTATCATTTTCAGGCATCAACACGTGGTTTTTTTCAAAAATTGCTCTAACGTCATGTGCTTGTTCCGCGCTTACTCGATTATTTCTTGACCCGCGTGCTGACGGTCTCTGCCATGGCAAAGCGATCCAGACCAACCACCACAACCAGTCCTAGCAGCATCGCCAGAACGGCCAGGCCGATCTGCGGCTCCAGCCCCGTAAGGGTGTGATAGGTGGCAGGCCATATGGGCTCCTGCACCAACGGGATCTGGTGCCCGTCGCTGCCTAACTGATATGCCAGGGTCTGCTTCCAAGGCCAGAGCTTCGCCAGTGAGCCGAGCATAAAACCTGTTAACACCGCCAGGGTCTCATCCCTGGCGCGCGCAAACAAGCGCGACAAAACCTGGGCAAAGCTTACCAGCCCCACCGCACAGCCACTGCCCAACAGCGCCAGGGTCACCACATCAAGTTGTTTGATGGCATCGATGATGACGCCGTAGAGCCCGAGAATCAGCAGGATAAAACTGCCAGAGATACCTGGCAGGATCCAGGCACAGACGGCAATGGCACCGCCAAGGAATATATACAGGGGAGTGGGAGGCAACTCGATGGGAGCAAAGCCCGTCAGCAAAATGCCAGTTGCTGTGCCCATAGTCGCAAAGAGCAACAGGCGGGCACTGAAACCGGAGACCTGTTGCGCCATAACCCAACTGGAAGCAATGACGAGACCAAAGAAAAACGCCCAGAGACTAACGGCCTGGTGCTGCATCAGGTAGCTGATACCCGTCGCAAAGGCCAAAATGGCGACGCCCATGCCACCAAACAGCAGCAACAGGAAGTTCGCGTCCACCTGGCGCCAGAGCGCAGCGATACCAGGGTCACGCAACCCCAGCAGCAACCGCGGGGTGAATTGCTTGAGGGCCAGCAACAGACGCTCATAGATACCGGTGATAAAAGCGATAGTGCCCCCAGAAACACCGGGCACTACCTCGGCCGCGCCCATCAGCAAACCGATGACGGCGATTTTTAATTTATCTTTCATTACTTTTAGTTTCCTGGTGAGCGACATACCCATCATTGTTGCGCCCTAGTCGCGGCACTAGGCCTTACCGCCCAGGAGGGGCACAAATTTAACGTCTTCAAGGACTTCGGTCTCGGCGCCGGCACTGGTCATGCGCACCACGGTCAGCAACTGGGCTTCACTGCTACCCACCGGGATGATCAGCCGCCCACCCAGCGCCAACTGGTCAACCAGGCCCTGGGGAATCAGCCGCGGTGACGCAGTGACAATGATGCCATCAAAGGGTCCTCGGTCAGACCAGCCAATATTGCCATCATCATGCTTGAACTGAATATTGCGCAGGCCAATCAGCTTGAGCGTTTCCTGCGCCCGTTCGCTGAGGCCCTGGATACGTTCAACGGTATACACCCTGGTCACCAGCTGGGAGAGGATAGCCGTCTGGTAGCCCGAACCGGTACCAATCTCCAGGACCTTCTCCAGAGGTCCTTCCGCCAGCAACACCTGCGTCATACGTGCGACGATGTAGGGCTGGGAAATCGTCTGGTTAAAGCCTATCGGCAGGGCAGTGTCCTCATAGGCCCGCGACGCCAGCGCCTCATCCACAAACATATGCCGCGGGGTCGAGGCGATGACGTCCAACAGCAGCTCATTGTCGATGCCACGTTCGCGCAGGCGCTGCACCAACCTGCTCCTGGTGCGCTGTGAGGTCATACCGACGCCACGCATATCCGGTATATTACCGTTCGCCATAATCCACTATCTCTCTCAGCAAGCTGGTCGCAAAGCTGCCTGCAGGCAAGCCAAACGACAACAACAAATCACTTTCTTCAAAGCGCCAGGTCAGCGCTGCCGGTCGCACCCACAGATCTCGTTGCTGAGCTTTCAACGCCAGCCGGGCGAGGCCCTGACACCAGTCCGGAAAGCGCTGCTCGAGGCTCTGCAGGGCAGGATTTTCCTGCCGCGACAAGCCGTACAGCCAACCGCGCGGAATCGACTCTGGGGTCACCGCGGCATCCCGGCCTCGGGTTTGGGTATTTTCCCGATCGCGGCTCCTGCCGCGTTTGCGGCCTGCCTCAGCCGCCCTGTCATCTGCCGGCAGTTGCCACTGGAATTCGGCAACGCATTGGTCTGCATAAGCCCCCGCCAGAATCTGAGCAGCAAGGTCCTGGTTAAACATATAGCTGCGCACGGCAGACAAGCACAGGTCGCGTTGCTCACGACGGACCACCTGGCCACTGAATAAGGCATCGGCTGCCAGCAAATTACTGCCCTGGCGGCCAAACCGCTGCTCACCAAAATAATTCGGAAAGCCCTGCAGGCGGATTTTTTCCAGCCGTGCCTCCAGATCATGACCCTGCACCTGCCTGAGCCTGATCTCAAACTCATTGCCTGCATGCTCGCCGCGTCGCAGTTTCTTCTGGTGCCGACTATGACCAAGTATCTCGACGCCGGCTACATCAAATCCCGCCCAGTCCGGCTCCTGCTTGCCCGGTAAACGGCAACTGAACCACTGGGTAGTCACTGCGTGCCGGTCTTTGCGCCCGGCGTAGGTTACATCAAATTCCTTAATATCGAGGTAACGCGCTATGTTTTCCCCAACCCAGGCCGTATTGGCAGCGGTTTTCCTGACCTGCACATAAACATGTTCACCTTCGCCGGAAGGCTCAAAACCGAGGCGTTCACGGACAATAAAGTCGCTCGTCTGCTGCTTGAAACCGGCCTGGGCCTGCGGCTTACCCAGGGCATAAGCCAGCTGCAGGTCATATGACTGGCTCACAGGCGAGACCCGGCCTGCTCGCCAACGCAATTGGCCAGCAGCACCACTGCCTGGGCCGCCAGGCCTTCTTCACGCCCGACAAAACCCATTTTCTCTGTGGTAGTGGCCTTGACACTGACCTGGTCAACGGCAACACCCAGGTCCTGGGCGATGGTGGCACACATGGCGTCAACATAAGCGGCGACCTTCGGCCGTTCGGCAATCAGCGTGATGTCTGCATTCACCAGCAGCATGCCGCGCGCCGCCACCTTGGCAACGCAGGCTCGCAATAGCTGGCGGCTGTCGGCATTGGCATAGGCAGGATCTGTATCGGGGAAATGGCGACCTATATCACCCAGCGCCAAAGCGCCAAGAATAGCATCGCACAGGGCATGCAGAATCACGTCACCGTCAGAATGGGCAACAACCACACGCTGCCAGGGCACAGCAACGCCACCCAGCATAATCCGATGGCCGGCTTTCTCCTCACCATAACGGTGCGCATCAAATCCGGAGCCTATCCTCATGTCTTACCTCGTTGCGCTGCCGTCTGGCGGGCCAAATAGTATTCCGCCAAGGCCAGGTCACCGGCATTGGTTACTTTGATATTGTCGCGCGATCCCTCAACCATGATGGGTTGCAGCCCCAGGGCTTCAATGGCTGAGGCCTCATCAGTGATCTCGATGGGCGCCTCGCTGGCCTGCAGGAGGGCTCGGTGCAGCAACCCAAGGCGAAATATCTGCGGCGTTTGTGCCAGCCAGAGCTGCTGGCGGTCGGGGCTGGCAACCACCACACCGGCACGGACCTGCTTCACTGTGTCAATCACCGGCACACCCAGCAGACCACCCACGTCACTGCCCTGCACGGCGGCCAGCAGGCGCAGGATATCCGCGGCCCGAACGCAGGGTCGGGCCGCGTCATGGACCAGCACCCAGTCGCTGGCGGCTGCCGATGTGTCAGCCTGCAGCGCCCGCAGACCCTGCAGCACCGACGCGGCGCGACTGGCACCGCCGATGACAAGCCGGCAGTGTTCGGCACCGGCAACACCGCGCCACTGGTCATCGTCAGCCGCCACTACCAGGACAATTTGCCGTGGCGCCAATGCTTGCCAGCGCCCCAGGGTCTCAGCCAGCAGCGGCCGGCCGGCCAGCGGCAGATATTGTTTGCTGACGCCTGCCCCCATCCGCAGACCCTTACCCGCGGCGGCTATGATCACAGAGACAGTCTCGATCCCGGTCATTGGCGGCGCGCTTTGTTCTCGTCCACCAACAGGAAAAACGTCTCGCCCTCCTTGATCAGGCCAAATTCACTGCGGGCCTTTTCCTCAATGGATTCACGCCCGGTTTTAAGCTCGATGATCTCTGCTCGAAGGACACGATTGCGCTGCTCACGCACCCCGTTTTCTGCGCGCTCCTGCTCCACCCGCACCTGTAACCCGTTGACCTGTGCCAGACTGCCTTCGCCAACCCAAAGTCGAGTTTGCAGAAACAGCACCACCAGGATCAACCCGGCGATCAACCAGCGGCCGCGTGTCATCAGTTGCGCCTGAACTCAGCCATACCCTTGAACAAGGCATGGGACTGGTCTTCGATACGCAGCAAACGGTTATATTTGGCGACCCGGTCAGAACGGCACAGGGAGCCTGTCTTGATCTGGCCAGCGGCGGTGGCCACCGCCAGGTCAGCAATGGTGGTGTCTTCGGTTTCGCCGGAACGATGGGAGATGACCACCGTATAACCCGCCTCCTTGGCCATCTGGATGGCTTCCAGGGTCTCTGTAAGGGTGCCGATCTGGTTCAGCTTGATCAAGATAGAATTGCCGATACCCTGGTCGATACCACGCTTGAGAATTTTCGAATTGGTCACAAACAGGTCATCACCCACCAGCTGTAGGCGTTTGCCAAGCTTCTGTGTGAGCAACGCCCAACCGTCCCAGTCGCTTTCGTCCATGCCATCTTCAATGGACAGAATCGGGTAACGATCTGCCAGGCCTACCAGATAATCGCTGAAGCCGTCAGCATCAAAGCTGCGGCCTTCACCGGCCAGTACATATTTACCGTCGCGGTAAAACTCTGAGGCGGCGCAGTCGAGTCCGAGGAAAACGTCCTTGCCGGCGATATAACCGGCGGCCTCGATGGCCGCCATAATCACCTCAAGGGCAGCCTCATTGCTGGGCAGGTCAGGAGCAAAACCGCCCTCATCACCCACGGCAGTGCTGAGGCCGCGGCTGGCCAGAATAGCCTTGAGGGTGTGGAAAATTTCCGCACCACAGCGAATGGCTTCAGAAAAGTTAGCCGCGCCAACGGGCAAAATCATAAATTCCTGGATATCGACATTATTGTCGGCATGCTCACCGCCATTGATGATATTCATCATCGGCACGGGCATGCTGTAGCGCCCGGGGCTGCCATCCAACTCCGCAAGGTATTCATACAGGGCCAGGCCCTTGGCCTGGGCTGCGGCCTTGGCGAGGGCCAGAGACACAGCCAGAATCGCGTTGGCGCCGAGCTTGGCTTTATTTTCAGTACCGTCCAGGTCAAGCATCTTGCGGTCCAGGGCCCGCTGGTTTTCCACGTCGAAACCAAGTAATGCCTCACGGATAAACGTGTTCACGTTTTCCACGGCCATCAAAACGCCTTTGCCCTTGTACCGCAAAGGATCTTTATCGCGTAATTCCAGCGCCTCGCGGGAACCCGTTGACGCACCAGACGGCACGCAAGCAGAACCCACCATCCCGTTTTCCAGCTCGACTTCGGCTTCCACGGTGGGATTGCCCCGTGAGTCCAGGACTTCCCGTGCACGAATATCTACGATCTCTGTCATTCTGCTTCCTGTTGTTGTTCTGGATGTTGTTCTGGATGATGTTCTTTTTGATGTTGTTCTTTTGAATATTGCGCTGAATTAGTCTTTGACCACTCTGTCAATCCGCATCAGTAATGCCAGCAGGTCATACATCTGGCCCAGGGGCCAGGAATTAGGGCCATCACTGAGGGCCTTGTCCGGATTCGGGTGGGTTTCCATAAATAGGCCATGGATACCTACGGCTACTGCCGCGCGCGCCAGCACGGGTACCATTTCCCGCTGACCACCGGAACTGCTGCCCTGGCCGCCGGGCAACTGGACACTGTGGGTGGCGTCAAACACGACGGGGCAGCCGGTTTCGGCCTTCATCACCGCCAGCGAGCGCATATCGGACACCAGGTTGTTGTAGCCAAAACTGACCCCACGCTCACACACCATGATGTTCTGATTACCGGTGGCCTTGGCTTTTTGGACCACATGTTGCATATCCCAGGGCGCCAGAAACTGGCCCTTCTTGATATTCACTGGCAGGCCCGTAGCCGCCACACGCTGGATAAAACCCGTTTGCCGACACAAAAACGCCGGCGTCTGCAGCACTGACACCACCTCGGCGACTTCATCAAGGGGGGTATCATCATGGACGTCGGTCAACACCGGCACCTGCAACTCGTGCTTGACCTTCTGCAGGATTTTCAAGCCGGCGGCCATTCCCGGTCCGCGATAACTTTCGTGGGAAGAACGATTGGCCTTGTCGAATGACGACTTGTAAATGAAGTTGATACCAAGACTGGCGCACATCTCCTTGAGTTGGCCGGCGGTATCCATCGCCATCTGTTCCGACTCGATCACACAGGTACCGGCAATCAGGAAAAATGGTGTCTTGTCGCTGACGTCAAAGTCGGCCAGTTGCATGGATGTTTTCATCATCGGGTTGCCCCTGCCACGGTGTTGCCATGGGTCAGTTGGTGGCGGGTCACACCGGCACGGATAAAGCTGCTGAACAGGGGGTGACCGTCCCGTGGCGTCGACGTAAATTCGGGGTGGAACTGGCAGGCGACAAACCAGGGGTGATCAGGAATTTCGATGACTTCTACCAAATCATCCTGGACCGAGCGCCCGGCAATCAGCAGACCTGCCTGCTCAAGGGCGGGCACATAGTTATCATTCACCTCATAACGATGCCGATGGCGCTCGCTGATCAGCTCAGAGCCATAAATTTCATAGGTTAATGAGTCTTTGCTGAGGACACATTCCTGCTCACCCATACGCATGGTGCCACCCATATTGGAGGTTGCACTGCGCCTCTCTATCGCGCCGCTGTCGGTGGTCCACTCCGTAATCAAGGCGATCACCGGGTGGGCGGTGGCAGGTTCATTTTCAGTGGTGTTGGCGCCAGCCAGACCAGCAACATTGCGGGCAAAATCGATCACTGCGGCATGCAGGCCGTAACAAATCCCCAGGTAGGGAATATTGTGCTCTCGCGCATAACGCACTGTCGCGATCTTACCCTCAAAACCCCGCGAACCGAATCCACCTGGCACCAGGATAGCATCGGCGTCCGCCAGCATGTCCATACCCTTCCTCAACAACTCTTCCGAATCGATAAAGGTCACGGCAACCTTGGTCTGGCTATGGATGCCCGCATGGGTAATCGCCTCGTTCAGGGACTTGTAGGCATCCAGCAGATCCATATATTTGCCCACCATACACAACTTGATGGTGTGCACTGGGTGTAACTGGGCTTTGACAATCTTCTCCCACTCACTGAGGTCGGCGGGAGGACACACCAGTTCGAGTTTTTTGACAACAATCTCATCGAGCTTCTGGGCATGTAGCAAGGACGGGATCTGGTAGATCGACGGCACGTCGATCAGGGGAATAACCGCACGGGATTCAACATTGGTAAACAGCGCAATTTTTTCCCTGGCAGACTCTCCGATCTCATGGTCAGAGCGCACAATCAGCACGTCTGGCTGCAGGCCTATGGAGCGCATTTCTTTCACCGAGTGCTGGGTTGGCTTGGTTTTGGTCTCACCGGCCGTGGCAATATAAGGCACCAGGGTCAGGTGGATAAACATGGCGTGGTCAGAACCCACCTGGTAGCGCAACTGCCGGGCCGCTTCCAAAAAGGGCTGGGACTCTATATCGCCGACGGTACCGCCAATCTCGACAATGGCCACATCACTGTCGGCCGCGCCGGCAATCACTCGCTGCTTGATTTCATCGGTAATATGCGGAATCACCTGAATGGTGGCGCCCAGGTAGTCACCGCGACGTTCACGGGCAATCACATCGGCATAAACCTGGCCAGTGGTGAAGTTGTTCTTGCGACCCATGGTGGTGCGAATGAAACGCTCATAGTGGCCAAGGTCAAGATCTGTCTCTGTCCCGTCGGCTGTGACAAACACTTCACCATGCTGCAACGGGCTCATAGTGCCAGGATCGACGTTGATATAGGGATCAAGCTTGAGCATGGTGACTTTCAGCCCGCGCGCCTCAAGAATGGCGCCAAGGGAGGCGGCGGCAATACCCTTCCCCAGAGAGGAAACGACACCACCGGTAACAAATATAAAGCGAGACATTGGACATCCATCTGGATAAATGATGGCTGAAAGGGCTCAACCAAGATGGGTTTGTAGATTACCACTGAAGCCTTCTTGCCTCAATGTAAAGTACGTCGAATAAAGTACGTGGAATAAAGTACGTCGAATAGAGTACGTCGAATAGAGTACGTCGATTGCACCAGCCTTTCAGCGAAGGATGACAGGATAGCGGTCGTTGA
>JANQYP010000036.1:21440-27164 GCA_030728785.1 Pseudomonadales bacterium
AGTACGTCGATTGCACCAGCCTTTCAGCGAAGGATGACAGGATAGCGGTCGTTGATCTCAAACTCGCAGCACCAGCCAGTCTCAAGCGCCTGCGCCTGGTACTCACTGGCAACAAGCATGGGGATCTGCCAGCCAGGCACACCCGCCACTCCGACCAGCTCATCGTCAAGGAAGAGTAGTGGCAGGCGCTCGCGCAGCCAGCCGGGCACACCCTGGGCGTGCAGCAGGTTTTTTAAGGTTTTACGCTGGCCGCAGCGCAGGGTTTCACCACCAAGGCGGCGGCGCAGCTGCAGGCGCCCAGGCCTGTCAATGTGCAGGCCTGCTCCTTGACTGGTAGTCCAGGTCAACAGCCCGCCAGCCCAGGGTAAAGGCGCAAAATCCGCTAGGTGCTGGCCAGGGCCAGTCCCTAAGGCCGGAGCCGGCGGTAGACCGGGCAAGGTGCGCAGCAGGTACAGGCCATTGCCATGACGCCGGCAACAAACACCCTGCCAGCGCAATGCCGGCGCGGCCGCAGTTGCCGCGCTGAGCAACTCTGGTAAACCTTTGTCCAGCAGGCTGGCCGCGGGATAAGGCAACTGATGACGGCGCAGCCAGTAACTCAGCAGATTTTTCTGCCTGGCTGGCGCCAGACTGGCAAAACCATCAAGGTAGACGCCGCCCAGGGCGTCAGCGATACCGGCCAGGTCATCAATAGCCACCGAGTCCAGCAGGCTCAGCACTTCGGCATCCCGCTGCAGGGTCGCCTGCAAGGTTAACTTCAGATCTGGCCAGCGCTGTTGCAGAGCGGGGATCACCTGCTGGCGCAGGTAGTTGCGCGTCATGGTTGTATCCGCATTACTTTCGTCTTCGACCCAGGCCAGGTTTTCAGCCCTGGCATAGGCTTCGATCTGCTCTCGGCTGACCCCCAGCAGCGGCCGCAACAGACTGGCCTGGCCGAGCTGGCGGCTGCCAGGCATACCCTGCAGGCCGACGCGGCCGCTGCCCCGTAACAAGTGAAAAAGGGCTGTCTCAATCTGGTCATCAAGGTGCTGGCCAAGCAACAACAGATCGCTCGCCTGCAACACCTGGGCAAAAGCCTGGTAACGGGCACGGCGGGCATTACCTTCAAGGTTGCCGGTATTCGGCAGTTGCACCACCAGGCTGGTGAATTTTACTCCCAGGGCCTGGCAGACCTGCTCACAATGGGCCTGCCAGGTATCAGCAGCAGGACTGATGCCATGATTCACATGGCAGGCCAGCACCTTGTAACCCAGACCGGCAGCACACAGCTGGTGCAACAACACGGTTGAGTCAATACCGCCGCTGAAGCCCACCACCAGACGCCCATGCACTGGGTCGCGGCACTGGTCCAGATACTCAATAGTCCAGTTGCACCTGCTCTGCGCCATAACAGTCCCTGAGGTTTTGGATCAACTCATCGGCAGGTGAAACTCGCCAGGCATCTCCCAGGGTCACCTCGGCCTGCACGTCCTCGCGAATATAAGCCACTGATACCAGACAGCCCTGTCCGGCGCTGCCTTTATAGGGACGCAGCAGATTGGCCAACTGGGCCGTGAAGTCACCCTCCAGGGCACAACCGCTGAGACTCAGGTGCAGGCGTTTGATACTGCGCTCTCGAGCGTCTACCAGGTCATAAACTTCGCTGGCGCGCATCCGCAGGCCGCCCGTAAACTCATCACTCAGGGCGGCACCCTTGACCACCACCACGGCATCCTTATGCAATTTGGCGTGATTGGCATCATATAAGTCGGCAAATACCGAGACCTCCATGCGCCCGCTGCGGTCGTCCAGGGTCATAAAAGCGATGGTTTCACCCTTGCGGCTTTTCATGGTTCGCATACCGACAATCAGACCAGCAATCGTCTGGGCTTCCTTGCCTGGGCGCAGGTCAGCTATACGGGTCTTGGCCAGGTGTTTAAGCTCGCCGCGATACATGTCGATGGGGTGGCCCGTCAGGTACAGGCCCAGGGTATCGCGCTCACGGTTCAGGCGCTCGCGCAGGTTCATGCAGCGCAGATGGTCAAAGTGATGGTACCGACCGCCGTCGGCATCACCCACCAGCATCTCATCACCAAACAGGTCCGCCAGACCACTGTTCTGGTTGCGGGATTTTTGTTCCGCCAGCTTGACAGCGTCTTCCTGGTTGGCAAACAACAGACTGCGCTTGTAGTCGATGGCGACCATGCCTTCCGGCACCAGCGCATCATCCACCAGTTCATCCAGGGCACCGCTGCCAATCAGGGCCTCAATGGCACGCTTGTTGATCTTCCTGGAGTCCACTCGGTCGCAGAGGTCATAAAGGTCCTTGAAGGGCGCTTTGGTGCGGGCTTTGACCAGCGCCTCAATAGGCCCCTCACCCAGGCCTTTGATAGCACCCAGACCATAGACAATCGATCTGCTGGTGTCTGCCACAAAGCGGAACTCACCACGGTTAACAGCCGGCGGCGAAATGCTGATGCCCATCTCCCGGCATTCCTCGACATTGATTACCACCTTGTCAGTGGTCTGCATATCGGCGGACAACACCGCCGCCATAAAGTCTGCGGGGTAATAGTGTTTCAGCCAGGCGGTCTGGTAGGCCACCTTGGCGTAGGCGACGGAGTGCGGCTTGTTGAAACCATAACCGGCAAACATTTCCATCATGTCGAAAATGTATACCGCCTGCTTTTCATCAACACCGTTCTTGCCTGCACCCTGCTGGAATACTTCGCGTTGTTTGGCCATTTCCTCGGGCTTTTTCTTACCCATGGCGCGCCGCAACAGATCCGCATCTGCCAGGGAATAACCGGCCAGAATCTGCGCGATCTGCATCACCTGTTCCTGGTAGAGCATGACACCATAGGTGCCTTCCAGGACCTTTTTTAAGCTTGGATGGAGATAGTCGACCTCGTCGATACCATGCTTACGACGAATAAAGTCATCTGCCAGCTGCATGGGCCCAGGTCGAAACAGGGCCACCAGCGCGACAATATCGCCGAAGCGGCTGGGCTTGACCTTTTTCATCAGGTCTTTCATGCCCCGCGACTCAAGCTGGAACACAGCGGTGGTTTTAGCCTGTTTCAAATTGTCGTAGATGGCCGCGTCTTCAAGATCGAGAACATCAATATCCAAAGGCTCCTGGTCTTTAACGGCACGCTTGATATTGACGCTCTTGACCGCATTGTCGAGGATGGTGAGGGTGCGCAGGCCCAGAAAGTCGAACTTCACCAGACCGGCCTGCTCGACATCATCCTTGTCGAACTGGGTCATAAAATTGCCGCCAGTGTCGTCACAATAGATGGGCGAGAAGTCGCTGATCTTGGTGGGCGCTATCACCACACCGCCGGCATGGCGGCCAACGTTGCGGGTCAGGCCTTCGAGCTTGAAGGCCATATCCATTATTTCCTGGGCCTCCTCACTCTGGCGAATAAACTCCACCAGCAGGGGTTCATCGTCAAGAGCCTTCTGCAGGGTCATGCCAGGATCAAAGGGAATTAATTTCGACAGCTTGTCAGCCAGGCCATAGGGTTTGCCCTGGACCCGGGCGACATCACGGACCACCGCTTTGGCGGCCATGGTGCCAAAGGTGATGATCTGGGACACGGCATTACGCCCATAACGCTCCGTGACATGCTGGATCACGCGGTCACGGCCATCCATGCAGAAGTCGATATCAAAGTCGGGCAATGAGACGCGCTCGGGGTTCAGGAAACGCTCGAACAGCAGGTCATATTCCAGCGGGTCAATGTCCGTAATCAACAACACAAAAGCCACCAGGGAGCCCGCACCCGAGCCTCGACCGGGCCCCACGGGAATGCCGTTTTCCTTGGACCACATGATAAATTCCATGACGATCAGGAAATAGCCAGGAAAGCCCATGTCATTTATGACCTTGAGCTCAAATTCCAGGCGCTCGTCGTAGGGCACCCGCTGGGCGGCAAACTCCGGAGCGTTGACATCAAATATTTTTGCCAGGCGCTTGTTCAGGCCGGCGCGGGAGACCTCACTGAAATAACCTTCGGTGGTATAGCCAGCCGGAATGGGGTATTCCGGCAGGTAGTAATTTCCCAGGTCAATATCCACATTACAGCGCCGAGCAATCTCCAGGGTGTTGTCGATGGCTTCAGGCAGGTCGGCAAACAGTTCGCGCATCTGGGCACTGGATTTAAGATATTGCTGGTCGCTGTAGCGCCGTTCACGGCGCGGATCGTCCAGTGTGCGGCTGTCATGAATGCAGACCCGGACCTCGTGGGCATCAAACTCTTCCTGCCGGATAAAACGCACATCATTGGTAGCGACTACGGGCAGCTGCAGCTCCATGGCCAGGGCCACCGCCTTGTAGACATGCTCCTCTTCACGATCGCGACCGGTGCGCTGTAACTCGAGGTAATAACTATCGGGAAAAATGGCCATCCAGGCTTCAGCCCTGGCCCGGGCTTCGCCTGGCTTGTCTGCCAGCAGGGCCAGCCCAACATCACCCTGCTGGGCTGCAGACAGGGCAATCAAGCCGGCACTCTGCTCGGCAATCCATTCCTGCCGAAGACTGACCTTACCCAGCGCCTGGCCTTCAAGATAAGCCCGTGACAGCAATTCCGACAGGTTGCGATAGCCAATCTCGTTGCGGGCAATAAGCACCAGTGTGGCGCTGCCCTCACCCGTATCACCAACGCCTGGCTTGCCAGAGTTAATGCGCACCTGCACATCACAGGCAACAATGGGCTTAACTCCGCCACTGCTGGCGGCGTTATAAAATTTCACCAACCCAAACAGGTTGTTGTTATCGGTGATCGCCACAGCCGGCATGCGATTTTCAGCCACCGCCTTGATCAGCGGCTTGATGCGCACCACGCCATCGCTGAGGGAGTATTCTGAATGCAGGCGAAGATGGACAAAAGACTGGTGCATAGCTTGGTTAACTGGCCTCGAGTAGGGGTAAATTTAGCGGCAACACGGCCAAAAACTCCTGTGCAATGGCCGGGCAGCTTGCCCGGGGACGCTGCCACATAGTAAACGATGCGCGCCGCGGCCCAAAGCGCAAACCTGCGTAAATACCCTCGATCCTGCATCGGTCTGGCGACCGCCGCCCGCGCCGCATTCAGGACACAGCCATTGACCCCGGTCACGATTTCTAAAACCTTTGGGATTTTAGTGATTTTTCAACCCATTTAGGGTCGGGCGAGCACTTTACAACATTTTAAAATTGACGCTACACTGCTCCCGCTGGTACAGATTACAGCGATTATTTATGTCTAGGTCTTGTCGATAGTGTGTATGAATAGTGTATGTGGAAAGGGTATGTCTATTGTATGTGTCACTGTTGCCGATCCGCTCGTAAGTATTGCCTGCATCTTGCCACTGTTTATTTTATGAAAGTTTATTTTACGAAAGCTTATCTTATGAAAGCTTGCCTTGGGAAAGCTTGCCTTATGCAAAGTAGCTTGTGAGAAAAAGCTTGTTACAAGTCGTCAGCGGGGCTCAGGCGCCCTGCTGCAAATGAACTTTTTGATTGTGCTTTCAGAGTGTTACCGATGGAGTAATTCTTATGGCGAAGACGACAGGACGTGTTAAGTGGTTTGATGAGAAGAAGGGTTTTGGTTTTATCGAGCAACAGAATGGACCCGATGTTTTTGTTCACTTTCGAGCGATCCAGAGCCCGGGTTTTAAGACCTTGATGGACGGCCAGGAAGTGGAATTTGAGATTGAGCAAGGCCAGAAGGGTCCGCAGGCGGTGAACGTCACCGTCAA
>JANQYP010000036.1:27264-50912 GCA_030728785.1 Pseudomonadales bacterium
ATGGCTGAAGGCTCTTTTATGGCTGAAGGCTCTGCATAAACTTGCTCAACAGCTTGTCCAACTGGTTGGCAAACTGTTGGCGGTCCTGCTGATTCAACACAGCAGGGCCGCCAGTCTGTATGCCGCTGGATCGCAGGGTATCGAGAAAGTCACGCATATTCAGCCGCGCCTTGATGTTCTCTGCAGAAAACAGCTCCCCCCTGGGGCTTAATGCCAGTCCCTGCTTTTCCACAACCTCCGCAGCCAGCGGAATATCACTGGTAATCACCAGATCGCCCGCCTGCAGACGTTTGACAATCTCGTTATCAGCTACATCAAAGCCGGCAACCACCTGCAGCATTCTGACATTGGCCAAAGGTGGCGTGCGCAGTGCCTGGTTGGCCACCAGGGTCACCCTAATGCCGGTTCGCTCCGCCGCGCGGAACAGTATTTCCTTGATCACGACGGGGCAAGCATCTGCGTCAACCCAGATCTGCATCTGGTATGGGGCCGTTGCTGATGGCATGCTTAGTCGAGGATTTCAAAAGTCATGCCGGCCTTGTCCTGCAGGCGTTGGATCAACACCTGACCCATGGCTGACGCCGGGGTCAGGAAACCAGACTTAGCAGGCAGCTCGTCAGTGGCCAGGCACACCGCCGCCTCTCCCAGCATCTTTGAGGTAGCCCCATAACCAGGGTCACGGTCCGCCGTCAGCCGCGCCCGCAGGTTTTTCTGGCTGTCAGTGGGGTGCAGGGCCAGCAGGTCGATGGTAAATGAGCCATTGCGGATAGTTTCCGCAGAAGGTCCCTCACCCTGGGCGGGCAACACCGACTTTAATACCGCCCGCAGCGGCCCCAGGGCTGCCGCGAGCATCACCAGGAAAGAACCTGAGGCCACGGCCATGGCTTTCATATAGCCCACGGGGCCAGCGCCCGTGAGGATGGCTTCGTCATAGCGGAACTGCTGGCCGTAACGATACCCCAGCAGGGCATTGGTGCGGCGCACCACGCGGGTATTAATTGCCGCCATCACAAAAGGCGCGGTCCACTGTCGAAAATGGCTGTCATATATGGCGGCAACCTGGTCCGGACCATCGGGTCCCTGGGGCATATTCAGCGGATTAAGGGCGTAGGGATCCTTAATCACCTCACCCACCTGGGGGTCCTGCCTGACCTCCTCCATCATGTTCATGAGGCTCGCGACAGTACCGCCACTCATACCGCCGTCGGCTTTGACCAGGCGATATTTTACCTGCGACGCGTAGACGCCGTGGCGCGCATACATCTGTTCCTGCACATAAAAAGTACCCAGGTCAGAGGGAATACTGTCAAAACCACAGGTATGGACTATCTTTGCACCTGAGGCCTCAGCGGTAGTCTGGCATTGATTAATCACTCGGTGCATCCACTGCACCTCACCGGTGAGATCACAATAATGGGTACCCTGGTCGGCACAGGCCTTTACCAGGGGTGTACCCACCAGCGCATAGGGACCAACAGTTGTACACACTACGGCTGTACGAGCGGCCAGCAGATTGACGGCGTCCTGGTCAGTGCCATCAACAACGATCAGTGCCAGGCTGGCGACCTGTGTGGCGTCGGTTTTTGTGCCAGCAACAAGGCCGGTGCGCACGGCTTCGAGCTTTTGCAGGCTGCGCCCGGCCAGGGCCCATTTCAGGTTCTGGCCAACACCGTAGGTCTGGCACAGATACTCAGCCACCAGTTTGCCGGTAAAACCAGTTGCACCAAATAACACCACATCAAATTCTCTGCTTAACGCCATGGGCTCTGCTCCTGTCGGGTTTGTGGATAACTGTCTGTGATCGCCTGCGCGCCATGTTCACACAGGCGGGCAACCTTTACCAACGCCGGCTGCTTGTTCAAACGCGGCCTTGACGTCAGCCGCGGCGCGTAAACTCAGCCGCGGCCTTCTGTACAGCCGCGGCGCTGCAACTCAGCTGCGGCGCGGCAGGGCCCAAACGACAGGCGATGCACCTTCGAGGGACCCTGCTCGCGAAGCGCTGCCAGATGCACCGGTGTAGGATAACCCTTGTGCAGGGCAAAACCATAAGCCGGATAGATGGCATCCAGGCGCAACATCTCGGCGTCGCGGGCAACCTTGGCAATAATCGAGGCCGCCTTGATGGCATCGAACTTTGTATCACCTTTGACCAGCCATTCAGCTGGGCAGGTAAACGCGGGGGTGCGGTTACCATCCACCATGACAAAGTCAACAGGCCCATCCAGGCCAGCTACGGCCCGCTGCATGGCCAGCATGCTGGCCTGCAATATATTGATCTCATCGATTTCTTCGACGCTGGCGCTGGCTATACACCAGGCGACGGCCCGCTGCCGAATCAACACATCCAAGGCATCGCGCCGGTTTGCCGTCAATGCCTTGGAGTCACGTAAGCCATCTATGACCACAAAGGGGTCCAGCACTACCGCCGCCGCATACACTGCACCGGCAAGGGGGCCACGACCCACCTCATCAACACCGGCACAATATTCTCGCCAGTACATCAGGCAGCAGCCTGCCGCTGGCACAGTGCGAGGATCGCAGTAGCCGCCTGCTCGCCGGCATTTTTACGCAATTGCCGATGTATCACCTCATATTCAGCCAGCAGCGCCGGACGATTGGCTGGCTCAAACAAGCGCAACACTGCTGCACAGAGGGCAGCAGGGGTCGCCGCATCCTGAATCAGCTCTGGCACCAACTGGCGACCGGCAAGGATATTCGGCAAGGCAAAAAAGGGCGTAGAGACCAACCGCGACACCAGCGCGTGAGTGAACCAGCCGAGGCGATAGGACATCACCATAGGCCGCCGTAACAACATGGCTTCAAGGGTTGCCGTACCGGCATTCACCAGCACCACATCCGCTGCCAGCATGGCTGTTTCTGCCTGGCCTGGCAGCAGCACAACATCAAGTCCCTGACCATGGCGCGTTAACAACTCTTGCAACTGCAACGCCCGCCGCTGGTTGGCGGCCGGGATCACAAAGGTCACAGCCTTGAGATGCTGCTTGAGCAACTGCGCTGCCTGCAGAAAATCAGGGCCGCTGGAGCCAACTTCACTGGCACGACTGCCAGGCAACAGGGCGACCACCGACGTGCGTTCATCAATACCCAATTGCTCGCGGGCAACTCGCCTGGCATCAGGATCGGCTATGGGCGAGATTTCATCAGCGCGGGGATGACCCACAAACACTGCCTGAATATCATTGGCAGTGTAGATGGCTTTCTCGAATGGGTAGAGGGTCAGCATCAGGTCAATATTTTTCTTGATGCTCTTGATTCGTCCCTTGCGCCAGGCCCAGACGCTCGGCGATACATAATGGGCTGTGCGGACACCTCGTTTCTTGAGCATGCCTTCCAGTAAACCATTAAAAAAATTGAAATCGACACCAATAAAACAATCAGCCTCGGCGGCCAGTATTTGGTCGCGGGTGGCTAAGAGGATGCGCAACAGCGAGGGCAGGCGTTTTAAAGGATCCACAAAACCGTTAACAGACAATTGCTCCAGATCGACCCAGCATTCCAGGCCAGCAGCAATCATAGCGGGTCCGCCAATCCCGACAAAACGCACCAAAGGGTGCTGGCGACGCAGAGCGCGCATCAGTGGCGCGCCCAGATTGTCGCCGGACAATTCACCTGCAAGCAGGGCAATTGTCAGCGGTTTTGCCGACGTTGCAGTTGTAGGCATCATCCCCGCGACCAAAAAGTCAGGTTAATTTCTGCTCCGCACAGGTGAGGAAGGTGGAACAGGCCAGCTGGTCGCCTACGTAGGCTTTACCAATGGCTTTCATCCAGTGGTTGCGCAGATTGACAATCTCAACCTCAAGGCGCATCTGGTCACCCGGTACCACAGAGCGCTTGAACTTGGTCTTATCAGTGCCCGCCAGATAATAGATGTAACCATCTTCGAGGGTTCGGTTACGACTCTTAAATGCCAGTATGCCGGCAGTCTGGGCCAGCGCCTCAACAATCATAACCCCCGGAAAAACCGGGGTCTGAGGAAAGTGGCCGGTAAACTGCGGCTCATTAATGGTGACATTCTTGATCGCGACAATGCGCTTGTTGGCGTCGAATTCGAGCACTCTGTCGACCAGCAAAAACGGATAGCGGTGGGGCAGGTACTTCCAGATTTCGGTAACTTCCATTTTATTTCTCTTATCTCTGCTAAGAACAGCTTAGCTATGAACAGCGCTTCTGCGGACAGCGCTGCTGTGAACGTCAAACCTGCGCCGGCGGCAGGCTAACGGCTTTTGTTCTGCACCTGGCTGGCTTCAAGGCCACGCAAGCGTTTGAGAATATCATCAAGCTTCTTGAAACCAACAATGCTGCGTTTCCAGTCGCGACTGGGCATCAGCCCCGTACCCGATGAGTAACGGCCTTTAGTGGCAATGGACTGACTGACCAGGGACATGGCGGTGATCTCCACCTGGTCGGCAATATCTATATTGTCGACAATGCCGACGCCGCCGCCAATCAAACAATAGGCGCCAATCCGAGTACTGCCGGCAATGGCAGTACAACCTGAGATCGCCGTGTTGGCGCCGATACGAACCCCATGACCAATCTGAATCTGGTTGTCCAGCTTCACCCCATTGCCAATTACCGTGTCATTCAACGCACCGCGATCAATTGTGGTACCAGCCCCAATTTCAACCCAGTCGCCAATGGTTACCCCGTAGATCTGGGGTATCTTCACCAGTGCTGCGGACGCTCGGTCAAACTCAAAACCAAACCCGTCAGCACCCAGCACGGCACCACTGTGAACAATACAATCGGCGCCAACCCGCACCCCATGGTAAAGGCTGACATTGGCAAACAAGCGAGTCCGGGGGCCGATGCTGACCCCCTCGCCCAGAACGCACCCAGGGCCAATGGTCACATGGTCGCCGATCACACAGCCAGCTTCCAGCACGCCGTGGGCACCTACCGAAACACCCTCACCCAGATTCGCTGTGGGGTGAATAGTCGCTGCGGGGTGAATCTGTCCATCAGGCTTGGGAGTGGCATCAAACAGGCGGGCAATCAGCGCCCAAGTCATTCGAGGTTGTTCGCTGACCAACACAGGAATACTACACCCTGCTGCGTCAGCCTGGCGCAGGACGACTGCTGCCGCCCTGCTTTCACCCAGCAGCGGTTTGTACGCTGAGTTAAAAAGAAAGGACAATTGATCGGGACCCGCATCCGCCAGGCTGGCAATGCCGCTGATCTGTACGGACTGGTCGCCAATCAAGGTCAGGTTGAGGGCCTGGGCAATGTCACCCAGACTGATAGATGCCATCATCGCGGCCAACCGTCCCGATCAATCACGATAGGTCAATTTTTCCTGGCACTCATCTGGTTGAGTTTTTCAGTCACTTTACGGGTGATATTGTAAATTTCACTGACATACAGCGCAGCCTGACGCGGCACAATCAGGTCGTAGTCGTCAGATTTCACCAACTCTTCAATGGCGCTCTGGACCTTCTGGTCGATGCCGGCAAACAACTCCTGCTGACGCTCCTCGATCAGACGCTGGAGCTTCTGTCGATTGTAGACAAAGTCATTATTCTTGGATTCGATCTGCTGCTGGACACGACGCTTTTCCGCTTCACTCATGACCTCAGCGTCTTTCTGCATGCGCTCAAAGAGCACGGCGGCCTCGGTCTGAATGTTGCGGATTTTCTCCTCTTCGTCTTTAAACTCTTCCTGGATCTGGGCCAGCAATCGTTTCGCTTCTTCAGAGTTTAAAATCGCCGCCTGCACGTCAACCACAGCAATCTTCACCTCGGCGACCGCGGCGGGCGCGGCGAACACCATCATCAGGGCTGAAGACGCCAGAATAGCGCGAAATGTGTTGGCCAGAATGCTTTGTTTAATCTGCACGGTGTTCTCCTTGGTTACTGAATTCACGACAACTATGCTTGTTTTTTGCCGCAGGGTAGATTGCAAAAGTGCGGATGTTTGCACATCCACGATGTTGATTCAATGGCCGAAGCGGCTAACTAGGGTCCTTTATCTGATTCCCGAACCACCAGTTAGTTGCAGCAGCATTCTGCTGGTTGCCATTGTCCTGTTGGCCTTGCACGGCGTCAGTCTCAGAAAGTCCGACCAAGTTCAAACTGGAAGACCTCACTCTCGTCGCCGGGCTTTTCGTTAAACGGTACACTGACGCTGAAGCTGATGGGCGCAAAGCCTGTAATCCAGGTCACTGCCAGGCCCGCAGAGTAGCGTAATTCGCCATCCTTGAGATCCTGACAGATCTGGCTGACAGGCGGGCAATTGGTGTTAAAAACGTTACCCGCATCAACAAAAAATGCCGACTTCAGCTGCCGCTGGTCTTTCACAAAGGGTAAGGGAAACAGCACCTCTGCTACACCATTAATCAGCACGTTACCGCCAATGGGCTCTGGCTCACTGAAGGTATTATTTGGCGACGGCGTCGAGCGCGGACCCAGTGAGTTTGATTCATAGCCCCTGACTGAACCAAAACCACCGGCATAAAAATGTTTGTAGAAGGGGAAAGATGTTGTCGCACCATAGGCATCCCCGTAACCCAGCTCAGTACGCAGGCGCAGGGTGAAAACACTGGGCAGGGGATAAAAAATCTGGCCTTCATAATTGATGCGGAAAAACTCCAGTTCGCTGCCCGGCACAGTCATCTCATATGACAGAGACTGGGACTTGCCACCGGTGGGCAACAGACCACGGTTAAGGGCCGACATGCTGTAGGAGGCAGATATAGTCACGAGATTGAACTCGTTGCCTTCGCTGGCCAGGAACTGGGAAATTTCCTGGGCCGGAAAAACCCCTTCTTTAATATTGGTGTGTTCATAACCAACGTTAAACCCAACCCGGGCTATCTCGCTGATGGGGTAGCCAAAATTAACCGAACCGCCATAAGAGTCGGTGGAGAATCGGGCAATGTTACTCTCATCGAAGTCGGTGCTGCGGAAAAACACCGAGTAGCCACGACTGACGCCATCGACAGTATAGTAAGGGTCAAAATACGAAAAATTATAAGAGGTCTGATAGGCGCTGTAGTTGATCCCCAGATTAACGCTGTTACCTGTACCAAAGACGTTGTTCTGCTGATAGCTGGCACCAAGAATTAATCCTGCCGACTGAGCGTAGCCAAGGGTCGCTGAAATGGAACCGGTGGGCTGTTCTTCAACAGTGTATTCAACATCTATCTGGTCGTCAGTACCGGCCACCGCCGGTGTTTCAACATTAACCTCTTTAAAAAAGCCGAGCCGCTCAAGGCGCAGCTTAGAATGTTCGATGGAGGCGGTGGAAGCCCAACCACCTTCCATCTGGCGCATTTCGCGGCGCAACACTTTATCCTGGGTCAGGGTATTGCCGCGAAAACTGATGCGGCGCACGTAGGCGCGGCGCCCGGCATCAACAAAAAACTTCACCGTAACCTCGTTACCCGCCTCGGCCGGCACCGGCGCACCCGTCGCACTGGCGAAGGTATAACCGGCATTACCCAGGGCCGCCTCAATACGCTCTTCGGAATCCGTAATCAGCTGCCGGGAAAAAACCTGGCCGGGGCCGACGCTCAACAGCGCTCGAATACCCGCTTCGGGCACATCATGTAACTCACCGGCAATCTCTACATCACTGACCGTGAACTTTTCACCCTCGATAATATTGACGGTAATATAGACGTCTTCACGACTCGGCGAGATGGCAACCTGGGTCGAGTCAATGACAAAATTCAGATAGCCACGGTCCAGGTAAAATGACTCGAGCTTTTCCAGATCGCCCGTCAGCTTTTCCTTCGAATACTGGTTATCTTTGGTATAAAACGACAGGAGCGAGGGGAGTTTCAACTCCAGCACATCGCGCAACTCCTTGTTATCGAAAACCTTGTTACCAACAATGTTGATATGTTGAATACTCGAGACACTGCCTTCGGTAACGTTGATCTTCAGTGCCACGCGATTGCGCGGCAAATCCTTGACGTCGGCAACAATGCTCGCACCGTACCGACCCTGGGAGACATACTGGCGCTCCAGGTCGGTGCGAATGTGCTCAAGGGTCACCTGCTTGAATATTTCACCTTCCGCCAGTCCGGATTTTTCCAGGCCTTCGAGCAATGCCTCGGTCTTAATCGCCTTGTTACCCTCGATTTCGATCGAGTCAATGGCCGGCCGCTCTTCCACCACAATCACCAGCACATTACCGTCGCGGCCTACCTGCACATCATTAAACGAGCCGGTTTTGAATACGTCCTTAACGACCTGGCGCAGCGCCTCAGCATCAATCTCGTCACCGACATTATACGGGATCTCGGCAAACACGCTGCCCGCAGACATGCGCTGCAGACCTTCGATGCGAATATCGGAGATGGTGAAGGCGCTGGCTGAAAACGCAACTGACACTAGCGCCAGGACAATTAATCCTGACGTGATTCGACGAATGTTACCCATAGTAAACTTAAAACCGAGAAGACACTAAAGTCTTGTTAGATCGTTATAAAAAGCCAACAGCATTATGCTGACGATGAGGAACATACCCAGCTGCAGGCCCCAGAGCTGGACTTTTTCAGGCACCGGTCGACGGATGACGAGCTCGATAAAATAATACAGTAGGTGGCCTCCATCAAGCACCGGTATTGGCAACAAATTCAACACGCCGAGGCTAATGCTCAGCAAGGCAATAAATGCTACAAAACTCTCCAGCCCGGACTCTGCTGTGGCACTTGCCACCTGCGCAATGGTAATCGGGCCGCTGAGATTTTTTGGTGAGATAGAACCCATGATCATCTTCTTGATCGAATCAAGGGTAAATACCGTGACCGTCCAGGTTTTCTCAACAGCCGGCAGCCAGGCACTGTAGAACGGGTATGATACCACCCTGCTCATCTCTGCGGGCAATTCGATTGCCTGGCGGGACGCTCCAACATAGCCCACCTGTTTGCCGTCACGGGTCATGATGCGCGGCCGAACCGTAACAAAGATTGTGTCGCCCTGCCGCAGTACCGTCAGATTAACAGCTGCACCAGCATGCGCCTGAATAACCTCAACCCATTGTTGCCATGATGTGACGGCAGTGCCATTGGCCTCGAGCACCTGGTCACCTGCCTGCAAGCCGGCCTCCATGGCAGCTTCACCCTCGATAACCTGGCCAATGACTGGCGGAATCTCAGGGTATTGCAGGGCCAGGCCAAGGGCCTGGGCGGGATAAGGCTCTTCCACATCTGACAGCCAGTCAGCGACACCAATGACATAGTCTCGGCTTGGCGCCAGTGCCGGCAGCAGGTCGTCCTGAACGGCATAATCTTCACTGTTTTCCGGCGCCACAACCCCTGGACGAAACTCCCGGGCTGTAACAATAATATCGCCCGTATCGCCAATGCGATTGAACAGGCGCAGGTTGACGTCGGACCAGGTGCTCGTGGCCACACCATCAATGGCAACCACTTCCTGATTGGCCTGCAAACCGGCCAGGGCGGCACGGGAGTCCGGCGCCATATTCCCTAACAGCGGCACAATACCAGAGACACCCACCGTAAACAGACACCAATAAGCAACAATCGCCAGCAGGAAATTTGCCACCGGACCCGCAGCAACAATAAAAATGCGTTGTGATACGGGCTTGCGGTTGAACGCCAGATGCAGTTGGTCATCGGGGACAAAACCCTCCCTTTCGTCCAGCATCTTCACATAGCCACCCAGGGGCAGTACCGCAATGGTAAATTCTGTGCCCTGCAGAGGCTCATTACCGCGGGTTGAGACAACCTGGCCCGCGGGCACTGGCACATCCGCTGGCGGGCGACCTCGGCGGGTATATAACGACTTGCCAAAGCCGATGCTGAAGCGCAGCACATGCACTTTGCAGAGCCGCGCCGCCGCATAATGGCCATATTCGTGAATCGTCACGAGGATCGACAGCGTGACGATCAGCGCGATAATACTCTGCAGTACTTCAAGAAGCATTCCGGTCTCCAAAGATGCCTGGTCTGGGCCGCTGATGTTTGCGCTGCATAAAACTCTTTGCCTGTTGTCTTGCCTGCAGGTCGATCGCCAGTATGGCGTCCATTGTAAGGGCTGCGTTTGAGTCTGTCTGCGCAAGAACCGTTTCAATGATGACTGGGATGTCGGTAAAAGTAATAAGTTCATCTAAAAATGCCTGAACGGCAACTTCGTTGGCGGCATTCAAGGCAATGGCGAGACTCTGCGCACCCTCGGCTACAGCCCTTGCCAGCGCCAGGCAGGGGAAACGCTGCAGGTCGGGCGCTTCAAAATCCAGCCGGCCCACCTGGGCCATATCGAGCATGGAGACACCTGAGTCAACCCTCGCCGGCCACGCCAGGCCATGGGCGATGGGCGTGCGCATATCGGGATTCCCCATCTGCGCCACAATAGATCCGTCAATATAGTCCACCATGGAGTGCACTATGCTCTGCGGATGCACCACCACTTCAATCTTGGCCACGGCCACGTTGAACAACCAGCGAGCTTCAATAATTTCCAGGCCTTTGTTCATCATGGTCGCCGAGTCCACGGAAATCTTTCGCCCCATAACCCAGTTGGGATGGGCGCAGGCCTGGTCTGGCGTGACTTTTGACAGCTCTGCCAGGGGTAATTGGCGCAGGGGGCCACCGGAGCCAGTCAGAAGAATTTTGCGAATGCCTTTGGCGTGGCTGGCGGCACCGTTGGCCATACTCTGGAAGATAGCGTTGTGCTCACTGTCTATGGGCAGCAATGTTGCCTGGTGGTCCTGAACAGCTTGCATGAACAAACTGCCGGACATCACCAGCGCTTCTTTATTCGCCAGCAGAACCCGTTTACTGGCCTGCACGGCGGCCAGGGTCGAGGCTAATCCGGCGGCACCCACAATGGCGGCCATCACATAGTCTGTGTCCTGGTGGGCAGCAACTTCGGCCAGCCCGGCAGCGCCTGCCAGCACCTGGGTAGCACTGCCACTGAGTAACTGGCGCAACTGTGCCGCCGCTGTGCTGTCCCGCAGTACCGCAAAGCGCGGCTGGTAAAGGCGGCATTGTTCAGCCAACTGCAGCACACTGGTGTTGGCGGTCAGGGCGAAGACCTGGTACTGGTCCAGATTACGGCTGATCACATCCAGCGTGTTGACCCCGACACTGCCTGTGGAACCGAGGATGGTGACTTGTTTCAACGGCCTGTCAGTCATCTTAATGCCAACCCGACAGGAGAATCAGCAAGGCAAACAACGGACCCGCTGCCAACAGGCTGTCAATGCGATCAAGGACACCACCGTGCCCGGGTAACAACTGGCTGGCGTCCTTGATACCACGCTGGCGTTTGAACATGCTCTCCACCAGGTCGCCCAGCACCGAGACCACCGTCACCAACAGACAACCGAGAACAAACCACAGGCCTTCGAGGCTGAACAACTGGGGTTTACCCAACCAAAGACAGGCACAGATGGTAATGAGGGTAGCAGTCGCCAGGCCGCCATAGAACCCGGCCCAGGACTTACCCGGACTGACAGCAGGCGCAAGTTTGCTGTTACCCCACTGCCGGCCGGCAAAATAGGCTCCTATATCCGCACCCCAGATAAGGAAGAACAGCAGGGTAATCAGGAAGTTACTATCGGCCAGCAATTTCAGCTGGAGCAGCCCGACATAACCAGGCAATAAAATCATTGGCCCCAGCAGGCTCAGTAACCAGCGCGCCGACCAGTACCTGGCAGTCGCGGGATAGCTCAACACCAGGACAAAGGCTACCAGCCACCAGAGCACACCAGGAACCAGCACCCAGAGAGCCGGCAGGTAGGACACGGCTAACAGCAACAGGGCAATGCCCGCCGCATAGAGGTGCCGCTGCAAGCCACTGTAACCGGCAAGGTTAGCCCACTCCCAGCCGGCGATGGTCAAAACCCCAATCAGAAATGCGGCAAAGCCGCTGCTCGGCAGGAAAAACACGCTGGCAATGACCAGCGGCCCAAGGACCAGCGCGGTGATTATTCTCTGCTTTAACATGGATGAACCTTGTCGTTGCGCACTATCCGCTATACCTGCTGACCCCTGGCTAACGGCTCAGATCTCCATAAGATCTTTGTCTTTGGCATCCAGTGCACTATCAACTTCGCGGATCTTGGCATCCGTTAATTTCTGCACCAACTCATCACTGCGTCGCGCATCATCCTCAGTAATGTCCTTGTCTTTCAACAACTCTTTGACCTGGGCGTTGGTATCACGGCGGATATTGCGTATCGCAATTCGAGCATTCTCCGCCTCATTCTTCGCCACCTTTGTCAGGTCGCGACGGTTTTCTTCCGTCAATGCCGGCATGGGCAGGCGAATCTTGTCACCGCTGGTGGCAGGATTAAGCCCCAGGTCAGACTTCAAAATGGCCTTTTCGACCACTGGAATCATCGGCTTCTCCCAAGGTGTCACGACCAGCGTCCGGTTATCCTCAACACTGATATTGGCAATCTGGTTGAGGGCCGTGGGCGTGCCGTAATAATCGACCGTGATCCCGTCCAGCAGACCCGGGTGCGCCCGACCAGTTCGCAGGCGGGTAAATGCGGTGGCCAGAGCCGCCAGGGATTTATCCATTCGCTGTTCAGCGTCTTTTCTTAATTCTTCCAGCACGTCATCTCCTCTCTGGTTTGCATAGCACTCTTAACTAGCGCTCTTGACTAGCGCTCTTGACTAGAAATGCTGCCATCGCAGCGATGCTGCTAACAACTTGCCATATCAGCATCTATCCAATTGCGAACTGTTGCTGCCCCGCGGCAGCCCTGGTCTAGTGCAGGCGCCCTTGTGGCATGCTTCGAGCCAAGCCTAATTCGAGATCAGCGTTCCTTCGCCTTCGCCAACAATCGCATTCCGCAGCGCACCACTTTGCTCCATGGCAAATACCCGCAGCGGCATATCCTGGTCACGAGCCAGACAGATAGCGGTCAGGTCCATGACACCCAGTTGTTTCTCCAGCACTTCATCATAGGTCAGCCGATCATAACGGGTTGCCGTTGGGTCTTTCATCGGGTCTGCCGAATAGACACCATCCACCTTGGTCGCCTTGAGGACAATATCAGCATCAATTTCTATGCCGCGCAAGCAGGCTGCGGTGTCCGTAGTAAAAAACGGATTGCCAGTACCTGCTGCAAAGATCACCACATCACCATGCACCAGGTGTCGAATGGCCAGACGCCGGTCATAGTGGGCGACAATACCACTCATGGGAATCGCTGACATGACCACAGTATTAATGTTCGAGCGCTCCAGTGCATCCCGCATGGCGAGAGCATTCATGACTGTCGCCAACATGCCCATATGGTCGCCGGTCACCCGATCAAGGCCCGCGGCGCTCAATTGGGCACCACGAAACAGATTACCACCACCCACCACCAGCCCTACCTGAACGCCTATACCAACCAACTGCCCTATCTCCAGGGCCATGCGATCCAGTACTTTCGGATCAATGCCAACGCCTTCAACACCAAGTGCCTCACCACTGAGCTTGAGCAGGATGCGTTTATAATTGGGTGTCGCTTTGTTTGGCATCATTTTTCCGTATCGGCCTTTTGCGGGCAAGAGTGAAGGATCAGGCCAGGCCTCAGCGGCCTGGCTGAGTCCTGCCCGGCCTGCACCACAGCGCCGCCTGACAAGACTCTGGCGGGCCTAACGGCCCAACTGGCTGGCAACCTCGGCAGCAAAGTCGACATGCTCGACCTCAATACCCTCGCCTACCTGAAAGCGCACAAATTGGGTTACCGAGGCACCACCCTGTTTCAGCAGGGCACCAATACGGGTATCAGGATCCTTCACAAAGGGCTGTTCGACGAGGCTGATTTCGGCCAGAAATTTCCGTACCCGGCCTTCTACCATTTTTTCGACAATCTCCGCTGGCTTACCACTTTCTGCCGCCTGGGCAACGTATATTTCCCGTTCCTTGGCGATCAGGTCGGCGGGTACGTCGACGGTATTGATATACAGGGGTTGCGGATCCGCGGCAGCGATATGCATGGCGATGTCTTTACCCAGCTCTTCGTCACCACCGTCGAGAATAACCATGACACCAATCTTGCCAGTGCTGTGCAGATAGCTGGTGAGATTACCTTCGAGAATGGCTGCACGTCGGATTGAGACGTTTTCGCCGATCTTCTGCACCAGCTCTTCTCGAACCTTCTCCAGGCCACCATCCATCAGCGGCTGCAGGTCAGCAGACTTAGCGGCAAAGACCTTGTCTGTCACCAGCTCAACAAAACCTTTGAAATTATCGTCCTTGGCAGCAAAGTCGGTTTCGCAGTTGACTTCTACCATCACACCTACATGACCTTCGACTTTAAAGCCGATGGTACCGTCAGCAGCGGTGCGGCCGGCTTTCTTGGCGGCTTTCATGCCGCTCGACTTACGCAGGTTTTCAATCGCCAGCTCAGCGTCACCATCAGCTTCAACCAGCGCTTTCTTGCAATCCATCATACCGAGACCGGTACGCTCTCTTAAATCTTTCACCATCGATGCTGTAATAGCAGCCATCTTGCACCTCATTTCGATTGTCTGAACAAGCTCTGCCCGCAGCCGGGGTTACCCGCCTATTCTGCCAGCAAGGTTATTCAAACTGATTAATTAAGTAGGTCAGCGAAGCGCCTGTGGCATTGCCACCAGCAAACCAGGCCGCTGTGCCGACGCGCGGCTGCCACCTGCCAATTGCCCGTCGCCGACCCTCTCCTTTCACAGCGCATCCTTGCAGCACATTTTTTTAGACAAGCCGTTCTTCATCAAGCAGCTCGTCGTCGAGAATCATTCCATCGGCAGCCTGGCCGGCAGACCCGCGGCCTGCCGGCTGCGGGCACTTAGGCCTCTGGCGCTTCATCAACGGCAGGTGCAGCAGGCTCAGCAGCTACTGCGGCTGCCATTTCACTGACCTCAACAAACTCGTCACCTTTGACGGGGCCCTGGAACTCAGCACGACCTGCATTGGCAGCGTCAGCAATGGCCTGCACAAACAGGCGTACTGAGCGAATTGCATCGTCGTTACCTGGGATCACAAAATCAACACCATCAGGATTGCTGTTGGTATCAACAATACCAACCACGGGAATACCCAGCTTGTTGGCCTCGGTGATGGCAATACGCTCATGGTCGACATCAACCACAAACAGAATATCGGGCAGGCCGCCCATTTCCTTGATACCACCCAAGCTGATTTCGAGCTTGTCGAGATCACGCTTGCGGGACAGAGCTTCTTTTTTGGTGAGTTTCGAAAAAGTACCGTCGGCGGCTTGAATTTCAAGGTCACGCAGACGCTTGATTGAGGCACGGATGGTCTTGTAGTTGGTCAGCATGCCGCCCAACCAGCGCTTGTCGACATAGGGCATGCCGCAACGTTCGGCCTGCTCTTTAACAATCTTGCCAGCACTGCGTTTGGTACCGACAAACAGCACCTTGTTGCGCTTGGAGGTGGTGTTACGGACGAAAGCCATCGCTGCATTCAACGCCGGCACAGTCTGCTCGAGATTAATAATATGGATATTGTTGCGGGCGCCGAAGATATATTCCCGCATCTTGGGGTTCCAGTACCGGGTCTGGTGACCGAAGTGAGCGCCGGCCTCCAGCATTTCACGCATGGATACGTTTGACATAATGACCTCATTGTAGTTCGGGTTAGGCCTCCACATACCCCATAGTCCAACCTGGTCAGGCAGATGTTTGATCTACTTGCCAGGCACCCGAACTATGTGACGGTATATGTGAGAATTTTTGTTTATGCATTTTTGTTTCACAACACTGCCCGTACAAACCGCTTTCACTGACGGTTCGTACCACCGTGTCCCGACTCGGTCGCCCGGGTCGGCGCGCTTTATACCATATTGGCGCCACAAAGCCAATCGCGACAGACTCGGGCGCCGGTTGAACTCGAGGCAGAAACGTCGTCAGCCTTAGTAAAGCCGACGCCAAACCTGCTATAGTGAGCGCTTTTTAGCACGCCCCTTGTGGCGCTGCGCACTTGGTGCGCCGGCAATCGCCACCGTTGAGTGCGGCTGCTGACTGCAGACATGAACTGAACTCTCGAACTGGACACCGCAAGTCTTATGCCTATTGACCTGAAGACCCCAGAAGACATTGAAAAAATGCGGGCTGTCGGCGCCCTTGCTGCCGCCCAGCTGGAAATGATTGAAGCCCATATCAGGCCCGGCATCTCTACCGGCGAACTTGACCGCATCTGTCATGACTATACGGTCAACGTCCAGCATGCCATACCTGCACCCCTGAACTACCGCGGTTTTCCCAAGTCCATCTGCACCTCGGTCAATCATGTGGTCTGCCATGGGATTCCCACGGATGACAAGATTCTCAAGAATGGCGACATTATTAACGTTGATGTCACCCTGCTGAAAGATGAGTTCCACGGCGACACCAGCAAAACCTTTATCGTTGGCAAAGGCAGTGTCCTCGCTGAGCGCCTGGTCCAGATCACCCTGGAGTGCTTGTATAAAGGTATCAGGCAGGTAGGCCCTGGGGTCCACCTGGGTGATGTTGGCCATGTCATCCAGGTCCATGCTGAAAAGAATCGCTTCTCAGTGGTCCGTGAATACTGCGGCCACGGTATTGGCCGGGTCTTTCATGATGAACCCCAGGTGCTGCACTATGGCCGGGCGGGCACGGGTATTGTCCTGCAGCCGGGTATGACCTTTACTATTGAACCCATGATCAATGCCGGCAAAGCCGCAGTAAAGCTGTTACCTGATGACTGGACAGTGGTCACCAAGGACCACAAGCTTACCGCCCAGTTTGAACACACTATTCTGGTGACAGACACTGGCTACGAAATCCTCACCTACCGAAGCGATGACACTATCGAGCGAGTCGGTTCCCCCAACTAGGCACCCCGACCAGATGCTCACCATAGACGAAGTCATTACCCAGCTCAGCGCTGAACTGGCAACCAGCAAGTGGTCCATCACGGCCTTCAAGCAGGCCCTGGCCGACTGCGACGCGCTGCTGGCCAAACGGTTCTACGCAGATGAGGATATTGTCGGCCTGGTGCACGATCGCGTGCACTTCATGGACAAACTGCTGGGACTGGCATGGCAGCGATTCGAGTGGCACGAAAACCTTAGCAGCTGGCGCAAACACCGAGTATCCCTGGTGGCTGTTGGCGGTTATGGCCGCGGTGAGTTGCACCCGCACTCCGACATTGACCTGCTGATCCTGCTGGAGCGCGACAACTATGAACAGCACGCCAGTAATATCCAGAGCTTCCTGACCCTGCTCTGGGATATTGGCCTGGAAGTGGGCCACAGCGTCCGCTCCATCAAAGAATGTCGCAACCAGGCAGCCAAAGATGTGACAGTGGTCACCGCCCTGATGGAGGCCCGTTCCCTGGTGGGCGACAAACAACTCACGGAACTGATGCTGCAGCAGATCAGCGAGAAAAAAATCTGGCCCTCAAAAAAATTCTACTCGGCCAAGCTCAACGAACAGGAAGAACGCCACCGCAAATCAGAACACACCGAGTACAGCCTTGAGCCAAATGTGAAAACCTCTCCCGGTGGGCTGCGTGACATTCACACGGTGATGTGGATCGCCAGGCGTGAATTTGGCGCTGTGACCTTTGCCGATCTGGTGGAACGTAAATTCCTGACCCAGGCCGAGAGTGAGATCCTTACCCGCGGCCGCCGCCTGTTATGGAAAATCCGCTACGGCCTGCACCTTATCGCCGGCCGCCTGGACGACCGCCTGTTGTTTGAGTACCAGCGCCAGCTGGCCGAAATACTCGGCTACAAGGACAATGAACAGCTGGCCGTGGAGCAGTTTATGCAGACCTACTATCGTGCCGCGATGGAGATTCGAACCACCAACGACCTGCTGCTGCAACACTTTGACGAGGCAATCATCCGCTCCAATGAGCGCACTAAAATTGTTCCCGTCAACGACCGCTTTCAGATCTGTAATGCCTACATCGAGGTCGTCAACGACCAGGTGTTTGCCGCTGAACCATCGTCCCTGCTGGAGATGTTTGTGATTCTGGCCAACGATGCCGGCATCCAGGGGGTGCGCGCCGCGACCATTCGCCTGGCCATGAGCCACGTGTACCTGATTGATGATAACTTCCGCCACGACCCTAAGGTCACGCGCCTGTTCCTCGACCTGCTGAAGTCCTCAGAACACCTGTTCAGCCAGCTGCGGCGTATGGAACGTTACGGCATTCTCGGCGCCTACCTGCCGGAATTTGGCCGGGTTATTGGCCAGATGCAGTTTGACCTGTTTCATGTCTACACCGTTGACGCCCATACGCTGCAGGTAGTGCGTAACATGCGGCGTTTTCGCTACAAGAACCAGGAGCAGAAATTCCCCATTGCGGCTCACATTCACCAGCGCCTGCCGAAAATTGAACTGTTATATATTGCCGGGCTTTACCATGACATCGCCAAGGGTCGCGGCGGCGACCATTCTGAACTGGGGGTTGAGGTTGCGACCGACTTCTGCCAGCGTCACGGCCTCGGCACCTGGGATACCAATCTGGTGTGCTGGCTGGTTAAAAACCACCTGACCATGTCCGCCACCGCCCAGCGCAAAGACATTTCCGACCCGGACGTCATCCAGGAATTTGCCTTGCTGGTGCAGGACCAGGTGCGCCTCGACTACTTGTATGCCCTGACGGTGGCGGACATTAATGCCACCAATACTACGTTGTGGAACAGCTGGCGCGCCTCTTTGATGCGGCAGCTGTATGTTGATACCAAACGGATGCTGCGCCTCGGGCCTGAAAACCAGGTAGACCGCTCAGAATACATTGCCGACAACCAGACCCATGCGATTGAACGCCTTGCGGAACATGGCCTCAGCGCGGCAGAAGTCCGGGCTATCTGGGGCAGCGTCGATGCCGATTATTTTGTCCGTGAGTCCATCAGCGACATCGTCTGGCATACCCTGGCAATTCAGCATCATGATCCGTCGAAAGGACCCTTAATCCTTATTCGGAACGACGACTCGAGCCGCGGTGACGGAGGCGCAACCCACATTTTTATCCACGGCCCGCAACGCCAGTCGCTGTTTGTGGCCTCCGTAACGGCTTTTGACGTACTTGGCCTGAACATCGTTGACGCCCGCATTGCCGCATCTGCCGAAGGCTTTACCTTCCACTCGTTTGTGGTCCTTGACGAAAAAGGCCGGCCCGTGGGTGACCAGAAGCCGCGCCTCGATAAGATCGAAAAAGTCCTGCGCGAGCATCTTGCCCACCAGGGCAAATTCAAACCCAACAGTAACCGCCGCACACCGCGCCTGCTAAAACAATTCTCGGTCAAGACGGAAGTCACCATCAGCAATGATATCAACAACAACCAGACCATCCTGGAGGTTGTCGCCCCTGACCGGCCTGGACTGTTGTCAATTATCGCGAATATTTTTGTCGACCTGGAGATTGACCTGCTAAGCGCCAAGATCACTACCCTGGGCGAGCGGGTGGAAGACATTTTTTATATCGTCAACCAGGATAACCAGGCGATCCGCAATCAGGCACTGTGTGAGACCCTGCAGCGGCGCATCTGCGAGGAACTGGACCATCACGTGCAACAGGTAGTGGCATGAACCAGAAACTGCAAAGTCTGAACCCCTATCCCTTCGAGCAGCTCAACAGTCTGCTGGCAGGCGTCACGCCGGCCAGCGGTTTTGAGTTTATTGCCCTGTCAATGGGCGAACCCAAACATCCGGCACCGGACTTTATTGTCGAGCAATACCGGCAAAAGGCCAGTGTCATGACCGGCTTTGGCACCTATCCGCCCACCAAGGGCATAGCGCCGCTGCGGGAGGCCATCGCCAGCTTTGTCAATCGGCGCTTTCGCCTGGCTGCCAACCCCATCAACCCGGAAACCCAGGTCTTGCCAGTCACCGGCAGCCGCGAAGCCTTGTTTGCCATTGCCCAGGCTGTCATTACCAGTGGCGCTGGCAGTTATACCCTGATGCCCAACCCTTTCTACCAGATCTATGAGGGTGCAGCATTACTGGCTGGCAGCACGCCGGTGTTTATACCCTGCACGGCAGCCACCAATTACCTGCCGGACTTTACTGTGGTCACCGAAGAACAATGGCAACAATGTGCCCTGCTGTATCTTTGTACGCCAGGCAACCCGACGGGCGCTGTGCTGCCGCTGGCAGATATGCAGGCCCTGATCCGTCTGTCTGACAAGTATGATTTTGTGATTGCGTCAGATGAGTGTTACTCGGAGATTTATGCAGACGAGCAGGCACCGCCACCTGGTTTGCTTGAGGCGGCCTGTGCCATGGGGCGCGCAGACTATAAAAACTGTATTGCCTTCAACAGCCTGTCGAAGCGCTCTAATCTGCCCGGCCTGCGCTCTGGTTACGCCTGCGGTGACGCGGCCATCATGGAAGCCTTTCTGCTGTACCGTACTTACCATGGCTCAGCCATGTCAGTGCACAACCAATGGGCCAGCGTCGCCGCCTGGAACGATGAGACCCACGTGCTCCAGAACCGGATTAGCTACCGGCAGAAATATGCTGCCGTGGCTGACATCCTGCAGGACGCCTGGCCAATGGAACAACCCACTGCCGGTTTTTACCTGTGGCCACAGACCCCCGTCAGCGACGAGCAGTTCACTCAGCGACTGCTGGAGAAAGCCAATATCAAGGTGCTGCCTGGCAGCTACCTGTCGCGGCAGGTGGCAGGCAGCAACCCAGGCCAGAACCGAGTGCGCCTGGCGCTGGTGGCGACCCTCGACGAATGTGTTGTGGCCGCCGAGCGCCTGCGCCACTTTATGCACAACAAAGCCTACGAATAAACACACATTCAAGTGACAGGAGTTAGCCATGAACCCCGAGTTTTACAGTTATGCCATTGGCATAGGGACGCGCAACAAACACGGACAGTGGCTGGAGGTGTACTACCCGGCACCGGTTTTCAAACCCGCGGCAGCAGAGATCCAGGCCATTGCTACGGCACTGGGCTACCAGGGCGGCAACACCAGCATTGAGTTGACCGACGCCTCCCTGGGCCAGTTGCAACCACACCTGAACCAGGCCCAGCAAGCCATTGTCGCGCAAATTGCCGGCAGCACCCAACCACGGGTCATTACCTTGCTGGAGACTGACGCGGCCTTGGCGTCAACACCCGAGGCCTACCTGAAACTGCACCTGTTGTCACACCGCCATGTGCTGCCCAACCAGATCAACCTGGCGGGTATTTTTGCCCAGCTGCCGAATGTCGCCTGGACTAACCGTGGCGCCATTGACCTGGCGGAATTACCTGAGGCGCAGACTAAAGCCCGGGCCCGCGGTGAACTGCTGGAAGTTGCCGCGGTCGACAAGTTCCCGAAAATGACCAACTACGTGGTGCCAAGTGGCGTGCGTATCGCCCACACTGCGAGGGTCAGGCTCGGCGCCTACCTGGGCGAGGGAACAACGGTGATGCACGAAGGTTTTGTCAATTTTAATGCCGGCACAGAAGGCCCGAACATGGTGGAGGGACGCCTCTCCCAGGGTGTGATCATGCATGCCGGCAGCGACCTGGGTGGCGGTGCCAGCACCATGGGGACCCTCTCCGGTGGTGGCCAACTGGTGTTATCCGTGGGCAGAGACTGCCTCATTGGCGCCAATGCCGGCACCGGCATTCCTCTGGGTGATCGGTGCATTATTGAGGCCGGCCTGTACATCACCGCCAGCACCCGAGTGCTGGTCCTTGATGAGCACAAAAATATCGTCAGCAAGGTCAAGGCGCGGGATCTCGCCGGCCAGTCGGACATGCTGTTTATTCGCAACTCCGAAACCGGCGCAGTGGAATGCCGCACCAACAGCAAGGCCATTGAGCTCAATCCGGCCCTGCACAGTCACAATTAACAAAGGCACACATCACCCATGGACAAGGATTTACGCAGTCTGCACCAGGACAGTCTGGACCAGGACAGTCTGGACCAGCAGACCCTGGACCTGGCCGAACAACTGATAGCGGCAGAATCTGTTTCGCCGGCAGACGCCGGCTGCCAGACTATTATTGCTGACTATCTGCGCAACCTCGGCTTTAGTATCGAAGCCATGCCCTTTGGTGATGTGGACAATCTCTGGGCATTACACAGGGCGCCCGCTGCCGAGGTAGCTGGTGCTGGTGCCAGTGCAGAAGACTCGGCCACCCAGGCTGACGAGCCGCTGTTTGTTTTTGCCGGCCATACGGATGTGGTGCCGCCGGGCCCCCTGGCAGACTGGGCCACCCCGCCTTTTGTACCGACGCTTAAGGATGGCATGTTGTATGGTCGCGGCGCGGCCGATATGAAAGGCTCACTGGCCGCCATGCTCACCGCCACCCGCCGCTTTCTGGCAGGTTATCCGCAACACCGCGGCACCCTGGGCTTTCTGATCACCAGTGACGAAGAGGCGGCGGCTATTCACGGCACCCGCGAGGTGATGGCGACCCTGCAACAACGTGGCACCAAAATCACCTGGTGCCTGGTCGGCGAGCCCTCCAGCCAGGATACATTGGGTGATGTGGTGCGCAGCGGTCGCCGCGGCTCGCTGAATGGCCACCTGACTGTCAAGGGTATACAGGGTCATGTGGCCTATCCTACCGAGGCCCTTAACCCCATTCATGCGGCACTGCCGGCCCTGGCCGAACTGGTTGCTGTCACCTGGGACAACGGCAATGAGTTTTTCCCGCCGACGTCGCTGCAGATCTCCAATATGCATGCCGGTACTGGGGCCAACAATGTCATTCCCGGTGACTTGCGCCTGCTGTTCAACTTTCGCTTTTCGACGGAATCAGACCAGGCCTCACTGCAGGCAAGGACCGAAGCGATACTTGCCCGCCACGGCCTCGACTATGCCCTGGACTGGTCGCTCTCAGGTCAGCCATTTCTGACGCGCCGAGGCGAGTTGATTCCCATGGTGCAACGGGTGATCAAAAACCGCCTGGCCATTGACACCCAACTGTCGACTTCCGGCGGCACATCCGATGGACGTTTTATCGCGCCCACGGGTACCCAGGTAGTGGAGTTAGGACCGCGTAATGCCACCATTCACAAGGTCAACGAATGTGTCGCCACCGCCGACCTGGTGGCCTTATCACATCTCTACAGCGATATTCTCGCCGGCCTGCTGGGCGAGGCACAGCCGTGACCGATGAACTGGTCAACGGCCCACAGATGCCCGCGCCAGCCTCTTTGCCGGCAATGGACCAAGGCCCCTTCCCGGATATCGAGATTTATCTGAAGCGCCCGAACCTGCCCGCTCTGCTTGCCTGGCTGGAGGCGGCCATTGGCCCTGTCGAGGCGATCACCCAGGGTGACACAAGCACCGTGACGTTAGGCGCCGGTGGCCCTGAGCCGCTGACCTGCATTATTGTCAGCAACGCCGTCAAGGGTGGCTACACCTCAGTGTGGTTCAAGACCAACCAGACGCCCTGGGCTACTGACCGCGATTGTGCCCTGGCTGCCTGGGCTGCACTGCAGATTGAAGTGCGCTGCAGCAATGGCGGCTGGGACGGCCTGGACGAGCAGGGCTGGCGCCGTTTTACCCATGACGGCGAAACTGTCGTTAACTGGTTTGTGTAGTGAGCAGAAAACTCCTTTATGTTTTTGCCGCCGTGCTCGGCTTTGTCGGTTTTATCCTGGTGTATGCCCCCGCCAGGCCCCTCTGGGGATTCATCAGTGACGATGTCGGCCGCCAGGCACCCCGTCTGCAGGTGCGGGCTGTGGGCGGCACAGTCTGGCAAGGCCAGGCTGACATCCAATTT
>JANQYP010000036.1:51012-61693 GCA_030728785.1 Pseudomonadales bacterium
TGCCGCCCAGCCGGCTGGCCTGGCGCCTGGCACCCGCCGGCCTGTTGGCCGGCGAACTGCGCCTGATGCTGGATCTGGCAGGTGCGGGCCACCAACTGCAGGCTCGAACCAGCCTGACGCCCGCCCAACTGGTGGTTCACAATCTGGCTGGCGAAGTCCAGGCAAGCTACCTGCAACCCCTGGCAACCCCTTACGGGCTTGGCCTCAGCGGTGCACTGGAGATCCGGAATATCACCCTTACCTCGGCCGGAAACTGGCTGGCCAGCGCCGCTGGTCATCTGCAGTGGACCGGCGGGCGGCTGGAATTTCCCACACCCCTGGGTCCCCAGCAAATATACCTGCCCGCCATGCAGGGCAACATCAGCCTGCAGGGCGACAATCTGGCCCTGGAGGTGCTTACCCAGGCTGTTGCCGGCGGCGAACCAATACTTACTATCCTGGTCAAACCAACCGGCTGGGTCGAGGTTGCTATCAAAGCCAGACTGTTTAAGCTGGCGCAACTGCCCTGGCCGGCCACGGCAGGCCTCGATGCGACGGCGTTGACGGTCGAAGAAAAACTGTTTTAGCTTACTGCGCGGGTCATCTAATGACTTGCACACACCAACAATTGGCGCTTTCTAACGGAGCAGGAACGTGGATTCACTGGTTGATTTTTATCAACAACACCAACGCCGCCTGGCAACTTTGCTGAGTGTCGTGCTGGTAGTGGTCATCAGCCTTACGGTCGCCAATGGCGTCGTGTTTATTGTTGAACACCTTGATGACGGCCAGAGCCAGGCCCTGCCAATGCCGTCACCGATTACCAGCCCGGCGCCTGCAGCAACACCCAGCATTGCCGGCCTCGACCTGTTCGGTCAGGCCCAGCAGATCGCCCAGGCCCAGGTCACCGTTGAAGCACCAGAGACGCGCCTCAACCTGGAACTGCAAGGGGTCTTCACCACCGCTGTGGCCGCCGAATCTACGGCCATCGTGGCTGAACGGGGCAAGGACGGCGAGCTGTTTGCCATTGGTGATCGCCTGCCCGGCAATGCCATCCTTGAGGCCGTGTTTGACGACCATATCCTGCTGAAACGCGGCGGCCAGGTGGAAAAACTGATGTTCAGCGACAGTGCCCTGCGTAAACAATTCAGTGTCGGCAGCGACACCCCAACAGCCCAGCCAGCACCCGTCGCCACGGATGACAGCACTAGCCGCCTGCAGCAGGTTCGCGAGCGTATCGCCGAGCGACAGCGCAACAATCGTCCTGCCACGGTCCAGCCCGGCACCAACCTGCGTAATTTTGTCAACGACTACCGTGACAAAATTGCCGCTGATCCCGTTGGCCTGCTCGCGGAACTCGGGGTCAGCCCCGTCAGCGAGGGTGAAGCCAGCGGTTATCGACTCGGCAACGAATTGCCCTCGCAACAGATGCTGCAGGCAGGTCTGCAGGAGGGCGACCTGATACTCTCGGTGAATGGTCTGCCCGTCGGCGACATTCGCAATGATGCGGCCCTGCTTGACGAGACTCTGGCGCAGAGCCAGGTCAGGGTAGAGATCCAGCGCAACGATCGCCGCTTCTTTTTGTCGGTACCAGTGCCCCAACAATAGGCCACCAGCCACAGCAACCACCCTTGCCTTGCAGGCGCACATTGGGTTATGGCTGGAATTACAGTAACATTCGTTTTTTTACAGGATCTGACCACAATATGTTGTCATTGGGACAGAGGCTAGCCCTCCGCGCAACCTGCGCCTGCTTGCTGGTGTTTTTCATGTTCCCGGCCTTCGCCCAGGAAAACTGGAAAATCAACTTAAAGAACGCTGACATCCGCGAGTTTGTCACCCAGGTGTCTGCGATTACCGGCAAGAGTTTTATTGTCGACCCCAGGGTCAAGGGCAATGTCACCGTTATCTCCAACACCAGCATGGACACACCCGCCGTTTATGAATTGTTTCTGGCTGTGCTACGGATTCATGGCTATGCCGCCGTGCCATCCGGTGATGTGGTGCGTATTGTCCAGCAGGTGTTGGCCAAACAGAGCAGTAATCCCATGGATTTCCGCGACAATGCTGACGGTGAAGAACTGATCACCCAGGTGATCGGTGTGCGGAACACTGATTCTAACGAACTTGTTAAGATCCTGCGCCCGCTGATTCCACAGTACGGCCATATCGCCGGTTTGACTGAACCCAATGCCCTGATTATCAGTGACCATGCGGAAAACATCAGGCGCCTGATTGAGATTATTCAGCGCATTGATGTCGCGGACAACTCCACTACGCGGATTATTCAGCTGGAAAATGCTTGGATTGGCGATCTGGTCCCCATCCTGGAGCAGTTGGCGCCCGAACAGATGGGCAAAGGTGCCAAGGGGCCTAACCGCGTCACTGTGGTTGCCAGCGAACGCACTAACAGCATGATTATCAAGGGCGAACCTGACACCTTGACCAAGGTGGCCAGACTGGTCGCAGAACTGGACGTGCCGGCCAACAGTGGCGGCACCATTCAGGTGGTGCGACTGGCTAACTCCGATGCCACTGACCTGGCAGAAATCCTCAAGAGCCTGGTGGCGGACAATGGCACCAAGGACCAATCCGCACAGATGGTCACGACCAGCATTCAGGCCGACCCGGCTTTGAACGCCCTGGTCATACGCGCTGACCCAACCACCATGGCGGAACTCAAGGAGATTATTGCCAGCCTCGACGTGCGCCGCCTGCAGGTTCTGATCGAAGCGGCTATTGTTGAAGTCACGTCAGACTTCAGCCGCACACTGGGCACTGAACTGGCGCTGGGCGATGCCTCCGGCAGCACCCTGCCCCTTGCCCTGACGGCACCCTCGGGCACCCTTGCCAGTATTCTTGCCGGCCTGGCGGGCGGCACAGGCCTGACAGCTGTACCAGATCTTGGCTCCTCGCCCCTGCTGGCAGCGGCCAAAACCGATGCTAACGGGATTAATTTTGGGCTGATTGTTCGCGCCCTGTCCGCCAACACCGACGTCAACCTGTTATCCACCCCCAGCATCACCACCATGGATAACGAGAAGGCCAAAATAGTCGTGGGCCAGAATGTGCCATTTCGCACCGGTTCAACTACAACAGGCTCCAATGGCGCGAGCAACCCGTTTACGACCATCCAGCGCGAAGACGTTGGCTTGACCCTGGAAGTCACACCCCATGTCCACGATGGCAGTCTCATCCGCCTGGAGATCCACCAGGAAGTTTCGGAAGTGGACAAGACCAGCCTCAGCTCCATTGGCAGCGACGGCAGCGCCGACCTGATCACCAACAAGCGCACTATTGATACCACCGTGCTGGCGGATGACCGTGAGGTGATCATCCTTGGTGGCCTGATCCGGGACAAAGTGACTGAGGTGAATTCACGCGTGCCCCTGCTGGGTGACATCCCCCTGTTTGGTCAGCTGTTCAAGAGCAGCAATAAAATACGCGAAAAACAAAACCTGCTGGTCTTCCTGCGCCCAACAGTTCTGACTAACAAAGAAGACATCAGGGACCAGACCGCGCGTAAATACTCGGGCGTCTGGGAAGTCCAACTGGAAGGCCGCGACCCCCTTGACGCCATCTCAGACCTGTTTGATGGCAAGCGCTGAGACCACATTGCCAGCAACACCATGGCTGGCACGCCTCAAGGCGCGCCAGTTCCAGCTCAGTCGCAAAATACTGCACAGCTGGATCAAACCCACAGTCCTCGGTTGCAATGCAGAACAGCTGGGCTTAGAGGCCAATGACGAGGTTTGTTACGCTCTCAACTTTCAATCCCTGGCTGACCTGTTAGTGATAGACCAGGCCTGCGAGGCTGCAGGTCTGCCAAAACCCTCTGAACCAATGGTGGACAGCCAGGAAAAGCACGCCTTTTTTTTCCTTGGTCGGCCGGAAGGCGCCTGGGGGCGCAAAAGCCGGCGGCAGCGCTCCGGGCGTATGACGCGCCTGCTGCAAATCCAGGCCAAGCAGTCCCGACCTATCAAAATTGTCCCTGTTGCGCTCTTCTGGGGACACCAGCCTGACCGGGAAAATGCCTGGTTAAAACTGCTGTTTTCCGAGAACTGGAGGGCCACCACTCGTTTCAAAAAGCTGCTGGCAATTATCTTTCATTCCAAACACATCCTGGTCCAGTTCGGTAATGCCCTTGATCTAACCACAATCACCGCGAGTGAGGCCGACTCGGAGAAACAGACGCGCAAGCTGATGCGTATGCTACGGGTCCATTTTACCCAGCAGAAACAGGCTATCCTCGGCCCTGATATCTCCCACCGGCGAACCCTGATTCAGTCAATGCTCAACAGTGAGGCAGTGCGTGAGGCGGTCGCCAAAGAAGCCAGAAGCCATCACGGTAACGCCGCTGACAATCTGCCGGCGGTCGAAAAGAGGGCCCTGGCTTACGCCAACGAAATTGCTGCGCATCAGTCTTACCGGGTTATTCGCTTCTTCCACGCGTTGCTGACCTGGCTCTGGAACAAGCTCTATGACGGCATTGAAATCAATAATATTAACCAAGTTAAAGACCTGGCCCGAGACAATGAAATTGTCTACATACCCTGCCACCGCAGCCATATTGACTACCTGCTGTTATCTTACGTGTTGTACCACAACGGCCTGACGCCGCCCCATATTGCTGCCGGCAAAAACCTTAACCTGCCTGTCGTCGGGCCATTGCTGCGCCGCGCCGGCGCCTTTTTCATGCGTCGCTCATTCCAGGGCGACGGCCTGTACAAGGCTGTTTTTGATGAGTATATGCATCTGATGTTCACCCGCGGCTATTCAGTGGAATACTTTATTGAAGGTGGCCGCAGCCGCACTGGCCGCTCACTGAATCCGCGCACGGGCATGCTGAGCATGACCATGCGCAGCTTTCAACGGGACTCAACCAAACCAATCTGCTTTATGCCAGTCTACTTTGGTTATGAAAAAATCCTTGAAGATACCACCTACCTGGACGAACTCGCCGGGGCGGCGAAGAAGGATGAATCCATTCTTGATATCTTTCGTGTCCTGCGCACCTTAAAAAATGCTTTCGGCAAGGTCACGGTAAATTTTGGTGAACCCCTGCAACTGCGCGCCTTTCTCGACCGCGAACTGGCCGGCTGGGAAATTCCCGAACAAACCCCTAGCGGCGAGTTTACCCAGGCCTGCGCTCAGCTTGCCATCCGCCTGGCACAGGCCATCAATGCTGCGGTGGCCATTAACCCCGTGAATCTGGTGGCCACGGCGCTGCTCTCGACGCCGCGGCAGAATATTGAAGAAAACCGCCTGGTGAGTCACATTAATACCCTGGTCACAGTGGCCCGGGAAACGGCTTTCAGTTCCCATATGTCAGTCACCAGCCTGGACGCAACCGCCATTATCCACGAGGCAGAGCGGGTGGCCGGCATCCGCCGTAAAACCGAGACTTTTGGCCAGATTCTCAGCGCCCCCGCGCCCCTGCCCGTGCTGCTGACTTACTACCGGAACAACACCATTCACGTGTTTGCCTTGCCGTCTTTGATCGCCCGCCTGGCGCAGCAGTACCAGAGCAGCACGGCACTGCAGGCAGCCTGCGGCATACTGTATCCGTTCCTGCGAGCAGAATTTTTTCTGCGCTGGCCCCAGACCGAGTTGCCAGCGGTGATCAGTCGCTGCCTTGAGGTCCTCAGGGACCTTAACCTGGTGCAGCTGGATGGCGACCAGGTGACCTGTCCGAAGGTTACCAGCGAGGCCTATGCCAACCTGCAGGAGCTGGGGGGTATCATTGCGCCGACCCTGGAGCGGTACTACATTATCAACGAACTGCTGGCGCAAAGCGCCCATCTGTCCCTGCGTGAGGTCGAATCCAACGCCGCCTTGATTGGCCAGCAGCTATCCATCTTCTATGGTATGAATACCCCTGAATTTTTTGATAAGTCATTGTTTTCGACCCTGGTCGCAACGCTCAAGAGCCAGGATATTATCCAGACCGCGCAACAGGCAGTGACCCTGGCTCCCAGCTTTAAAACCTACAAGCTGGCGGTCCAGGCAACCCTCGGCGACGAACTCAAGATCAATGTTCAGCAGCTGGTCCACCGCCACCTGGCAACCAGCGCGCCAGCGGCGTTGCTGCTTTAAATACTGCCCAGGGCCTGGGCTGCCTTGCCACCGCGAACATAAATATCAAAACGACTGGCGCGGGCTTTCAACTGGTAGTCGGGCACCAGACCTGGCGTCTCGCCCCCCACCAATGGTCGTTTCACAATCACCCGCTGACTGTTGGTCGCCAGCGCCGCCTGCAGCAAGCCACTGACCTCACCATCATGACCAAGAAATTTCTGCAGCAACTGCATACCCCCTTTGACCGCGGCTGACTTTTGCGGCTGCGGGAACATCTGGTCAATATAAATACTGTCTGTGGGTTCCTGCAGTGCTGCCAGCCAACTGCAGGCCTCCACCTGCACCAGCGCCATACGTCCAATCACGGCGGCTATCTGGGGGTCCTGCTGGCCGCGGCGCAAGGCATCGGCCAGCAGCAGGGCCAGCACCGGCGATCGCTCCAGCAGCGTAACAGTGCAGCCGTTGGCTGCCATCAGAAAGGCATCAACTCCTAACCCCGCAGTACAATCCACCACATGGCGGCCAGGCCTGGCGGCAACAGCCTTCAGTAACAGCTCTTTTCTGCCGCCATGGAGACGCCGGTGCTGGAGGGGACCGGAATTAAAGTCGATCAGCAAGGGCTTCTGGCGGCTCAGTTGTTCTTCCAGCTGGCAGCCGGCAGCGGTCTGAGTGAGCCTGAACCTTGGCATCAGGCGGATATCAGGCGGATATCAGGCAAACGTATTGATGCCTGTGAGTTCGCCGTCAGCGGAGAGGTTAGGGATAGCTTCTGTGATGCTGGAAAAGTCGATGGCTCTTTATGCGCGGGCAGCATATACCGATCCATATGTTGAGGGCGCTGCTCAACCTGCTTTCTGGCTTGCAGACCGCGCCGCATAACTCCGATTTTCATTAGTCGCGCATCCTCATCTTCGTCAGGCAAATGGGCACTGAGGATCTTCAAGTATGGGCAAGGTCAGGAATATCATTACTTGCTCGGTATTGGCCCTTTCGGGCGCAGGGCTACCTGCTCACGCAGGTATTCCGGCGTCGCCTGCAACGCCTCCATGGCGCGCCCCGCCTGCCATTCGAGTATGCCCAGATCCAGCAGGTCGGGGGCCCTGGGGTAGATCTCAAGCTGAATCGCAGCCATGTTGTTGTGTAATGCCAACTCCATCTCAGGACGCTGATGCCAGGCTGAACCGATGCCAACCCAGCGCCCTGCCTGCAGCGCCGGCAATTCCGAAGCCAGATACATGCCATCGGCCAGCACTGGCTGGACATGGCCGTTAACAACACTGTAGGCGCCAAAAAATACTTCGTCAGCGCGAGCTGTTTCGGCTACCACTATCTGCGTGTCACCAAACTCACGGTATCGACCTTGAGCACAACAAGCCAGTGTGGATATACCCACTACGGGGATATCCAGGCCATAGCCAAGCCCTTGCACAACACCGGTAGCAATACGCAGGCCGGTAAAGGAACCCGGCCCCTTGCCATAAACGAGCAGGTCAAGTGCACTCAGTTCAACACCAGTATCTGCCAGCAAGGCCGCAATCCTGGGCAAGATCTCTCGACTGTGGGTGCGCTGCAACTGTACAAACTGTTCTGTGGTCTGGTCACCCAGGCGCAAGCCGAGGCAACAGGCAGTGGTCGAAGTTTCGATGGCTAAGACATTCATGATTCAAGGATTTCCAAATAGTCGATGGCCTGTTCTCGGCGCTCAAGCCATTCCATGGCAGGTAAACTCTCCACAAACAACTTACCATAGGTGCGCGTTCGCATGCGCGAGTCACCCAAAACAAACAGTCCTCGGTCAGTCTCCTGCCGAATCAACCGGCCGAAGCCTTGTTTTAAGGCGATAGCAGCTTCGGGCACAGCATGTTCCAGAAAAGCATTACCGCCGCCAGCAGTAATCGCCTGCAGTTGCGCTGCGGTCATGGGGTTGTCCGGGCTGGAGAAGGGTAACTTGTCAATAATCAGGCATTTTAAATCAGCGCCACGCACATCAACACCCTCCCAGAAACTATTGGTGGCGAGCAGGATACAGCCGGGAATTTCTCGAAACCGGGCCAGCAGCTTTGGCTTGGCCATAGACCCCTGCACCAGTGTTGGCAGATCGCTGTAACCCTCAAATATGTCGCGTGCGATATGTAGCGCCCGGTAGCTGGTAAATAGAAAAAATGTTCGGCCACTGTGCCCACGAATCAGCGGCAGGCAATAGTTAATCAGCAGTCGAGTATGCTGATCGGTGCCTGGCAATGGCAGACCCTCGGGAATGTGCGCCTTGGCTTGCTCGACAAAATTGAATGGGCTGTCGAAAATGCATTCGTTAATTTCCGCTATGCCAAGATAACGTTTGAAGTGACTGAACTGCCGCGCCACTGACAGGGTTGCCGATGTCATCACCCAGGATTTATCGGCGTCGAGATGTGCTTGCATTGCTGACGCAATTGAGACTGGCGACAGGTGTAACGTAAAACCACTGACATGTCGCTCGATCCAGTGGATGGAATTGTCGTCAAGGGGCGCAGCTTCTGTTAACAACGCAAAGTGATCTGCCAGGCGATTCACGCGCGAGTAACAATGACTGAAGTTGGTGCTGCGTACAGCGGCCTGCGCCAGCGATGCCGACAATGCACCAAACGCCAGGTCTACCTGATCAATCAGTTCGGCAACGGCATCCAGGCTTAACAACTCACCGAGTGGCAGCCCTGCGGGCAGACGCTCGAACTGCTTGACCAACAGGCTCATGCTTGCTGCGAGGTTACCATTGGCATTCGCCAGCAACGCGTCATCACCAGCAAATACCTGTAACTCAGCCCGAACATCACGACACAACGCCACAACCTGCTGGCTGCCGACGCGCTCACCAAAAAAATGCCGGGCAACATCGATTATCTGGTGTGCTTCATCAACCACAATAGTCGCGACATCAGGCAACAGCGAGGCAAAACCCTGTTCTTTTAGTGCCAGGTCTGCAAACAGCAGATGGTGATTGATGACCAACAGGTCTGCGTCCTGGGCTCGCGCCCTGGCAAGATACAGTGGGCAAGCGGCGACATGGGGGCAAACCGCGCCCAGGCAGTTGTCTACTGTTGATGTAATCAGTGGCACAAAGGTTGCGCTCTCCAGGTCCGCAAGTTCGGTTAGATCACCGCTGGTGGTTTGCTGCCACCATTCACGCACAGCCACCAGCTCTGGCAGAACAGTGGCATCGCTGTACCTGGACAGCGATGCAATATGCTGCTCCAGACGCTGCGGGCACAGATAATTATTTCTACCCTTCAACAGCGCTGTTTTTACTGGCCAGTCCAGCAAGCTGACAATCAGCGGAATATCCTCGTAGAACAACTGGTCCTGCAGGGTCTTACTGCCAGTAGTAATCATCACGCGCTGTCGGGAATGTAATACGGGTAACAAGTAGGCGAAGGTTTTACCTGTACCAGTGCCCGCTTCAATCAGCGCATTGTGTTTTTCACCGATGGCGTCAGCAATCATAGCGGCCATTTCTATCTGCTGCACACGGGGCGTAAAACCGTCTACCCTGCCTGCTACCAAGCCTGACGGGCCAAGCAGTTGCTGATAGAATTCGAGGGTGCTGGTGGCTTTCAATGTGAGCGGATCTGCAGCTGAGTATTCAGCCAAGATTCTACAGGGTTTCCCTGCTGACATCTTGAGCTACCTTTGTTGACAAACACCGGTCCTGGCACTTGGCAGGCAGAAAACTCGCCAGACCTCCATACAGGCACTCAACAGTGAACAACATGAAAAAAGCCGCGCCACCCAGTGTTACCGGGCTGATTCTGGCCGGTGGTATGGGCACCAGGATGGATCATCGCGACAAGGGCCTGGTGTTGTTTGCAGGTCGGCCACTGATATGCCACATGATAGAGCGCATCAGCGATCAGGTTGAGCCGCTGCTGATTAACTGCAACCGCAACACGCCGGCATACCAACAACTGGGCTACCCGCTGGTCCAGGATGCTATCCTCGACTTCAGCGGTCCTCTGCGAGGCCTGCACAGCGCGGGACCTTATTTGGACACTGAATATTGTTTTGTTGTGCCTTGTGATATGCCTCGCTTACCCTCGAACGTGCTGGCGTGCCTGCTGCAAAACATTGGCCAGCATGCTGCTGCATATGCCTTTGCAGCTGGCCAGGCCCAACCGCTGGTATTGCTGGTCAAGAGTACCCAGGTCAGGCACATCGGCCACTATCTGGCCAAGGGTGGCAGGTCGGTGATGGGTTGGCTTAAGCAAATAGGCGCAGTCGCAGTGACAATAGACAGCCAACCCGGCGCGTTCGACAATCTCAATACCCCGGGTCAATTATTACCAACTGGTATTGCGCCACCGGCATAACAGACAAAAAAAAGCCCTCAACGTCGAGGGCTTTTTTTACCGCTTGAAACTTACTCGGCGTTTGCTGGCGCTTCCGGCTGAATGACTTCCGGTACCACAACTGGCGCGACCACAACGGCTTTTTGCACGACTGCCTTACGCTTTGTTGCTGGCTTTTTCACAGCAACCCTCTTAGCGACGGCCTTCTTAGCGACGGCTTTCTTGGCAACAGCCTTCTTTGCTACCGCTTTCTTGGCGACTGCCTTCTTGGCTACCGCTTTCTTGACGACTGCCTTCTTGGC
>JANQYP010000036.1:61793-94337 GCA_030728785.1 Pseudomonadales bacterium
GCTTTCTTGGCTACGGCTTTCTTGGCGACGGCTTTCTTGGCGACTGCCTTCTTGACGACGGCTTTCTTGGCGACTGCCTTCTTGGCGACTGCTTTCTTGGCGACTGCCTTCTTGGCGACTGCCTTCTTGACGACTGCCTTCTTGACGACGGCTTTCTTGGCTACGGCTTTTTTGGCAACGGGTTTCTTCGTAGCAACTTTCTTTTTAGCAGCTGGATTTTGCTTCGCTGCGACCTTTTTAGTTGTAGCTATTTTCTTTTTCGCAACCACGGTTCCACTCCTGTCTGACTATTGAAAGTTTTTTTCGCTTTGTTCCAACAGAACCATGGCAGGCGCTTGTACTAACCGATCCACCTTCCTGCCCTGCCGTTCCACTGCTATATCTTTGTTATGCAGACTGCACACCACCGACACTTGACCGACGCACAACCGACTCGAACCTGGCACGCACTTTCCGCGCTGTTATAAAAGATTTAAAGACGTCCTGCATGCTGATCTAAAGCAAATCAAAGTTTAGAAAAATTAATTTGGATTTGCACACTTTTTTTGAATAAAACCGCAAAAATTCAGTGATTCAGCTGCACTTATACAAATAACTCTAACGTTTTAGCTCTATCGAGGAGTTGCCGCCACCAAACTAAGCTGTTAACTGATCAATAAACGCAAAAATCTTCAGCTTAATTTCCGCAGTATCACCCAATCCATCCACCGCAAAATAGCGCAATTTGTCTGGTGACTGAGCGCTGAGATTCTTATAAAAGACGACTAACGGTTCTGTTTGCTCTTGATAAACTTTCAGCCGTTCCAGGATCGTTGCCTCACGATCATCTTCGCGCTGCACCAGTTCATCACCCGTTGCGTCATCTTTACCTGCCACTTTGGGTGGATTGTAAACCGTGTGATAAACCCGACCAGATTCGGGATGTATGCGCCGACCACTGAGACGATTGACTATTTCAGCATCAGGCACCTGAATTTCTATCACACAGTCGATCTCAATATGCTGATCCAGAAGTGCCTGTGCCTGGGGAATAGTCCTTGGAAAACCATCAAACAGAAAGCCCTTGGCACAGTCTGGTTTTGTGATGCGCTCCTTAACCAGATCGATAATGATTGCATCAGTGACTAAGGCGCCCCTGTCCATCACACTTTTGACTTTCTTACCAAGCGCCGTTCCTGCTTGAATGGCCTCACGCAACATGTCACCGGTAGAGATCTGAGGAATCCCGCACTTTTCCATTATAAATTGCGCTTGCGTGCCTTTACCCACGCCTGGCGCGCCTAAAAGAATTATCTTCACCCGAGGATCTCCCGTTCATTTTGGTTCATAAGTAAAATAGCTGGCCTGGTTCTCATCGCCTTGATTATCAGTGATTAACTTTCCGCCGCGCCGCTATGACATTGGACAACTGCTCAATTTGCTCAATCGTTCGCAACAATCGATTAATGGTACTGACCTCAATAATGATGCTCATAGTGACTCGATTATTGATCTTGTCGGTCTGCGAATTCATGGCAATCACGTTGGTTTCCTCTGCCATAAAAACACCGGTGATGTCATGCAGCAGGCCGCGGCGGTCATAGGCGCTCACCTCAATGGTGACTGGGAAGGTAGCAGTAACTTCCGCACGCCAATCCAGGCGCATCAGCCTACCATAACTGTCGGCCTGCAGCGCCTGCAAACAATCCTGGCAGTGTACCTCAACGCAGCTATCATCATTGATAATGCCGACAATACTGTCACCAGCCATAGGCCCACAACAGACCGAAAGTGAGTAATGCAGACCGCCGAGGCCGGATATCAGTAACTCTGCCTGCTCCGTTGTTTCCTCATCACCCAGCAACAAGCTCAGTTGTTTGTCTTTGGTTTCAAGCTCCACCAGGTGCACCGCTGCCTCAACGACATCAATGACATTGATGTCGCCGGCACCAATAGCCGCATACATTTCATTCACTTTCTTGTAGTTCAGCTCGGCCACAAGAGCTTCAATATCGACGTGTTCGACACCCAGGTGTTGCAGTTCCGTCGTCAATAATTGTTTACCTTCATCTGTGTTCTTGCGCTTGGTACGTAATCCAAACCAACTCTGTATCTTGGCTCGCGCCCGCGATGTTGTCACATAACCCAGGTGGGCATGCAGCCACTCCCGTCTCGGTTCAACGTCGTTGCCAACAATAATCTCTATTTGGTCACCAGACTTCAGCCGAGTATTCAGCGGCACAACCTTGCCATTGATCTTGGCACCGCGGCATTTGTGCCCAACTTCTGTATGCACTCGGTAGGCAAAATCCACCGGTGTAGCATTGGGGGTCAAGTCAACCACGTGGCCTTCTGGCGTAAACACATAGATGCGATCCAGACTAATCTCATCCAACAGCTCTTTTGAAATACCAGCAACGTCGCCTAACTCTTCACGCCAATCAAGAATCTGTCGCAACCACTCGATACGCTCGCGGTAGGCAACAGGCTCATCAGCCTGGCCGTGAGACTTGTATTGCCAATGCGAGCAGACGCCCAACTCAGCCTTCTCATGCATCTCATAGGTTCTGATCTGAACTTCCAGAACTTTGTTTTCAGGCCCGATGACCGCTGTATGTAATGAGCGATAGCCATTCTCCTTGGGGGAGGCAATATAGTCGTCAAACTCATGGGGCAGGTTACGCCATAAGTTGTGGACAACACCCAGAACTCGGTAACAGTCATTATCCTTCGGCACCAGAATGCGCACTGCGCGCACATCGTAGACCTGGGAAAACGTAATACCTTTGCTGCGCATTTTCCGCCAGATGCTGTAGATGTGCTTCGCCCGGCCGTCTAACTCAGCCTTGACCTTGATCATCTTCAACTTGTCATTCAGGGTAGCAATCACTCGGTCAATGTAACCCTGCCGATCACTGCGTTTTTCATCCAGCAGGCCGGCTATGCGCTTATAAGCCAGCGGCTCAACGTAACGGAACGACAGGTCTTCTAACTCCCACTTCAGATGACCAATTCCCAGGCGATGGGCCAGGGGAGCATAAATTTCCATGACTTCGCGGGCAAGACGTATGCGCTTTTCGGGTTCGGCTCGAGCAACTTCCCGAATAGCGCAGGTTCGTTCCGCCAACTTGATAAGGGCCACACGAACGTCATCAACCAGGGCAATCAGCAAGCGTTTAGCCTGTTCCAACTGGTCTTTGTGTTCACCCAGCACAGATTGTTCGGAGATACGGATATTGCTGATGGCCGCCATTCGCAGCACACCTTCCACCAGCGTCGCCACGGTTTCACCGAATTGCTTGCGAACATGATTGAGGGTGATCTGGTTTTCACGCACGGCGCGATAGATGATGGCGGCGACAATACCCTCTTCATCCATGCGTAATTCGCTGAGAATATCGGCCATATCCAGACCAGTCTTATAGCTACTGCGGCCTTCTGCCCAGATTGTATGGGTTTGGACCGCTTTCTCTTCGGCCTTTTCAGACAAATCACAAGCACCGCGGATTCGTTCAATATTGAAACCGGGACTCTTTTTATGCAGTTGTTGCAGCCACAACTCAATGTTGATGCTTCCATCAAAATGCAGTGGCTGCTCCTCTCTGACTTTTACCATAGGCTCTGCGGCGGGATGAGTAATAGATGGTGAGTCGGTTGGTTTCGATAGTCACTCGGCCAACAAAATCGCTGCCGGCCGGTGAACCGGGAAATCAGATGAAGTGTGGCTGGAAATTTACCTTGAGAAACACGCAATGGACTCAACGTGGGTAGTGTGGGGAAACATATCGATAACGCCCGCTGCTTCAAACCGATAACCTCCAGCTACCAAGATTGCTGCATCCCTGGCCAGAGTCACTGGGTTACAGGCAACGTACACTACCCTTTTGGGCTTGTGAGTTGCAAGTTTTTTGCAGACCGCCAGCGCACCACTGCGGGGCGGGTCCAACAGAACCTTATTGAAGCTGTGGAAATCAGGTATCTCGAGAGTCTCGCTAAACAAGTCACTGACACCAAACCGGGCGTTGCTGATGCCGTTAAGCGCGGCATTCTCCTGCGCCCGGGCGACGCTGGCAGGAGACAACTCAAGGCCTAGCACAGACGCCGCTGTGCGGGCCATGGGCAGGCTGAAATTACCAATACCACAAAACGCATCCAGCACCTGGTCTTCACCCTGCAAATCCAACAGGGCGATTGCCTGCTGAATCATCTGGCGGTTTATGACCTGATTGACCTGGGTAAAGTCCAGTGGATGAAACTCGTAACTTAAATGATAGGCAGGCAGGCTATACACCAGGCGCTCGCGCCCATCCTGGGGGTAAATCTTATGCACTGTTGATTCATTGCCGGGCTGCAGATAGATGGAAAACCCTGCCTGCTCACCCAGCAACTGCAACCTTGCGCTGTCCTCTGCCGTCAGGGGGCTGAGATGGCGAATCACCAATGCTGTCTCGGTGTCACCCACAGCCACCTCTATCTGGGGCACCGAGCGCGGCTCTGAAAGGTCGGCAATAGCCTGGGATAATGCCGGAAGCTGTTCTCCAACAGATGGCTTAAGCACCTTGCAGGTTGCAATTTCAGCCACATAGGGCTTGAGTTTTTCGCGAAAACCGACCAAAACCCGCGCTTTTTTATCCACATACTTAACCCCCAGGCGAGCCTTGCTGCGGTAACCCAGCAAGGGCCCCATCAATGGTGGCAGAAGCATTTCAGGCTGGAATTGCGCCAGCGCATTCACCAATTGCTGCTGCTTGAACAGTATCTGCGCTCCCGGCTCGAAGTGCTGAAAACTGCAGCCACCGCAGTGACTTGCGGCAGCGCATGGCGGCTCTACCCGGTCTGCAGACGCCGTCACCACACTGCGAGTCTTGAAATAATGGCGTTTGTGCTTTCTGGCCCAGGGTTCGGCTACCACAACTTCACCGGCCAGCGCGCCCAGTACTGCCTGTTTACCGTCAGCGCTTAATGCATAACCATCGGGGTGCAGTGTGGTCAGGGTAATCGTGACTGGGTCATTATTTTTCAAGGTTGCTGAAATCTCTTTAATAGTCAGTCCGAGGAAAAAACCCCGGTGGAAAGGTAACGATCACCACGATCGCAGGCAATGGCGACAATCACGGCATTTTCTACTTCACGATTGATCTGCAACGCCGCTGCAACGGCAGCACCGGAAGAGACGCCGCAAAAAATCCCTTCACGGGTCGCCAGGGCACGCATTGTCGTCTCTGCCAGCCCCTGGTCCATATCAACCACCCGGTCCACCAGTTGTTTGTCAAAAATCCGCGGCATATACATTTCCGGCCAACGCCTAATGCCCGGTATTGAGGCGCCGTTAACGGGCTGCAAACCGACGATCTGGACACTGGGTTTAATCTCGCGGAAGTATCTTGAAACGCCCGTTATAGTACCAGTAGTTCCCATTGAACTCACGAAGTGCGTCACTTCCCCACGTGTTTGCTGGTAGATTTCAGGACCCGTACCAATGTAGTGGGCCTGCGGATTATCCGGATTGGAAAACTGGTCCAGGACTTTACCTTGGCCTTGCTGCTGCATTTTTTCTGCCAGGTCGCGAGCGCCCTCCATACCTTCCTCTCTCGACACCAGCAACAGCTGCGCACCAAACGCCGACATAGCCGCCTTGCGCTCTGCACTCATGTGCGACGGCATGATCAGTATCATGCGATAACCCTTGATTGCTGCCGCCATCGCCAGGGCAATGCCGGTGTTACCGCTGGTCGCCTCGATCAGGGTATCACCGGGCCGGATTTCACCTCGGGCCTCTGCCGCCTGAAGCATATTCAGAGCCGGTCGATCTTTAACGGACCCGGCCGGATTGTTGCCTTCAAGCTTAAGCAATAGGGTGTTACTGGTGTCTCCGGGTAAACGCTGTAAACGCACCAGCGGTGTACCGCCAACACAGGATTCTATGGTCGGATAATCGGTTTTTTGCATCTAAGTAGTCACTTCGTCTGTCATGCGTTGCCAGATCATAGGGGATTAAGCCATCTTCAGATAATATCCTGTTAATCTATAGAAATTCACTTGGTTCATAAACACAATTCTCATGGTGCACCATGATGTTGCGAGCGCTGCAAAGAAGCTCTGGGATTTTCCTCATCCTCGCAACTGGCCTGGTTGCAGTTGGCCCGCTTGTTGTACTGTTTTTTGTGGCTGAGAATTTAACCACCTTTGCTCGAACAGGCCTACTGCTGTTCGGCCTGTTGCCCTGCCTGGCGGCTGGCTGGCTGTATCATTTTGTTACCACAAGCCTGCTGCAACCCCTGAGCAAAAGCCTGGCTTTATTGCAAAAAGCTTTAGTGCAAAAAGATTTACTTCGCAACGATTTACTGCAAAAAGATGCCGCGACACAGATCCCTGCCCTGCCCCACAGAGGGATCAACCGTCTTGCCGACTGTCTGTCACTGCCCAGGCTGCTGGACACCTGTCTGCGACACAAAGACCAATTGGCCGATGCTCGCGAAGCCCGCGCCAGACAGGCCGCTGAAGCCGCTGCAGAGACGCGCAACAAGGCCTGCGAAGAAGAAATTTCAGCATTACACCAGGCTCGTACAGAAGCCGTCACAGCCCTTGCCTGCCAACAGGATAACAGCAGCACCTTAGAGCACAATCAGCGGCTGCTGCTGTCAATGGCTGACACCAGCCTGAATACCATCGTCAGCTGTACTAATCTGTTAGCAAGCCCTGGCGCCGCTACCGCTGTACTCCTGGCCAGGTTAAATGCAGCCGCAAAACGCCTGCTGTTCTATCAGGCTGAACTGCGGGCGCTGACGACTGATCTGAGGGATGAAGCCGAACCAAGCAGTGCCGAATTTGTCCTGCGCGACTGCATTGACCAGGTCATCATGCTGCTGCACCCAACACTCGCGCAACAGAATTGTGAACTTCTGCCAGTTTATGACGACAGTTGCCAGGTCAACCTTGTAGGCCAGCAAACCAGGCTTCAAGCCATGTTGTTCAACTATCTTCTGGCAGTAATCAACAGCAGCTTAAACAATCACAGCTTAGACAATCACAGCTTAGACAATCAGGGTTTAATCAAGCAGGGTTTAAGCAAGCGCAAGATTGCCGCTAAGTTTGCGCCGTCTGCCAGCAGCAGTTTTTTGTGGCATATCAGCCTGGCCAGCAACAGCCAGAACACCCCTCAGCCTGACCGGCTGATATTGCGTCTTGGCCAGGGACTGAGCATGCCTGCAGCGCCACTGACGGCTCGCCTGGACAGGCTACTGGACATGTGCGATGGCATCCAGGAGAGCCAGCAACTGAGTCTGCCGGTCAACTGTAGCCACACCCCGGTACACACCTGCCCAGTTGGGCTGACGGCGCGGATTTTTGCCCAGAATCCCGTCCAGGAAGCAGGGCTGCACAATCGCCTCAGCCAACTGGGCATTAATGTCCAGACTCATGGCACCGATGTCAGCCTGTGTTTTATCGGCGCCCAAGCACACAGCGATATTGTTAATATTGCCGGTGCTTTCAGCCCAAAAACTCATATTCTGCTGCTTAACAACAATCGCTTATATGGCCGCAGTGACTGGCTGGCACTGCCGCGACCCTTGCAGCAGACAGAATTCATTAACCTGATGACGACAACCTTCCCCATGGGCGCCGACCAACGGCTGAACGTTCTGATTGTCGACGACGACCATCACGCCCGTCTGTTTCTGGCAGCGCTGTTACGCCAGGCGGGCTATAACGTCATTGAGGCTGCAGATGGCCTTGCCGCCCTGGACATCATCGCCACACATGCCGTCGACCTGGTATTTATGGACATCCACATGCCGCGCATGAACGGCCTGGAAGCTACCCGCGAACTGCGCGCCAGCCTGTCACGGCAACTGCCGGTCATTGCCCTCACCGCTCACCTGATGGACACAGAGCGGGATGCTGTGCTTGCCGCAGGCATCAACGATATCCTGATCAAACCCCTGGATGTTGACACCCTCAGCAGGTGCCTGACGACCTGGCTTGGCGGCGCGCCGGGAAGTGCCAACAATGGCGACGGGGCTGCGAAAGAACCCACCCCGAGGGCTGTTTTTGATGTGAACCTGGCGTTAAAAATCGCCAATCAGCAACCCGACCTGGCCCTTGAAATGCTTGAATTGTTTGTCCAGGCGATCCCTTTTGAGCAACAGCAGATAACCCAGGCCGTGACGGCCAACAAACCAGAATTACTGCACCGATTGATCCATAAACTCAACGGTGCCAGTCGGTATTGTGGTATTCCGAGGGTGCAGGCTGTCCTCGGCGAACTTGAGACGCTACTCAAGACGGGCGCAGAAGGTCAGGCTCTGGCGATCCAGCGCGTCCACAACGAACTGACCCTTCTGCATGCCTGGTATGGCCAGAACCCTGAACCTTTAGCTGCCATGCCGCGCACCCAACTGCGCCGCCTGCCGCCTGGCGACTAAGCACTGAACTGCTCTTCAGCGCCGCCAACCAACCTCAGTTGGAGAGCACCACAAACGCCAGGGCAAACTCAGCCTCATCAGAAATGGACAGGTGCATTTGTTCTACCCCGAGGGTTGCGGCACGGGCGGCAGCCGCGCCTGACAGACTGATCTGCGGCGCATGGCCTGGCTTTCCGACCACGGCGATCTGCACAAAGTGAACACCACAGGACATGCCCGTAGCCAGCGCCTTTGCCACCGCCTCTTTAGCAGCAAAACGTTTGGCGACAAAAGCTGCGGAAGGATTCTGTTGATAGACAAGCATTTCTGATTCGGCAAGGATCTTGTGCACAAACCGGTCGCCCCAGCGCTCAATAGAGGCCGCAATACGTTCGATTTTCACCAGGTCTGTGCCGATGCCGATAATCACCTTGCCTGACCCTGCGATAACACGCCACCAAAACCATCGCGCCGAAACAACTCACGACTTTTCAGGGGTTTGCCGCCTAGCAAGGGGGCAAATGCTGCGCGGGTAATGTGCTTGGCACTCTGGTCTGTGGCCAGGGACGAAAAGTCACCAGCGGCAATGGCGAGCAGGTGCTCACCGGGAAAACTGTCGGCCGCGGCGGCGTCCGGCCGGTCTACGGGGTAGAAGCCTTCGTCGGCAACAAACTCGTAAAACCGGCCGGGCTCGACAGCCGCTCCACGCTCAGCGTCAACAGTAAAGCTGATGCCAAATCCCATCTCCTGCAGCAAACCCAGCTCAAAGCGGCGTAATGCCTGCTGATAGTGGCGTAAGCGCGGCTCAACATTGGTCGCAGCGGCCGGCGCAGCGTCGCTCGAAAGGCTCGCCAGCAACATCTGGTATTGATTAAACAGGCCGGGCACTGCTTCATACTTTCCCAGCACCCGAACCAGCAGTTCGTTGGCATAGATACCCAGCAACAGGCTGTCACCCGCAAGGGGAAAACCAGCGGGCAGAAACTCAGCATGTTTGACAGTGCGCAATTCGCCGCGCCCAAAACATGAAACTAACAAGGGGGTAAAGGGCTGCCATGTCGCCTGCTGGCGCCCGCGTTTGCCGCGGGCGCCGCGGGCAACAGCACTCACCCGCCCGGCATCACGCACCAGCAACTCAACAATCAGGCTGGTGTCACGGTACTTGCGCGTATGCAGGATATAGGCCGGAGAAAGCCCATCAGATATCGTCATAACCCAGACTCTTGAGGGCACGTTCGTCGTCAGACCAGCCAGACTTTACTTTTACCCAGAGCTTCAGCATGACCTTATTCTCCAGTAATGATTCAATATCCTGGCGTGCTTCGCTGCCAATACGCTTCAGCCGCGCGCCACCTTTACCGATAATAATGGCCTTCTGGCCATCACGCTCGACAAGGATCAAGGCGTCGATGTGCAGAATTTTACCTTCCGTAACAAAACGTTCGATCTGGATAGTAGCCGCATACGGAATCTCTTCACCTAACTGCCTGACAATTTTCTCACGGATAATCTCTGCCACCAGGAAACGTTCACTGCGGTCGGTGACCTGATCGTCAGGAAACATAAAGGGACCAACCGGCAGTTTGGCCTCAATCAACGCTTCAAGGGTCTTCAGGTTGTCGCCGTGAGTCGCTGAAACCGGAATTATCTCGGCGTTCGGCAACCGTGCCTGAAGCATCTGTAACTGGGGTAACAAAACACTCTTGTCCTTCAGCAGGTCAACCTTGTTGATCACCACAATCACGGGAGCTTTGCTTAACTTGATGGCTTCGGCGGTAATCTCGTCATCACTCTGCCACTCTGTACGATCAGTGACAAACACTACTACATCAACGTCCCGCAGCACACTCCTGGCGTTTCGGTTCATATAACGGTTAATGGCTTTTTTGGCATCACCGTGGATACCCGGAGTATCAACGTAGACCGTCTGGATGCCGTCGCTGGTTTTAATCCCCAGCAATGTGTGTTGTGTGGTCTGGGGTTTGCGGGAAGTAATGCTCAGCTTCTGGCCGAGGATATAATTCAGCAGGGTTGACTTGCCGACATTGGGTCGACCAACAATGGCGACATAGCCGCAGCGTTCACTGACAGATGATTCATTCATGGGCGGGTTTCTTGGAAAAATTGAATAGCGGATGCCTGGGTTAGTCAGCGTCTGAATAGTGAGTCAGAGCCAGTTCGATTTCAAAATTAACCCCGAGACTTGCCAGTGCCTGCCTGGCGGCGAGTTGTTCGGCGTCGCGGCGACTGCTGGCTACACCCGTCACGGGTTCTGTCAGAAGTGTCACCACACATTCAACAGTAAATATCTGGTCGTGGGACTTACCCTCGACGCCAATAATACTGTATTCCGGCAAAGGGCACTGTTTGGCTTGCAGATATTCCTGCAACAGCGACTTAGGGTCCTTCTGCGAGCGATCGAGGGTCAGTACCTGCAGGCGCGTCTCAAACCAGGCAACAATCCGCTCGGCGACAACGGCCATGCCCGCCTCCAGATAAATACCACCGATGATCGCCTCAAGGACATCTGAGAGGATCGAGGCGCGCTCAAAACCGCCACTCTTGAGTTCACCACTGCCCATAATCAGGAAATCGCCCAACTTCCATTCCCGCGCTATGTCGGCGAGTGTATCACGACGCACCATGCGGGCCCGCAACCGGCTTAACTGACCTTCCCGAGCGGCAGGGAATTGGTGGAACAGGTGTTCAGCAATAATAAAGTTGAGAATGGAATCGCCAAGAAACTCCAGGCGCTCATAATTACGGCCCGTATGGCTGCGATGGGTAAGCGCACGGTTCAGCAGTTCCGGATCTGAAAACGAATAACCCAGGCGTTGTTGCAGTTTATTGTGAGCGGTCACGAGGTCCCAGTATGATCAACCGTGTCCTAATCTCTTAAATCAACGGTTTTATTGAATGAGGCGACAAGGTCAAGATTCGCCACCATAGGCATACGTACTTCATAGTCCAGGACAATTTTCGCACCGCGGTTATCCCTGACCACATTGATATTTTTCGCATAATCAAAATCGCGGATATTGTTCACATGAAACCGCGCCTGAACAATTTTTTCTATGTCCTGCGCGCGCTTCGCTGCCATTCCCTCCTCCTCGCCGACGCCCTCAAGCACACCGACGATGGTGCTGTTGTCCATATACAGAGGCACCAATTTCATGGCCACGGAGAGCGCAAAACCAAACACCAGTATCAGCAACATCCAGCCGGCAAAGCCGAGGCCCTGCTGATGGTGGGGTAAATTCATCTGCCACTCCTTGGGTTCAGTAACCGACCGGCTATCTGCTGCGATTGACACAGCCGCGCTCGGCTTGTCCGGTATGTTCAATTGAGTCACAGCTGCGCGCTAACCAGCCTGTTCTCTCCAGATTATTCGATCCAACCACGACGGGAAAACAGCGGCATCCCGGAGTCCCAGTGGAACCAGACAGCAAAAGCCTTACCAACAATGTCCTCTTCTGCCACCATACCCCAGTAGCGACTGTCACTGCTACGGTCGCGGTTGTCACCCATCATAAAATACATGCCGTCCGGCACAACCCACTCCTGCGGACCATTGCCGGGAAACGGACTGCGGTGAATCAAGTGCTCTACACCGCCAATCGTTTCCGCATAGACCTCGTAGTCGGGTCTGTCTGGCGGCATTCTGGCGACAAAGGTCTGGGGCTGCTCGACACCATTAATAAACACTATCTTGTCTTCGTAACGGATGGTGTCACCCGGGATACCAATCACACGTTTGATGAAATATTCATCTTCATGGGGCGGCACAAACACCATCACATCGCCATTGGCTGGCTTGTCAACGTCAATTATCTTGGTGCCAATCACTGGCAGGCGCACACCATAGGCATATTTATTCACCACAATAAAGTCCCCCACCAGCAGGGTTGGGATCATTGACCCGGTGGGGATCTGGAACGGCTCGATAAGGAAAGAGCGCAGTATCAGGACCGCAAACAATACCGGAAAAAACGAAATGGCATATTCTACAACCACGGGCTCTTTCAGTACTGCCTGCTGCGCCTGCTCTATCGCCTCACTGGCTGCACCTGCCTGGCTTTCCAGCAAGGCCGCCGCAGCACGACGCCTGGGCCGCAGGACCAGGTTATCAAACAACCAGATGAGGCCGGTTACCAGCGTTGCCAGCACCAGAAAGAGCGGGAAGTTAATACTCATCTGTCTACCTTAAGGACGGCCAGGAATGCTTCCTGGGGGATTTCGACGCTGCCAAACTGCTTCATGCGCTTTTTGCCCGCCTTTTGCTTTTCGAGCAGCTTCTTTTTGCGGGTTATGTCACCGCCGTAACACTTGGCGGTGACATTCTTGCGTAACGCCTTGACGGTCTGCCGAGCGACGATCTGGCCGCCAATGGCTGCCTGGATAGCCACGTCGAACATCTGCCGGGGAATCAATTCCTTCATCTTCTTGGTGAGGGAGAAACCTTTGTTCCGAGCATCGTCCCGATGCACGATTATCGACAGCGCATCAACCTTTTCATTGTTGATAAGCACATCCAGGCGATCCAGGCGAGCAGCCTCAAAACGGTCAAAACTATAGTCCAGGGAAGCATAACCCCGGCTAACCGATTTAAGGCGATCAAAAAAGTCCAGCACCACTTCATTCATGGGAATATCGTAGGTCAACGACACCTGCTTACCGACAAACTGCATATCCTTCTGGACCCCACGCCGCTCGACACACAGGGCAATAACACTGCCCAAAAATTCCGCCGGCATTAGCATGTTGACCCGGGCGATGGGTTCGCGCATCTCGTCAATACTCGAAGGATCTGGTAACTGGGCCGGATTGTCGACCTTCAACACCTTGCCGCTTTTGGTCAGCACTTCATAAACCACCGTAGGCGCGGAGGTGATCAGGTCCAGGTCATACTCACGCTCAAGGCGCTCCTGCACAATCTCCATGTGCAACATGCCGAGAAAGCCACAGCGGAAGCCGTTACCCAGGGCGTCAGAACTCTCCGGCTCATAAACCAGCGACGCGTCATTCAGCGTGAGTTTCTCCAGGGCATCCCGAAAATTTTCAAAATCATCTGCACTGACCGTAAACATGCCGGCATAAACCTGCGGCTTGACCTTTTTAAAGCCCGGCAGTGTGGGGACATCCGGTGTACTGGCGAGGGTAATGGTATCACCCACCGGCGCACCCTTGACGTCCTTGATACCCGCCACCAGAAAACCTACCTCACCAGACTGGAGCAGCTTGGTCTCTTTGCGCTTGGGCGTAAAAATACCCACCGAGTCCACCTGGTGGATCTTACCGAGGGATTTGAGGATGATTTTATCCTTCACGGCAATCTGACCCTGCATGACTCTGATCAGGGACACAACACCGAGGTAATTGTCGAACCAGGAGTCGATAATCAATGCCTGAGTAGGCAAATCACGGGCTTCAGCCGGTGGTGGAATCACTCGAACCAGTTGTTCGAGCAGTTCATGGACGCCAACCCCGGTTTTAGCGCTGACTCGCAGGGCTTCAGAGGCATCGATTCCAATAATTTCTTCGATTTCCTGAATCACGGTTTCAGGGTCTGCCTGGGGTAGGTCGATCTTGTTCAGCACCGGCAGCACCTCAAGACCCTGCTCGATCGCTGTATAACAGTTGGCTACTGACTGGGCTTCGACACCCTGGGCCGCATCTACCACCAGCAATGCACCTTCACAGGCGGCCAGTGACCGGGACACCTCATAACTGAAATCTACATGCCCCGGCGTGTCGATAAAATTCAACTGGTACTGATGACCGTCGTCTGCGTTGTAATACAGTGTCACGCTCTGGGCTTTAATGGTAATCCCACGCTCGCGCTCAATGTCCATGGAGTCCAGCACCTGGGCCCCCATGTCGCGCGCACTCAAACCACCACAGACCTGAATGAACCGATCGGCCAGGGTCGACTTGCCGTGGTCGATATGAGCGATAATCGAAAAGTTTCTAATGTATTGCGTTTCGGCCAATTGCTAACCACGGCACTGTATGCCGCCTCAAAAACAAAGCGGTGAAGTCTAATGTATTCGCCGGATATACGCTATGCACAAGTGTTCGTCCGGCGGTCCGGCGGTCCGGCGCACCGGCGACTATTCCCGCTTACCGCACAAATGCCTCAGCCGGGGATCTTAATGACCAGGAACTCAGGCCGCTGGTCCCTGACAATCCGCACGGGTATGGCCAGGTCCCGCGGCAATTGTTCGATCATCTTGCCGAAGCCCTGCACCGAATCTACCCACTCACTGTTGATAGTAGTAATAATATCGCCGCGGCTGATGCCTGCCAGCCGGGCCGGGCCATCTACCACGCGCGTGACCAGCACACCCTTATCAACCCTTAGGGCGGCTTTCTCGTCGGCGGTCAGATCGCGCACATCCAACCCCAGCAAGTTAGTGCTATCAGCCTGGGGCCTGTTGTTGGCTGGCGCCTGGCTGCTTGCCGTGTCTAACAGACCCACTTTGACCTGCAGGGTCTCGCGCTTGCTGTTCCTGACAATCAGCACATCGACCTCGGCGTTCGCCTGGGTTCGGCCGACAACATGAGGTAAATCCGACGACAGATCGATGTCCTTACCATCAAAGGCCAGAATAATATCACCCTCTCGAAGCCCGCCTTTTTCCGCAGGACTTCCGGCAAACACCTGGGTCACCAGCGCACCTGCAGCACGATCCATTCCAAAAGACTCAGCCAGGTCGCTGTCAACCCGCTGGATCAGGACCCCTAACCAGCCACGGGAAACACTGCCTTTAGCCTTCAACTGGTCGACCACTTCCATGGCAACGTCGATTGGTATGGCAAAAGACAAACCCATAAAGCCACCAGAGCGGGTGAAGATCTGGGAATTGATGCCCACCACTTCACCATCAAGATTAAACAGTGGCCCGCCAGAATTACCGGGATTAATCGCCACATCAGTTTGTATGAAGGGTACATAGTTACCGTCAGCTTCCATGGGCAGGCTGCGGCCTTTGGCACTGACAATACCGGCAGTGACGGAATACTCAAAACCAAAGGGCGACCCAATGGCAACAACCCACTCACCCACTTCCAGCTTTTCAGACTTACCCAGTTTCACCTTGGGCAGATCCTTGGCGTCAATTTTCAGCAGCGCCAGATCTGACAGCTTGTCTGACCCTACCAGAGTGGCTACTCGCTCGCGCCGGTCGCTCAAGGCCACCAAAATTTCATTGGCACCCTCCACCACATGGTTATTGGTCAGAATATAACCATCTGCAGAGATGATAAACCCGGAGCCCGCAGATGGCCGCGGCGCATTATTCTGGCGCGGTATATCGCCAAAGAAGCGACGGAACAGTTCCGGCACTTCTTCTTCGTTGTAGTACTGCTGTTGGCGCTTATCCGCGGGTCGGGTTGCGGTAATATTGACGACCGTTGGTGCTGCCTGTTTTACCAGCCGCGTGAATTCCGGCAGCGCCGCCGCGCTCACCAGCCAGGGCATAGTACCGAGCAGCAACAGGACGACAAACGACAACCGCTTTTGTCTGATCATCAATTTCGGGCCTCCATGAATAGCTTGTCTTAAGTGTTGGTTTTTCTGCGGCTCATCAATTGCAGCGCACATTCAATGCGTCCAACATACGCGCTTTACACAACAACAGACCAATCCCAAACCCAGCCACAGCACCCAGCAGCACGGCGCCGTCGCCGCCAGCAAAAACGCTGCCGGCACCACTGCCTGCTAACAAGCCAGCCAGAGGCAATAACAGTGAGTGCCAGAGCAGACCCAGACCAGCACTGCTGCCAAGGCCAAGAACAACCGTTTGCGGAGCCTCATCCGTGGTCGAAAGCTCGCCGAAGGCGGGGAGATAAAGGGAAGTTGTGCGGTCACCACAAGGGGTGCCACAGGCATGACAGCCGGCAGCACTGGCACTGACCCAAAGCCCGCCTTTGTCACGCGCAATAATATGGCCTGTCACTTCGAGCATGGTTCAGGGTCGCCTCAGATAAAAAACTGCAGCCTTTACAGCCGCCAGGTAGCAGGTAGCACGTAGCAGGTAGCAGGTAGCAGGTAGCAGGGCCGAGGCTTAACAGGGTGTTTAATAGATAACCGGCTCCACCGACTCGGCAACGCGTTTGGCCGTATCCACCGGCACTTCACCGACAACAGTGATCTGCTGGGTAGAGCCTTTCAGCCTGCGGGTAATCACAACGGTGCCACCCATGTGGGTGACCAACTCACCAAGGGCTGCCTGGCCCTGACCCTGGCGCTCAACAAATACGGAAAATGTAGCCAGCCCGTCAGTGAACAGGACTCGATCCTGGTTTGGCATCTGCACAGCCTTGAATCCGCGCGGCAGCCAGGACACTCTCCATGCCGGCTGCTGGGACGGCTGCACTTCGCTCAACAGCGTAGGCGGCGTAATGGAAAGCTGGTGTTGCACTCGATCTTCACCCAGGGCGCTGACCAGCGCTGCAGGTGGTACTTTCAGGCCGATATCAATCCGAGAAAACTGAAACACCTCAAGTACCCGACCCCGATTGACCAGGTGGGATTGCAACAGCAAGCCGGTTTGCTCATCAAGCCACAGGCGATAGCCATACCGATCATCATTTTTTGGGGTGATACTCAGCACCACGGCAGCGCGACCGGCAATGCGATCCTGACCCAGCATGGCAAAGTGATAAACGCCCTGGTAAGCGCTGAGCTTGTCACTGAAGGCGCGCGTAAAAGGCCCCATTAGGACTTCATGATCAAGATCAACAGCATGGGAATTTACATGATTACACACCACCAGATCACCAGCGCGGACAATTTCCCGAGGCTCGCCGTTCAACTGTGAAAGCCTTTCAAACTCCTTGCCATCGCGAAACTCATGGGCCACCTGGACAGTGTCAAACTGGTAACCACGCATGTAGGTAAAAATACCTTCGTATGACTGCTCTCGCAGCGCAATGCCCATTTTCTCAAGCCAGGCACCCGCTTCATCATCCCCTTTTAGACTTTCGCCGGCCGCCACAGCGCTGGCAGAGAACATGGCCAGCAACAGCATGAGCCTGCCTAGGAACTGGCGGGCGGAAATCGACCATGGGCAACTCAGCCGCGAGGCTCGGGACCCTGGTTCAGTGTTTGCGAAAAAACCCGTTCTGGTCAATGCTCACCCTCGCTGGGATATCACGCTGTCAATCAGTGGACTATTGTGGAACTGCATACTTGAACTGTTTAACTGGTCTGTTTAATTGGTTGGGTAGCTGGTCTGTGTAGCTGGTCTGTGTAGCTGGTCTGTGTAATGGGTCTGCCGGGCTTCGCTGGGACCTGGAGCAGGGCCCAAAAAGTACCGGTCCTACTGGTTGCCCTGAGCTTCAAAAAGTACTGTCATGGCGTTCGGGTTCATTCGCACCATCTGGTCGTGCTGGCGCAGATAGTTGCGCAATTGCCGCTGTCTGGTTTCATCCAGGGCCTTTAATTCAGTCTGGCCATCTACAGTTTCATACTCTGGCGCGGCAGCAAGGTTCTGGCCTGGCAATGATTGCCCAGAGGGCATCGCATCCAGGGCATATGTCGGGGAGGGCAAGCTTCGGGCTGGCTCGCCGCCAGCCACTGGCGCACTGGTAGCGCCACCATCGAATTGAGGTTGCATGCCCACAAACACGGCAATAACCAGTGATGCCGCCAGGGCGAGACCACCCGCCGGCCGCAGCCAGGCTGCAACAGGACGCGTCGGCAACGTCTCTGCCAGGCTGGCACCCTGCCCGTGAACACCTTCGTCCTGGAAAATTGCGGCACTGATGCTGGCATGTAAAGCCAGGTGTTGCTGTTGGCTCAGGTGAACACTGCCGCGGGTAACGGCACTGGCGTGCTGTAAACCCAGCCATTCATCGTGCACCGCCGCATCAGCTTTGTATTGCCGCAGCAGTTGATGGACCTCAATCTCACTGGCCTCGTCATCAATCCAGGCTGACAATGATTCTTTTAATCTGTCCGTCACTTCATAACCTCGCTTGCCCTTTCTGGACGACTGCTCGTCAACTGCTCGTCAACTGTTCGTCAACTGAGCGCTTTTATTCTGACCGCCTCAAAAAAGCGCCCACTGCATTTCTCCGCTTCAAGCCAGAGCTGCAATCTTCTTTTCTATCGCTTCCCGAGCGCGAAAGATCCTTGATCTGATCGTACCGACAGGACAATCCATCACACCTGCAATTTCTTCGTAACTCAGACCTTCAAATTCACGCAAAGTTACCGCCACCTTCAATTCTTCCGGCAAGTCATCGATGGCCTTATAAACAACGGCCTGCAGCTGGTCTCGCGCCAGACTGTTCTCTGGATTTTCGATATCACTCAAGGCCAGGCCGACTTCCTGATACTCACCCTGGTCAACGTCTATATCGGTATCTGGTGGCCGCCTGGACTTGGATACCAGATAATTTTTAGCTGTGTTGATGGCGATCCGGTACAACCAAGTATAAAAGGCGCTGTCCCCGCGAAATCCGGGCAAGGCTCTGTAGGCCTTGATAAATGCCTCTTGGGTGACATCAAGCACTTCGTCCTGGTCGCGCATATAACGACTGACCAGGCTCACAATGCGGTGCTGGTACTTCAATACCAGTAAGTCATAGGCCCTTTTATCGCCACGCTGCACACGCTCGACCAGCTGCCGATCAGTCTCCGCTTGTGCTATCACCGACACTCCTGCCACCATCTTTGACTGGGTTGCCGGCCAAATTCATGAACTGATAGACCGCTGTTCAGCGTATAAGTTCGCGCAAGGTACAAGATCTTCACCGATTTTGTGTTTTGAAGGGCGAATAATACCAGCAACCACCCTGGGAATGGCCCAAGTTGATAAATATTATGCTTTCCACAAGCCATTCGGTACTCTTGCACCTCAGCGGTGCAGGTAGCTAACGACCCGGCATCACCCGGCAATTGCCCGACAAACAGCACAAAAGGCGGCGAACTTTGAGCGTTAAATCACACCAACACGACGTTCTTGTTATTGGCAGTGGCGCGGCCGGCATGACCCTGGCGCTCAAATTGAGTACTGACTATCAGGTTGCCCTGCTCTGCAAGGATGTCAGCAGCGAAGGATCAACCTATTATGCACAGGGCGGGGTCGCCGCTGTCCTTGATGAATATGACAGTATTGACTCACACATCCAGGATACCCTGGTAGCCGGTGCAGGCATCTGTCATACGGATGTCGTGAAATTTACTGTGGAGCAGAGCCCCGCCATCATCGCCTGGCTGGTGGACCTGGGCGTTAAATTTGATACCGAGACCGCGGCGGACGGCCGCCAGGAATTTCACCTCACCCAGGAAGGCGGGCATAGTCATCGGCGGGTGATCCATGCTGCTGACGCCACAGGCCGCGAAATTGGCAGCACCCTGGCCCAACACGTTCGAGACAGAGCCAATGTCAGCATTTTTGAGCGTTATGCCGCCGTTGACTTGATCACCGAAAACGAGGTGGGCAGACCAGGCAAACGTTGTCTCGGCGCTTACGTCCTGAACCTTGAAACCCAGGAAGTTGAGCTGTTTCAGGCGCGTTTTGTCGTGCTGGCTACAGGCGGTGCCAGCAAGGTCTACCTTTACACCAGCAATCCCGACACAGCCTCAGGCGACGGTATCGCCATGGCCTGGCGAGCAGGTTGTCGCTCAGGCAATATGGAGTTTAACCAGTTTCACCCCACCTGCCTGTACCACCCGCTGGCCAAATCCTTCCTTATCAGTGAAGCGCTGCGTGGCGAAGGCGCGCGCCTGCTGCTGCCGGACGGTACACCCTTCATGAAACGCTTTGATGCTCGCGAGGAACTGGCACCCCGGGACATCGTCGCGCGCGCCATCGACCATGAAATGAAGCGTCTCGGCTGCGACTGTGTGTATCTGGATATCAGCCACAAAGACAAAGATTTCATCACCAGCCACTTCCCCACCATCTATGCCCGCTGCCTGGAGTTGGGCATCGACATTTGCACTTCACCTATTCCTGTTGTGCCCGCTGCCCACTATACCTGTGGCGGCATTGTCACCGACATCAACGGTGCCACAGACATTCCCAACCTGTATGCCATTGGTGAATCAAGTTTTACCGGCCTGCACGGCGCCAACAGGATGGCAAGTAACTCCCTGCTGGAATGTATGGTGTTTGCGAGTGCTGCCGCCCGGCACATCCAGTTGCAGCAAAACAGCATCTCTGCGGCCCTGAATATCCCCGCCTGGGATGAGTCCCAGGTGACAGATTCCGATGAAGATGTGGTTATTTCTCATAACTGGGACGAGCTGCGGCGCTTCATGTGGGATTACGTTGGCATCGTTCGCACCGATAAACGCCTGCAACGCGCCCGGCGCCGCACCCGCCTGCTGGCACAGGAGGTCAGTGAATATTACAGTAACTACAAAATTACCAACGACCTGCTCGAATTGCGTAACCTCATTACTGTCGCTGAATTGATTATCCAGTCAGCCATTCAGCGCAAGGAAAGTCGCGGACTGCACTTCACCCTTGATTATCCCAACCTGCTGCCAGAGGCAAAGGACACCATTCTGGTCCCGCCCAACTTTGGTTAGGTGCCTGCCGGACCTGCACTCAGGGCGCGGAACTGAACGGCTGATGACCGCGGGTCTGCAGACGCAAAACCGCACGCAGGTGCCGAAAAGACTCTTTACTGAGGCTGTCTGGCAGCAGAGTCACGGCAACATTGCCTCCCGCCGAGCACCTGAAGCGCAGCACCACCAACCAGCCCGTCAGCACCACCCCGGGCAATAAGGTCGCTGGGCGAGGCCTGCCAGTGCGGGTCTGCAGCTGCCAGCCCGCAGCTGTCAGGGTTAGCGCGACAACGGCATTCGGCGTTGTCCGCAGGCCATCCCGAGTCAACGCCACATACCAGCAAACCAGCAGCGCCAGCCCCATGGCCAGGCGCCACAAGACGGGCAACTGCACCAGCCACAGTGCCAGCGCCGCGGCCAGGTGTGTGGCCGTAACCGCCAGGCAGAACAAACTTGATGGCTGCAATTGCAGATGCAGCTGTCGCGTGACCAACGGTGAAGTGGGCATTAACCCCTCCTGTCAGCGCATCGATTTGCGCAACCCCTTTTTTGGGATCAGCTTTTTGGCCGCACCCTCGCAAGCATAAAATCAACCAGCGCCGCCATCCCGGCATCATCAGGCCTGGATTTTTGGCTGAACCACTCCAGCAGATCAGGATCGTCCTGCTCCAGCAACTTCTGAAAACTCAGTTGTTGTGCCGCTGTGATGGCAAGGTACATTTCATCAAAAAAGGGCAGGAGCAGCAGATCAAGCTCAAGCATGCCGCGCCGACTGCGCCAGCGCATGCGATTGTATTCCAGATTTTCAGTCATAGGCTACCGAAGGTGGTGGAGATCAAGACGGAAAATTATACCGCTTACCTGAGGCCAGCATGTAGAATACTTGCCATGAATAATGTCATCCCATTAACTGACTTTGGCTTCCTCGCAATCACTGGCAGGGACGCATTAAAATTTTTGCAGGGTTACACCACCTGCGATCTCGCGGAAGTACTGCCGGGCAAAGCCGGCCTCGGCGCCACCTGCAACATTCAAGGGCGCATGCTCAGCAACTACCGCATTGCGGCGATCGACCAGGGTTACCTGCTGCGTATGCACAAGTCTTTGGTTGCGCCCACCCGGGCGTTTCTGAACAAATATATCGTCTTCTCCAAGGCAGTCCTAGTGGATGTTTCTGCTGACTATGAGTGTTTTGGCGTCTTGGGCGACATGGCGGATACACTGAACGACAACCCACTTGACGCGGCAGCGCCCTGCATCAACATTAGGATTAACAGCAAAGTACCTCGCTTTGAATGCTGGTGTCCCGCCGGCCAGCCTCGCCCGAGTACCATCGCAGCGTCAGCTTGGCTGCTTGCCGAACTGGATGATGGTTATGTCTGGCTTGATGCCAGCAGCAGCGAAGAATTTATCCCGCAGATGCTCAACCTGCAGCATCTTGGCGGCGTCAGCTTCAAGAAAGGCTGTTATCTGGGGCAGGAGATTGTCGCCCGCATGCAATACCGGGGCGAAATCAAGCGCAAACTTTATCGCGGCAGCTCACCAGTTGCCGTGGCCGTGACAGACAAGCTCTATGGCCCCACCGCTAACACCGCAGGTCGCGTGGTGAGTTGCGTCGGCCAGCAGTTCCTGGCGGTCATTCAGGTACAGGCCATTGATGCAGGCCTGCATCTCGGCAGCGGTGAACCGCTGGAGATCATGGCAGCCGCTGTACCTTGAGGCGTGACAAATTGCGGCTATAGCCAGACCCGCTTATGCTCCACGAGCGCTTACGCTCCATAAGATAGCTGCCATTATTAGTAACAATGCGGCGCTCAGCCCCGCCCAGAAGCACTCGAGCGGCTTTCGAGACGAGGTCGGCCGGCTCCCTGCAGCAGGCGGCCAAAAACAGTTGTCAGGCCGGCTTTTTGGCAGCGCCCTGAAAGCTGACCTGAATACTTGAGAAATCTTTGCGGCCAAACCCCGCCTTGGCATGACTAACATACAGATTTCGCGCCAATGACCCCATGGGCGTGGCAGAGCCTCTGGCCAGGGCTGCTTCCGTTGCCAACCCCAGGTCTTTGATCATCAGGTCCACCAGAAAGCCGCCTTCATAGTCTCTGGCCGCGGGCACGCCGGCCATCACACCCGGATAGGGGTTATAAACTTCCAGCGCCCAGTTGCCACCAGAGCTCTTACGCATGATTTCTGCCAACACTGCCGGATCAAGCCCGCTGTCGACGCCCAGTTGTAATGCCTCTGCCGTACCCGTCATCAAGACAGACAGCAGCATATTGTTGCAGATCTTCGCCACTTGGCCGGCACCCGCATCACCAGCATGAAAAATATTCTTGCCCATGGCTTCGAGGATGGGTGTGGCCCGCTGCAGACCCTCTGCGGTGCCGCCAACAATAAACGTCAGGGTACCGCCGACGGCGCCGCCGACACCACCGGATACCGGCGCATCAAGCATGGTGATGCCGCGCGCCGAGGCCGCAGCCGAAACCTTTTGCGCCGATGCTGCGGCGATAGTGCTGCAGTCGATCACCAGGGTTGAGCTGTCCATGGCAGCGAGAATGCCCTCGTCACCCAAATACAGACGCTCCACATGCACCGATGCCGGCAACATGGAAATCACCACATCCACCCCAACCACTGCCTCAGCCGCGGCGGCACAGGCCAGTGCACCCTTGCCTGCCAGCTCCTGCAGCGCCGCCGGCACCAGGTCAAATGCCTTGATGGTGTGCCCGGCATGCAGCAGGTTTGCAGCCATGGGGCCACCCATGTTGCCGAGTCCAATAAATCCTATGTTGGCCATATTTAGCTCCCGCTACTGGTGCGATGAATAATTTATTTGCCTGCCGGCAGATTATGCAGTTTCGAGCATGTCGGCCAGGGGATTGATGGCCCAGGGCAGGTTGAAATGCGCCTGCACCCATTCGTCAGGCACCTGATCCAGATTTGGATAACGCCAGGCAGGCTTATTGTCTTTATCAATCAGCAGCGCGCGCACGCCTTCGGCGAAGTCCGGATGGCGGCTGCATTGCACGGCGATGACCAGCTCCAGTTGAAAACACTGTTTTAACGACAGGCCACGGGCGCGCTGCAATTGTTCATGAATAATATGGGCTGTGGTCGGCGAACCGCTGTTGATACTCTTGGCGGCCCTGGTCAGAAACACATCATCGTCAGCAAAACTGGCAACAGCCCGGGCAAAGGCTGGCACCGGCTGGTCACTGGCCAGCACCTGCGTCATCAGGGTCTGTATGGCGGTTTCGCGGGGCGCCAGTTGGCCTGCCGGAAATTCTTGCGCATCACCTTCAAGGCCTGCCAGCAGCGAACCCAACAACGCCTTGTCCCGAACACCGTCACCGTGCCAATCGGCATCAAGCAGCTGCTGCAAGACTGCGGGCTTTTCCTCGAAAGCCAGCAAGTAATCGATCAAACCAAGATACTTGCCGTCAACAGCATTCAGCTGGCAGCCGGTCCAGGCAATAAAATACGCCCAATGCCGCGGCATTTTGCTTAGGAACCAGGTAGCGCCAGCATCGGGAAACAGGCCAATGGTAATTTCCGGCAGCGCCAGGCGCGTTGTGGCAGTGCCGATTCGATGACTGCAGCCGCCCATAATGCCAAGGCCGCCGCCCATAACAATACCCTGGGCCCACACCAGGGTTGGCTTTGGATAGGTATGAATAAGATAGTCGAGGCGATACTCGCGTTCAAAAAACGCCTCGGCATAGGCCACAGGTTCATCCGCCACCGTTTGAGCAACCATAGATTGATACAGGGCCTGAATATCACCGCCCGCAGAAAAGGCTTTGTCACTGTTGCTTTGGAACAGCACCATGACGATATTGTCATCATCGCGCCACTGCTGCAGTTGCGGCGTCAACAGGTCGATCATCGCAAGGCTGAGGCTATTCAGTGTGGCGGGCACGTTGAGGGTGACAATACCCAGCTGGCAGCCGTTGTTGGTGGCCACAGTTTCAAATAGTACAACGTCAGCAGCCGTTGTCGCCGCCATGGTCAGGCATTCCGCCAGTTGGGTGCGCGCTTCTGCAGAAACGCATTGACACCTTCGGCCTGGTCCTGGGTGCCAAATAAATCTACAAAAGCATCACGCTCGGCGGTATACGCCGAGGTCATGGCGCCGGACCTTGCCGCCTGGATCAGTTGTTTGCAGGCACTGACACTGGTCGGGCTCTGCCCCTCAACTCTGCCTGCCAGCGCCATGGCGGCCGCCAGCGATGTGCCTTTGGGCACCACCTCTTCCACCAGGCCAATGCGTTCGGCGGTCGCCGCGTCAACACGCTCACCACAGAGAATCATACGTTTGGCCCAACCCTCGCCCACCAGCCAGGCCAGGTGCTGGGTACCCAGCCCCGCCGGCAGCAGGCCAACAGTGGCTTCAGGTAAACCCATGACAGCCTGGGACTCGGCGATCCGGATATCACAGGCCATGGCACATTCGAGGCCACCACCCATGGCATAACCATTAATGGCCGCAATGGACACGCCACGAAAATTTGCCAGGGCTTCAAAGGCCGCGCCAAATTTTTCCGCCAGGTCACGGGCAACGGTTTTATCACCAGAGGCAAACATCTTCAGGTCAGCACCGGCCGAGAAAAACTTTTCACCCTGACCAGTAATCACCAGGGAATAGACTTCCCTGTTGTTGTTCAGCTCGCCAACCATATCCCGCAACGCTGTGAGGTTGTCAGCGTCCCAGGTATTGGCAGCAGGATTATTAATGGTAATCAGCGCCGTATGGCCCTGGATATCCAGCAGCAATTTGTCAGTCATAGTGGCAATTCCTTTCCGCAATTGTATGCAGTTGTTAGCAGTTGTCAGCAGTTGTTACTGAATGGTTTCGACATCTGCCTGAGTCAGCAGGTGACGCGAGACTATCAGGCGCATAATTTCGTTAGTGCCTTCCAGTATCTGATGCACTCGAGTGTCACGCAGGTAACGTTCAAGGGGATATTCCTGCATGTAGCCATAACCGCCATGAATCTGCAGCGCCTGGTTACACACATCAAAACCCACATCTGTGGCAAAACGTTTGGCCATAGCTGAGTAGACACTCGCCTGGGGGTCGCCCTTGTCGACTTTGAAGGCTGCCAGGCGCACCAGTTGGCGAGCCGCCACCAGTTCCGTGACCATATCCGCCAGCTTGAATTGCAGCGCCTGGAAACTCGCCAGCGGCGCGCCGAACTGCTGCCGCTCCAACATATAGGTCTGGGTGCGGTTAATAGCCGCCTGGGCGGTGCCAATGGAGCAGGTGGCAATATTGATACGACCACCGTCCAGGCCTTTCATGGCGATCTTAAAGCCATCACCCTCTTTACCCAGGCGGTTTGCCACCGGCACTCGCACCTGCTCAAAGCTGATCTCTTTGGTTGGCTGGCTGTGCCAGCCCATCTTTTCAAGATTCTTACCGAAACTGATGCCAGGTAGGTCGCTGGGAATCACCAGGGTGCTGATACCACGCGCGCCGCTGTCGGCAGTTCTGACCATCACCACCAGCACATCTGTGGCACCGGCGCCGGAGATAAACATCTTCGCGCCGTTCACCACGTAATAATCACCATCGCGCTTGGCCTGGGTGCGCAACGAGCCGGCGTCGGAGCCGGCGCCGGCTTCAGTGAGACAATAGCTGGCGAGCTGGGCGCCGCTGACCAGGTCCGGGCAGAAGGCTTCGCGGGTTGCATCGCTGCCATATTCAGCAATCATCCAGCTGGCCATATTATGGATCGAGATAAAAGCCGTGGTTGAAGTACAACCCATGGCCAGCTGTTCCAGTATGACTGCCGAGTCGAGCCGGCTGAGACCCATGCCGCCGAGGGATTCCGGGCAATAGAGACCACAGAAGCCCATATCACCAGCGGCCTTGATGACATCCCGGGGAAATACCTTACCCTCGTCCCAGGCGGCAGCGTGGGGCGCAAAAGCCTTGTCAGAAAAGGCCCGCGCCGCCTGCTGAAAGGCCAACTGGTCTGCAGTCAGGTCAAAATCCATTATTTCAGCGCGATGGTCATATTGGCTGAGGCGACGGCATCACTGTCGAACCAGCGGGCGGTAATGGTTTTGGTTTCAGTATAAAAACGTATGGCCTGTTTGCCGTAGGCGTGGTGGTCACCGTAGAAGGAGTTTTTCCAGCCGGTAAATGAGAAGAAGGGTAAGGGTACGGGAATCGGAATATTGATGCCCACCTGGCCAACTTCAATCTCACTCTGGAATTTGCGGGCTGCGCCACCTGAGGAGGTAAAAATCGACACACCGTTGCCATAAGGATTTGCATTAATAATCTCAATGGCTTCTTCGAGGCTGGTGGCCGGCATGGTCACCAGCACCGGGCCAAATATTTCTTCTTTGTAGATGGTCATATCCCGACCGACATCGGCAAACAGCGTCGGCCCAACCCAATTACCATGGGGCAGGCCAGGCACTTCACAGGCGCTGCCGTCCAGCAGACAAGTGGCACCTTCGTCTTTGCCTTTTTGGATGTAACCGAGGATACGTGTTTTGGCCTGGGGGCTGATCTGTGGTCCGTAGCCGGCACTGTCGTCATCCCAAGCACCCGGCTTGACCGCCGCCATGGCCTCGCGAACGTCAGCAATCATATTGACCGCATCACCGACAAACACCGCTACAGAAATGGCCATACAACGCTGGCCAGCGGCGCCTACAGAAGAGCCAACCAGGGCACTGACAACCTGGCTCTTATTGGCATCAGGCATAATCACCATGTGATTCTTGGCGCCCGCCATACACTGCACGCGTTTCAGGTGCTCTGTACCCAGACGGTAAACATGCTGACCAACGGGGACTGAACCAACAAACGAAATGGCCCGGGTTTCAGGATGGGTAATCAGCGCGTCAACCTGCTCACGCCCACCGTGGATGACCTGCACCAGGTCACGTGGAAAACCAGCCTCGTAGAATAACTCGACCAGCCGATTTGGCGTCATGGGATCCTGTTCCGAGGGTTTGAGGATAAAGGTGTTGCCACAGGCCACCGCCATGGGAAACATCCACATGGGGATCATCGCCGGAAAATTAAAAGGTGTAATACCAACACACACTCCCAGGGGCTGGATCAGGCTGTAGGTATCAATGCCGCGTGCAACATTTTCGGCGGTCTCACCCATCATCATGGCCGGCACATTACAGGCCTGCTCTACCACTTCAATACCGCGCCAGACATCACCCTGGGCGTCGGCAAATGTCTTGCCCGTTTCCAACGCCAGGATCTCGGCGATCTCGTCGTGTTTTTCCTTCAGCAACATCTGGTACTTCATCATGATGCGCGCGCGTTCGGGCGCGGGTACTCTGCGCCACAATAGAAAAGCTGCCTTGGCTGCTGCAACCGCCTCTTCTACTTCAGCCGGGGTGGTGAAGGGTGCATGGGCAATAACTGCCTGGGTTGCCGGATTGGTCACGGGGATGGTTTCTGTGGCAGCGCTCTGCCGAAAACCACCGTTGACATAAATATCCACAATCGGCGCGACTGGCGCTGCGGTGGTTGTGCTGGCTGGTGTCTGGGACATGAACGGTTCCTCTCAGGTGTTCTGATTAAGTGTGCACTGGTTAGCGACACGCCCTGTGTTTAGGGTATGGGTAATGTGAGACGATAGTATAGAAGGCATTAACACAGGTATAGATACATATACGCATTGCTTACCTGCAAATATGCACAGATAAACACCAAGGCCGCGCTCTCTGCCAACAGCGTTAGTGAGCACTGACACTCAACACCATACGCAACACGTGTATCTCTTCTGGCGCCAATTCAATCACGTTGGTTAATGCCAGCGCAGGCTCCAGGCAGAGCATATTCAAATAGCCCCGATCATCAAAATCTTTCATGGCCAAAGCCTTGTCCGCCCCCGGGTTCCACACCACCAGGTCATTGTTGCCGCTGCAGTGCAACTGAATGTCACGCTTTAACAGCGGGTCGTGTAATGTCACCCTGGCCGGCGGCGCCAGGTAAACACGGTCTACTTCTGCCTCCACCACCAACGGCTGGTCCTGGCGGCGCTGCTCATAGCCACGTAATTTATCCTTGTAATACAGGTCCTTGAGCTCCGGCACTATTACCTTGCCGACGTCACCAACCCGCAGATAGGTATGTAATGCCGCGCCCACCGTGACGGGTGCCGCTGCCAGGTTCCTGCTGGAAACGCTTACGGCAAGATCTGTCGATAAGCAGATATCAACCAGCATCTCCATCACACCTGCGGTCTTATCCGGCGACAGCCATTCGTCAAACTCAGGCAACTGCACCAGCGCACAGCAAACACGGGTATAACCGGCCGCCACCTCAACCTCGCGCACCTCAAACATGCCTGTTCGAGCAAAGCCGTGCTGGGGCCTGTCGTGCAGGGTCTCATGGGCACCAAACCAGGGCCAGCAGAGAGGTATACCACCACGAATAGCCGTCCCCGGCGCAAAAACAGCGCAACTGCTGACCCACAATACCTCCTCACATTGCGCAGGTTGATAGGACGTCAGGTGGGCACCCTGCAGATAGAAGCTGGCCTTGTGCTGCTCAAACTGCAGCTGCACCAGCACCAGCCCTTGGGGGTCAAGGCTGAAGTCAATACGTCCCGGGTGGCCAAACTGCTGATTCAGGGTGTCCAGCGCTGCAGGTGTAAGTGCAGGTGTAAGTGCAGGTATCTCTGAAGCTGTGGTCATCGTCTGGGGTTCCTGCACTACTGCGTTACTGGGCTACTGGGTTACTGGGTGGCAGTGGCACTTTAGCCGCACGTCGGCGGCATGTGCGCATGGGGAATGTTAGGGGCATGGCTAAGACAGTTGTCTTGACGGCTAAAACGTCATCTTGCATGTGGTTTTGTGACGGTGCAAGCCTCTTGACCTGATGCGGCGAATTGCAGTTTATGGGTTATTCCCGGCGAAGCCATAGGGCGCGGCCTTGGCTGCAGGCAATGGCTAATCTGTTTATCTGCTGTAAGCCAATTCCCGCATTGGATCTATGGCACTTACAGCGCCGGCAATGCTGGGTCTAAGACCAATAGCAGGGCTCAGCGGGTCCCGGCAACGGTCATTAGACTTACGCTGATTTTATGGTGTAGCATAAAAATTGAGCCATTTTAAACTTAAACTATTTTTAACTTAAACCATCGCCATCCTGGAGCTCCGCATATGGTCAATATCGTTGGTAATGTTTCTCCCCAGGACGACTACACACACCCCCTGGGTCCCGAAGAGAATTTTAACGAATCCGTCTACTTCAACTTTTTTGACCGCCAGCAGGGCCGCGGCGGTTTTATTCGCATCGGCAATCGTGCCAACGAAGGTTATGCGGAGATGACCATTATCATCTATAACCCCGACGGCTCAGCTTTTTTTAATTACAAAAAACCGGAGATCAGCCACAACGATGGCTGGGATGCCGGCGGCGCACGGGTTGAGGTGGTGATACCCGGCGAACAGATCCGTACCCGCTACACGGGCTCGGCACTGTATATGACCAACTCACGGGATATGCAGGACCCGAGCCAGGCCTTCAAGAATAATCCATTCCGCAGCCTGCAGGTGAATCTGTTACATGAGGGTGTTGGCCCCCTGTATGGCCATGTGGGCAGCGCCGAAGATAAAAACGACTTTGCCCGGGCGCACTACGAACAACATATGCGGGTCAGCGGCACCATCGAAATCGAAGGTGAAGCGGTGATCCATATCCAGGGCCACGGCCTGCGCGATCATTCCTGGGGACCACGTTACTGGCAGTCCATTCGCTCCTATCGCTGGATCACTGGTAATTTTGGTGACGACTTAGGGATGGTGCTATCCATTGTTGGCGACCACAAGGGCGGCATGTTTCATAAGGGCGACAAATTCCTCAAGGTCACCGACCTGAAGCTGGAAACTGAATATGAGCCGGGCACCAGTTTTCACCGTTTATTACGCGCCCAGGTGAGCCTCGAAAATGGCGACCAGCATAAAATCACTGGTGTGATCAAAGGTTTTATTCCCCTGCGTAATCGCCGATCTGAAAGCATCACTTATATTGGCGAAGGTATGACAGAGTACACCCTCGACGGCGAGCGAGTGGGTTATGGCTTAAGCGAATATCTGGACCAGCCAGACGACAAAATCTAATAAGAGCCAAAATATCATGGCCGAGCACAGACCTTTGCAGGACCAGCTAGATACAGCCCGCCAGGAGTCCATGGCGGGACTCGATATGCCGTGGCTGCTGGGCCAATGGGCGGCACGACAACCGGATAAGGCCTGTCTGATCTGGGCACCCTTCAACGGGCCTGAGCAAACCTGGACTTACCAGCAACTGTTGAATGACGCTACCCAGGTCGCCACGGGCCTGCACCAGCGGGGAGTCAGGGCCGGTGAATTTGTCATCATCCATCTCGACAACTCACCGGAGTTTGTTGTCGCCTGGTATGCCTGCGCCATCCTCGGTGCGGTTGCGGTATCAACCAACACCCACTCAGTGGCCCGCGACCTGGAGTATTTTGCCAGACACACGGCCGCTGTCTGCGCCATCACCCAGCCATGTTTTGCCCAACTTATCAGCAACGCCTGTCAGGACCTGCGATTTATCGTGGTCACTGACAACGACGCCGGCGAGCCACACCCCAACCCGCAACAACAGTGCCTGGCTATCAATGCCAGCGCTTTTGCCGATCTGTTTGTCACCGGCGAACTGCCGGCACTACCAACCGATCCGCAACGTAACCTCAGCGTCCAGTTCACTTCCGGCACAACATCACGGCCCAAGGCAGTGTTGTGGACCCATGCTAACGGTCTCTGGGCCGGCAAAGCCTCCGCCATGCATATGCGTCTGCGCCGCGACGATATCACCCTGGTTTATATGCCCCTGTTCCACACCAATGCCCAGGGTTACTCCATGCTGGCTACCCATTGGTCTGGCGGCACCATGCTGCTGCAGCCGAAGTTTTCAGCGTCACGGTTCTGGCCACTGACTCTCAAGCACAAGGTCACCTGGATCTCCATGATTCCCTTTGCCTTTAAGGCGCTGATGGCCCAAGCCGTGCCTGCGCACCAGCAACGCTTCTGGGGCGGCCCTGCCAGCCTGCCAGCCATTGGCCAACACTTTGGCCTCGAGACTATTGGTTGGTGGGGCATGACGGAAACCCTGACCCAGGGCATTGTCACCGACACCGACCATCCCGGCCCCCATGGCAGTCTTGGCCGGGCCGCACCTGAGTATGACATTCAAATACGCCGGGCCGATGGCAGCCTGACAGAGGCTAACGAGAAGGGTCTGCTGTTTATTCGCGGCGTGCGCGGCGTCACTCTGTTCAAAGAGTATTATCAAAATCCTGAAGCCAATGATAAAGCCTTTGATGCTGATGGCTGGTTCGACACCGGCGATCTGATCCGCCGTGATGCTGACGGCTGGTTATTCTTCAGTGACCGGGAAAAAGACATGCTCAAAGTAGGCGCCGAGAATGTCGCCGCTTCCGAAATTGAAAGTGTCATTATGCAGACCGGCCTGGTCGACGAGTGTGCCGTAGTCGCGCAGAAACACTATATGCTCGATGAAATACCCGTGGTGTTTGTCATCGCCAATGCCCAGGGCGCAGCCCTCAGTGAAACCGCACTGGCCACCGCCATCATCGAACATTGCCGAATCAATCTTGCCGA
>JANQYP010000037.1:0-1680 GCA_030728785.1 Pseudomonadales bacterium
TCCGACCCCTGACTCCGACCCCTGACTCCGACCCCTGACTCCGACCCCTGACTCCGACCCCTGACTCCCTAGTTCCTGTCTACCATATCCTTACCGAGTCGACGCCAGGTCAGCAGGAAGAACAACGAGCAGGCAATGTACAGGGTAGCCATAATGACCATCGCTGACCGCAGACTCTGTGCGTAAACGTCGCCGCAGACATTCTGCAGATTGTCGCTCAACTGGCCTATCACGGCCGGATGACATTGATTTCGCGCCAGTTCCTCTGTTGCCACGCCAAACTCAGCGATACCGCTGACAAAGAATATGTCCGAAATCGCGCCAATGAACAGAGGGCCAAATCCGTAGCCGATCAAATTGACGACGAACAGCAATACGGCGGTTGCCATTGCACGCACACGCATGCTCACAACGCCCTGGCCGATAGTGTATTGGGCGGCAAGATAGCCGTACTTGACAAAACCGCCAATCATCAGGCAGATGGCAGCTAGTAGCAGACTGTCGGTGGTGAAGGCAAAGATATAGAAAGGGACCGACAAGGCCAAACCTATGGCCGGCACCCAGGCGATAGCTCCCGGGTATTTTTTGTAAAGTTTTGTTGCCAGCCAGCCTGTCGCGAAGGTGCCGATAGCAGATGACAATGACACCGGCGTGTTGATCCAGATAGCGGCTTCGCCTGTGGTGATTTCGTGCGCTCGAACCAGAAAGATTGACTGGAATGAAGAGATTCCGTAACCACAAAACGCAGCGACCGTGGCGCCAGCGGTCATATACCAGAAAGCGGGCTTGGTCGTCAGTTCCCGAATCGCCTCGCGCATATCGACCTGATCCTTGGATTCTTTTCCAACTGGATCTGTATAGCCACGAGGCGGCTCTTTGACCGTCAACTTGAAAATAAGAGCAATCAACAGGCCTGGCAAACCTACCACAAAAAAAGCCGTTCGCCAGTCGAACATGTCGGTCACCCAACCACCGATCAGGTTGGCGAACATCGTGCCAAGTGTGACGCCCATGGCGTAAACGCCCAGTGCCTGCGATCTCTCCCGCGGTGCAAAATAGTCCGCGATCAACGAGTTGGCAGGCGGTGTACAGCCTGCCTCGCCTATGCCGACGCCGACGCGACACATCAGCAAGATCCAGAACGCGCCGAAAGTGATCGAACCAATGGTGACCTCAGTTGCGAGCCCGCAGAGCGCCGTCATTAAGGACCACAGGGCAACACAGACAGTCATAATCCACACGCGGTTAGCCCTATCGGCAAAGCGTGCCAAAGGGATGCCGACGATGGTATAGAGTAGGGCAAAACCGAAGCCGGTAAGCAGGCCGAATTGGGTGTCGGAAATGCCGAGTTCTGGTATGAGGTCCGGACCGACGACGGCAAGCAGACCGCGGTCAACAAAATTCAGAATGTAGATAAGTGTCAGGGCGGAGAGCACATAGGTTCGGTAACGTTTGCTACCGAAGCCCGCGACGTCAGTCTGCGCTCCAGCTTCTTCGGATGAGGTTACTATTGTCATATATGCATGTCTCTATGGTCTGCGACCCGTATTATTGGCTTTGAATGTCAATATTCCACTTCGCGTTGCCTGTCGGCATAAAGCCTGTCGGCAAAACGGGAGTCAGTGTAGAGGGATATGGCGCCAAGGGCAATTTCTGGGGTCAGAGCCAAGTGCCAGAGCC
>JANQYP010000037.1:1780-12333 GCA_030728785.1 Pseudomonadales bacterium
CAGAGCCAAGTGCCAGAGCCCAATCAACCTTGTTGTCAGCGATACGCGGCGGCCGTTTGTTCATGAATGTTGTTGCCGCCCCTGACCCGGGCGGCCCCACAACAATATCCACTTAATCAGGGGTTCCCTGGCTTGCTGATGAGTTCTGGCGGTGGTTGCGTTGCACAGCTTCTGCCCGCAGGTCGGCTAGCTGGTCATTGCTGGAGATCTTGCGGGTGAATCGTGGATTCTTCGACGACATGTCGATGTCATAGAAGCTGGCCCGATTTTTCCAGGGGATTTGCAGAATGCCGGACAGATTGCGCGCCAGCCAATTTTCAATTTTCAGGACTACCAGTTTTTTGCGCAGCCTGCCTTGCTCATCACGATTAAGAATCGTGGGCAGCGTGTTGAGCGTCAGAATTTCATCAATGGCTGTGTCTGCCATTTTTATACGACCCTCCTCGCTGGCGTAAAAATGAGTCACAGCAAAAACCAGCCGCCGGGGTTTGGCATCACGCAGGAACTGGCAGGTTTTGACCAGTGTTGAGCCGGTTCGAACCATGTCATCAAAGAGCACAACGTCTTTACCAGCAATATCCGCAAGAGAACACGCACTGCCCTCGAAGAGTTGCATAGCAACCTCCCGCTCGCCGGTTCTTTTCTTATCGAGCAGCAGGCACTTGACACTGGGCAAGCCAATCCGCGTCGCCATCTCTTCGACAAAGGCACGGGCACCCTGGTCTGGTGCGCAGAGGATAAGATCACTGCCTTGGCTGCCACCATCGACAATATTTGAGTGCAATAAGTAGTCCACGTAGATTTCATAGGGCAGCAGCTGATGATATTGACCCTCAAACACCTCGCTGAAAATTGACGCAACTGCAAAAGAATGATTGTGTACGGTAACTACCCGGTCAACACCGGCCAGGCGTAGCATCTGCGCGTAGAGTTTAACGGTGAACGGTTGGCCGTCAAATTTCTTCAGGTCCTGCTGATCTCGCGCTGCATGGGTGACACCCAGTTCCGGCCGTGGACCACGATCCTGGGCGCTGTAGTACAGATCCGGTTCCACCAGCACCACTTGCTCGGCGCCGTTCTCTTTGGCGGCTCTGGCAATGAGCATGTTCCGCATGGCAAGGTCTTGCCGGCTGACAAGGCGATTGCTGGTACTGACAATCAGCACAGTTTTACCCTGCAGTTGATTGCCAATGGCATCGAGGTTGTTTTCGTCTGAGATAAAGCGCGGGCAGAATTCGGAGTTGGCAAAATTCTTCAGGCTGATGACATCAGCAATGTCTTGCGCTTGCCCCATGGAAAATGCCATATCAATGGCAAAGGGATCATCAGAAGTATTGCCAACAACAATGACGTCAGAGGGTTTCATCGGCAAACTCGCAGATCAATGGGGGCGGCGCCAGCTTACCTGAGTTGGCAACAATAAGGTCGAGTTTTTTGGCGAAAATTTAGTCATTCATGGTCACCCGTGCCCGACCTGAAACTTGCCTAAATGCGCGGCCCAGCTACCTGTAAGCCACCGGACTCAGCTCACAGGGACCTTGCTAATCTGCTTACCCTGAGTATTCTTAGCAGCCAGTGGCGCATATATAGTCGCATTCAAACTCTTCCAAACTCTTCGAAGCAGGTCAAATTGAGTCTTTTGCGTTCCGCCATGCTTATTCTGCTGTTCACCAGCGCCAGCCTCTGCGGATTCACGGCCCTTGGCGCCGACGGGACGCCAAACCAGAAGCCAAACCAACCGTCAAATCTACCACCGGCATCCTGGAAGATTGTCAATTACTGGTCGACAACCTGCGCGCCCTGTCGAATTGAAATCCCGGAATTGAACCTTCTTGGCGACGAACTGGCTGACTCAAACGTGGAGATACTGGGTGTCAATTTCGACGAGGACGATCGAACAACGACTTTGCGCCTGGCCAGGCGCCTCGGCATTGATTTTCCAACCCTGACCCTGGCTGAAGTCGACGCCTTGGGTCTGCCACCACCCAGCGCACTGCCGACCACGTATATCTTGTCGCCGACCAATGCGGTCATGACCAAACTGGTTGGGGTTCAAACCAAAGCCTCTATCTACGCGGTACTGACTGAGTTAGCGATCCCCCACTAACACAAGCACAAGCACTCACACTCACACTATTAAAGACATAGCGTAATCCGTAACCCGATTCAGTGAGCGTATTCCAAGAGGCGAGCGACCCATGCAATTTGATTTAATAAGAACGCTGCTGCGCTGCCTGATAGCTGCCTTCCTGCTGGCCTGCGGCAGCGCCCAAGCGCGAGATATCCAGGTATCCATGCTGGCACCCCCGGCAGCCGCAGCGACCAGTCTGTCGCGCCTGATCACTGATGCGAGGGGCAAAATACATCTTTCCTGGGTCGAGTCGAGGGACGCCAACAGCGCCTTGTACTATGCCACGCTGGAGGGTGATACCTGGGGTCAAGCCAACTTGATTCAGCAGGGTAATGACTGGTTTGTGAACTGGGCAGACTTTCCGTTTCTGGCAGTTACTGACAGGGGCATGGTGGCGCACTGGTTGCAAAAAACTGCCGAAGGCACTTACGATTATGCTATCAATGCGGTTTTTTTTGATCAGGAAAAACACCGCTGGGGGCAACCCATCACAATCCACAAAGATGGCGTCAGCGCCGAGCATGGTTTTGTCAGCATGCTGCCCTTGGCTGAAGGTCGCTCTTTTATGACCTGGCTGGACGGTCGAAACACTAAACCGGCAACGCCCTCTGAGCCAGGCACAGACGCCAGTGGACACACCATGACCGGCGGCATGACACTGCGGGCGGCGGTATTTGACCAACATGGCGCAACGCTGGAGGACTGGGAACTCGACAGCCTCACCTGCGATTGCTGCAATACCAGCAGCGCCATGTCTGCCGCCGGTCCCGTGGTGGTGTACAGAGATCGCACCGAAAAAGAAATCCGGGACATCTACATCACCCGCTTGGTCGATGGTCACTGGACCAAACCGACAGCTGTCTCTGCCGATCACTGGGAAGTTCCGGGGTGCCCGGTGAATGGTCCGGCCGTCGCGGCGCAAGGTCACCTGACAGCGGTGGTCTGGTTCACGGCAAAGGACGATCAGCCGAAAGTCCAACTGGCTATATCACAGGACGATGGCGCATCATTTGGCCCGCCCGTGTTGGTCGATCAAGGTGCGACCAATGGCCGCGTCAGTATGGCGATTCTCGAGTCCGGCGCTATCGCCATCAGCTGGTTACACACTAACGGCAAGGATGCCGCGCTAAAACTGGCTTTATATAGTCCAAAAGGCGATCTACTGGCAGAGACCACAGTCGCCGCCACAAAATCCTCAAGACGCAGCGGCTTTCCAGTGATTGCCAGCCGAGGAGATGATGTGTATGTCACCTGGACCGATATCACTGCAGACACTCAGGTCAAGGTTGCGCGGGTAAGATATAAGTGGGGTCAGGACCAGGTGCCAGTTCGGACTGACGAGGACGAGGCTGGTTTCCTGCGAGCAGGCGATTGACTGGCCCAGATAGGTTGATTACCGGGCGCGTGAGAATGATTACATGCCTCGACCAGCACGACTCTGCTCAGCCGGCTACGCGGTTGAAGTTGTAAAATGTGGCGGCAATCGCGTCATCTGCTTTACCTGGGGTGAAGACACTGCCGCGTATGCCGATAGGCCACGGGAGGGCGCGCTGCGGTATTGACGCCCACACCAGGTTTTCATAACAATTCACGTTCATCTAACCTCGGTGAGCGCAGGGATGCCGGTTGATCCCGTAGACAACCGCTGGAATACTTAATTGGCGATCGGATCTGGCACTTGGTCCTGACCCCTGGAATAAACAGTATGACCGACAAACCAAAAGACCGGCGGGCAGTACCCGTACCATATCGACGGCTGTCCAGACTTGGGCGCATGGGTGTTATGGCCATAGGCGTTGCTGGCAATATGGCGGTGAATGGTATCGCGCTATTTAGCAAAGGCCAGCGTCCAGCTTTTCGGGATCTTTTGTTAACGCCAGGAAATATTATTCGCGTCACAGATCAGTTAGCCCACCTGCGCGGCGCAGCAATGAAAATTGGCCAACTTATGTCTATGGATACGGGTAACTTTCTGCCGCCTGAGCTGGCACAGATCGTGGCCCGGCTTCGCGAAAATGCAGACAGCATGCCGCCATTCCAACTTAAGCGAGTGCTGGCCGGCCAATGGCATGACAATTGGCGTAAGTCATTTAAGTCATTTGACATGCGCCCCATCGCGGCAGCATCCATCGGTCAGGTACATCGCGCGCAACTCAATGACGGAACTAGTTTGGCGATCAAGGTTCAATACCCGGGCGTCGCGAGTAGCATAGACAGTGACGTCGCAAACATCGGTGTTTTAATCAAACTATCTGGTTTGCTCCCTCACGAGTTCGAGCTCACACCTTACTTACAGGAAGTGCGCCAACAATTGCACCAAGAAACCGACTATCAGGCAGAGGCTGCGCACCTCAGGCGCTTTCAAGTGCTCTTGGATGATAAACCGCATTTGGTTATTCCTCGCACTTTTGCCGATTGGAATACGCCAAGTATCCTGGCAATGGAATACGTTGATGGAATCTCGGTAGACGAGGTCGCGACCCTTTCGCAGCATGTGCGTGATCAAGTCGCAAAACATCTTATTGCACTGACACTTCAGGAGTTGTTTGAGTTTGGGCTCATGCAAACGGACCCGAATTTTGCCAACTATCGATATCAGCCAGATACTCAAAGGATAGTATTACTCGATTTTGGAGCGACGCGGGAAATTGCACCAGCCGTCATAGCACAATACCGTCAGTTGATTCATGCCGGCCTGGCAAACGACGATAGCGCGCTGATGGAGGCGGCACGCGACATGGGTTTTGTTAACACTAAAGTCAGTGCGGCGCATCGGCAGCAGATCTTGCGCATGCTGCGCCTTATTTTCAAGACGCTGTCGGCAAGTGCGGTATTTGAATTTGGCAACCAGGCCATCGTCAAACAATTGCAGGTCGATGGTTTAGCGCTCATGGCGGATGGCTTTGTACCACCGCCTTTGCCCATCGATGTATTGTTGTTGCAGCGCAAATTTGCTGGTATTTTTTCGATTTGTGCACGACTGTCTGCCGCAGTGGATATTGTTGATTTGCTGCAGCCCTATCTTGTTACCGCCAATGTCTGACGCGGTGCAAATCGTCTGGTTCAAGCGTGATTTGCGCATCAACGACCATGCGCCGCTGTTGGCCGCGTCTAAAACGGGGGCAGCGGTACTACCGCTGTATATTATTGAGCCAGACTACTGGGCTCAGCCATTTGCATCGAAGCGGCATTGGTCGTTCATTCATGACTGTCTGGTCGACTTAAACACAGCGCTGAGCGGCTTAGGACAACCCCTTATGATTAAAGTTGGCGATGCGCGCGAGGTTCTAGGTGCTCTGCAGTTGGATTACGTCATTAGTGCAATACACGCTTTCGAGGAGACGGGCAACCGATGGACCTATGATCGAGATATAGCCGTCAGAGACCTGTGTTCTGCTAACAACATTCCTCTGCATGAATATCCGTCGAACGGTGTCGTGCGCAAACTGCGTAGTCGTGATGACTGGTCTAAGATTCGTAATGCGCGAATGGTGGCGAAGATTGTCCCAAAACCCCTTGCCTTGGCACCTATGCCAGTCTTTTCATCAGATCCCCTGCCTGCTAAAGACCATCCGATGTTCGGCACCCAGCCTGTTGGTAGAGTTCAACAAGGAGGGCGGGAAACGGCTGTAGCAGATTTACGTAGCTTCCTGAATCACCGATCTCGCGACTATCTGCATCATATTTCAGCGCCTGACTTGTCTGAACGCCATTGTTCACGACTGTCTACTCATCTTACGTGGGGCACTTTGTCAGTGCGTGAAGTTGCGCAATCGATCGCTAAACGCCGCGAGCAGTTGTCACCGCTGGAGAAGAAGGGTTTTGAGCGTAACCTCACGGCTTTTGGGTCCCGCCTTGCATGGCGCTGCCATTTCATCCAGAAAATTGAAGACCAACCCGCAATCGAAACCCATTGCATGCACCCAGCCTTTGAGGGTTTGCGGGTTCACGACCACAACGAGGCGTATTATCAAGCCTGGGCTAATGGCCAGACTGGATATCCCTTTATCGATGCTTGTATGCGCAACTTGACTGCTGAGGGCTGGATAACCTTTCGCATGCGGGCAATGTTGGTCAGTTTTGCCAGCTATCAACTTTGGCTTGACTGGCGTGTCACGGGGTATCACCTGGCGAGGTTATTCACCGACTATGAACCAGGTATCCACTACAGCCAACTCCAGATGCAATCTGGCGTAACGGGCATCAATGCCATGCGGGTTTATAACCCGATCAAACAATCTATGGAGCATAGCGCGGATGGCGTTTTTATTCGAAAGTGGGTCCCCGAACTGGCGAACGTTCCGACTGCATTCATTCATGAGCCTTGGAAATGGCAAAAGACGCTGATTGATGACTGCGACTTTACGCTGGGTAAAGATTATCCCAAGCCAATCGTTGATCAGGCCATCTCGGCGAAGGCGGCGAAAGAGAGACTCGCTGAGATCCGCCAACGTTTGGATTTCAAGACTACTGCCAATGGGGTTTTTCTGAAGCACGGTAGCCGAAAGGCCAGACCCGCCAAGGGCAAGTCTAGCAAGCGCAAGTCTATCAAGGTCAAGTCTATCAAGGTCAAGGATGATGATCAGTTGTCACTATTTTAGAAGTGCCAACAAGGACGACTACCGCGACATTGTGCTGATTCATGGCGGGTTTAGCTTTATCGAATTTTTTGTGCGACTCCATCATAGAGCGTAGGAGCGATTAAAAAATAGGAGCGATTAAAAAATGAGTGCTCTACGACCGTTGGAGTAGACGAGATCGCGCACCCACCAGCGTCTCGTCAACCGTCAATGTTCCTAATACTGCCCTGGCGACACAACCAAAGCGAAAAACGCCGAGCATAGCCCGGCGATGCTTCTTGCGAAGGTTTCATTGAACATTTTTAATAGAACATTCAGAGGCATAAAAACCCCAACAGATTATTCTGGCGGTGTGCGAATCACCAAATTGCGAATCTCAGTCATATCTTCCATAGCAAAGCGAATACCTTCTCGACCAATCCCTGAGTCTTTCACGCCGCCATAAGGCATGTTGTCAACACGATACGAAGGTACATCGCCGACCACGACGCCGCCAACTTCCATTTCGTCCCATGCCTGCTGCACTTTGTAGAAGTCACGGGTAAAGATCCCAGCCTGCAAACCAAATTTGCTGTCATTGACCATCGCGATAGCGTCGCTCCAGGTCGCGAACTTTTGCAGAACCGCAGCAGGACCGAATGCCTCTTCGACACATAGCGCCTGATCCAGCGGAACATTTTCCATCAAGGTTGCATCAAGCATCGCGCCGTTGCGTGTGCCGCCACACAGAATCTTACCGCCAGCCGCGGCTGCAGCTTCTATCCAGCCATGAAGGCGCGCGGCCTCTTTTTCCGAGATCATCGGTCCAATAAAAGTCTCGCGAAGCTTCGGATCGCCTTTGATCAACGTGGCCGTTTTGGCCACCAACTTAGCTTTCATCACATCATAAATATCTTCATGGATCATGATGCGCTGAACACCGATGCACGATTGCCCAGACTGGTAGAAGGCCCCAAAGATAATGCGGTTGACAGCATCGTCGAGGTTTTTTGTGTCCGCATCAACCACAACAGCAGCATTGCCGCCCAGCTCCAGAACAACCTTCTTCTTGCCGCAACGCGCCTTCAAGTCCCAGCCAACATCGGGTGAACCGGTAAACGAGAGCAATTTAAGTCGATCATCGACCGTAAACAGATCAGCACCGTCGCGCGAGCAGGCGAGGATTGAGAACGCGCCTTCTGGCAGGTCCGTCTCAGCCAAAATCTCACCCATGATGATCGCGCCCAGCGGGGTCCGGGAAGCAGGCTTCATCACAAATGGGCAGCCAACAGCCAGCGCCGGCGCTATCTTGTGCGCCGCAAGGTTCAGCGGGAAATTAAATGGCGAAATGAAGGAACAGGGGCCGATCGGAACACGCTTCCACATCCCCTGATAGCCTTTCGCACGGGGCGAGATGTCCAACGCCTGCAATTCACCGTGCATACGGGTAGATTCCTCGGCGGCGATCTGAAATGTATCAATCAGGCGCGTCACCTCGCCCTCGGCATCATTGATCGGCTTACCCGCTTCGATGCAGAGCGCCATGGCAAGCTCGTCGAAGCGCTGCTTAAAACGGCTAACGCAATGCTCTAGCACTGCCTTTTTCTCATAAGACGCCATTTTCGCCATGGGTTCAGCCGCACGAACGGCACCCGCGATGCCCTCGTCAATGGCCTTGGGGTCAGCCAGCGCACAGCGCGTAGCCACTTCACCGGTATATTTATCGGTGACTTCAAGGTCCTCGTTAGCATAAACGGCTTTGTTGTTCAGATAGTAGGGGTATTTGGCCTGAAGCGTACTCACAGACAGTCTCCTCACGTAGTGAAAGTCGAAAATGACGAGAGGCCCGTCAGCCTCTCGTGGTTCTCTGCAGGATTAGATGGAAGCTGAGTGCTGCTTGATATTGACGTTGAGGATTTGGTCATTGTCTGCATAATCCACCGGACAATCGATGAGATGTACACCCGGAGTAGAAAGCGCCGTTTTTAAGATCCCAGGCAGCGCCTCGGCCGACTCCACTCGATGACCGATACCGCCATAAGATTCTACATACTTGACGAAATCCGGGTTACCGTACTGCAGGCCCCAATCATCAAAGCCCATGTTGGCTTGCTTCCAGCGAATCATGCCGAAGGAATTGTCGTTCAGGATCAACACAGCAATATTCATCTTCTCACGCACAGCTGTTTCCAGTTCCTGCGAGTTCATCATGAAACCGCCATCGCCACAGACCGCCAGCACCTTGCGCTCAGGGTAGACCATATGGGCCGCCATCGCCGACGGCAAGCCTGCGCCCATTGTCGCCAAGGCGTTATCCAGCAGCACAGTGTTGGGCTGATGGGCGCGGTAGTTGCGAGCAAACCAAATTTTGTAGACGCCGTTATCCAGACAAACCATACCGTCATCGGGCAGTGCTTCGCGGACCAGTTTAACGACATGCTGCGGATAGCATGGGAAGCGCGCGTCATCTGCACCTTCCAGAATGTTGGCGTCGTGATGTTCGCGAACGGCCATCATCCGGGTAAAGTCCCAGCCAGCTTCGGCGCGCGTTTTAACGCCGTTTTTCATTTCCCAAATGGCGTTGCCAACGTCACCGACAACCTCAATTTGCGGGAAGTAGACCGGATCAACTTCGGCAGTATTGTATGAAATATGGATGACCTCGGTGCTACCTCGCTTCATAAAAAATGGCGGCTTTTCAATCACGTCATGACCGATATTGAGAATCAGATCGGCGGCCTCAATTGCGCGGTGAACATAATCGCCTGCAGACAGAGCAGCACAACCCATGAACAATGGATGACGTTCGTCCACCACGCCTTTACCAAGTTGGGTAGTTACGAATGGAATGCCGGTTTTATCGATAAACTCCGTCAGCATCTTCGACGTCATTTTGCGGTTGCCGCCAGCGCCGATGATAATGATTGGCGATTTGGCGCCGTGCAACTTCGCCAGTGCCATAGCGATGGACTTAGCCTCAGGCACAGGCCGACGCACCGCCGATTTTGGAATCGGACGCTCCTCTGTTTGTTCGTCAGCGATATCTTCCGGCAGCTCAATATGAACAGCACCCGGTTTTTCTTCCTCAGCAAGCCGGTAAGCCTCGCGGATGCGCGACGGAATGTTATCGCCAGCGACCAACGTGATCGCGTATTTTGTGATCGGTTTCATCATCTGGACAACGTCGAGGATTTGGAAGCGGCCCTGTTTTGATTTTTTCACGGGTTTTTGGCCGGTGATCATCATCATAGGCATGCCACCCAGCTGAGCATAAGCTGCTGCCGTGGTGAAGTTTGTCGCGCCGGGCCCAAGCGTCGAAACACAGACGCCAGTCTTACCCGTCAGGCGCCCGTATACAGCGGCCATAAAGCCAGCTCCCTGCTCGTGGCGCGTCAGTATTAGCTTGATTTTTTTTGATCTGCTGAGACTATCGAGGAAATCGAGATTCTCTTCGCCGGGAATGCCGAAAACGTATTCACATCCTTCCGCTTCGAGACATTCAATAAATAGGTCTGATGCTTTTGTCATTATGGCCTCTTCTACAGCTAACGGGCGCATATCGGCCCTGTTGATTGGTCTGGCGGTCTACCATAGCGAAACTCAGATCATATTAATAACTTTTCTTACTAATATGCCGCAAAGAGTCGGTCAGAGCCCTCAAGAGACCACCCATTTAACGACTCGACACCAACAGATCCCCAATGGCTGGTGCCCTCGGCGCATAGTTTCAGAGTGGCAGGTCGTCGTCACTCGGTGGCGCCGGTGGGGGTAAAGTGAGTGGCGCAGACATATTGTCATGGCTGCCGTCGCCGTAACTGCCGTCGTGGTCATGGGAACTCATCGCATCACCTGGGGACGATGAC
>JANQYP010000037.1:12433-40217 GCA_030728785.1 Pseudomonadales bacterium
CGTTCCTGTTTTTAGGTGCGTGCGACGACCAAGACAAATGGCAGGGCGGCTCAAAGCGAGAAGCCGGCTTAATTGGCCACTCGGCTGCTGGCGTCATCGATAATGGCCTGTATGTCCAGCGCACTGACATTGTCTACCAGCTTTGCATGTCCCAGCGCCGCCAGCAGAACCAGTCTCAGGCCCTGGTCCGTGGCCTTTTTATCCCGGCCCATGAGTGTCAGGAACTGCTCCCGCAGGACACTGGGCGCGTGTATTGGCAAACCGGCACGTTCAACCAGGCGTCGCAGGCGTTTGCTGTCTGCCACCGAACACAGGCCTAGCCGCGCCGACAAGGCTGCCGCCATGACCATGCCGGTCCCCACCGCCTCGCCGTGCAGCCAGGCGCCATAACCCATGCCTGTCTCGATCGCATGGCCAAAAGTATGGCCGAAGTTCAGCAAGGCCCTGGCGCCCAGCTCTTTTTCATCCTGGGAGACGATGCTGGCCTTAATTTCACAACTTCGTTTGATGGCGTAGCTCATTTTTTCCAGGTCAAGCGCCAATAAATCTTCAATATTGGCTTCGATCCACTCCAGGTAGGCAAGATCCGCCAAGGCGCCGTGTTTTATGACCTCAGCCAACCCGGCAACCAGCTCACGCCGCGGCAAGGTCAATAAGGTTTGCGGGTCAATCAGCACGGCCTGCGGCTGGTGGAAGGCGCCGATCATGTTTTTCCCGAGGGGGTGATTTACCGCTGTCTTGCCCCCTACAGATGAGTCCACCTGGGCCAGCAAAGTGGTAGGCACTTGGATAAAAGCCACACCTCGCTGGTAACAGGCGGCGGCAAAACCCGTGGTATCACCCACCACACCACCACCCAGAGCGATCAGGGTGGTGGCGCGATTATGCCCACCCTGCAACAGCCCACTGATCACCAGATCAAGGCTCGCCAGGGTCTTGAACTCCTCACCGTCCGGGAGGATGACAACGCCGACACTTAGCCCCGCAAGGCTCGCCTGGATCCTGCCAAGATACAGTGGCGCAATGCTGGTGTTGGTCACGACCAGCACCTGCTGGCCGCGAATATAACGTCGCAATAAAAGCGCGTTATCAAGCAGGCCCGGACCAATATGGATGGTGTATGAGGCCTCACCAAGGGCTAATTGTACTTCTTCCACGCCGCTTCCTTTTTTGTTGGTGGCAAACTGAGGACGGCTGAACTTCTCAGAGATCCTGGCAATTCAGCTCGCTGAGTTTTTTCATAATGGCACCCATCACACGTTTGCCACCGTTTTCGCCTACGACAACCTTGATATCCGCCAGTTCATTGTAGAGCGGGTCGCGCGCCTGCTTCAGCTCACGCAAAACCGCCGCAGGATTGCCGGTTCGCAGCAGCGGCCGCTTCGTGTCCTTGGCGGTACGCTTAAGCTGCATTTCCAGCGTTGTATCAAGGAATATGATGATGCCGCGAGCACGCAGGCAGGCGCGATTTTCAGGTCTGAGTATTGAGCCCCCGCCCGTCGCTATCAGCACACCCTGGCGCTGACTCAAATCATTGATCACCAGCGCTTCGCGATCACGAAAGCCCGGCTCCCCTTCCACGTCAAATATCCAGGCAATATCTGCGCCCGCACGGCGTTCGATTTCCTGGTCTGAGTCAATAAATTCCAGGTGCAAATGTTTCGCCAGAGAGCGGCCGATGGTCGTCTTACCGACGCCCATGGGTCCTATCAGGAAAATATTGCGCTTGGAGGAATCTATCGCTTTTTGCATGTGGCGACTCTAACCAAGCCAGCGAACGAAAACCAGCGCAGTTAGCAATACAGTACCAACACACCTCATAATAAATCAGCGTGTTATGGCAGAGTGCATGCCTAACGATCAGTCAGTGGATCATCAAGCAGAATTGGGGTGATGAAAATTAATAATTCAGTTTTGGTGGAGGTCCGATTGGAGCTTTGGAACAACTTCCCAAGGTAAGGCAGGTCACCCAGGAGCGGGGTCTTGTTAACAGCGTTGGTCTCGGAGGTCTTGAATACGCCCCCCAGAACAATGGTATCACCATTGTTCACCAGCACTTTTGTTGTCAGATTACTGGTGTTGATAGGGGGTGCCCCACCACCTGCAGGCGCCGCACCAACTTCATCCTGAGTCACGTTCAGGTCAAGGATAATGCGATCGTCCGGGGTGATCTGGGGCGTCACGTTGAGCATCAACTGAGCGGCAATAAAAGCTACCGTGGCACCGCCTGCGGCGCCTGTATCACCACCTGCGCGCTCAAGATACGGCACCTGCTGGCCCTGGGAAATAGTCGCAGCCTGTTTATCCGCAGTGATGACCTTGGGTCGCGCAACCACCTCACCTTCGCCGCTGACTTCCGCTGCCGATAACTCCAGATCCAGCAGAAACTTGCTGCTGAGAATGCCCAGGGCAATAGAATTACCCGCGCCGCCAGGCAGATCAACCACCAACGAGTCAGCACTGGTGAGAGCAAGATCCGCACCGGTCGAGGAGGATGCTCGAATAGCCTCAAGGGAATTCAGGTTAGCCCCGGCCTGGATGGCAGACGTACCAGCAGAGCCATAACCGCCTGCGCCCCACCTGACACCCAGATTTTTAGTAAAACTGGAGCTGGCTGTCACTATTCGCGCCTCAATCAGGACCTGGCGAACCGGCACATCAAGCTTCTCCAGTACCGCTCGAAATTCATTAATCTTATCAGCGGTTTCCGTCAGGATAATTGAGTTAGTGCGTTCATCAACGATGACACTGCCACGCTCAGAGACAACACCACTGCCGGCGCCCTCACCACGACTTTCGAACAGGGCAAAAATCTCACTGGCACTGGCATATTTAACCTCAATAAACTCCGTCCGTAATGGCGCCAGCTCGTTAATCTGTTGGCGACTCTCAAGCTCGAGCTTCTCCCGGGCCGCCAATTCGGCAGCAGGCGCGACCATCAGCACGTTACCCAACTGGCGCTTGTCGAGGCCTTTGCTTTTCATGATGATGTCCAGCGCCTGGTCCCAAGGCACATTTTTCAGGCGCAGGGTGATGCCCCCGGCGACAGTATCACTGGCAACCAGATTCAGGTCAGTAAAGTCAGCAATCAACTGCAGCACCGCGCGGATCTCAATGTCCTGAAAGTTCAGCGACAACTTTTCACCTCGATAGCGGAAGGACTGGTCCATCGACGACGCCATATCGGAGGCAGTCCGCGCTTTGACCTCAAGGGTAAAAACATTGTCCGCCTGATAAGCCAGGTAGTCATAGTCACCCGTAGGCTCAATCATCAAGACAGTATTATTTGACTCTGGCAGGGCATCAATCACCAGCACCGGCGTTGCAAAATCGGTGACATCAAGCCGACGCTGCAGACTCGCCGGAATCCGGGTTGCGGAAAACTCGACACGAATCTTACCGCCCTCACTGGTGACGTCCACACCGATACCCGGGTCAGACAATTTTACAATCACACGGCCCTCACCGCTTTCGCCACGGCGAAAATCGATATCTTCCACCCGTGAACCGCCGGCCTTGACCAGGTCGTTGACGGCAGCGGCTGCCGACTGCACTGGCGCAGCAGCGCTGGGATCCTGCTGACCCACCAATAACACCAGGGTATTGCCATCAATACGCGTGGTATACGGCATCAACTCTGTCATGGCGACAATCACCCGAGTACGATCATCTGCCTCGACCACCGTGACACTGCGCGCATTACCGCTACCCAGTTGATGGTACTTGGTGCTCAGGCTGCTGCTCACCCCGCCCAGGTCCAAAGCGATTCGAGCCGGTTGCTCAATGGTATAACCCGTGGGCGCTGGCGGCGCCCCGTCAAACGCCATGCGGATCTCGATTTTGTCGCCAGGTAAAGCAGAGAACTCTATGTTGTTCATCTTGACGGCGGCAGCTGCCGGGTATGGCAAGCAAGCAGCAGTCATTAAGAACAACCGCGCCAATAATCCGCATGATCTGCTGGATAACCTGCTGGATAACCTGCTGGATAAACGCCTGAACAAACGCCTGAATAACCCCCTGCAGAACATAGCGGTTCCTTTCTGTTCGTAAGTATTTGCAATCACTTCTTGTCTTAATGTGAATGCCATCAAGCGCCCTCGGATTCCGTTTTGTTACTCAGCAAGGCCTTTGAGCTCAATTGTTCTTGGTCTTCGCAGCCAGCCACCGGCGCCGTCACTGACGATTTCGGTGATATCAATACCTGTGTCACTTATCCTTTCGATCTGTCCCCAACTGCTGCCCATATAGTCACCTACCTGGACCCGGTGGACGCCGCGCTCGCCGTCTTCGATCAAGGCCCAGGATTGACCATCCTGCGCCAGGGTGCCTACCATACTCAAAGAGGACAGGTTAAAACGCTCCAGATACTGCTTGACGTGATCCTGCGGCGGTTTCAAGCCATCATTACGTTTCTGTTCGTCAGTCTTTTGCGGTATGACCACCGGGGGCTCAAAGGGGCTGCGGCGATTTGAGGCACCATAGGTAAACGTCTGATAGGACTCAAATTCGGGCGAGGGCGCAATGTTAGCCAGCGGCTGATCTTCAATGCCCTGCATGAAAGCCTTGATATCGGCGTACGGGTCGCCGGAGGAGCAGGCAGTCAGCAGCAAGGCCATGCACACCAACCGACTGGTGCGACCAAATTCCTGCGACAGATTGCCCAAGAGCACCTCCACAACTGCCTTTGATTTACCTATTTCGCTTCCCATCAGACATTTCCATCAGATATTTCCATCAGATAATTCCATCAAGAGACGCAGATCAAGCGCTGCCGGCCACAGGCTCGGCAACTGCCTGCCTGTTTGGCGTAGCTGCTGCCGAGAGCGCTCATCTGCGTTCATCATTGTATCGATAGGTTTTCGCCAGGATATTCATTCGCAACATGCCACCAACACCTTCGCCGGCACCCGAACGGGGACCCTCAGGCAAGATGGTAAAATCATGCAGCGTCACAATACGCGACAGATCCGCTACATCGCTGACAAAGGAACCCAGGTCGTGATAGCTGCCGGAGACCACTATCTGAATCGGCTTCTCTACATAAAATTCATATTTCTGTTCGGGACGCAGATCAATGCTGGTGAAGTTCAGGCCATTTTTCAGGCCAACCAGGGTAATATCTTCAATCAATCCGGGAATCTCTGTATCACTTGGCAACTGCAGCAAAATCGTCTCAAAGGACTGCTCCATCTCTTTTTGTTGCTTGCGGTAACTTTCCAGGTGCGCTGACTGAAAATACTTTTTCTCAAAGTCTTCACGCAGAGTGGCCTCCTGCTGCTGAACCTGCGTCAGCTCTTGCTGCAGGGGCGTAATAAACATGAAGTAACCAATAGCCAGCGCCGCGACAAACGCCACAGTCCAGATGATGGCTTTAACTGCAAGTGGCCAGGAACCAACATTGTTAACGTCACTCAGGTCATTCGGGTCAAAATTTCTCAGGCTTTCAAGCAGGTCTTGAACGGCCATGATCAATCCACCTCCTTGGCGCTGGGGGTACTCTGCTGCACCTCCATCTTGAAACGACTCGCCTGAGGACCGTTACTCGGGTCCGCGACAATCCCTGTGACATTGGGCTTTTCGAACCAGTTGGACTCGTCAAAGTTACGTAACTGGCTGGAAATTCTGTTATTCGATTCCGCCACGCCATCTATGGTGATCGACTTGCCTTTGGACTGCAGGCTGGTGAAATAGACGCGGTCCGCGAGGCGTCGCGCCAATTCATCAAACAGACGGACAATGACTGGGCGATTGCCCTGTAATTCCTGGATCACTTTCATCCTCGCCAGCAACTCATTACGCTTTTGCTGCAATAGTTTGATCTCATCAATTCGATCTTCCAACACCTTGATTTCTTTGTCGATAAAGGCATTTCGAGCCTGCTGGGTGTCAATCCGGGCGTTATAGAAACGATCGCCACCAAAGATGATGGCCGCGGCCAGAAGCACCAGACTGATCAGTACCTTGAGGAATTCCTGCTTGCGCGCCTCGCGCAACTCTTCCCGCCACGGGAGCAGGTTAATCTTAATATCAGCCATCGCGCCCTGGCCTCCTGGCTTGATTGCCGGTCATTTACTTGAGCTCCGCATTCAATCGAAGCTCCGCATTGCTAAGCCACAGGCAATCATCATTGCCGGCGCATCGTTATGCAGATTCACTGCGTTGACCTTGGCAGACAGGGTCATATTCACAAACGGGTTAGCGATGGAGGTTGGTGTACCCAGTTTGGCCGCCACCATGTCCGCCAGGCCCTCAATGGAAGAGGTACCGCCGGCCAGAATAATATGGTCTACATCATCAAAGGCGCTGGAGGAATAAAAGAACTGCAGTGACCGCGTTACCTGCTGAACAACCGCTTCCTTGAAGGGTTGCAAGACCTCCGATTCATAATCATCGGGCAGGCCACCCTGCTTTTTAGCCAGCCCGGCCTCCTCCACCGAGAGGCTGTAACGACGCTGAATTTCCTCGGTCAACTGCTTGCCACCAAACAATTGTTCGCGCGTGTAAGGCGCACCGGAGTTGGACAGGACACTCAAGGTGGTCATGGTCGCGCCAATATCGATAATAGCGATTATCTGGTCTTCATCGCCTGCGCCGGTGAACTGCGCACGTACCAAGTCAAAGGCCCGCTGCATGCAATGGGCTTCGATATCAACCACCTTGGCCTTCAAGCCGCCCAGCTCAAGGGCCGCCTGGCGCATTTCGACGTTTTCCCGACGACACGCCGCCAGCAAGACTTCGACCTGCTCGTCACTCCGTGGCGACAAACCCTGGACTTCGAAATCCAGCGCAACTTCCTCCAGAGGATAGGGGATGTATTGGTCTGCCTCCGCCCGCAGGTTACTTTCCAGTTCGTCTTCGCTGAGGTTAGCCGGCATCTCAATGGTCTTGGTGATCACCGCCGAACCAGCAACGGCCACTGCGGCCAGCTTGATTTTGGTTTTTGAGCGCTCAATCAGGCGGGCAATCGCTTCACCAACACCTTCAACATCGCTGATATTCTTTTCTACCACAGCGTTTTCCGGCAACGGTTCTACGCCATAGCTTTCAACCCGGTATTTCCCACCAGATCTGCTCAACTCCAACAATTTTACCGAAGTGGAGCTGATATCCAGCCCGAGCATAATGTTCGGTCCTTTATTCAAAAAGCTAAACACAGTTCATGATCCTGTTTATCATCCTGCATTAGTGGCGCTGACGGCAGCTGACGGTAGCTGACGATAGCCGTGTCCCGCAGATAATTCAGTGGTTGAAAATTTCTCTTCAGGACGATTACTCGGAGCCTGAATGCACGCCAAGATGACCGAAGAACCCCTTATGCGAGACGTTGATCGCGCGAACACGCGGGCGGTTATTCATTTCGAGGCAATTACCTTTATACTGCAAGGCTGCAGAAATGCCTCGATTAACTCACAAACACCAGACTAGAGGTTTAATATTCGGCCTATGCGGCGCTTCGCTTCGTTCATCCTATGGTCTATGGCCGCCGTCAGTTGTGGGTCGGTCCTGCTCCTTGCGGCCGCTTACCTGTACCTGAACCCGCAGATCCCCGAGGCTTCGAGCTTCAAGAATGTCAAACTCAGAGCGCCCTTAAGCATCTATTCGGCAGACAATAAGCTTATTCAGGAGTTTGGCGAGCGACTGGTTCCCATCACTTATGATGAAATCCCACCGCTGTTTATCAGCGCCCTGCTTGATACCGAAGACAAACGCTTTTTTGAACATAGCGGCATTGACCTGATCACGCTGGTCAACGCCTCCTGGCAACTGATCCGCAACAAGGGCGCCATCCACACCGGCGCCAGCACCATCACCATGCAATTGGTCAAAAATATCTCCGGTGACAAGGAGGTGCGTTTTATCCGCAAGTTCAAGGAAATGCTGCTGGCCCTGAAAATCGAACAGGAGCTCAGTAAAGAAGACATTCTGACCCTGTACCTGAACATCATTCCCTTTGGTAAGCACGCATTTGGCCTTCAAGCCGCCTCCCATACCTATTACGGCAAGGCGGTTGCAGATCTCGAGCTGGCGCAACTGGCCATGCTTGCCGGCATACCCCAGGCGCCCGAGGCCGGCAATCCCGTCAATGGCCCGGAGCGCGCCCTGGCTCGCCGCAACCTCGTATTAATGCGAATGCTTGAGCAAGGCTCGATCACCACCGCTGACTATGAAACCGCAAAACAGGTGCCCATAACCGCCCAGGTCTACGCCCGCGCAATTGAACTACCGGCACTGTATTTAGCTGAAATGGTCAGGAAGCGCCTGCTCAGCCAATTTGGCCGCGACGCGTACAATGATGGCCTGATTGTTCACACTACGCTGGATAGCCGCAAACAGCTGGCGGCTGAGCATGCGCTGCTTCGAAAGCTCAATGAGTACGACCGACGTCATGGTTACCGAGGCCCTGAAGCCCGCAACCTGCAAGGCACGGAAGAATTTCTCGCCAACCCGACAGGAAGCTATCCGCCCGCCTGGCTGGCCACGCTCGAGAATGCCAGGGTGGTTGGCGACCAATACCCGGCGATTGTTCTGGCGGTCAGGGATCGGGAAGTTGATGTTCTGACGCAGGACCTGCAACGCACAACCCTGGGCTGGGACAGCCTCAGCTGGGCCCGCGCCTACGTCAGCGTTAACCGTCGCGGCCCGGCACCCAAAGCCGCTGCAGATCTCGTCGCCATTGGTGACCTGATTCGTATCGAGCAACGTCCCGCTGAAATCAGCATCACAACGGTTTCCGCTGCAGCCTGGGGCCTTGGCCAGGTACCGGCAATACAGGGCGCCCTGGTGTCGCTGGATCCAAAAAACGGCGCTGTTCGCGCCCTTGTCGGCGGTTATGACTTCAACGCCAAACAATTCAATCATGCCACCCAGGCACGACGCCAGCCGGGCTCAAACTTTAAGCCGTTCTTTTATGCCGGCGCCCTCGAAAAAGGCCTGACGGCAGCTTCCATCTACAACGACGCCCCGGTGGTCCTGCCCGGTGGTGAACAGGAAGAGGTCTATCGACCCACCAACTCCGGTGATGTATTTCATGGCAATATCCGTCTTCGCGAGGCCCTGTATCGTTCAATCAACCTGGTTTCCTTGCGTGTCATACTCGACCTGGGCCCGAAAAATGCCATTCAGTACGTCAAGCGCTTTGGCTTCGACACCAGCAACTTTCCAGCCAACGTCCAGCTGGCGTTTGGTGGTGGTACCATCGCCCTGACACCCATGGAGGTCGTCACAGGTTATGCGGCATTCGCTAATGGCGGCTATAAGGTAGAACCATATTTTATCAGCGAGATCGACTCCATTAACGCCGACCCCATCTTCCTTGCCAAGCCGGCCACGGTCTGCAGCACTGACTGTGGAGACCTGCCCCAGGCTGAGCGAATCATCGAGCCAAGGGTGGCCTACATTATGAACAGCATCCTTGGAGACGTCATGAACCGTGGCACCGGCACCAAGGCCACTCGCGCTCTGCGGCGCACCGACCTGCATGGCAAAACCGGCACAACCAATGATGCCGACATCTGGTTCTCTGGCTACACGCAAGACTTGGTTGCCACAACCTGGGCAGGATTCAGCGACAACAGCCCCGTCGGCGCGCGGGAATGGGGCTCCACCACGCCGCTTGAAACCTGGATAGAATACATGCGCACCGCATTGCCAACGGCAGCTGACACAACCGAGTTGCCTCAACCCGATCACATGGTGACCCTGCGCATAGACCCTGTCACGGGACAACGCGCCGAGCCCGGTGATCCGAACGCTGTTTTTGAGATATTCCGCGAAGAGATGGCGCCTGTGGCGCGCCCTGCGAACCCGTTGCTGTCAAATCCACGCATTTCTAACGAAGAGAGTACGCCGCGACCCCTGCAACAAATATTCTAGGCGCCTGTCGAAGCAGGCGCCAGCCAGCTATTTGTATACAAGCTATTTGTAGACAAGCTATTTGTAGATTGGCAGCACCTTGATACGCGCCACACCAGTATCAATTGCGGCCTTGGCAACAGCCGTGGCGACGCGGTTCATCAGGCGCGGGTCCAGGGGTTTTGGAATGATGTAATCGGCACCGAACTCCAGGTGGTCGACATTATCGTAAGCAGCAATGACCTCTGCCAGGGCAGGCTCTTTGGCCAGGTCCTTAATCGCATGAACCGCCGCCATCTTCATCTCCTCATTAATCCGGGTGGCCCGAACATCCAGGGCGCCGCGGAAGATAAAAGGGAAACACAGCACGTTATTCACCTGATTGGGATAGTCTGAACGACCCGTCGCCATAATCACATCATCGCGGATGGACTTGGCCAGCTCTGGCTTGATTTCCGGGTCAGGATTCGCCATGGCAAACACAACAGGGTTTGGCGCCATATTCCGCAGACTCTGCTCATCCAGCAGGTTGGCGCCGGAAACGCCAATGAAAACATCGGCACCTTCACAGGCATCAGCCAGCGTGCGCTTGTTAGTCACTTGGGCATAACGCAATTTCTCCGCATTAAGACCCTCCCGCTCAGTGTGGATAACACCCTTGGAGTCAAGCATGAAAATGTTGGCCTTATCGGCACCCAACTCTACCAGCAGATTCATGATGGCGTTGGCTGCCGCGCCCGCACCCAGGCAGACAATACGCGCGGCGCCAAGCTCCTTGCCACGCAATTCCAGGGCGTTCAGCATACCCGCAGCGGTGACAATGGCTGTGCCGTGCTGATCATCATGGAACACAGGGATATCCAGCATGGCCTGCAGGCGTCGCTCAATTTCAAAACAGCCTGGCGCAGCAATATCTTCAAGGTTTATGCCGCCGAAGGTATGGGCAATGCGCGCTACGGTCTCGACAAACTCATCAACATTTTCTGTATCCACCTCGATATCAAAACAATCGATATCTGCGAAGCGCTTAAATAGCAGGGCTTTACCCTCCATCACCGGCTTACTTGCCAGGGGCCCAAGATTACCCAGACCGAGGATTGCTGTGCCATTGGTAATGACCCCCACCAGGTTGCCTTTAGCGGTGTATCTGTAGGCTGTTTCCGGGTCAGCTGCAATGGCCTTGACCGGTTCGCCGACACCGGGAGAGTAGGCCAGCGCCAGGTCATCGGCGTTGTCAGCGCGGGTGGTCAGCGCCAGTGCAATTTTGCCCGGCCTTGGCTCTTCATGGTAACGCAGGGCACGATCTCGCAGAGTTTCTACCACCGTGGTCACAACTGTTTCTACTACGGTCGTTACAACTGTCTCCACAACTATCTCCACACCTGTCTCCACACCAGCCTCCAAATTGCCCTTATTAACAACAACCTTCTTGTTATCCGTCATAACCAGTCACTCCGCCGCATGTTTGCGACTATTTATGGATGCTTCTGAAAAATCAAAAAAAAAGGAGCCCTCTGCAGGCTCCTTTTTTATATCTCACCCCGTTACCCTTCTACATCAGGCAGGCGTCTCTCGCCAAAGGGTGCTTAAGCTTATTTTTTAGCCCCTGGCATTAGCTTCTGGCCAGCAGGATCGCACGATCACGCTGTTTTGGCGCCGCCACGATTACCGAAGCGCTTGTTGAAACGATCAATGCGACCAGCTGTATCAAGGATCTTTTGCTTACCGGTATAAAACGGATGGCACTGTGAGCAGACATCGAGGTGAATGTCCTGGCACACGGTTGAACTCGTATCGATCAAGTTACCGCAACTGCATTCAGCCTTGATCGGCTCGTATTTTGGATGAATTTCTGCTTTCATGATTCCTACCTGACTCTCGCGAGGGGGCGAATGATACCAGAGAATTTTTGAATGGCAAGTCAGATTCAACATGGCGCTGCGTAAATCGCCCGGTTTACTGCCAATCGTGGCGATTTTCCGCGAGAGGCCAAGCCTTCACCCTGTGAATTGGGCATAATGCCTATTCTGCATCTGGCACCAAGACCGTGACCACACCCGCCCCCCTCAATGCCTATCTCAACATCGCCGTCCCTGTACCCTTGGATCACAGCTTTACCTACCGGGGCCTTGCGGGCGACCATGATACCGCTGCGGCGATACCTGGCTGCCGTTTTCTGGTGCCATTCGGGCGCCAGAAACTGATAGGCGTCATGCTTGACGAGGCACCAGCGCCGGATCTGCCGGCAGCTAAAATCCGCGCCGTGCTGCGCCAGATCGACAGCACACCCATATTCCCGGCAACGCTCATGGCCCTGTGTCGCTGGGCCGCTGACTATTATCACCACCCAGTGGGCGAGGTCTTCGGCAGCGCCATGCCCCGATTGCTGCGCGCTGGCGAACCCCTGGATCTGGCTGAGCGCATACTGCAACCATTGCCGGCGGCCTTGGCAGAGTTACCCAGCCTTGCCGGTGCTCGTCGCCAGGCCGCCCTGCTGGCGTTGTTGAGGGCCCAGCCTGAGGGACTCGACAAGCTGACCCTGAAGCAGGCGACCTTCAGTACCGCCACCATCAACGCTGTGATCCATCGAGGGCTGGCGGTCTGGTCCCAGCGCCCGGTTCAGGCAACAGCTTTTAACCCGCAAACTCTGCAGGTCAACGATGCGCAAGTGCAACTCAATGCAGAGCAGCAGGCGGCGGTGACCGCACTGAGTCAGCATACCAGCGGCACCTGGCTGCTTTACGGCATCACCGGTAGCGGCAAAACTGAGGTCTATTTTCGAGCGATCAAGCAGGCCCTGGCGGCGGGCCGACAGGTGCTGGTGCTGGTGCCCGAGATCGGTCTGACGCCGCAGACAGTCAAACGCTTTCGAGCGCGTTTTGCAGCACCCATTTTCGTTCTGCACTCAGGCCTGTCAGATCGTGAGCGCCTTGATGGTTTTCGCGCCGCCAGCAACGGCAGTGCAGCGATCATTATTGGCACGCGCTCAGCCATTTTCACACCACTGCGCAACCCGGGCCTGATTGTAATCGACGAAGAGCATGATGCTTCATTCAAACAACAAGAGGGGTTTCGCTACTCAGCACGCGATCTTGCCGTGCTGCGCGGCAATCTTGAGTCCATCCCAGTAATTCTGGGCTCTGCCACTCCCTCCCTGGAAAGTTACCAGAATGCCCTGAACGGCAAATACCGGCTGTTGTCCTTACATAAACGGGCCGGCGGTGCCCAACCCGCCAGTTACCAGGTGATCGATATTCGCAACCAGGTGCTGCAGGAGGGTTTTTCAGCTCGCCTTGTCAGCCTGATTGCCGAACACCTGGGCAACAATAACCAGGTCCTGGTATTTCTGAACCGGCGTGGATTTGCACCCGCCCTGCTGTGCCACGAATGTGGCTGGCTCGCCGAATGTAACAAATGTGATGCTCGCCTGACCTATCATCAGACGTTAAGGGCACTGCTCTGCCATCATTGCGGCACTCAGCAACCCATTGTCAGCAACTGCCCCAACTGCCAATCGACCCAACTGGTACCCCTGGGTGCCGGCACGCAACGGATTGAAAGCGCCCTGCAGGCCCTGTTCCCGGATCAGCCCATTGTTCGTATTGACCGCGACACCACCCGCAACAAAGGCGCCTTTAAAAATATTATTGACCAGCTTGGTGATGATCAGCCGGCCATTCTGGTGGGCACTCAGTTGCTGGCGAAAGGCCATCACTTCCCGAATGTCACGCTGGTTGCGATTGTCGATATGGATGCAGGGTTTTACAGCGCCGACTTTAAGGCCACGGAGCGTATGGGCCAGTTGCTGTTGCAGGTGGGCGGCAGGGCCGGACGGGAACAGAAACCGGGAACCGTGGCCGTGCAGACCCACTTCCCCGCACAACCCATGCTGCGAACCCTGATCGACGACGGCTACCCGGTGTTCGCGGATCAGCTGTTGGCCGAGCGTCAACTCAACGATCTGCCGCCTTTCAGCCATCACACCCTGCTGCGTGCCGAATCCGACGACAGGACCGCCGCCATGGATTTCCTCACGGGGCTTCAGCGGCAGTTGGCAGACTTTAGGGCTGTGGCCGTACTGGGGCCAGTACCCGCCAACATGGAGCGCCGCGCCGGCAGGTTTCGAGCCCAGCTGCTATTCTCCAGTGACAGTCGCCGTGAACTGCACTATTGCCTGGACAGATGCCTGCAACTGATCGACTCAGCAAACCCCGCCCGCGCAATTCGCTGGTCCGTCGACGTTGACCCGGTCGACCTGTTCTAAGCCGATTTACAATAGTGCTACAATGGCCGCGCAGTTAGCCGCCAGCAGACTTTCGCCGCGGCGCATCACCCCCTCAACAGACCTGGCAGCCAACGCTCATGGCGCAAGATTTCGCAAACCGACACAGCAAGGGTGCGCCGACCAGCAGGACTACCCAAAAATCCAACGGTGGCAGATCGCCAGCGGCGGCACCACGAGCGGCGAAGGCACCACCTGGCCGCAACTACGCCAGCCAAAGCGGCAGTCGTGGCCTGTGGTTTGGCGCCGGCCTGCTCGCGGGCCTGTTCTGCGCCTTGCTGCTCTACCTGTGGCTGGTCGCACCGAGGGCCGGCGAACTGGCGCGCCTGCTTGATCCGCCTGTTACGGGCGGCACAGTAACCACACCCAGTGTCGATATTGAAAAGATGCAGTGGGACTTCTACGAGATTTTCCCCCGCTCTGAGGTCCCTGTTGTCGAGGAATATGGCCCTGCCGGCACCAAGACCCGCGTCACCGAATCTCAGGTTTATGTACTCCAGACCGGCTCCTTTCGTGCTGCCGCTGACGCCGACAAGCTGCGCGCCGAACTTATCCTGCTGGGCATGAATGTTTTTATCAAAGTCATAGAGAAAGATGGCCAGACCTGGCACCGAGTGCTGGTTGGCCCGATGGAGGCGGGGCTGGAAATGGATCGCAATCGCAGAGCCCTCGCCGAGGCCAATATTGAAGCTCTGTCTCTGCGCGTCAACCGCTAGGAGCCGGTCGGACGCAGGCACCGGCCGAACATGATCCTTGCCTTGAAATGCGGCCGACCGCCCCAACCTTAACCTAACGAGTTTTAACGAGTTTGCTTACCGGGCCGGCCCACTGAGGTGTCGCAGCCCCAAAACTCAGAGTGCTGGAAAATGTGCTTCACCACCAATCTTTACAAGCAAGGGCAACACTAGTGGAACAATTCAGGGGTACAACTATCTTGTCCGTGCGCCGCGGCAACACCGTGGTCATTGGTGGTGACGGCCAGGTGTCCATGGGCAACACGGTTATGAAGGGTAATGCCCGTAAAGTTCGACGTTTATACAAGGACCAGGTTATTGCTGGCTTTGCCGGTGGCACCGCGGATGCCTTTACGCTCTTCGAACGTTTTGAGGGTCAGCTCGAGCGGCACCAGGGTAATCTGGTGCGAGCCGCAGTGGAACTGGCCAAAGACTGGCGTACCGACCGCGCCCTGCGGCGCCTGGAGGCTTTGCTGGCAGTAGCAGACAAAACCGCATCACTGATCATTACCGGTAACGGCGATGTGATCGAACCCGAACACGGCATCATGGCTATTGGCTCCGGCGGCCCCTTCGCCCAGTCTGCGGCCCTTGCCCTGCAGGCCAACACAACCCTCAGCGCTTACGACATTGTCGAAAAAAGCCTGAGTATTGCTGCCGACATCTGCATCTATACCAATCACAATCGCACGATTGAAACCATCGAATACTAGGCTTACTCAGCCCCATCTGGCGTCCCGACCGGGCCTCACCTGGCAACAAGAGAAATTTACCATGTCGACGATGACACCCCGGGAAATTGTTCATGAACTGGACAAACACATAGTTGGCCAGGCAGATGCCAAGCGCGCCGTCGCCATCGCCCTGCGCAACCGCTGGCGCCGACTGCAGCTGGAGGCAGGTCTGCGAGCGGAGATATCACCAAAAAATATTCTGATGATTGGTCCCACCGGCGTTGGCAAGACGGAAATAGCCCGGCGCCTGGCAAAGCTGGCAGCAGCGCCCTTTATTAAGGTCGAAGCCACGAAGTTCACCGAGGTGGGTTATGTAGGCCGTGATGTTGAATCTATCATTCGCGATTTGATGGAGGCCGCCATCAAGTTGCTACGCGAGGAGCAGCAGCGCTTGCTGCAACCCCGCGCTGTCGACGCCGCCGAAGAGCGGGTGCTCAACGCCCTGCTGCCCTCTGCCCGAGGCGGCGAGTCGGCTGCCGAGCCCCACACCCACAAAGACTCCACCACGCGCCAGCTGTTTCGAAAAAAACTCCGCGAAGGTGATCTGGATGACAAAGAAATCGAAATCAGCCTGATGGCGTCCCCGGTAGGGGTGGAAATCATGGCGCCGCCAGGCATGGAGGAGATGACCAGCCAGCTGCAGAACATGTTTTCGTCCATGGCGCCGGGCAAGACCAAAAACCGCACCCTGAAGGTCAAGGATGCGCTCAAGCTGTTGACCGAAGAAGAAGCGGCAAAACTGATCAACGATGATGAACTCAAAAGCCAGGCCGTTGAGGCCGTCGAGCAGACCGGCATCGTGTTTATTGACGAACTCGACAAGGTTGCTCGGCGCGCTGAACACAGCGGTGGCGCAGATGTCTCCCGCGAGGGCGTCCAACGGGACCTGCTGCCCCTTATCGAAGGCTGCAATGTCTCCACCAAATACGGCATGGTGCGCACTGACCATATTCTGTTTATCACCTCAGGGGCCTTCCATCTGAGCAAACCCTCAGACCTGATTCCCGAACTTCAGGGCCGCCTGCCCATTCGAGTAGAACTGTCGGCCCTGACCGTTGATGACTTTGAGCGTATCCTGGTGGAGCCTGACGCGTCCCTGACAGAACAATATCAGGCACTGCTGAAGACTGAAGGAATAACCCTGACATTCACCCCAGACGGCATCACTCGTATCGCGGAGATTGCCTGGCAGGTCAATGAGCGCACCGAAAATATTGGTGCTCGCCGACTGCACACCGTGATGGAGCGCCTGCTGGAAGAAATTTCCTTTGAGGGCGCTGATAACCAGGCAGTCACAGACGGCGTCGTGGCAATCAATGCAAAATATGTTAACGACCATCTCGCCGACCTTGCCAACGATGAGGACCTAAGTCGCTATATTCTCTGAGCAGGCCCATCATGCGCGCCAGCAGAAGACCACAGACCGCCTGCACCGCTGGTTCGGGCAGACCAAGGAGCAAGCCCACGTGACACCCACAAGCGTTAAACTACACCAGGTCTCTGGCGTGCTGGAACTGGCCTACCCGGACCAGCCACTGTTTGAGCTGTCGGCAGAATACCTGCGGGTCTACTCACCCTCGGCCGAAGTACAGGGTCATTCGCCCAGCCAGGCGGTGCTGCAGGTCGGCAAAAAACACGTCAAAATCGCCAACCTTGAGCCCCAGGGCCACTACGCCATCAAAATCACCTTCTCCGACGGCCACAACAGCGGCATCTACAGCTGGGCCTTTCTGTTTGAACTGGGCAGCCAGCAACCACAGAAGTGGGCCGACTACCTCGCACGCCTGGCAGCCGCGGGCAAGAGCCGCGAGCCGCAATTTATCGCGGTCGCCAAGTAAGGCATGACTGGCGTGCCGAAAAAGGCACAACTGGTTGATTTGCAGCTGCCAAAGTAAGTGCCAGCCAAAAAGTCCCGACGGACACTGCGCCAGCAGGCAAAGGTATGTAAAATGCTGGATCTTCAGCTCACACACCGGTTATCCACTTCATGACTGACGAAACAACCCACTTTGGCCGCAAGCAGGTACCCATAGCCGAGAAAGCGGCCAAGGTTGCCGGCGTATTCCACTCGGTGGCCAATCGCTATGACATGATGAATGACCTGATGTCCCTCGGCAGCCACCGGCTGATGAAACAGTTTACGATCCAGATGACAGCCGCCAGGCCAGGCCACGTGATGATGGACCTTGCTGGCGGCACCGGCGATCTGGCCAGCAAGCTGGCGACCATTGTTGGCCCCACAGGCCGGGTTGTGTTGTGCGATATCAACTACTCCATGCTCAGCAATGGCAGAAACCGCTTGCTTGACCAGGGCATCGCCGGCAACGTCGATTTCCTCCAAGCCAACGCCGAGCGCCTGCCCTTTGCGGATAATCATTTTGATGGGATTACCATGGCTTTTGGCCTGCGCAACGTCACCCGTAAGGATGTTGCCCTGGCAGATATCCGCCGGGTCCTGAAACCTGGCGGCAAGCTGGTGGTGCTGGAATTTTCCCAGGCAGTTAATCCCGTTGTGCGCAGTGCCTACAATGCTTTCTCCAGGCTCTGGCCAGGCATCGGCAAGGCCATCACCGGCGACCGCGACAGCTACCAATATCTGGTGGAATCTATTGAAATGCACCCTCCCCAGGAAGCATTGAAAAGCATGTTCAGCACTGCCGGCTTTGTCGATTGCACCTACCACAACCTGCTGAACGGTATCGCCGCCATCCATGTCGGTAATAAGGCCGACCCCCTGTAATGCGCCTGCTGCGGATGCTGAATATCCTGCGGGTGGCCAGCAAACACCGCCTCGACAGACTTTTACCCCCCGACCTGGCCCTGCCCCTGTGGGCCAGGTTGCCACTGGGTCTGCTGCGCGTCATTCCCGCCCCAGCTGCCAGCCCCGCCGCCAGCCTGCGTATGGCCCTGGAAGAATTGGGGCCGGTATTTGTCAAATTTGGCCAGATCCTGTCCACCCGCAAAGACCTGTTTGAGGGCCAGGTGGCAGATGAGCTGCAGAAATTGCAGGACCAGGTGCCGGCTTTTGCTACCGCTGCTGCCCGCGATATCGTCGAGGCCAGTCTTGGCAGTGATATCAGCACGCTGTTTGCGACCTTTGACAACCAGCCGCTGGCATCAGCCTCCGTCGCCCAGGTCCATAGCGCCGTGTTGCACAGTGGCGAGGCCGTGGTGGTGAAGATTATTCGGCCCGGCATCGACCTGGTCATCAGACAGGACCTGCAGGTCATGTATCTGCTGGCGAGACTGCTGGAGCGCGGCTGGGAGGACGGCCGCCGCCTGCACCCGGTAACTGTGGTCCGTGACTATGAACGGACCATCCTCGACGAACTGAACCTGCAACTGGAAGCGGCCAACGCCACCCAGTTGCGCAAGCATTGGGATCGTTCAGGCAAGCTCTATGTGCCCATCGTCTACTGGGATTATTGCCGGCCGAACGTCATGGTCATGGAGCGCATTTATGGCATGGGCTCGGCGGATGTCGAGGCCCTGCGGGCGCGCGGCGTGAATATGCAGAAACTCGCCCACTTGGGTGTGGAGATATTTTTCACCCAGGTGTTTGAACACAATTTTTTTCATGCTGACATGCATCCCGGCAACGTTTTTGTCGACGCCAGCGACCCGGAAAACCCCACTTACATCGCCCTCGACTGCGCGATCATTGGCTCCCTGACGGAAAATGACAAAAACTACCTGGCCCGCAACCTGCTGGCTTTTTTCAACCAGGATTATTACGAAGTCGCGCGCCTGCACGTAGAAAGCGAGTGGGTGCCAGCAGATACGGACATCAAGGAGTTCGAAACCGTTATCCGCAGCGTCTGTGCCCCCATTTTCCAGAAGCCCATCAGTGAAATATCTTTTGGCCGCGTACTGCTCAGCCTGTTCCAGACCGCCCGGCGGTTCAATATGGAAGTCCAGCCGCAACTGGTCCTGCTGCAGAAAACCCTGCTGAACATCGAAGGCATGGGCCGGCAGATTTACCCCCAGCTTGACCTCTGGCAGACGGCGGCGCCGTATATGGAGCGCTGGATGAAAAACCGTATGGGCCTGCGCGGGCTGTTCCACCAGGCCGGCGCCCATGCGCCAGGGTTACTGGAGCAGTTACCGGAACTACCGCAACTGGCACTCACCGCCCTGGCCGAACTGAAACAACTGGGTCGCAACAATCGACGCCAGACCCAGCTCTTGGACGAACTCCACAAGAGCCTTCAGGAAACATCGCGAAGTAAGCGCTCAGTTCGCCTCGGCGGCATGGCCTTGCTGCTCGCCCTTGCCACGGCCATGTTGCCGGTGGCCGGCCTGGCCGCCGCTGGTGAAGCCCTGCTGGGCACCTCGGTGCTGGGCAGCCTGGGGGTTTACTGGATGTTTATCAAAGGCTGACATGCTAGTCTGCCGCCCTTTTGTGGGATTTTACTGCGCCTGAATGCGCGCCCAAATGAGGCTTTCCACCTATGCCCAGCAATACGTCCTTACCCGCCTGGCTGGCTGAACTGCGCTTCGACCCGCAGGGCCTGATACCCGCCATCGCCCAGGATGCCAGCAGCAACCAAATTCTGATGGTGGCCTGGATGAACATCGACGCCGTGTTGGCGACGGTAGCCACTGGCCATGCGGTTTACTGGTCCCGGTCGCGGCAGAAGCTCTGGCATAAAGGCGAAGAATCAGGCCACCAGCAGGTCATCCAGGAAGTCCGGCTTGACTGTGACAGTGATGTGTTAGTATTGCGCGTGCAACAAGTGGGCGGTATTGCTTGTCATACAGGCAGATCGTCATGCTTCTTTCGAGTGCTGGTCAACGGTGAGTGGCAAACCACTGAACCTGTGCTGAAATCACCTGCAGACATCTATTCGTGAGTGGGGCATTTATTCGTGAGTGGGGCATTGAACAATAAACTGGCAAATAAGGCACCGGCCATGGACAACGTTATCCTGCATCTGGCGGCTATACTGGAAACCCGAAAGGCCGCTGATCCGGCCTCATCTTATGTGGCCAGCCTGCATGCTCGAGGCCTGAACAAAATTCTCGAAAAGGTCGGTGAAGAGGCGACAGAAACCATAATCGCCGCTAAAGACGCTGACCTGGACCCCACGGCCGTGATTCGTGAAACCGCAGACCTGTGGTTTCACAGCCTGGTGATGTTGAGTCACCTGAACCTGAGTGCTGCCGACCTGCTGGGCGAGCTTGAACGCCGGCTGGGCACCTCGGGCATCGAAGAAAAAGCTGCTCGCAAACGACCCGCCGCAGACGGGTCCAAACTGGAGGAATAGGTTATGGCATTTGGGATAACTGAACTGTTAGTCATACTGGCTATTGTTGTATTGCTGTTTGGCACTGGCAAAATCAAGTCCATAGGCACTGATATTGGCTCCGCCATCAAGGGTTTTCGTGGCGCCCTGAGCAACGACGACGACAAAACCGAGCTGCTGGCCGACGAAGAGCGGCCGCTGAACGACATCAATGCGCAGAGCAAACAGCACGTTGAGTCTAAGGTTGAGTCGAAAGCCGAGCCAAAAAAAGACCAGACCTGAGCCATGTTCGATATTGGTTTTCCCGAACTGGTGCTTGTCAGCATCGTCGCCTTGCTGGTCATTGGCCCGGACAAGCTGCCCGCGGCTGTGCGCACCCTGGCCCTGTGGGTTGGACGCTTTCGCCGCAGCCTGGCCAGCATCAAAGCCGAAATCGAGCAGGAACTGGGTGCCGACGAAATTCGCCAGCAGTTGCACAATGAGTCCATCATGAAAGAATTGAGCGAGACCCGCGAGCAGCTTGAGAACATTGTCAACGATACCAAGCAGACCATTGCCGAAGCAAAGCAGGCATCCCGGGCTGTGAGCCCGGCTGATTTACCCCTACCCAAAGAGCTTGCCAGTGACCAACCAAAGCGACCCGACCAAGGGCAGTAATCCGGCCGATCACAGCCAGCCACTGATCGAACACCTGATAGAACTGCGCACCCGCGTCCTGCACAGCGTTGCCGCCGTGATGGTTATTTTTCTGCCGCTGTTCTATTTTGCCAACGACTTGTATGCCTACATCTCTGAACCGCTGCGGGCCTACCTGCCGGTTGGCTCGACCATGATTGCCACCGAAGTGGCATCACCTTTCCTCACCCCTTTTAAGCTGACCCTGGTGCTGGCAGTGTTTATTGCCATCCCCTTTATCCTGCATCAGATCTGGAGTTTTGTGGCGCCGGGCCTGTACAGCAGTGAAAAACGTCTTGCGGTGCCATTGCTGACCTCCAGCGTCCTGCTGTTCTACGCCGGCATCGCCTTTGCCTTCTACATCGTCTTTCCATTGATATTTGGTTTTTTTACCAGCGCCGCGCCCGCGGGTGTGACGGTCATGACCGATATCAACAGTTACCTGGATTTTGTTCTGAAGCTGTTTTTTGCCTTTGGCCTGGCCTTCGAAATTCCCATTGCCACTCTGCTGCTGGTCTGGACCGGTGCCACCACCGTCGCCAACCTGCGGAAAAAACGCCCCTATGTGGTGGTGGGTTGTTTTGTCGTGGGCATGTTGCTGACACCACCCGACGTTATCTCCCAAATGCTGCTGGCCATTCCTATGTGGATTCTATTTGAGGCGGGCATACTGTTTTCTGTCCTGATCAGTCAGCGTAAAACCACAGACGAGGCGGAGTAGCCAAACAATAACATTTACTCCCATGAGTTTATTTGTTTAGCTGGAGCGCCTGTAATGCTTCTGCAGTAACCAAACAATAAATCCATAGGGAGAAGACCATGAGCACCATAGAGACTGGCACCACTGATCTGCTGGCAACCCTCGACAATGGCATCGCCATCATCACGCTGAACCGACCCGAAGCGCGCAATGCCATGTCCGGGGCAATGAATGACGCCCTGCAGGCGATCCTCGCCAAGGTGGAAGTTGACCCGGCCGTCAAATGTATCGTTCTTACAGGCGCCGGCAAAGGCTTCTGTGCCGGCGGTGACGTCAAGGGTATGGCCGCGTCCGGTGATGGTACAGTCGGTGACTCAACCATAGATGGCGCTATTCATCGCCAGCGCCTCAACCAGCGCGCCACAGCCGGCAAACTCTACAAAATGCCCAAGCCCACCATCGCCGCCCTGCCCGGTGCCGCTGCTGGCGCTGGCTTGTCCCTGGCCCTCGCCTGCGATATGCGCATCATGAGCAGCAACGCTATTATGACCACCGCTTTTGCTCGAGTGGGTTTCTCCGGTGACTATGGCGGCACCTACTTTATGACCCAGTTGATTGGCGCAGCCAAGGCCCGCCAGCTGTATTTCCTCTCCGAGCGAGTCACCGCCACTGAAGCCCTGGCGCTGGGCCTGACCAACTGGGTTTGTGAACCGGAAGAACTGATGACCAAAGCCATGGAAATCGCCGAGCGTATCGCGGCAGGACCCACTGTTGCTTACCGCTATATGAAAGAGAACCTGAATCGCGCCGTTGCCGGCGATGTGGACGACTGCATGGACCTGGAGGCGACTCACCACGTCCATTGTGGCCAGACCGAAGATCACCGCAATGCCACCAAAGCCTTTGTCGAGAAGAAGGAACCTGTGTTTAACGGCCGCTAGGAGCCTGTCGGACTTAGGTTATTCCCAAACTGCACCGCCGTGTCTGCCATGGACTGGGCGGTGCCGCACAGGGGGCTGCGTTGACCAGGTTATGCCCCCAATCCAGGCAGAATAACCCCCAACAGCCCAATGCGCCGCGCCTCAGGCGGCCAAATTTTGCTCGTCAATCCGCTATCTCTTGCGCCAACGCAGCTTTCCGTATTTTCCGCCGCCGTAAGCTTAACCTTCGTCGGGGCAACGTGGCTGATACTCCAGTATTCTGATATCCGCATGATTCCCATTGCGGATATCCAGCCACTGCTGTTCGACTTAGCCGCTGCCGCCTGCAGACTACATAAAAGCGGCCAAAAGCACTTTGACGCGGGAAGCTGAGCATGACCGAGCGCATCATCCACAAGGCAAGAGTGCCGGGCGTGCAGCCCAATCTCCAGGACTACCCAGGCACCCTGGCGCATTTTTCCTGGGGCGATGCGCAACAACAACTTGACGGCCTGCCCGATGGTCGAGGCTTAAACATCGCCCATGAGGCGGTCGACCGGCACCTGCAACACGGCCGGGGCAACAAGGTGGCCATTCGCTGGCTGGGTAAAAACGGCGAACGCCGAACATTCAGCTTTGCAGACCTGGCACGTGCCACCAACCAGTTTGCAAATGCACTTGAGGGGTTGGGTGTGCAGCCCGGTGAACGGGTTTTTGTCCTCATGGGGCGCTTGCCCGAGTTGTATGTGGCAGTCCTGGGTGCGCTCAAGGCGCGTTGCGTCGTCACACCACTGTTCTCCGCCTTTGGCCCCGAGCCCATTGCCACCCGCGCAGCCCAGGGAGATGCACGGGTGCTGGTCACCACCGCCGAACTCTACGCCCGCAAAGTCAGGAACTTGCGCCGGCAACTACCCGGACTCCGGCACGTGATTGTGGTGGGCGACAAAAATGCTGCCAGTGATGACAAGAGCCTGCACAACTGGGAGGCACTGGTAACAACCGCAGCAACGGCCTACACCATCGCGCCTACTGATCCCGAAGCCATGAGCCTGCTGCATTTCACCAGCGGCACCAGCGGCCGACCCAAGGGTGTTGTGCATGTGCATGGCGCGGTATTAATGCATGCCGTCACGGGGCGTTACGCGCTGGACCTGCACGACCAGGATGTGTTCTGGTGTACGGCTGACCCAGGCTGGGTGACAGGCACAAGCTACGGCATTATTGCGCCCCTGGTCTGCGGCGTCACCAACGTTGTGGTTGAGGCAGAGTTTGAGGCACAAAGCTGGTACCGGGTGCTGGCGCAGGAGCACATCAGCGTCTGGTACACAGCCCCCACAGCGATTCGCATGATGATGAAACTGGGTGCCGAGGCGGTCCAGCGCTACCGGACGCCAGCCCTGCGATTTATGGCCAGCGTTGGCGAGCCGCTGAATCCTGAAGCCGTGGAATGGGGTCTGAGTGCATTTGGCTTACCCTTTCACGACAATTGGTGGCAGACCGAGACTGGCGGCATCATGATATCAAACTACGCGGCCATGGATATCAAACCCGGCTCCATGGGCAAGCCGCTGCCAGGTATCAACGCCGACATTGTGCGCCGCAACGATGCCGGACACGTGCAACCTGTTGAGGCTCCCGGCACTGAGGGCGAACTGGCTTTAAAAACACCCTGGCCGTCAATGATGCGCGGCTATCTCGGCGAGCAGGCCCGCTATCAACAGTGTTTTGCTGATGGCTGGTACCTCACCGGCGATCTGGCGCGCCGCGATGCTGATGGCTATTACTGGTTTGTTGGCCGCGCCGACGACGTCATCAAGTCTGCCGGTCACCTGATCGGGCCGTTTGAAGTCGAGAGCGCCCTGCTCGAGCACCCGGCTGTCGCCGAGGCCGCGGTTATCGGCATACCCGATGCTGTTATGGGCGAAGTGGTGAAGGCCTTTGTGGCCCTCAAGCCAGGTTTTACCGCCAGCCAGGCGTTACAGCGGCAATTGCTGGGCCACGCCCGCCAGCGCCTCGGTGCCGTTGTAGCACCAAAACAGCTTGAGTTCCGCGCCAATTTGCCCAGGACCCGCAGCGGCAAAATCCTCCGTCGCCTGCTCAAGGCACGTGAACTGGGTCTGCCCGAAGGCGACTTATCCAGCCTCGAAAGCGACGAAAAACCATAAAGGGGATGCGGCCCATGACCGACAAAATTCATCTCAACCGGCCCCAACTGCAGAACCTTTATGCCGACATGTTGCGAATTCGGCGCTTCGAAGCCAAATGCACAGAACTTTACCAGGCGCAGAAAATTCGCGGCTTTCTGCACTTGTATGACGGTCAGGAGGCGGTGGCTGTCGGCGTGCTAGCAGCGCTCAGCGCCGCTGATGCCGTGGTTGCGACCTACCGGGAACACGGCCACGCCCTGGCGCGCGGTGTGCCGATGAAACTGCTGCTGGCGGAGATGCTGGGCAAGGTTGAGGGCTGCTGTCGAGGCCGTGGCGGCTCCATGCACATCTTTGATCGCGAGCGGCGGTTTTTTGGCGGTAATGCCATTGTTGGCGGCGGCTTACCTTTGGCCGTGGGCATTGCCATGGCAGACAAACAGTTGCGACCCGGCGCCGTTACCGCCTGCTTTTTTGGCGAAGGGGCAGTCGCCGAGGGTGCGTTTCACGAGAGCATGAACCTGGCCGCCATCTGGCAGCTGCCCGTGTTGTTTGTCTGCGAAAATAATCTTTATGCCATGGGTGTGCCCCTGGCAGACGCCGAATCCCAGACCGATATCTATCGCAAGGCCGAAGCCTACCGTATGGCCAGCCTGCAGGTTGATGCGATGCAACCATTACAGATGGAGGCCGCCGCCCGGCAGGCCCTGGCCCATGTTCGCGGCGGCCGAGGACCGTTTTTCCTGGAGTGCCGAACCTACCGCTTCCGCGCCCACTCCATGTTTGATCCACAGGCCTACAGGACCCGCGAAGAAGTCGAACAATGGCAGCATCAAGACCCGGTGCAGCGGCTGCGCAACTGGATGGCAAGCAACCACTGGATGACAGCAGAAGAGGAAACCGCCATAGATACGGCGATCTCCACCGAGATTGAGGCCGCGGTAGCTTTTGCCGAAGCCGGCACCTTAGAGCCAGTGGCAGACCTGGAGCGGTTTGTTTTGATGGCAACAGTTGTTCAGGAGAACGCAGATGTGCAGGAGGATGTGCAGGGCGATGTCCAGGAGAACGCAGACCAGCAAGAGGCAAGCCCATGAATGACCGTAGCGTCAGGATGACCTATCGCGAAGCATGCCGGCAAGGCATTCGAGCGGCTCTGCAGGCTGACCCGCGGTGTTTTGTGATGGGTGAAGATGTCGGTAAATACGGTGGCTGCTACGCCGTGACCAAAGGCCTGCTGGAGGAGTTTGGCTCGACTCGGATCCTCGACACGCCGCTGGCAGAAAACGGTTTCACCGGCGCCGGCATTGGCGCTGCGGTGGCCGGCCTGCGGCCCATCGTCGAGATCATGACCTGCAATTTCAGCCTGCTGGCCCTGGACCAGATCATGAACAATGCGGCGACCCTGTCACATATGTCCGGTGGCCAGTTTTCGGTGCCTTTGGTCATCCGCATGGCGACCGGTGCCGGGCGCCAACTGGCCGCCCAACACTCGCACAGCCTTGAAGGCTGGTACGCGCACATCCCGGGACTTAAGGTACTGGCACCAGCAACCGTTGAGGATGCACGCCATATGCTGGCTGCGGCCCTTGCCGATCCTAACCCGGTGTTGATTTTTGAGCACATCGTGCTCTACAACACCGAGGCTGAGCTCGACAACACCATCACGTCTGTTGATATCAGCCAAGCACGCGTGCAGCGTTCGGGTACAGACGTAAGCCTGCTGACCTACGGCAATGGCCTGCCGAAGTGCCTGGCTGCCGCAGAAATACTCGCAGCTGCGGGCATCAGCTGTGAGGTTGTTGATTTGCGCATATTGCGACCCCTTGATATGGCCAGCATTGTCGCATCCGTCACCCGCACCCACCGTTGTGTGATTGTCGATGAGGGCTGGAAGAGTGGCTCCCTGTCTGCTGAGATTGCGGCCAGGCTGGCCGAGAAAGCACTGTATGAACTCGACGCACCAGTGATCCGGGTCTGCAGCAGAGAAATCCCCGTACCCTATGCTGCGCACCTGGAGCAGGCCACACTGCCCCAAACAGACGACGTTGTTAAGGCTGTGCAAGCACTGGTAAAACAGGCGGCAGGGCCCGATGACTGAATTCCTCATGCCGTCATTAGGTGCAGATATGGAGACCGGCCAGGTTGTCGAGTGGCTGGTCAAAGCCGGTGACCGGGTCAAGCCTGGCGACGTTGTGGCCGTGATAGAAACCCACAAAGGCGCCATAGAGGTAGAGATTTTCCTGGACGGTGTCATCAACCAGCTTGCGCCTCTGGATAAAGTGCTGCCGGTGGGCGCCGTCCTGGCGCAAGTGACACCTGACCAGCAAGCGCCCGTGCCGGCGACCGTCGCGGCTGCGACGCCGAAAACAACGCTGCGGGTGCGCGTCAGCCCCGCCGCCCGCCACCGGGCCGCAGCGCTGGGACTCGACCCTGACAGCCTGTCCGGCACTGGCCCGCAGGCTGCCGTGACCCTTGCCGACGTCAACCAGGCCGCCGC
>JANQYP010000037.1:40317-50406 GCA_030728785.1 Pseudomonadales bacterium
CCGGCACTGGCCCGCAGGCTGCCGTGACCCTTGCCGACGTCAACCAGGCCGCCGCTGGCAGACAACTGCCAGCGCTCGGCGATGCCGCCGCACAGACAAAATCCCGTGGCATCGACACCACCCAGATGCGCCAGGCCATTGCCGCCGCCATGAGTCGTTCGAAGCGCGAGATCCCCCACTACTACCTGAGCGAAACCATAGACTTCAGCGTCGCCAGTGACTGGCTTAGCAGCTGGAACGCCGCTCGACCACCAGCACAACGACTGCTGAGCGCCGTGTTGTTACTCAAGGCAGCCGCGCTGGCCTTGCGCGAAGTCCCACAACTCAATGGCTTTTTTGCCCAGGGTGCATTTCAGGCAGGGCAAGGTATTCATATCGGCTGGGCCATTACCCTGCGTGGCGGTGGCCTGGTTGCACCGGCCATACATGATGTTGATCAAAAATCCCTGCCTGAGCTGATGCACGCCGTGCGCGATGTGGTGCAGCGGGCACGGCTGGGCAGGCTGCGCAGCTCTGAAATGACCGATCCGACAATCACCATCACCAACCTCGGCGACCGGGGTGTCGAGGCTGTGCTGGGAGTCATTTATCCGCCCCAGGTTGCCATTGTTGGCTACGGCCGCATCCTGGCGCGCCCGTGGGTGGTGAACGGCCAGGTGACAGCCAGGCAGCTTGTCAATGCCAGCCTCGCCGCAGATCATCGCGCCAGCGATGGCCACCTCGGCGGACTGTTGCTGACCACCATCGGTCGCGCCCTGCAATCACCGCAAACGTTGTGACACGAGCCGCTGCCGGCAGGCGCAGCAGCCACTTTCTGCAGAAGGAACCGTCATGAACAAACAGGATGTACGCCAACTGGCAACCGAGGTTCTTGCGGGTATTGCACCTGAAGCCGACCTGGCCACTGTCGGTGCTGGCGCAGACCTGCGGCAAGCCCTTGATCTCGACTCCATGGATTTCCTAAATTTTGTCATTGGCCTGGCCGCCGGCAGCAACCTGCCAATTCCGGAAGCAGACTATCCGCAGTTGTATACCCTGCAGGATATTGAGTCCTACCTCAGCGCTAAAAAATAATAATCCGCCAGGGTTTGAGCTGGCCTACGCCGCCGCCAGGCCACACTGCGGTAATATCGTCAGGCTGAACGCTGCGCGCTTGGCTTTATTTCCTGGCCGTTTCAGGCGAGAGAATATCTGCTTTTATGCAGCAGGATAGGCTGAACCACCATCGACCTTCAGGATGGCGCCGGTCGTAAAGCTTGAGGCGTCACTGGCAAAATACAATGCTGCACCCACTATCTCTTCGGCCTGGCCACCACGCTGCAGGGGAATACTGGTCCGGGCACGCTCCTTAAATGCCTGCATATCCCAGGCCTTGGCGATGTCAGTGAGAAAGGGCCCGGGCATGATGCAGTTGACCCGCACCTTGGGGCTGTAAGCCCTTGCCAAGCCCAGAGTAAAGGCATTCAGACCGGCTTTGGCCATACCATAGGGTAGTTCTGTTGGTGTTGGTTGGACCGCCGCGGTACTGCTGACCATAATAATTGAGCCGCCCTCGCCCGCCGCCATTCGCTCACCAATCAATGTGGACAAGCGAAACGGCCCGCGCAGATTGACCTGCAGAATCTTCTCGTACAGCGCCTCAGTGACGTTAGTGAGTTTATCGTACAGCGGCGACATGCCGGCATTGTTAACCAGGATATCAACCTTACCGAACTTTTCGTACGCAAACTCAGCGAGCCTGTCGCTCGCGTCCCAGTCCCCGGCATGATAGCCAAAGCCGTAACATTGCTGGCCAGATTCAGCCTGCAGTTCCTCGGCAACGACATGACACGCTGCCTCCTTGCGGCTGGCGACAATCACACTGGCACCAGCGGCCGCAAACGCCTTGCACATTTCCAGCCCCATGCCCCGACTGCCGCCGGTGACCACAGCCACCTTGCCGGTCAAATCAAATCGATCTGCCATAAAATCCCTCGCCTGTTTGAAGTGAATGAACTTGTTGTTAGTCAATTGCCATATGGCTCTTACATATGACTCTTATATAGGATGGTGCTGACCTGAGCAAATTCTTTGCCCCTGCGGGTTGGCTGGCGCGCGCCAAACATGCCCAGGTTGAATTCAGGCGTTCTGCTGCTAGACTGCCAGAGCGCATTGAACCAAGGTCGGCATTTACTGTTGGTCAACCATACTTCAAAAAAGAGGATACAAAAACAATGATAGATTTTGAGATTCCGGAAGATGCAAGGGCGGTTCGAAACAAAGTCCGCAAATTTGTTCAAGAGGAATGCCACCCCGCAGAAGAGACCTGCACTGCCGACAATTTTGAGGGTGTACTGGCCGAACTGCGAGGAAAAGCCCGGGCCCAGGGTCTCTGGTGTCCATTTATACCCAAAGAACATGGCGGCATGGGACTTCGACCACTGGCCAACGCCCTGGTACAGATGGAACTCGGCGAGAGCTTCCTCGGCGCTCTGTCTATGAATACCCAGGGCCCTGACGATGCCACTATGCTGACGCTGCTGGAACATGGCACGGACTATCAGCAAGAGAAATTCCTCAAGCCACTCTTGAATGGCGAGAAACGTATCTGTTATTCCATGACGGAGAAAGCCGCAGGTGCAGACGCTACCGGCATGCAGACCACAGCAGTGCTTGAGGGTGACGAGTGGGTATTAAATGGCGAGAAATGGTTCAGTTCATCGGCCAGTGTGGCAGATATAGCCGTGGTCATGGCAAAGACCGATCCCGATGCACCGCGCCATGAACAATACTCCACATTTATTGTTGAGCTGCCCAATCCCGGTTACGAAATTCTGCGGAATATCGAAACCATGCAACCACACACTGAACTGGGCCTGAAGCTGGGCGGCTCCCATTCCGAGATTAAGATCGAGAATCTGCGCGTGCCGCGCGAGAATATCCTTGGCGGCCGCGGCCAGGGATTTAATATGGGCCAACACCGGTTAGCCTACGGCCGACTGCGTCACGGCATGCACAATGTTGCCATCGCCCAGCGCGCCCTTGATCTCGCTGCTGGCCATGTAGTCAAGCGCGTGACCTTCGGCGAACGCCTGGCAGATCGCCAGGGAGTACGCTGGATGTTCGCAGATTGTGCTGCCGAGATTTATAAGGCGCGGCTGATGCTGTTGCACATCGCTTACAAAGCCGAAAAGGGCATGGACCTGCGGCAGGAAAATGGCATCGCCAAGGTGTTTTTGGCAAACATGGTGCACCAAGTTGTCGACACGGCACTGCAACTCCATGGCGCCCTGGGCTACAGTCACGATACACCACTGGCGCGCTGGTATACTGCCGTTCGCTCACAACGGCTTGTTGATGGACCCGATGAAGTTCATCGCTGGCGAACCGGTGCCAATGTGATCAAGGCGTTCGAGAAATATGGCACTACAGCGTCTGCCTGCGGGGGCGAGTTGTTCGACTAGGCGCCCCCCGCTGGCAGTCTGTCGAACCTATACTCGACAGACTGCCAGGGCTTCTATTGAACGCGGATATCTGGCATCGTAGAGCGTGGTAAAAAAGCCGGCGGTTTGCCTAATTTCAGCACTCGCCTGCATGTGCTAACGCCCATCACTTATGCATCCACGTCCAGTTCAATGCCCATCAATTTCCTGGCAGACAACGTTTGAGGTCACTATGTACAAACCGCAAAACCCCGTAAAACAGGCAACATTCTGGGCGATATTGGCAATGACACTGTCGGCCCAGGCTGCGCCGGTGAGCGAGCCGAATTTTACCGCCGTACAAGCCGAAAAATTTGGCGTTGCGGGCTCTTTGTCTAATGCCTGGGCAGATTTCGACAACGATGGCGATATGGATTTTGCGGTTTCAATTAAAGGTGGTGAGGTCAGGCTCTATCGCAATGACGCTGGCAAATTTGTCAGCGTCGGGCAGGCTATGGGCTTACCTGTCCAGGGAGACGAAATACGCGGCTTATCCTGGGGCGACTATGATGGTGACGGCTATGTTGATTTACTGGGCGGATCAAATGTGTCGCCTATTCCAAGCCGAAGTTATGTGTACCGAAATGTCGAGGCTAAAATGTTCGTCGAGGTTGCTGCCGACATCGGCCTGAGCACTGCAGGGCGCTGGGCCAGGCAGTCGAACTGGGTTGATTTTGATAATGATGGCGACCTGGATTTGTACGCTGCCAATCGTACCGGTGCCAACAGGCTGTATGTCAACAGTAATGGCGCGTTCAAGGCAATGGCTTATCAGCTGGGCGCGTCAGATCCTCGTCGCACAGTAGGCGCCTGCTGGTTTGATATGGATAACGACGGTGATCTCGACATTTTCCTGACGAATCAATCTGGCGACAGTGACGCGATGTGGCGCAACGATATTACTGGCTTTGTTGATGTTGCGCCCGAACTTGGTATGGATGAAACCTTGCGCGACTTGGCATCTGGTGGTGTTGGCTGCGCAGTAGGCGACTACGATAACGATGGCGATTTTGATCTTTATGTCGGCACCTACGCCCATAATTTATTGTACAGAAACGACGGTGACGGGCGATTTACTGAAGTTGCGGAAAAAATGGGTGTCATCGATCCGGATCACACGGTGGGTGCAGCCTGGGGTGACTACAATAATGACGGCCTGCTGGACCTGATGGTTATCGGCTATTACCGCAATGCTGAGGGGCAGCAGCCCAGCGACAGGTTATACCTCAATACGGGTGACGGTTTTAAGAATGTGCTTGAGGCCGGCAGCTTGTTAGATGCAGGGGATCATGGCGTGACCTGGGTTGATTATGACAATGATGGTGACCTTGACCTGTCCATTACCGATGGCTATGGCCCTGTAGGCGGTCATCCTCTGTTTCGTAATGAACTGTCCTCGAAGTTGCGTCATCGCCAGTTGCAGGTACTGGTTCTGGACAGCAAAGGCCACTTTACCCAGGCCGGCGCAGAAGTCAGATTGTACAATCAACAAGGTGAGCTGGTAGCTTCCAGAATAGTATCAACAGGCGGCGGCTATAACTCGCAAGATGCAATCCCCGTTTACTTTGCGGTACAAGACGGTGGTCCTGTGTCTGTTGAAGTCCGCTTTATGGGGCCTAATGGCGGCACCCGGCAGCGCATCGACGGCGTCAGGCTAAAAGACTATCGTGGCAAAGCACTGACGATTCTTAAGGATGCCAACACCCTGACGACAGCGGAATAGTAATCCGCCGAAGCCAGTCAGGGTATGACTAACAGGACAAAAAAACCGCGCTTGAACAAAATTCAAGGGCGGTTTGCTGGCCACGGCGGCAGCGACCTGGCGTCGAACAACCGTCGAGCGTATCTGAGGACTTATCGCGGAATAACCGGCAAAACAATATGTGATGCTTGTAGTTTATTCATCTGAATCTTTTGTCGCGCCACTTGCATTTTTGATGTTCGAGCGAACTCGGCACCGGTGTTCAGGTTTCTTGCCAGGCGCGGAAAGTTACTGCTGGTGATATCAATACGCAGTTTATCGCCGGGTGCGAGCATGTAGCTGGTTGCCCACATATCGATGCTGTATTGATAGACAACGCCGGGTTCAATCAGTTTTTCTTCTGCAAACCCCTCGCGAAACCGCGCGCGAATAACACCATCTACCAGGTTGATAGCTTTGCCGTCTGGCTTGACGACAATCAGCTTCGCCATAAAGTCAGTGTCGGTCACATTTGTTTCGGCATAGAGTTCGGCGCTAATTGGCCCAGTAATTTCCATGGGTTGCATGACGGGTTCTGTGATGAATCTCAGGATATCCTTTCTACCATCGAGGGGTGCCTGGTCATAGGGGCCGCGCAGTGACGGCTCCATAATATTCCCACCTAACGTTGGCACAGGGTCTTGAGGGTCATAGGTGTACTGCAGAGATGCCCGATCGGCAACGGGTGCGGTGGGTGATAACTTACCGTCACTGTGAAGATAGTACTTCTGGTATTGGGTTCGTGCCAGCGGCCATTGTTGCTCGTCGCGCCAGACATTTTCACCCATCACAAATATTCGAATAGGCGCACCACTGGGTTTTGGCCCATCCTTCAGATAGTGGTCGAACCATTCGAGTAATAAAGGCTCAACAGCAATGATGGCGTCTGGGCCAAAATCCACATCGCCAACCTTCGGTGAGACATTCCAGCCGTGCGACCAGGGTCCAATGACAAGCTGCTGCCCATCGCGGGCAACCTGGCTCGCTGCCTGCTCTGTCATGGTTTTGTAACTGCCAATGGTGCTGCGTAGAAAAACGTCGTACCAACCGCCAATATTGAGGGCCGGTACCTTCATTTCATTCGCCCGGGCCTCAAGGTTGAGTGGTTTCCAGTAAGCGTCATAGGTTGGATGGTCAAGCCAGTCCTGGAAATGACGAACCTTGAACCCAACACTTTCCGCGAGCGTGTCAATGGGCAGGTGATCAATGCCACCAACCCAATCCACCGGGAAGGTTGCCGTGGTTCGCCCACCTACCAGACCAATCCCCCAACGCGCTCGGGACAGCAAAGAGAATGCGCCCCCGGGGTAGGCCACGTCGCGGTAATAATCACCCGGACTCATCGCCGGTGCAATGGCTTTCAGGGCAGGATGACCGCTTAACGCAGCTAACCATTGTACTGAAGCCAGGTACGACGTGCCGAACATACCGACTTTACCGTCTGACCAATCCTGCTTAGCGATCCAGGAAATCGTGTCATCCCCATCACCAATTTCCTGAAAATAAGGATACCACTGGCCGTCAGAGTCATATCGCCCGCGGGCTGATTGAAAGACAAAAGCATAACCATGTGTGGTCGCAAACTTGGCATACTGCTGACGATTTGCCGGAGAACCGTTGCTGTAGATATCTCTGACGAGCAGCGTCGGGAACTGGCCCTTCGCAGCCGGCAAATAGATGTCTGTGGCAAGCGCTACGCCATCACGCATTTCAACCTTGTGGTGATAAATAGTTTTAACACCCTCAGGAAAGGCGCCGTCGTAACCCGTGATGGTCACCGCACTCGCGGTGGTCACGCACAACACCAAACACACAAACGAACCTATAAGCCTGCCAAGGTTGTGCATCAGAGATATCTACTCCTGGTTGAGTTAAGAAATGCTCGGCCGACTACCAATCATAGCTGGTTCTCAGGTACCAACTGCCGCCGGTAAAGCCATAGGGAGAGATAGTATCGTAGAATCCGGTACCCAGTGTATTTTCAGGCCTGACCTCCGCTGGATAGGTATTGAGAATGTTATTGGCGCCAGCATAGATGTGCAGGCCACCATCAAACTCATAACCAATTTCCAGATCAACAATCAACTCAGCATCGTTGAACGTGTCATTCGCTGCGACAGCAGAAACGTTGGTGTAGCTGCCAAACTGTGTGCCACGAAGATTGATGCTATAGCCCTGATTCGAGTACAGACCATTGAATGTCACCTTTGAGTCCGGGAATGCATCGGTCAAGGTGCCAAGGCGCGCTCGATCAAACTGCACGATGGGTGAACCATTGGCGAGTACAAGCGAGGCTAATACTGCAGGGTTGGCGTCAACAGACTCGATCGACAAGTCAGTATAGTTGTAAGCACCGCTGAGCATAAGAGAGCCAAAATCACCGTCAACGGAGTAGGTTGCGACAATATCTACACCCTGACTACGAGAGTCGATGGCATTGGCAAAGTAGTTTACGCCGCCCAGACTCGCGTCAAATCCGGCTGCATCTAACAACTGGGAAATTTCTGCACCAATTGTTCCGCCGGAAGCAGAGGCCCGTGTATCACCTCGGTTAAACTGGGTAGACAGGGCGACGCGATCATTGACGTCGAGTCGAAACAGATCGACAGTCAGGCTAAGCCCATAGTCAGTATCTAATGTCATTCCAACACTGAAGTTGGTTGATGTTTCAGGAACCAGTGGTTGAGCACCAAGTGCCTGCGCAGCAGGGTCTGTGGAGGGTAGGGTTTGACGTAAGACGATGGTCTCGGCGATGCCGTCGTTGTCCAGGTCTACGAACTGACCACGACTGCCCTTAAAGCCTAACTGCTGGACACTTGGCGCTCGAAAGCCGGTGTTGGCCGAGGCACGCAGTCCGATTGAATCAGAGATCTCATATCGACCATTAACTTTACCGACAAGCTTTTGCCCGGCCGAATCATTAAAGTCTTCATAGCGACCCGCTACAGACAAGAAGAGCCTCTCGGTCGGATCCCAGCCTAGCTCGACATAAGCGTTAAAGTTGTTTCGTGACAAGTCATTCACGGCCTCGGGCGCAAAGCCTGGGAAGCCCTGGGCGCCAGACGCCAGACCATTATTGCCGTCAATGTAGCTGGCTTCCTCACCGGCAGTTATCTCGAACTGCTCACGACGAAACTGGGTGCCGAAAGACACCTGCAGGGCACCACCGGAATTGAGCGCGTAAGACTTGGTCACGTCAACCTGAGCGGTCGTTTCGTTGGCAATTAACTGGCCAAGGTAGAATGAAGTTGGGCTCAGGGCGCCAAGACTGGCATTGATGCCCACGGGATTGTTCCAATCTGACTCATTCTTGCCGTAGCCGAAAGATGCATCCCATTCAAATTCGTCCCAAATACCTTTTACACCGGTGACAATTTCATAGTCGATTTCACTGATGACTTCTTTCGGGCGAAAACCCTGCGGGTAAATTTGTGGAATCGAGACCACATTACGCGGCTGACGGAAAGTAAAATCGAGCGTTGAATCACGCCCCGTTAAGGTTGTGAAATTGTAAACAGAGAAATTGTCGAACTCGTAGCCCGCATTGACCGCTGCAGAGTAAGTTCGTGCCGGGAAGTTGCCGAAGTTGGTGGTCACATTTCGATCGAAAGCGGCCTCGCGAGGATCTGGACTACCGTTGATAAAATTAAACATACGGGCGCCATCAGATGGGCCCGTTGGAAAACGCGCCGGGCGGGCGCGATTGGAAAATTCCCGATCCATAAAATCGAAGGAGAGGTTCAAAAAGCCATTATCACCAAGGGGCATGCCGCCGTTGATGCCGGCGTTAACAGACTGGCCATCACCCCTGTCGAAGTTGACGCCGCGATTCAGCGTGGCGCGCCCGCCTTCGGCGTTGTCTTTCAGAATGATATTAATGACTCCGGCGATGGCATCTGAACCATATTGCGCCGCGGCGCCATCGCGTAATACTTCGATACGCTTGATTGATGATCGGGGAATCATGTTCAGGTCGACACCGGCAGAGCCACTGTATTGGCCCGTGGCAGTATTGATGAGAGCCGTCCTGTGGCGACGCTTGCCATTCACCAGATACAGGGTTTGATCAGGATTCAAGCCGCGTAAGCCGGCTGAAGATATAAACGTGGCGGTACCGCCGCCAGGTCGCTGAGGCATGTTCATGGAGGGCACCAGAAACCTCATTGACTCGAACAGCCCTGCCTGTGGCATCACATCAGTTTGCTCGCCGCTGAACACATCCACCGGCGTTGGACTTGAAGAGAGTGTTCGCGGTTTACCGCGGACGCCCGTCACTACCACCTCTTCGAGGCTTGTGTCGGCCATTGCTGAATTTGAGTTCTGGGCGTCTGCCGTGTTCATGACAAAGAGCGCGCCGATGGCCGCTAACAGCCCGGTACTTCTGGTGTTTTTCAATCTAATCTCCCGCGACTCGGTCTGAGCCTCTGCTGATATGTTAAGAACCAACTGGTCGCTGAGCGAAGAGACGAGACCCGAGCCAGCCAGGAGGATGTCAAGGCCCTGCTCGAGGGTATACTCACCGTCTAATCGATTCGAATAGCTATCGCGAACGTCTGCAATTCGAAAAATCAACGTGAGGTCTGCTTGCTCAGCAAACTCTGTCAGCGCGATATCAGCGCGTTGGGATGGTATGGCGAATTGAATTTTCCGGACGTTGATGCTGGCCTCGGCACCGGCACTGCATGGTGCTGATAATGATATCCACATTAATACAGTTGTCAGGTGCGCACTTCGCTTTCCTACCCACGCGCAAACAGCACGCCTCAGATAGATAGACGAATGACTCCAGAAAAACCCCCAATCAGCTCTAAACATTTTTGTGATGTGCTTTGTAGTTGGACTATTTAGTTGGGCTTTGACAGTCGACCTTGGCAGATACGCTGGTTT
>JANQYP010000037.1:50506-73773 GCA_030728785.1 Pseudomonadales bacterium
TAGTTGGACTATTTAGTTGGGCTTTGACAGTCGACCTTGGCAGATACGCTGGTTTGGCTGGCGCTGACCAACCGGGTGGGCTACATGTAACTGAGAAGCACCCGACCATCGTCGGTTCGCTCGGCGGCAACGCCAATGTTTTCACGCAGCACAGCCAGTAAACCCTCGACGTCCCCAGCTTTAAAACGACCAGCGATCACCTCTTGCTTCAAAGATTCATCAACGAATATGAATTGGGCGGTCGTGTACCGCCCAATTTCGGCCATAACAGCCTCCAGTGTCTCATCTCGAAAGATCAGGTTGCCCTCACGCCAGGATAGCCGATCGTCTATCTCTGCGGCCGAAACTGCATGGACCGCTGCGGCAGGCTCGCCGAGCCGGACAGCCTCTCCTTTGCCGACTGCCAGTGACGATAAGGGTAACGCCGGGACCACCATTGCGGGACTAAAGATGCTTGACGTTGCTCGCGTGCCGACAAGTACCTTCCCCGCAGTAACAATCACATCCACCTTTCTGGCGTCGTTGAGCTTCACCGCAAAGCTTGTTCCGACGGCTTGGACAATACTGTCGCCCGCCACCACACTGAGTGGTCGAGTCGTATCATGGGCAACATCGACATGGATCTCGCCGCGCGCTAGGCTCAGTATCCGCTGCTGTTGGCTCAAACGGACAGTCAGTAAACTGTTGGTGTTGAGAACAACCGATGAGCCATCCGCGAGGGTCACCTCGGAGTGCTCGCCAATGGCTGTTTCATAAACGGTTGCCAACACACTTTGTTTGCTTTCGGCAGCAACGCGCCTTAAATCTCCCTGCAGCAACGCCATGACGTCAGGTGCGGCAAAATAAAGGGATGTCAGCGTCGAGCAGACAAGCACGACAGCCGCTGCAACGCCCCATTGCCAGATTTTTCGTTTTCGCTGACTGTCTTTGTTAGGGAGCGGAAACAACTCGGATAGTCGCGACAGTGAGCCCATTTTGTCCCAGAGCTCGGCGGCCTTGAGAAACGCTGCAAGATTCTCGGGGCTTTCATCAAACCATTGATACAACTGGTTTTTTTCTTCTGGCGACAGGCCCCGCTCAGATTTTATCAGCCATTCGGCGGCCAGATTCTGACGATCTTTGATGGCGTGAATACCAACGACCTTGCTCATTGGTCTGCTTCTCCCAGACAAGTTCGCTGATCACTCTCGCGCAACTGACGGCCAGGCTGCATGTATTCTATGCAGCCCTGCATCGCGAGCGTGAGATGCCTTTCAACGGTTTTTTCACTGAGATGCAGCTGCGCCGCGATTTCCTTCTGGCTATAGCCATAGACACGCTTTAAGACAAAAACGCGACGCCGCTGAACCGGCAACTGCCGCACCGCTTCGCAGAATATCGCGAACTCTTCACGTGATGCAGCATCATCCAGGGTAGGATCCAAGCGCAGCGTTGCCAATTCCGGATTCTCCGCTGGATCGACAGACGATGCCAGGCGGTGTTCTGCTCTCTTGGCATAATCAAGCGCCAGGTTCTTAGCGATCGTAAACAAAAACGCCCTTGGCTCCAGTACCGCATCCTTTTTTGTGTTCTGTATAGCCCGAACATAAGTCTCCTGAACAATGTCTTCGACTTCTCTTGGCGGGACTATGCCGCGCACTGCCAGGGCCAAACTACTGCGCAGGCTGATAAACAGACTGGTTAATTTGTCTTCATGCAACATTCAAGGGGTTCCGACAACTGGATTGGCAAGCTGTGACAAGTATCCACGCCAACCCGAAAACACTTTGGCAGCAAGAAGCTTCAGGCGCTGCGGAAACAAAGTCAAGCAGGCGCCCTGAATCACGGCGGCTTTGCTCAGGCTTATTCAACGCTTGCCCAGAACGATCCACATGTTGTCACTGAGAAAATAGCGGTCGGCCAGCGTAAATTGCTCAATCGAAAAACCAGCACTTTCACACATGGACCTGAGGTTTCCCGGTGTAAAGTAATTAACATGGTCGGGATATCTAAATCCACACCACTTTTTGCCACGGGCGACCCGGGCAATACAGTTATAGTTAGGCACCTTTATGATCGCTTTGCCGCCAACCGCCAGCACCCTGAAAGATTCTTTGAGCAAGGCGGCCGGGCTGGCCTCATGCTCCAGGAAAGCACTCATGATAATGCCGGTAAAAAAGTTCGATTCAAACGAAGAAGTGCCCAATACGGCGTTGGCCTGGACAACACCGCCACCTCTGGACTTCAAGCGTCGGTTACCTTCAGCCGCCAGAAATTCGGAAATTTCGACACCAAACGGAATAAAACGCTCGTCCAGTCGGGATAACATATCTGCAGATGCGCAGCCAATGTCCAAAACATTGCCGGCATGGAAATATTGACCAATAAGTGCGGACAATTTGTCGCGCTTTAACACTTCTTTCCGCAGGAATTTTATCTGGCTGCTGAAAAATTGCCTGACAGGTTCGCTGACCTGCTTCTTTTCCCTTTCAGTCTCTGACGTTGACTCCCACGCTAACTCCACTTGCAGCGCAGCATAAACCGGCACATTTTCAAGATAGACAAACCGACAATTGGCGCATTCCTTAATGACCCACGGCCCCTCAGAATACTTAAAAGGAACCTGGCCCCTGTTGCACGTGCTGCACGAGGGGCAATCTCTCACAATCAGTTTTTCCGCCAGCATGACAGTCACATTTACAGCATTGGACGACGACTCTCGAGGATAAGTATCCCGGGGGAAGAATGCAAGTGAGGGTTGACTAGGCGGTGCCGGCAGTCATTTGGCGCACAAAATGCCTTGCACCTTGCGGAGCATTTGATATTCGTCAGCGGGATGGTTAACTTGTGAGGAATATTTGCCAGACGGACAGATCAATATGCAACATCGGATCCGGGAAGCCCAGGCACCTCTTGAAATATGTTGGGACAAGCTCGGCATTCCGCATATTTTCGCCCAGAACGTTGAAGATGCATTTCGCGGCATGGGTTACGCCTGCGCCAGTGAACGGCTCTGGCAACTGCACCTGAGTAATCTGTATGCAACAGGCACAGCGGCGAGTGTCTTAGGTGAGAAGTTTGTCGCCCAGGATCTGATGCACCGCGCCTTTAATGTTGTCGCCTATGATATTCCCGACTCACCCGGTGACCATCTTGTTGATGCCTACCTGCAGGGTCTAAACAGCTATGTGGACTCCCTCGACGAGGTGCCGCCAGAGTTCCGCAAAGCCGGCACACAGCCACGGCATTACACTCGCCATGATGTGGCCTCACGGTATCGTTTCACCGGCTGGTTCCAGCACAAAACCTGGCTGGAGAAAATTTATCTTGGCAAGCTGATGGCCGAACACGGCGTGGACTGGTTTCGCAATCATGTGTTGCGCTTCTCCAGCGCTGATGCTGACAATGTTGCGCTGTTGCAAGATGCCTTGCGCGCTATAGACCTGAATGTGGCAAAGCTGCTGTTCCCCCATGAAACCCGTCTCAGCGGCAGCAATAACTGGGCGGTGTCGAGCGCGCTATCCAAATCAGGCATGCCGCTCATGGCAATGGACCCACATCAACCCCACACTATTCCGAACACGTTTTTTTACTCCCATCTGAGCGCGCCGGGCTGGGATACATTTGGTGCCAGTTTTCCTGGTGTGCCCTATTTTATGATGGGTTTTAACCAGGATGTGTCCTGGGGTTTGACCACAGGATTTGTTGATACCTACGATGTTTTTGTCGAGCGGGACAAACCCGGCAGCAGCCGTGACTACCAGATTGACGTAGCCGGCAAACCCGCACAAAAGTTTACGGTGATGGAATCAAGACGCGGCCCGATCCTGGAATCCATCACCGACAACCTTGGCATCAGCCAAGCCGTCACGCGCAAGCATGTCACCGCACTGGACTGGGTCATGCGCGACCTCCCCACCTCAGCCGGCATACTTGCGCTTATGCCCCTGGCCAAAACCAGCACTGAACTGGGCCTGGCCTTGTTTGAAAATGACCGTTGCCCGCTGGTCAACAATATTATCGCGGTGGATCGGCATAATGATCTGCACCGCTACGTTGCGGCCACCCTGCGCAAACGTCCCGGCCATGGCAAACCGGGTGTAACCGGCGTGGTGCCGCTACCCGGCTGGGATGAACAATACAACTTTGCCACCAGCAAGGCCCGGGAACTGCTGGTTGAGCGGAACCCGCCAACGGGGTACCTGTATACCGCCAACAGCGACACCATGGGTGACGAGGGCGAATATCCGATCCACAACTTTCCCGCCCAGGATGCCAGGGCCCGGCGTATCGAGGAATTATTAGTTCAACAAGGTGATGGCTTCAATGCAGACTACTTTCTGTCAATGCAGAGGGATTTGCTGGATATACGGGCGCGGGATCTGGTGCCTGCCTATATCAAAGCCCTGGCGACAGACCAGTCGAGTCCCGAACTCCGCCTTGCCATGACCCTGCTGTCAGACTGGGATTTTATGGCCCGCCTGGATTCAAAAGCCGCCTGCGTCTTTTACCCACTGCTGGAAATGAAAACCCATATCCGCTTTATGACGGCAGTGCTCGGTGAAGCACCAATCCTTGCGACCCTGCCGGTGATAGCGCCGGGGCTGAATCGATTCGCCATAGAGCATTTTATGTGTGCGGGCTCACCCTGGCTGCCCTATCGCGCCCTGTTCGAGACCATGATCTGCGAGGACGTCACGGCAATTATGCAACAACTGCACCAGACCTGCGGTAACGACTGGTGCTGGGGCGATATTCACAAAATCCGCTTCGGCCATGCGCTGCGGAAGTTTCCAACCTGGCAGAACATGGTTGTCGGGCCTGACCCCATTGGCGGCAGCGCCACCACACTGGCCATGGCAACCCATGTTCCACCCACGCCACCCGAAATTTATCAGGAGGTCTATCACGGCCCGGCATTTCGCTGGGTGGTTGACCTGGCTGACCCCAGGCATATCAAGTTCGTCACCGCCAGCGGCAATGGCGGACGGCCCGACAGCCCCCATATCACCGATCATTACCCGGCCTGGCTCAAGGGTGAATATTTTGACCTGACACTGGTTCGTGATGAATTGGCTATCGAGCGAATTGACCAGGTTGACAGTGATCGCTGCAGGTAGGCCCAACACCTGCAGCACCATTGGCGCGCCTGAAGATCCAGAGTAGTATGGTCCAACGACTTATCGGGGAGCATCATTATGGCGAATTTTGGCGTCCAAATTTTTCCTACCGACCAAACTCTGCAGCCCATAGAACTTGCCCGCGCCGTCGAAGCACGGGGATTCGATTCGCTGTTCTTTCCCGAGCACACCCATATTCCGGTTGCCCGCACAACACCCTTTCCAGGCGGCATCCCCTTACCCGAATGGTACTGGCGCACCCATGATCCTTTTACGGCCCTGGCTGCCGCTGCCGCCGTGACAACCCGAATCAGGCTGGGTACCGGCATTTGCCTGGTGATCGAACGCGACCCCATTATTCTCGCCAAAGAATGTGCATCCCTCGACATGTTATCCGGCGGTCGGTTTGTGCTGGGTATCGGCGCTGGCTGGAATGTCGAAGAAATGGCAAACCATGGCGTCAACTACCAGCACCGCTGGAAAATTGTCCGCGAGAAGATTCTTGCCATGAAAGCCATCTGGACCCAGAACGAGGCGGAATTTCATGGCGAGTTTGTCAACTTCGACCCTATCTGGTCCTGGCCAAAACCGGTTCAGGCAGGTGGTCCACCGGTATGGATGGGGGCCAACTCAAAATGGGTGTTTGACCGGGTAGCCGAATATTGCGATGGCTGGATGCCGATCGGCGGTGCTGGTCACGGCGGCATGGAAAACCTGCAAGCGGCCTGCGCAAAACGCGGCCGCGCCGTGGACTCAGTCACCCTCGCCCTGTTCGCTGCCCCCACCGACCCGGAACAGCTGGCCGGTCGTCTTGAGCAAGGTTTTACTGAACTGATCTTTGGCCTGCCACAGGGCACCCCAGCTGAGGTGCTTAAGCGCCTGGACGAACTGGCGAAACTCACCGAGCAATTCCGTTAGGGGCCTTAAGGTTGTAAGGCGCCATTGATGCTGACAATGACCTGGTGCTAGTGCCTGGCTGCGCCTCAGCCCCTGTGGCAACTAGCCTGCAGCACCTAGACTGGCGACACACTGCAGCACTTCCGCCTGATAGGTTTTGCCGCGCTCGTTAAAAAAATCCAGTACATTCAGCGAAGTAGGTACATAGCCAAAGCCAATATTGGCTTGCGGGTGCCACTGGAAAATAGACCCACCAAGGCCCATCCAGCCATAAAACCCTTCCCTGCCTGTATTCATCGCCTGCTCCAGCTTGCTATTGTATTGCCCTGGCGCTGCAAACAGGGCAACACCACCCTGAGTAAAGGTGGTAGCCGAGATGCCCATATGGGCCTCAACCGGGTTTCCATGCATGGCCTGCCAGGCGTCAGCCGGCAGATAAGTCTTCCCATCCCACTCGCCACCACCCGCCAGCATGGCAGCAAGTTTCGCCAGCCCCCTGGCAGAACAGTTAGCATTGGCCGAGGGTGTTTCGCCCATGGCTACGGCCGGTTCATTAAAGAACGCCACGCGATCCATGCCCTCAAACGGCGGCGGTGCGCCGGCACCCGTACCCTTGCGCATCGCCGGGACCGTGCGCAGCAGCCTGCCGGCGGTCTGCAAGATATTATGCTCCATCTTTCTGCGCAGAAACTTCGGTTTCAGGCTCTCCTTGAACTGAAAACGAAAATCCAGGGTTGAGACCTTAATGCGCCGACTTAAATCTTCTTTTGGAACGCCGATCATGACATCAACGCCAAGGGGCAGACTGATGTCCTGACGTAAATATTCGCCAATGGTGCGGCCTGCAGGATCGATGCGCCGAAACACCTCGTTGACAATCCAGCCCCGAGTGATTGCATGGTATTCCCTGGTACTGCCATTGTCGCGAAACTTCTGCCCATGGCCTTCAATAATGCTGCCAATTTTGTTCTGCTTGATGTTCTTTGTAAGCAGATCTTCAGGCTTGATGGAGACGTTAAAAGCGGCGAGGCCCGCTTCATGGCGCAGCAACTCAGCAATCGTCAGATCCATTTTGCCGTTGGCGCCAAACTCAGGCCAGTAGTCAGTAATTCGCGCGTTGTATTGCAGCAGCCCCTGGCCAACCAGTGAGGCCATAGCCAGAGCTTCCAGACTCTTGCCGCTGCTGAAGACATTAATCAGGGAATCTGCCGAAAACTCTTCATCGTCAGCACTTGATGCCCATAGATCGACAACCCTTGCGCCGTGATGGTAAACGCAAAGCTGCGTGTCTCTTTCCGCCAGCGTTCGCATCTTCTGCTCATACAGAACTTTGACTGACTCAAAGCCTGGCGCTACCGTGCCGTGGATGTGGACCTGCCTGGCAGAATCTTTATTCATGATGGGTCCTGAGGATCAAAGCCGTCAGTCTACTGGAATTGTCGGGCACCAGGTACAAGCGCTGCTGCGAATGACTTTTGCGGTGCCGGGGGGTACTACAGAATTCGGGTTTTATGGCCTGCCCAGTAGCGATCTTTGAGGATGCGCTTATAGAGTTTGCCCGTTGGCAGGCGCGGCAGTTCAGCGTCAAAATCAATGGAACGCGGACACTTCTGCGGTGCCAGATTTGCTGCACAAAAAGCCATCAACTCCAGCGCCAGCGCGCTGTCTTCCGTCACCCCCGGCATCACCTGGATGACCGCCTTGACCTCTTCGCCAAAGTCTTCATTGGGCACGCCAAAAACAGCGGCGTCACTGACTTTTGGATGGGTGATCAGCAAGTCTTCAGTTTCCTGCGGATAAATATTGACGCCGCCGGAAATGATCATAAAGGTTGAGCGGTCCGTAAGGTGCAGAAAGCCATCGTCGTCCAGATAGCCGACATCACCCACAGTGCTCAAACTGCCGTCCTTTGAAGTTGCCTCGATGGTTTTTGCCTGATTATTGAAGTAGGCAAATTCCGTTGCCGATTTAAACCAGATCTCCCCGGGCTCACCCGGTGCCGATGGCATACCCTGCTCATCCAGAATGGCAATTTCACCCAGCATGACCTTGCCCACCGTGCCTCTGTGGGCAAGCCATTCATGACTGTCGCAGGCGGTAAAGCCCAGACCTTCTGTTGCGCCATAGTATTCATGAATGATGGGCCCCCACCAGGCGATCATGTCCTCTTTGACCTGTGCCGGGCATGGCGCTGCGGCATGAATGGCAATTTCCAGAGATGCAACATCGGCACTCAGGCGAATGTCGGCAGGCAACTTCAGCATCCGACTGAACATCGTCGGCACCAGCTGACTGTGGGTCACGCGATACTGGGCGACATAATCCAGATAAGCTTTTGCATCAAACCGGCCCATGATCACTGCTGTTCCGCCGCTTCGCAGTGTCAGCCCTACGGCCGCTTGCGGTGCAGAGTGGTACAAAGGCGCCGGCGACAAATAGATCATGCCCTCTCGGTACTGCCAAAGACGTTGCAGAAAACTGTAAATCGGCAGCAAATCAGCCGGGCCGCAGACCGGCAAGGGCCGAATAATGCCCTTAGGCTGCCCGGTAGTTCCCGATGAGTACAACATGCTGGTACCCAAAGCCTCGTCACTGATCGGTGTTGTTGGTAATTCGGCGATGGCCTCGGCATAGTTGCGGTACAGGTCCCCCGGGCTGTTGCCGTCGACAATGTAACAGCGCCTGATGCGCGGGCATTGTGCCAGGGCCGCGGTGACAGTGGCTAATTTGGCCGCGCTGGTGAAGACCACTGCAGATTCGCTGTTGTTGATAATATAAGCCAGCTCGTCGGCAGTCAGATAGGAGTTGATGCAGGTGTAATACAGACCTGAACGCTCCCCACCACCACAGATCTCGATGTATTGCAGGGTGTTTTCCATAAACACTGCGTAGTGTGCCAGGCGCGCGAGACCTTCAGACCGCAACAGGTGAGCCACCTGATTGGTGCGTTGATCAAACCCTTCATAGGTCAACATCTCACCTGTTTCGGCCATGATAATGGCTGGCTGGTGGGCTTTTTCCATGGCGTATTTGCCGACATACATGGTCGCAATCCTCTTCTTCGGGACAAGCCCATTGGCGCGGGTCGCACCTTTACCCGCAAACATTCAGCTACGCTTTACAACCTCACTAAAACTGCACATCATGCGACAGCACCAAGACTGGCAGGCGCGGCGCATGAACAACCGTGAGTGCCCAGCCCGATGGGTGATGCCGAGGGCGTAGGGAGTCCACTCTGTGCTGCTTTACTCTCAGGCATTATGTTTTGGGTTTTCAGTGAGTGCAATCCACAACTGGTAATTAACCAGCGAATCGACAACCCTTCAAGGAGTGCTGCGTGCTGACTTTTTTACCTGAACCCGTCCGCGGGGTCTTGGCCAGTATTCTGGTCATCATTAATACGCTGTTCTGGTGCCTGCCGCTGTATGTGTTTGCATTTCTGCGTTTTGTTGGACCCGCAGCAGCTGCGCCCTGGTGTACCCGTGGCGCCATGAACATGGCGGAACTATGGATCGATTGCAACAATCTGTTGCTCGGCCTGTTCACAAAACTTGAAATAGAAGTCATCGGCGGCGGAAACCTGAGCCCGACAAACTGGTATTTGATTTTTTGCAATCATCAAACCTGGGCAGACATCGTCATTCTGCAACGGGTTTTCAATCGCAAGATTCCCATGCAGAAGTTTTTCATCAAACAACAATTGATCTATGTGCCCATCATCGGTATCGCTTGGTGGGCGCTGGACTTTCCCATTATGCAACGTTATTCCAAAGAATTTTTGCACAAACATCCGGAACTCAAGGGCAAGGATCTGGAGGCCACGCGTCGGTCCTGTGAGAAGTTTAAACTGACCCCCGTCTCAATTCTGAATTTTCTGGAAGGCACGCGTTACACTTCTGCAAAACACGCCAGCCAACAGTCACCCTACAAAAATTTGCTGAAACCAAAAGGCGGCGGCGCAGCGCTTGTAATTAACGCCCTTGGCGACAAACTCGACTGCATCCTCAACGTCACCCTTTACTATCCTGACGGCGTACCGGGTTTCTTCGAGTTCCTATGCGGACACACCGAACGCGTAACCGTTGTCATTGAGCCTCTGGCAGTGCCCGTGGATACGGACCAGGATCAGTCAGAGGCTAGCATCACCCTGAAAAAAGACTTTCGCCACTGGGTCAACGGCATCTGGGAAGCGAAGGACCAGCAATTAGAGCGCTTGCAAATCCGACCACCCGGCCATTAGATGGGCTCATGTGAGCACCTCTTTTACCGGTCACTTGCTTTCCAGGCATCCAGCAGCCGCTGGCCGTTTTAGTTCCACCTCGGCGTTTTCGCGAGTTTTTAAGGCCCTTTACCATGTTTGAATCACCTGCAGCCAGCAAAGCCAACGCGCCTTCGGTGCTGTCGATACCCGAATTCCGCTGGCTGTTTTTTGGCAATGTGGCTTTTTTCTTCGCCATGCAGGGCCAGATACTGACTCGCACAATTCTCGCCTGGGACCTGACGGGCTCAGCCCAGTCACTGGCGTACATCAACCTGGTGGTGGCGGTGCCGATGATTTTTGTGTCACTGGTCGGCGGCGCCATCACCGATCGGGTTGAGCGGCGCCAGTTGGTCATCATTGGCCAGTGCCTGATTACCTGTAACGAACTCTTTATCCTTGCCCTGTTGTTGTCGGGCAAACTGGCGTTCTGGCACTTGCTTTGCACCGCCTTTGTCGCAGGTTGTGCCTTCCCGTTTATCATGCCTGCGAGAATGGCAATTACTGTCAATGTGGTTGGCCCAGGCCGAATTCAGAGCGCCATGGCAATTTCCAGCGCCGCCATGAATTTGAGTCGAGTGGCTGGCCCGGCTATGGCGGGCATCATTATCTCGCAGTTTTCTGTGGTGGGCGCTTACATTGTTGCATCGCTGCTCTATGGCTCAGCGGTGGTCTGCATGTTGTTTGTCAAACCCAACACGCCAAAAAAACCCGAGGGCGGCGCCAAACCCCTGCTGGCAGATATCGCCTATGGCTTTGAGTACATCAGGCGCAACCGGCCCGTGATGATTTGTCTGCTTTTTGGCCTGGTACCCATGTTCCTGGCGATGCCTTTTCAGAACCTGCTGGTCATGCTGGTGGAACAAAACTGGCAGGTTGGCGAGAGTGGCCTTGGCATATTGATGGGTGCTGGCGGGGTTGGTGGCGTTCTTGGCTCCGTCTGGATCGCCAGACGCGGCGACAAGTCCGAGCGACTGCGCCTGATGATCGTCACAGTGATTGGTTTTGCCGTTTTTCTTGCAGTATTCACCCAGACAAAAAATTTCTATTTGGCGCTGTTGCCCCTCATATTGGCCAACCTCTGTGCCAGCGCATTCCAGACTGTGAACAATGCCACAGTGCAGATCTTGGTCGATGACAGCGTCAGGGGGCGCATGAGCAGCTTTATGATGATGTCGTTTGGACTGACACCTCTGGGGGTCTTGCCGATGGCAGTTGCGGCGGATCACTTCGGTGCTGCGTACGCCATCCTCGGCGCCTGTGTCGCCCTTGTCATCGTTACCGCGGGTTTCCTCGGCCTCAGCAAAACCCTTCGAACCATTGATGGCACTGTGCAGCAGGCAACGACCAGAACCCAAACAAAACGCTAACCGAGCAACCCGCCGCTCGGGCGAGCGTGAAATATTCTGCACCGGTGTGTTTCGACTTCGGCAGAAACGCCATGAGGAGCCTAGCGACTCAGACCACTCGCTGCATGGCCGAGTCTGCTGGACGGAGGTTCCCCAAAGGTTGGTGGCTTTGGTGCAGTTGATGTGCTGAAGTAGGCAGCTATTCACCGCCAATTCTCGAGATAGACCAATGACCCGCCTCAAAGCACCAGCGGGGCTTGTCGCGCCCGTCGCGGCCCGCCGCGAACATATCAGCTATCACCACAACCGCACCCTCAGCGATGCTTATCATTGGCTCAGGGACCCCGGCTATCCGCAGGTATCTGACCCCCAGGTGCTGGCATACCTGGCAGACGAAAATGCCTATTACACGGCCGCCATGGCACCCGTGGCGCAACTGCAGGAACAGTTGTTCACCGAGATCAAGGGCCGCATCAAAGAGGATGACGCCGCAGTCCCCTGGCGCGAGGGTGCCTATGAATACCGCTGGGCCTTCGCCACCGGCGCCGAATATTGCCAGTGGTTCCGTCGACCTATTGGCACTGAAGACTGGTGCCTGTTGCTGGATGAGGTGGTTGAGGCCGAAGCCAAGGACTACTTTCGTCTTGGTGGTCTGAGCATCAACCCTGATGGTACGCGGATGGCCTGGAGCGCCGATGATAATGGCTCAGAGCGGTTTACTCTGCGCGTCCGGGATCTGGCCAGCGGCCAGGCACTGACCGATGAAATTCTGCAGACCAGCGGCAATGCCTGCTGGGATGCTTTCGGCAAGGGGTTTATGTATACCCTGGTGAGTCCTGAGTGGCGTCCATTTCAGGTCAAGTACCACCGCCTGGGCACACCCGTCGCTGCGGACCTGCTGGTCTATGAGGAACCTGACACCAGCTTCTTTGTGGATGTGCACCTCAGCTCCAGCCGTGAATGGTTCATCCTGCGCAGTGGCGATCATGTCACGGCCGATATACGTATAGTCCCGGCTGCGGCACCGGCGACCCCAGCCCAGGTGATTGTTGAGCGCGTGAGTGGCCGCGACGCGGAGGCGGAGCATGGCCAGGATCAATTTTTCATTCGCACCAATGACACGGATCGCGACTTTCGAATTACCTGTGCACCCACCGCAACGCCCCATGAAAAACACTGGCGCGAAGTTAAAGCTGGTGGTCGAGGGCATTACTGGCGGGGCATACAGGTATTCAAGGACTTTATTGTGCTTGAGGACAGGATCAACGGCCTGGACCAGCTACTAATCATACACGGCACTGACGAACATTATGTGCGTCTGCCTGAAGCTGCCTATGCCATCTCTGCTGGTCACAATGCCGACTATGTTGCGCGCCATTACCGTTTTGGTTACACAAGCCTGGTCACGCCCCAGAGTGTGTTTGATTATGATGTGGTCGAGCGCAGCCTGACATTACAAAAAGCGCAGGAGATTCCCAGTGGCTATGACAAGCAGGCGTATCAGACAGAACGCCTGATGTTGCCCGCCCGTGATGGCGTAAATGTACCGGTCAGCCTGGTATACAAAAGGGGCACACCCTTGGATGGCACGGCGCCAACCCACCTGTATGCTTATGGCGCCTATGGTGCAGGCACCGAGCCGGCCTTTTCAGCAGCCCGGCTGAGCCTGCTGGACCGGGGATTTATCTACGTGATTGCCCACATCCGCGGCGGCGACGAAATGGGTTACGGCTGGTATGAAGCGGGCAAACTGCACCAACGCACCAATACTTTTAATGATTTTGTCGATGTTGCCCGCGGACTCTGTGCCAGGGGTTACGCCAGTGTCGGCAATATTTCAATTTCCGGCGGCAGTGCCGGCGGCGAGCTGATGGGAGCGGTGCTCAACCAGGCGCCCGAACTGTGGCGGGCGGCAGTGTTGCATGTGCCCTTTGTTGACGTCCTCAATACCATGCTTGATGACAGCTTGCCCCTGACACCCATCGAGTGGCCGGAGTGGGGTAATCCCATCGCCAGCGCTGACGATTATGCTCTGCTGGCAAGTTATAGTCCCTATGAGCAGATCGAGGCCAAAGAATATCCGCCAATGATGGTCACCGGCGGTCTCAATGATCCGCGAGTGACTTACTGGGAGCCTGCAAAATGGACCGCCAAACTGCGAGCCACCAAAACCGATGACAATTTGCTGGTGCTAAAAATCAATATGGGGGCCGGCCACGGCGGCAAGTCCGGGCGGTTTGAGCGGATCGAAGAAATCAGTGCGGAGTATGCTTTTATCCTCATGGCCTTCGGCATTGATCAGTCTTAAGCTCAACCGCACACCTGAACACGCGGTTACAGTCCAGGCACCCACTAATAACCTGCGCGCCAGTGACCCTGTATGCCGTGCCACTGAATGCAGATGACAGCCTGACCCGGGTAGCAATAATGTCTTCCCCTCACCGGCGAGGTTGACACTCGGCTGGACGCTGGCCAGCCATGGGGCTAAGTGCCTGCCAGGCATTGTTCGGAGTTTTTACTCCGACCCCAAAATTCAGGCCATACTGATTGAGTTTGGCGCCGAGCCAGTCCAAACTAGGGTCAGTATGGCATCAGCAGACACGAGGCCAGCGGCTTTGTGGTGCTTCTGCGCCCGCAGCCGGTACCTCGCAGCTGTTAGGCGATAATTGATAAACATCATCCTTGACCAACATGCTGGTCGTCAGCAGGGAAACCAGATACTTCTTGTTATGCCTAATCGTTCTATAACAGCATCCAATCGACCACTAAATCGACAATTCGGCAGAGTTCCGCCGTGGCAATTGTTATGCATGGCAGGTGTATTGTCTGTGGCCTGGTTGCTCTGGTCTGGTATCTATAAGCCACTGCTGCTGGGGCTTGGTGTCGTTTCGGTGGTTACCACTCTGGTATTTGCTGTGCGCATGAGATTTTTTGATCACGCCGCTGGACTGGGCCGAATGGCAGTGCGCCTGCCTGGCTACTGGCTGTGGCTGCTGAAGGAAATTTTAGTGTCGAGTGTCCATGTCGCGCGCCTGGTTTTATCGCCGTCGCTGCCGATTCAACCAAGACTGGTCTACATATTGAGCGAACCGGGCGAAGAACTACCGCAGGTCATTCTCGGCAATTCCATCACCCTCTCACCTGGCACTATCACCATTGATATTGATGAAAAAGCAGTTCTGGTCCATTGCATCAGTGAAAGTGGCGCCAAGGATATGGAATCCGGGGAACTGCTGCGTCGAATCAGTCAGTTGATGGTGCGTTAAGATGATTTACGCGGTTGTGTCGGTAGCCATTCTGATGACTATGGTGTTGGCCGTGGCGCGTGCGGTCCGGGGCCCCAGCATCTATGACCGGGTACTCGCCGCCAATATGTTTGGTACCAAAACAGCTTTGTTGTTAGCCGTGGTTTCCTTTCTGTTTGAGCGCGCGGACTTTCTCGATCTTGCCCTGGCCTATGCCCTGATCAACCTGGTGGGCGTACTCGCAGTGCTGGAGTTTGTTGAAAGCAAACCCGCCACAGAGCCCCTTGACCCAGAATCCTTCGATACCAGCCCCCTCACACATAAACCCCTCACACATAAACCCCTCAATACTGACAAGGGGGCAGCAAATGATTGATGTATTGGTTGAGTGGGCCGGTAATGGCCTTTTGATTCTGGCTGCGGTCTGCGTTTTTATTGGCGGCATAGGCATACTCAGGATGCCCGATCTTTACTCAAGGATGCATGCCTCGAGCCTGACCGACACCATGGCAACCCTCGCCCTGTTCGCGGGCATGATGCTCCACGGCGGCTTTACTCTGGCGACGCTGAAATTGGCGGCCATTATGCTCTTTTTACTGCTCACTGGCCCGACAGCGACCTACGCGCTGGCAAATGCTGCTTACCGTTCAGGGTTAAAACCCCCGACATCCGCTGTGCATCAAGCCCAGGACAAGAGCCCGTCATGACAATCATTTTTTCATTGTTCCTTTTATCCCTGCTTGTGGTCACTGCTTTAGCGATGATCAGAACCACCAATCTTTTTGTCGCCGCCATGCTCATGTCCATATTCAGCCTTTTGATGGCGGCAAATTTCTTTATTCTTGACGCGGCTGATGTGGCATTAACGGAGGCGGCGGTAGGCGCCGGTGTGACCACGGTGATTTTTTTGAGTGCCCTGCGCCTCACCTCCCAGCATGAGCGTGGCCCTCTGGCCTCTCGTCGATGGATTGCAAAAATTGTTGTTGTTGTCACCACCATGCTGCTTCTTTACGGCACCTTCGACAAGCCGCGCCTTGGTGATCCCAATGCCCCCGTACATTTATACGTCGCGCCCTACTATCTTGAGAATACAGAGGCACTGATGGGTTTCCCCAACGTTGTGACGGCGGTCTTGAGCAGCTTTCGCGGTTATGACACCCTCGGCGAGGTGTTTGTGGTGTTTATTGCGGCAGTGGGCGTGATGTTTATTCTTGATGCCCGACAAGGCAAAGGCCCTGAATATGAAATGCCCGAAGCGGGATTAAAACATCACCTTATTCCCAGAGCCGTGGGCGCCTTGCTTATTCCTTTTATGTTGCTGTTTGGCCTGTATGTACAATTTCACGGTGAATATGGCCCGGGCGGAGGATTTCAGGCCGGTGCGATTATTGCCACCGCCTTTATTCTCTATGCCTTGCTGGAGGGTGAGAAAACCGCACTCAACGCTTTTTCACGGAATGCACAAATGGTGCTGATCGTTTGCGGTTCAAGCCTTTATGGCGCAGTTGGCGTGATTTGCATGCTTAAAGGCGGCACATTTCTGGACTACTCGGTACTGCTGGACGACCCGGTTGCGGGTCGTCAGGCTGGTATCATTATCATTGAACTGGGGGTTGGTATGGCTGTGTGTGGTGCGTTGTTGTCCATCTTCCACGCCTTTGCTGCCAGACGACCCATGGTGGCAAACCGATGAGCGTCGCGGATTTAACGGGTTACTTCAACCATGTGGTGTTTGCCATATTGCTGATGCTGGGCTTCTACGCCGTCATTGCCAAAGGCAATTTGATCAAAAAACTGGTTGGTCTTTCCATATTTCAGTCAGCAGTATTTTTAATGTATATCTCCATGAATAAGGTAGACGGCGGCACAGCGCCCATTTTGCAGAAAAATGTAGTAGACCAGATTTACTCCAATCCTCTACCGCAAGTATTAATCCTGACCGCCATTGTCGTTGGTGTTGCCACGCTTTCTCTTGGGCTTGCGATTGTCGTCAGAATTCATGAGCGCTACGGTTCCATCGAAGAGCGCGAATTGTTAGACGCGGACTAGCCGTTATGGATATCGAACAACACCTACCGATCCTGCAGGTCATCGTGCCCCTGCTGTTTGCACCGCTGATCGTGCTGCTGCAGCCACGGGGTCTCGCCTGGATGGCAACCGTTGCCGTGTGCGGACTCAGCTTTGCTATCGCCGTGAATCTGGCGATGCTGGTTCACGGCGGTCAGGTGCTGGAGTACAACCTGGGCGGCTGGCAGCCGCCTTTTGGTATTGCCCTGCGCGTCGACGCCTTATCCGCGCTGCTGCTGCTCATTGTTACCGGTGCCGCAACGGTGGCGGCGCTTGGCTGTCGTGAGAGTTTCAACCAACAGATTGAAGCCCATCGGCAGCCACTGTTTTTTGCCGCATGGCTGTTATTGCTGGCGGGTCTGGTGGGCATGGTGGCGACCGCCGATGCCTTCAATATTTTTGTTTTTATGGAGATCTCTTCACTCGCCGGTTATATCCTCATTGCCGGCGGCCCGGATCGTCGCGCCCTGCTGGCGGTCTTCAAGTACCTGATTATGGGCACCATTGGTGCAACCTTCTACTTGATTGGCGTCGGCATGGTCTACATGATGACCGGCACACTTAATCTGGATGATATGTCACGGCTCATTCCCGGAATCGCCGACAAAACCCCCATTGTTTTTGCCGCCGCCTTTATCACCATCGGCCTGTGCCTGAAAGCCGCCATGTTCCCCCTGCACGTCTGGCTGCCCAATGCCTATACCCATGCGCCCCATGGGGTCACGGTATTTATGGCAGCCTGCGGCACCAAGGTCGCCATCTATGTGCTGGTGCGATTCAGCTTTATGGTCTTTCAGAAGGGCGATCTCCACCACGGCCTGGAGTTTTCCATGTTCCTTATGCCCCTGGGGTTGCTGAGCATCGTCGTGGCATCAGCCGTAGCCATGTTTGAGGGTCGGCTGAAAAGAATGCTGGCTTTCTCGTCCGTCGCGCAAATGGGATACATCTTCCTGGGCGTGAGCCTGCTTACCAACGCTGGGCTCACCGCAAGTTTTACCCATATGTTTAACCATGCCCTGGCCAAGGGCGCCCTGTTCCTGAGCGTCGCCTGCCTGAGCATGCGCTTTTGGGATTTACGCATCGACCAACTCGCCGGCGCCGCAAAGACCATGCCGTTAACCTGCGCAGCCTTCCTGGTGGGTGGCCTGTCACTCATTGGTGTACCGGGTACCGCTGGCTTCATCAGCAAGTGGCTGTTGATACAAGCATTGATGGCAGAGGGCGAACTGGGCCTGCTGATGGTGGGCATTGTGCTGATCAGCTCATTAATGGCAGTGGTTTATATCTGGCGCACCATCGAGGTGCTGTATTTCAAGCAACCATTGAAAGACCCCGCGGCCACTGTTGTCCTGGCCGAAGCGCCGATCCTGATGCTCAGTGTTACCTTGGTCACGGCGTTTGCCAACATCTTGTTTGGACTGCTGCCGGACTTACCCATTAGCCTCGCTGCAATGGCCGCCGACATTCTCGCAGGGGCCGACCAATGAGTGACGCCAGCACTGACACCCTGTTAATCGGCTGGATACTGGCTGTGCCATTTGCCGGCGCTTTCCTGATTATGCTTGCCGGTCGGGTGCATGAAAATCTGCGCGAGACTGTCACGCTGGTGACCGCCGTCATCCTGGCAGCCCTGGTGTGGAGCCTGATTCCTGATTTGCTCAGCGGCGAGCGACCGTCCCTGTATGCCTTCAGCCTGATGGACGGACTGGATATCAAGTTCCAGATTGAACCCCTCGGGATGATGTTTGCGACCCTTGCCTCGAGTCTTTGGATTGTCAACTCCATCTATTCCATTGGTTACATGCGCGGCAACAACGAGAAGCACCAGACGCGGTTCTATGCTTGTTTTGCACTTTCTATCGCCGCCACCATGGGCGTCGCCTTTGCCGGTAATTTGCTGACGCTGTTTCTGTTCTATGAGATTCTGACGCTTTCAACCTACCCTTTAGTCTCCCACAAGGGGGATGCAAAAACTGTCGCCTCGGCGCGCATATATCTGGGGGTGCTGCTGACAACCTCTATCGGTCTGTTCCTGCCCGCTATTATCTGGACCTATCATGTGGCTGGCACGCTGGACTTTACCGCGGGCGGTATCCTCGCAGATAAAATCGAGGGGCCTGCGGTAGGTCTGCTGCTGGGTTTGTTTGTGTTTGGTATCGGTAAAGCCGCCGTTATGCCCATGCACCGCTGGTTGCCGGCGGCGATGGTCGCGCCAACCCCTGTCAGCGCTTTGCTCCATGCCGTGGCGGTGGTGAAAGCCGGCGTCTTCTCCGTCCTCAAGATCATTATCTATGTGTTTGGCGTCGACTTCCTGTTTGCCGCGCCCGAGAGCGGCTGGCTGCTCTATGCCGCCGCATTTACCATTATCGCCGCTAGCCTGGTGGCCTTGCGGCAGACCAACATCAAACGCCTGCTGGCCTACTCGACCATCGCCCAGTTGTCGTACGTGATAATGGCGGCGGCGATCCTGACACCATTATCAGAAATCGGTGCGGCGATTCACATCGTCGCCCACGCCTTTGGCAAAATCACCTTGTTTTTTGCCGCCGGCGCCATCTATGTGGCCTCGAAAAAAACCGAGCTGAGCCAGTTGCACGGCATTGGTCGAAGAATGCCCTGGACCATGACTGCCTTTACCATTGGGGCACTGTCGATGATTGGCGTGCCACCCACAGCCGGCTTTGTTTCCAAGTGGTTTATTCTCGGCGGCGCCTTGGAAGCCGGCAGCTATGTGGCAATTGCCACTATCATCCTCAGTACTGTGCTTAACGCCGCCTATTTTCTGCCGATTATTTTTATGGCCTGGTTTGGCAAAGAGACGGACGAGCTAAAAGCCAATAACCACGGCGAAGCGCCGCTGCTGGCGGTTGTGGCGTTGATCACTACCGCAGCGCTGACCCTGGCATTTTTTGCCTTTAACGGCCCATTGATCGAGCTTGAACGCCAGGTCATGGCAGCACCACTGTAGGAGCGGATATGAACCAACCTGACAATGATCATTGGCTTGTTCGACCCTCTACCATCCGGAGTCTCTGGATTGGCGGCTGTATTGTCCTCGCCCTGACCGTGCTGGCCCAAGTCCTGATTCCGATCAAAGGCTACTTTGGGGCCGATGATTGGTTTGGTTTTGGCGCGGTTTACGGCTTTTTTACCTGCCTGCTGATGGTGATGTTTGCCAAGTTGCTTGGCTTTGTGCTGAAGCGCAAGGAAGACTACTACCAGGACCGCAAAACGCCGGACGATAGCGCTGCCCAAGACCGAGGCCACAACACATGACCGAATTGTTGTCTCCGGCGTTGTGGATGATTCTCGGCGCCCTGCTTATTGCCCTGACCCGCGGCCATTTACGGACCCTGGTATTATTAGCCACACCTGTAGTTACCCTGTGGAGCATCTGGCAGGTAGCAGATGGCGTCGCTGGCACCATCACTTTTCTTGAATACCCTGTTGAACCCGTCGAAGGCAGTCCGGTACGCCGCTTATTTGCCACAGTATTTGCACTGATGGCTTTTCTCGGTGGCCTGTACGCTTTTAAAACCGCTAAATGGTTTGAATTAAGCGCAGCTTTTGCCTATGCGGCCGGCGCCATTGGCGTTTGTTTCGCCGGTGATCTGATTACCCTGTTCATCTACTGGGAACTGATGGCGCTGTTTTCAACGGTGATTGTCTGGTGCGGTGGTACGCCGGCGGCACGGGCTGCCGGCATTCGTTACGCCATTATGCATTTGCTGGGCGGCGTCATTCTTAAGGTAGGTATTGAAGGTACGGTGATCGCCACCGGGTCGATCCAGATACAACCCATGCTCGCCCATGACTTCAGCACCTGGATGATCCTTATTGGCATTCTGATTAATGCTGCCGCACCGCCAGTGTCGGCCTGGCTCGCTGATGCCTATCCGGAAGCCAGCCCAACGGGCACAGTGTTTCTGTCAGCCTTTACCACCAAAACCGCGGTACTGGCCTTAATCCTGCTGTTTCCCGGCGAGCCGCTGCTGATTGGCCTTGGTCTTTTTATGATTATCTACGGCATCATCTATGCACTGCTGGAAAACGACGCCCGCCGGATTCTCGCTTACTCCATTGTTAACCAGGTGGGTTTTATGGTTTGTGCCGTGGGTATCGGCACAGAAATGGCGTTAAACGGCGCCGCTGCCCACGCCTTTGCCCATATTATCTATAAGGCCCTGCTGTTTATGAGCGCCGGTGTGGTGCTCTACCGCACAGGCAAGTCCAGGTGCACAGATCTTGGCGGGCTGTTCCGCACCATGCCCTTCACCACGGCCATGGGCATTATTGGCGCCCTGTCGATTTCGAGTTTCCCCCTCACTAGCGGCTTCACCACCAAGTCGATGATTTCCCAGGCGGCTGTGGATGGCAATATGCTGCTCGTTTACATGGTTCTGACAGCCGCCTCAGCGGGTGTGTTCCTGCACGCCGGTATCAAGTTCCCGTGGTTTGTGTTCTTTCAGAAAGACTCTGGACTACGCCCCAAAGATGCCCCCTGGAATATGGCACTGGCCATGGGTGGCTGCGCCTTTATCTGTATTCTGCTGGGTGTGGCGCCAGGCTTGCTCTATCAGTTTTTACCCTACCCGGTGGACTACCACCCCTACAGCGTCTACAAGGTGTTGTTCTATCTGCAGCTGTTACTGTTCTCTGGCCTGGCGTTTTTTGTGTTACTGCCGCTGATGAAACGCACACAAACCATCAGCCTGGACACGGATTGGCTGTGGCGCCGGTTAGGCAAAGGCTTATTCCTGGCAGCGGCGCGGGGCTTCGGTGCCTTACAGCGACTAATGGCTCAACTCAACGTCAGGAGCGCTGAATTGGGCAGTTATATCGCCCTGCGTTACCTGGGTAATCCTCATGCCGAAGACAGTGAGGAGAAGAGTGTCTTCAGCCGCTCCTGGTCCATCGGCACAACCGCCATCTGGATTGCGGTGCTGCTGTCTGCTTATGCCACCGCTTATTACATCTGAGGTAACAGCCCGGCATGTCTCAGGTGTGCCAGTGCACACAGGCCTGCAGCTTTAAGTACTCGATAAAGCCAGGGCGCAGGTGCTCATCAGGTATGCAACCGCCGATAGGCCTTGTCGCCTGCCAATTGCGCCACCTTGAGCCCAAGCTCATGGGCGCCTTTGATGGCTGACCTGATACCCTCAGGCGTAACAGGCATGGGCATATTATGACTGGTGGGCCAGACCATCGCCGCCTCGACAATGGTCTCTATTGCGACCTTGTCACCAAGCCCTAAAGACATTTGCCCCAGGTGAACGGGCAAGCCGACCCGAGCAAAAAACTCGGCCACACGTTTGGCCTCCAGTTCGTCCTCCATCATCAATTGCACCATGGTGCCCATCGCCACATGTTCACCATGGAGGTAATTATCATGAGCGACAGGCACCGCCGTCAGACTCTGGGCGATAGCATGGGCCAGGGCAAGACCACCACTTTCAAAACCAATACCGCTGAGCAATGTGTTAGCTTCTACAACATTTTCCAGCGCAGCATTGATCTCGCCGATCGCGACGGCGTTGGCCGCCTGCTCACCTTGTTTAAACAGAGTCTGCGCGCAAATCTCGCCCATGGCACAAGAGGCCAGGGTTGGTCTGGCAGCTACCATGCTGGTCGCCTTCGGGTTGTTAAGGCAAACTCGCGCCTCATACCAGGTTGCCATGGCATCGCCCATGCCCGCCACCAGATAGCGCTCCGAGGCGGCAGCCACGACGCCGGTGTCAACAATCACCATGGCCGGGTTGGTCGGGAAAAACTCCGCACCATTGGCCACACCATGGCTGTCGTAGAGAACACTGAGAGCAGAACAAGGCGCATCATTGGACGCCAGTGTGGGCACCACAACCACGGGTATACCCAGCCTGTAGGCGATACTTTTGCCCGCGTCAACACACTTGCCACCGCCAACGGCGATTAGGCAATCGAGCCTCTCTGCCGACAGATTTGCGACGTGTTGTTCAATTTCGGGTAGTGAACACTCACCGCCGAAGGTGGCAACCACAGGGACAATTTTTTTAGCCGCCAGACTATCCATAACACGAATACCATCGGCACCTTGCCCACGCCTGGAGATTAATACGCCGGTGCGTTTGGCGTTCAGCAGACCCAGATATCTGCCAATATGATCCAGCACACCAACACCTTGGATATAGCGTTGTGGAGCCACAAAAACTCTGGGCGTTGGTTCGCCTCGGCCTGAAAAAATGCCATGGGGGAAATAGGCTGCAGCTGGCATTAAATAATTCTCCTGAAACCAGGCTTGAGCGGGTGTAAGTACCGCTACCTGACGCTGTTCGGTAAGTTGTTGGGTAAGTTGTTCGGTAAGTTGTTCGGTAAG
>JANQYP010000037.1:73873-79593 GCA_030728785.1 Pseudomonadales bacterium
CGATAGATTTTACTTTTGCGTCGCACCGGCTCCAGCAAAGACCAGTCGGTCGCGGCCACGGCATAACCACCGGGATGCGGCGGCCTGGCTGCCAATCCCAGACTAGCCAAGACACGGGGGTCCTGATAGTAGCTGCTGGCGACGCAAGCCTGCAGCACATTAACCAACTCCGGCTGACTGTTGCGCATAACATTAATGACTGATGTTTTCCCAGCATCCCCAAGCACGGCAAAAGCCTTGCCAAACTGCTGTTGGGAAGCGACCTCAATTGCCTCCAGACCGGCGCCTAGTACCCTTGCATGGCCCGCCAACAAGGCAACAATGGCGGGAAAAATGGCGCCATCCGCAGCACTTGGCAGTGTGTCCTCAGCAGGGATCATCATATCGACCAGCAATCGAAGAATATCCAGCTGCTGGCCACTAAAGGTGCTATCGCTGGCAATAAGCTCAGGCATAAATCATGTCTCTTTTAATGGGCTGTTCAAAATCGGCGTTTTCAACATACACGACTCCAACTACCCAACTGGTGCGCTCAATCGAACAGGTTGGCCAGGCGCTGCTTCATGGCATCGGCAATATAAAGGGCCAGGGCTTGAATTGTGCTGGTTGGATTAACACCCGCCGACGTAACAAAAATACTGCCGTCAATAATAAACAGATTTTTTACATCATGACTGCGGCCCCATTCATTTACCACTGATTGGCGGGGATCCAGCCCCATCCTCGCGGTACCCATATTGTGCCAGCCAGCAATGGCCAGTGGGCCATCGCCACTGACCTCACGGGCGCCCGCTGCGATTAATGCCTCTTTGCCGCGGGCCACGCCATGGGCCAACATTTTGCGGCTGTTGTCACTCAGGGTGTAGTTGATTTTTGGCGCCGGCATACCGCTGGAGTCTACCAGCCTTGGGTCGAGCGTCACTGTGTTATGCAATTCCGGCAGGTCTTCACAAATAACCACCATGCCCGCGGACTTATCAAAGTCCCGCCGATAAGCCCGGTGGTGGCCTGCGCCCCAGGGAATTGCGCCTGACGCCATACCGCTGATGGCTGTCATGACCGGTCCGCGGCCTCGAGTGATTTCCATGGTATAGCCGCGCAAATAGCCACGCGTGGCATCGGTTTCATAAAATTCCTGGCTCCAGATACAACAGCCTCCCGGCCCCTGGTAGCCCTGCAGCGGTTGATCAAACTGGCCCTGCACATGGGCATAAGGATGAAACATCAAATTTTTGCCGACCATGCCACTGCTGTTGGCGAGGCCATTGGGGAACAAGGCTGAGGTCGAATTCAGCAGCAGCCTGGGGGTGCCAATACCGTTACAGGCGACCACCACAACTTCAGCTTTTTGCACCTGCTCGTCGCCGTTTTTGTCATAGTAGATAACACCTGTTGCCATACCACGTTTATCAACGGTGATCTCCCGCACCCGGCAATGGGTTCTGAGTTCAACGCCTGCCCGCAGCGCGTGGGGCCAATAGGTGATATCGGTGCTCGCCTTGGCACCCTGGGAGCAACCCGTGATGCACGGACCAAGATTTACGCATTGGTCCCGGCCGTCGTATGGCTCGGTGGCAATGGCACTGTCCGAAGGCCACCAATGCCAGCCCTGCTTATTAAAACCCGCCGCCAGTGTCTCACCAAGCACACCGAGGGGCACGGGGCGCATCGAGACCTCCTTATCCGGATAAGCAGGATCACCAGCCAGGCCGGCTACACCCATCATACGATCATTGGCGGCATAAAAAGGTTCAAGGGTCTGGTAATCAATGGGCCAGTCATCGGCAACGCCATCAAGGCTGCGAACTTTAAAGTCGGAGGGATGAAAACGTGGGAAATGGGCGGCATACAAAATCGTCCCGCCGCCTACACCGTTGAAGTTAGCAACTTTTATGGGTGAGTCAGCTTCATTAATCGGGTAATCCGTTGCGCGTTTACGGGTATTGGGACTGTAACTGAAGTCACCAGTGGATTTCAGTTCCCAGTCCATGCTGGTGGTTGGATAATCCGCCGGATTAGTCCAGTCACCCTGCTCCATACACAGTATTTTCATCCGTGTATCAGCCAGGCTCCAGGCCATAGCGGCCCCCGCTGCACCCGCGCCGATAATGAGCACATCTACCGGATCGTTAGTAGGCATGGAGCCGCACCGGCACGTTTTTGATGCCCCTGATAAAATTGTTAGGCAGGCGTTCCACTTCGCCTACCACTTCCACTGTGTGGAAGCGTTGCATGATTTCTTCCCAGAGAACACGTAACTGCAATTCTGCCAGACGATTACCCATACAACGATGCACGCCAAAACCAAAAGCAACATGGGCCCGGGCGTTAGGGCGATCAATAATCAGTTTTTCCGCCTGCTCAAAGACAGACTCATCCCGATTGCCCGACACATACCACATCACCACCTTGTCACCGGCTTTGATATTTTTGCCGCCCAGCTGGTAGTCCTGCAATGCAGTGCGGCGCATGTGCAGCACCGGTGTCTGCCAGCGAATCATCTCAGACACCATGTTGGGTATCAGGCCGGGGTTGTCGCGAAGCTTCTGGTACTCCTGAGGATATTGATTGAGGGCCATGACACCACCGCTGATGCTGTTGCGAGTAGTATCGTTGCCGCCAACAATCAACAGCAGTATGTTACCGAGGAACAGTTCCGGGTCCTCATTCATGCGCGCGGTTTCTGCATTGTGTTGGAGCATGGATATCAGATCGAACGTCGGGGGTTTGCCGACCTTGGCCATCCACAGCTGGTAGAAGGCGGCCGCGGCGCCCATCAGCTCCTGATAACGTTGACCCATATCGATACTGGTGTCACCGGTGATTTCCGGTACTGCGGTCGCAAGATCAGACCAATAGACCAGTTTATGGCGGTCCTCGTAGGGGAAATCAAACAAGGTGGCAAGCATACGTGCGGTGAGTTCAATTGATACTTCCTGCACCCAGTTGAAGGTTTTACCAATGGGCAAGTTGTCCAGAATGTCGGCGGCGCGTTCCCTGATCAGTGGCTCAAACTCCGCCAGGTTCTTCGGTGCAACTGCGGGCGCAACGGCCATTCTCTGCCGCATATGTTTTGGTTCATCCAGCTGGATAAAACTCTGGCCCTGCAGCTGGCCGGCTTCGGCAGCATAGGGGTCGACAATGGCTATACCACCTTTCTCCGAGGAAAATACCTGGTGGTTGGTGTCCACTTCTTTGATCAGTTCGTGGCTCGTCACGGACCAGAAGGGGCCATTGACGCTGTCTGCCAGATAGTGCACCGGTGCTTCCTGGCGCAGGCGCGCAAACAAGGGTTGCCAGGTGTCGCCCTGAAAAAGCTCTGGTCGACTGACGTCAATTTTATCCAGTGGCAGGCTGTTTACGTCCTGGGTTATGGTCATCGGTTTTGCTCCTGGGCAAAAAATACGTATTAGTTACGGGACCTAATCCAGTTGCGCTGACTCTCAACATGCTCCTGCAGGCCGCCGCTGTCACACCAGTGAGCTGTCACACCAGTGAAAAGCCTTCGTAGTTTTTCTCGACTACCTCTTCACATTTTTCGACATAACCCACCCAGTCGACATGGGGCAGAAACACTCGGGGTTTGCCGGGTATATTGTCGCCGAAATACCAGTTGGCGCCGGCCGTAAACAGGGTCATGTGGCCAAGTTCACTGACATGGGCAACCCATGGCTCCTCGGCCGCCAGTTGTGCTTCGATCCGAGTCTGCTGGTGGTCACGCATATGCACCATGGTATCGGCGATAAAATTCACATGCTGCTCAATAGCAACCATCATATTGGTCAGCACTGACGGACTGCCTGGGCCGGTGATGACATACATGTTGGGAAAGCCTTCGGCACAAAGACCCAGGTAGGCTTTCGGACCTTCTGCCCACTTGTCCTTCAGCAACCGGCCGCCACGGCCGCGAATTTCCATTTTATTCAGAGTGCCCGTCAGGGCGTCAAAACCCGTCGCAAAAATTACACAGTCAACGTCGTAGTCTGTGCCATTGGCGCGAATACCCGTTGCAGTAAAACGCTCGATACCCTGGTCACGGATATCTACGAGGGTGACATTGTCCCGGTTAAAGGTTTCAAAATAGTTGGTATCCAGCACTGGCCGTTTACTCGCATAGACAAAATCCGGGCAGAGTTTTTCTGCCAGGTCAGGATCCTTGACGATGCCGCGAATCTTGTTGCGAACAAAATCGGCAATGGTTTCATTGGCTACCCGATCGGTGCCTGAGTCTGCATAGGCCACCAGAAATGCAAAGCCGCCCATCTGCCAACGGCGTTCATATTCCGCATGACGCTCTTCGGCACTGACATCAAAGGTGTTGGTGTCAAAGTTGCCGGAAACTTCCTGCGCAAAGGGACTGTGATAATTTTGATCCCGATAGGCTGCATAACGACTCTTGATGTCTTTTTCGACTGCCGGGTTCAGGGGTTCGTTGTGTTGGGGAATGGTGAACTGCGGCGTCCGCTGAAAGGAATACAGGTGTCCCGCCAGTTCCGCCACCGCCGGAATGGCCTGGATGGCGCTGGAACCACTGCCGATAATTGCAACTTTCCTACCGGTCAAATCCACAGGCTCTTGTGGCCATCGCCCGGAGTGATAGGCTTCGCCCTGGTAGTCGTCGAAGCCGGCAAATTCCGGGATATTGGCGGTGGATAGACAGCCCGTCGCCAGGACAAAATGCCGCGCCGTGACAGACTCGCCAGCATCCGTGGTAATGGTCCAGAAATTCTGGTCTTCATCAAAGATAGCGCTGACGATGCGGGTGTTGAACTGGATGTCTTGGCGCAGATCAAATCGGTCAACGACATGATTGGCATATTCCAGAATATCTGCCTGGTCGGAATATTTGTTTTTCCATTGCCACTCCTGCTGCAGTTGTTCATCAAAGCTGTAGGAGTACTGCAGGCTGGGAATATCACAACGGGCACCCGGGTAACGGTTCCAGTACCAGGTACCACCGACACCGCCGGCAGCTTCATAAACACGTGTTTTGAAACCCTTGGTGCGCAGGTTTTGCAGCGAATAGATGCCGGCAAAACCGGCACCTACCACCACTGCGTCAAAATCTGTTGCTGCTGGATTAACTGTATTCATTCGCATCTGTCCGTCTGTTTTGGTTCTCAAAGCCAATTACTACAGCACAGGCACAGCAATGTAAAGTGCCTCTCGAGCTACAGCTGGATTGCCGCCGCCGAGCTTCATTTGCACGCTGAAATGAGGCAGACTGCCCTGCTATCTTAGGTCTCGAGGTGCAGCCATGAGTCAAACCTTGGCGGAATTGATCAATGTTATCCCACAGCGCGGCATAGTTGACTGGATAGGGGTTCGGCCGGCGCGTAGTGCGCCCATGCAGGCCGAGGCGCAGGTACTGGCGCAAATGGGCAAGGGCCTCGACGGGGATCGCTTTAAGGCCAGCAGCACCAGGCGCGAGGTCACGTTCATTCAAGGGGAACACATAGACGCGCTCGCCTCTATGCTTGGCACCGGCGCCATCCAACCTGCTACCTTACGCCGCAATATTGTTGTCCGCGGGCTGAACTTGCTGGCCCTGAAAGACAAGGTATTTCAAATCGGTGATGCCTGCTTTGAATTCACCGGCCTCGCCCACCCCTGCTCAAGGATGGAGGCGGCCCTGGGCCCAGGTGGCTACAATGCCATGCGTGGTCACGGCGGCATCACCACGCGCATTCTGCGCTCAGGCACCGTCAGGGTTGGTGACA
>JANQYP010000037.1:79693-87722 GCA_030728785.1 Pseudomonadales bacterium
AACAAGCGGGTTCAGGCTTCGAGTAAAAACGTTACCGGCCCGTCATTCTCCAGTTGCACCTGCATGTCGGCGCCAAACTGGCCGGTAGCAACCCTGGCGCAGCGCTGGCGGGCGCGGCTGACAAAGTCGTTGTATAACACCTCGGCCTCGGCCGGTGGCATCGCTGACGAGAATGATGGCCGCAAGCCCTTATGGGTATCGGCGGCAAGGGTAAACTGGGAAACAATCAGCAGGTCACCCTGAATCTCGCTGAGGCCGAGGTTCATGTGCCCAACAGCGTCGGCAAAGACGCGGTAATTGAGGATTTTGTTCAGGAGTTTATCTATCCGGGCCGCGCTATCGCCTTTTTCAAAACCCAGCAACAGCAGCAGACCACGGTCAATCTCGCCGACTACTGTGCCCGCCACCAGCACTCGAGCATAACTGACACGCTGGATCAGGCCTCGCATCCGCCACTAACCTTAAACGTTGAAGTCTGCCTCAAACCGCAGCGCCATATCACGGGTGGCGCGCACCAGGGCATCAATCATGGCGTGTTCCGTCGCCGAATGTCCGGCCTCGCGCACCAGAAAAACCTGGGATTCAGGCCAGGCTCGATGCAGGTCATAGGCGTTCTGCACAGGACACAGGATATCGTAGCGGCCATGGACAATAATCCCCGGCAACTCCTGAATTTTGGCGATGTTGTTGATGATCTGGTTGTCTGTCAGAAAACAGTCATTGGTGAAATAATGCACGCCAATCCGGCTGCGGGCCATGGCGCGGTGGGGATCAGTAAAATGTTTGACGAGGCGCGGACTTGGCTGCAGCGACGAACAATCCGCCTCCCAGCGCGACCAGGCTTTAGCGGCCCCCATACGCGCCAGTTCATCGGCGCCATTAATACGCCGATGATAGGCCGCCAGCAGATTGGCCCGCTCAGACTCGGGAATGGGATTAGTAAAGTCCTCCCAGTGGTCCGGATAAAAACGACTGGCGCCGTCCTGGTAAATCCACTCAACATCGGTCTTGCGGCCCAGGAATATGCCGCGCAATACCAGACCCAGCATATGCTCGGGAAACGCCTCGGCGTACATCAGGCTGAGCATGGCACCCCAGCCGCCACCAAACATCAACCATTTGTCGACGCCAAGAAAGACGCGAATCTTCTCCATGTCGGCAACCAGGTCCGGCGTTGTGTTCTGCCTGATCTCGCTATGGGGTTTGGATCTGCCGGCACCGCGCTGGTCAAAGAGGATAATCCGGTACTTTTGCGGATTGAAAAAGCACCGACTGTCAAACTCGCAACCCGATCCAGGCCCCGAATGCACAAACAACACAGGAATGCCGTCCAGAGTGCCGCTCTCGTCAATATAAAGAGAGTGGATATCATCCACCTCCAGCATATGCCGGGCATAGGGTTTAATTTCTGGATACAGTGGCAGCATTCAGACTTTCCTTTTCTACTCTTAGCTACGCTTATGGACTCTTGTGTACTCTTATGTACTCTTCGCGCGACTGGCACGTTTGCGGTCATTTTCAGTCAGTAATTTCTTTCGAATGCGCAGGTTCAGGGGTGTTACCTCAACCAGTTCGTCTTCTTCGATAAACTCGATAGCCTGCTCCAGCGTATGCCTGATGGGCGCCGAAAGGATAATCGCCTCATCTGTGCCAGAGGCCCGGATGTTGGTCAATTGTTTACCTTTTAACGGGTTCACCACCAGGTCATTACCACGGGAATGCAACCCAATCACCATACCCTCATAGACTTCCTGATTCGGCAGAATCATCATGCGGCCGCGATCCTGAAGATTAAACAGGGCAAAAGCCAGGCACTTACCCGTGGCCATAGACACCAGCACACCGTTAGTCCGGCCTGCCATCTCCTGACTGACAACGTCACCATAGTGAGAGAAGATGCTGGTCATAATACCTGTACCAGAGGTCATGGTCATAAAGTCTGAGCGAAAGCCAATCAGGCCTCGAGTGGCTATTTCATACTCGATGCGCACGCGTCCCTTACCATCCGGAATCATATTCTGCAGGACGCCTTTACGCCGACCCAGCTCCTCCATGACAGAGCCCTGGTGAACTTCCTCGATGTCGAGCAGGACACTTTCAAAAGGTTCCTGACGCTTACCATCAACCTCTTTGAAAATAACCTCGGGCCGGCCCACGGCCAGCTCGAACCCCTCACGGCGCATGGTTTCAATCAGAATGGCCAGGTGCAATTCACCGCGACCTGAGACTTTAAACCGATCGCCGCTGTCTGTGTCTTCGACGCGCAGGGCAACGTTGTGAATCAGCTCACGATCCAGCCGATCGCGAATGTTGCGGCTGGTGACAAACTTGCCATCCTGGCCAGCAAAAGGTGAGGTGTTAACCTGAAAGGTCATGGAAATTGTTGGCTCATCAACCACCAGCGGCGGCAGGGCTTCAACCTGGGCCGGATCACAGATGGTGTCCGATATCTTCAGGCCTTCAATGCCCGTGATACAGACGATGTTGCCAGCCCGGGAGGTCTCAACTTCAACCCGCTCCAGACCTTCGTAGCCCATGACCTGGAGAATTTTACCCTTTCGGACCTTGCCTGCAATATCAACAATGGCAACCTGCTGGCCCTTCTTGACACTGCCGCGCTCAATACGGCCAACACCAATAACACCAACATAGTTATTGTAATCCAGGGCACTGACCTGCATTTGGAACGGACCATCAAGATCAACATCGGGCTCGGGTACATGATCAATAATAGCCTGCAGCAGGACGCTCAAGTCGTCGTTGATGGCGTCCATGGACAGTCCCGCACGGCCTTGTATGGCGGAGCCATAGATCACCGGGAAATCGAGCTGGGTATCATTTGCACCAAGCTTGTCAAACAACTCAAAAACTTCACCCACTACCCAGTCAGGACGGGCGCCGTCGCGGTCGATCTTGTTGATCATGACAATGGGGTTGAGACCGTTGGCAAACGCCTTCATGGTCACAAACCGAGTCTGGGGCATGGGGCCGTCGACAGCGTCAACCACCAGCAATACCGAGTCCACCATGGACAGGATACGCTCGACCTCACCGCCGAAGTCGGCGTGCCCCGGGGTATCAACAATATTGATGCGGTGTTCGTGCCAGTCAATGGAGGTGTTTTTGGCCAGAATCGTGATGCCACGTTCCTTCTCCAGATCATTGGAGTCCATCAGCCGTTCGGTCTGCTCGTCGCCACGGTGCAGGGCGCCGGCCTGCTGCAGTAATTTGTCTATCAGGGTGGTCTTGCCGTGGTCGACGTGGGCAATAATTGCGATGTTTCTTAATTTCTGACTCATGACTACTCCGCTTCAGGACGCGGCATTATACAGATAGCCAAGACCTTTAGACATCATCAATTCGCTTATCCGTCGGCGCGGACCCCGGTCAGCATCAGCACTCGGCGCCGTGGTACTGGACGGAGCCAGCGAGGGAGCGCACCATTTGTGAGCAAAGCCCTCATTATAAGCACCATAACAGTGCACAGAATGCGGCCAGCATGTCTGCAGGCCAGTGAATACAAGGCTTTATTATTTCCGGCGAATGGCATAGTCTTTGCACCGGTTACTGCACCAATTTAACTCAGTTATTCCAATGGAGGGCCTGTCCCAATGTCAAAAAAAACTCTTAGCCTGATTAAAGAAAGTGAAGCAAAGTGGGTGGACTTGCGTTTCACCGACACGCGCGGCAAGGAACAACACGTCACCAACAACGCGGCCAAGGTCGACGAAGAGTTTTTTGAAATGGGTGCCATGTTTGATGGCTCATCCATTGCCGGCTGGAAAGCCATCAACGAGTCCGACATGATCCTGATGCCAGACGACAGCACCGCCGTGGTTGACCCTTTCACCGAGGAAACTACCGTCAACCTGCGCTGCAATATCGTTGAACCCAGCACCATGCAAGGCTACGACCGCGACCCAAGGTCCCTGGCAATGCGCGCTGAAGCATACCTGGCCACTACAGGTATCGGTGACACAGCTTATTTTGGCCCGGAGCCCGAATTTTTCATCTTTGACGACATCAAGTACAAGGTTGAAATGAGTGGCGCCATGTACCAGATCGAATCACAGGAAGCGGCCTGGATGACCTCCCACGCAGCCGAGGGCGGCAACCTGGGGCACAAACCTGGCATTAAGGGCGGTTACTTCCCGGTACCGCCGGTAGACTCCTTGTATGACATCCGCAACTCCATGTGCAGCGCTATGGAATCCATGGGCCTGGACATCGACCTGCATCACCACGAGGTGGGCACAGCGGGCCAGTGCGAGATAGGTGTACCTTTTAACACCCTCACCAAAAAAGCCGACGAAGTGCAGATTTACAAGTACTGCGTCCTCAATGTCGCCCACGCCTATGGCAAGACGGCCACATTTATGCCGAAACCACTGGTCGGTGACAATGGCAGCGGCATGCACTTGCACCAGTCCATCTGGAAAGGCGGCAAGAATCTGTTTGCCGGTGAAGGTTATGGCAACCTGTCTCAGGACGCGCTGTACTATATCGGCGGCATCATCAAACATGCGCGCTCTCTGAACGCTTTTGCCAATGCCAGCACCAACTCCTACAAGCGCCTGGTACCAGGTTTTGAGGCGCCGGTACTGCTGGCCTACTCGGCACGGAATCGCTCGGCATCCATCCGCATTCCGTACATCCAGGGCGGCAACCCCAAAGGCGTGCGCCTTGAAGTACGTTTTGGCGATCCTACTGGTAACCCGTACCTGATGTTCTCTGCCATGATGATGGCCGGCCTCGACGGTATCAAGAACAAGATTGATCCGGGCGCGCCCATGGACAAGGACCTGTACGACCTGCCCGCAGAAGAGCTGAAAAACATTCCCACAGTTGCGAACTCGCTGGAAATGGCCCTGGACTGCCTGAACGCCGACCGCAACTATCTCACTGAAGGGGATGTGTTCACTGACTCCATGATCGATGGTTATATCGACCTGAAGATGGGCGAAGTAACCCGCCTGAACTCAACAACCCATCCCATTGAGTTTGAAATGTACTATAGCGTCTAAAAGCCTGCCCTCTGCCTGAGCAAGCACCGCAACGGTGCTGCGCTCTGCGGGCATCAGCTTTGCGCACCATAAAAGGCCTCGACGGTATCACCGGCGGGGCTTTTTTATTGGCCGAAGCAGCTTCTCACCACCTTCTCACCACCATCTCACCACCTTCTCACCACCATCTTGCCCGCACCTCGCCGCCAATATCGAGCAGCCCAGCGGTGATCAACCGATATGCCGCACCATTTTAGTGCAACGACCCGCTCATCTGCTTTACACTGCTTAGCAACGGGCCGAGACTGCTGAGCAACATACCTAAGGCACAGCTGCAGCCCATCTTCAACCCATAATCAACCCACCGTTATCCCAGCATCCATATAACTGGTTCGTTTATTGCTTGGCTTTCCTCGAAAGGAGACTGACTATTATGAAATCCAACCTGCTGCCGACATCAATGCCATGAAAGATGCCATTCTCAACACCCTCAACATCGGCATCCTGACGGTTGACCACCAGCTGCAGCTGACCTTCATCAACGCCTCAGCAGAGAGCCTGCTGGACGTTTCATCTACCCGCGCCCTGGGTCACCCCATCTGTGAACTGTTGCAGAACCCCACTGAACTCGAGGCAGTGTTGTATGACTCCATGCAAAGTGGCCAGCCTTACACTCGGCGCCGTGCAGAACTGCAACTCCACAGCGGCCACAATGTGACAGTCGACTACACCATTACTCCTGGCAACGACGAGGAATGGCCGGCCATGCTGATTGAACTGTACCCACTCGATCGTTATTTGCGCATTGATCGAGACGAGGCGATTCGCGGCCATCATGAGGCAACCCGGCAGATGATTCGCGGTCTTGCCCACGAGATCAAAAACCCCCTGGGTGGTATCCGCGGCTCAGCCCAACTGCTGGCCAGGGTACTGCCAGACCCGAGCCTGCAGGAATACACGGACATTATCATCACTGAGACTGACCGCTTGACCTCACTGGTAGATCGCCTGCTGGGTCCAAAGACAGTACCAAAGCCGGTGGTTGCCAACATTCACGAATTACTTGAGCGGGTCAGGATTCTGATTGAACTGGAGTCAAGCCCACCCCTGAAAATTATTCGCGACTATGACCCGAGCATCCCGGAAGTTGTCCTCGACCCGGCATTGATGATTCAGGTGTTCCTGAATATTGCCCGCAACGCCCTGCAATGCCTTGAGGAGGTGCGCCAGCCAAGCCTGCGTTTCACCTCCCGCACCGAACGCCAGTACACCATCGGCACCCGCCTGCACCGTATTGTGGTGCGAGTTGATATCGTCGACAACGGTCCAGGCATTCCGCTGGAATTAAAAGACCAGTTATTTTTCCCCATGATCAGCGGTCGCGCTGATGGCACCGGGCTGGGCTTGTCATTTGCCCAGTCCATTGTGCACCAGCACCGCGGTTCCATTGAGTTTGAGAGTGAACCGGGGCGGACCAAATTTTCGATTATCTTACCTATGGAGCAAGACCTATGAGCTCAACCGGGAATGTCTGGGTCGTCGATGACGAACGTTCAATTCGCTGGGTGCTGGAAAAGGCCTTGACCCAGGAAGGTCTGCACGTCACCTGTTTTGAAGATGGCCAAGCGCTGCTCAACGTGCTTGCCGACAATCCCCCTGATGCTATCGTCAGCGACATTCGCATGCCCGGCATCGACGGTCTGACCTTACTGGAGCGTATCAAAAGCACCTTTCCAGACCTGCCAGTCATTATCATGACCGCGCATTCGGATCTCGACAGCGCCGTGTCATCCATCCAGGGCGGCGCGTTTGAGTACATCCCCAAGCCTTTTGAAGTCGACGAGGCTATTGCTATTGTCAAACGGGCTATTCGGCACAGTCATGAGACCACCCCGGCGCCCGCGCCCAGCACTGTTGTCGATTCTGAAATCATCGGTAAGGCCGCCGCCATGCAGGAGGTGTTTCGCGCCATTGGCCGGCTGTCAAAATCCAATGTCACGGTCCTGATTAATGGCCAGTCGGGCACAGGTAAAGAGCTGGTGGCGCAGGCGTTGCACAAGCACAGCCCCCGTGCGACCAAGACCTTTATAGCGCTGAACATGGCGGCCATACCACACGACCTTATCGAATCTGAGCTATTTGGCCACGAACGCGGCGCTTTCACCGGTGCCAACCAGTTACGCAAGGGGCGCTTTGAGCAGGCGGACCAAGGCACCCTGTTTCTCGATGAGATCGGCGACATGCCGGCCGAGACCCAGACCCGCCTGCTGCGGGTCTTGTCTGATGGCGAGTATTACCGCGTTGGCGGCCACGAACCACAGAAAGCTGACGTCCGCATCATTGCCGCCACCCACCAAAACCTTGAAGACCTGGTGAAGCAGAACCGCTTTCGCGAGGATCTGTTCCATCGCCTGAACGTTATTCGCATCCACATACCAACCCTGCAGGAGCGCAAGGAGGACATCCCCTTGCTGGCCAACTATTTCCTCCGCGAGGCGGCACTGGAGCTCAATGAAGACGCCAAGATATTAAAGCCCGAGACCGTAAACTACATTACCGGCCTGCCCTGGCCAGGTAATGTCAGGCAACTGGAGAATTTCTGTCGCTGGATAACTGTCATGGCCACCGGCCGCGAAGTGGCTATTGATGACTTGCCACCGGAGCTGTTGCTGGAGCGCGACCAGCCTGGGCAGGATGAAAACTGGGAAAAGAACCTGCGCACCTGGGCAACCCGCAAGCTCACCCAACTGGCACCAGAGGCCAACGGCCTGCTGCATGATGCCCTGCCGCGTTTTGAGCGGATTATGATCGAGGCGGCCCTCAAGCAGACCGGTGGTCGCAAACGCGACGCAGCGTTGCTGCTGGGCTGGGGTCGCAATACCCTGAGCCGCAAGCTGCACGAACTGAGCATGAGCGCCGCCGTTACCGGCGATGATGGCGACCCTGAGTAGCGCCTGAAAACTCTCGAACGCATTTCGAAAAAAACTGATCGACGCAGCGCATTGTTGCAGGGCCATCCAGCCACT
>JANQYP010000037.1:87822-94113 GCA_030728785.1 Pseudomonadales bacterium
ATTTTTCTAACAGAGGAGTTAGCGCTTGCTGGCCGTTGCACTGTTTGAACCGGAAATTCCCCCGAATGCCGGTAATATTATCCGCCTCTGCGCCAACACGGGCGCCCAGTTACACCTGATCCGGCCACTGGGTTTTGAGCTGGACGACAAACGCCTGCGCCGCGCGGGTCTGGACTATCACGAATGGGCCGAGGTCCTGACCCACGATTCTTTTGCGGCCTTCAGCAAAGCCACGCCCCATAGACGCCTGTGGGCAATCACCACCAAGGGCACAACCACCTACACCGACGCCGCTTTTGCTGCCAGCGACATACTGCTGCTCGGGCCAGAAACCCGGGGTTTGCCGGCAGTCATTCTCGACAGCCTGCCCGCCAGCCAGCGCCTGCGCATACCCATGCGCGCCGGCAGTCGCAGCCTTAACCTGGCAAATGCCGCCGCAATAGTGGTGTATGAGGCCTGGCGCCAGCAGGGCTTCAGCGACGCCACTTAAAGCCGTGCTTAATTCACCAACGGCGGTGGAGCAGAGCTATTTTCGGCGCCAGCCTGCTGTTGTCTGGAATGGGCGAAGATGGCATCAAAATTAACCGGTGCCAGCATTAACGGCGGGAAGCTGCCTTTGATGACCAACCCATCAATGGCCTCACGGGCATAGGGAAACAGGACACTGGGACAAAAGCTGCCAAGGGTTTGGGCAAACCCTTCGTCATTCATGCCGCGAATCATGAAGATCCCGGCCTGCTGGACTTCTGACAGGTAGACGACTTCGCCATCTTCCTTTTTCACAGTAACAGTAACACTGAGTACCACTTCAAACAGGTCAGTGCCTACCACCTTATGGTGCGAATTCAGATCAAGGTTGACCATTGGCTTCCATTGCCCAACGAAGGCTTCCGGTGACCTGGGCGACTCAAATGAAACGTCTTTGATATAAATACGCTGCAAGGAAAATTCTGCCTGCGCTTCCGGCCCTGCTTGTCTTGCTTGTCCGTCCTGCTCACTCATGCCCGACTCCCTCGCCGCTGCCTGCTAAAATACTGTCCAACTGCCCCCGCCGCTCGAGCGCCAGCAACTCATCACAACCACCTATGTGCTGCTCGCCAATCCATATCTGCGGCACCGATGTTCGCCCCGCGGCCTGGATCATCTTCTGCCGCATGGCAGGATCATTATCAATGGCGATTTCCGTAAACGGCACCTGCTTCTTGCCCAGTAAGGCCTTGGCACGAATGCAGTAAGGACAAAAACGGGTAGTGTATAAGACCACTGGATTCACAAACCGACCCCTTTGCTTAAAAACTGAAGAGTGACCCTGGAATGCGGATCAGGCCTTGACGACCGGCAGATTGGTGGCGGTCCATTCCGACATGCCACCACCCAGGCGGTGTACATCCTCAAACCCAAGGGCCTTGAGTTTGCCACCCACGGCGCCGGCATGCTGGCCCATCTTGCAGACAATGATAATCGGCCGCTGTTTATGCGCTTCAAGTTCCGAAGCGCGCTCGTCAAAAGTGGCATAGGGAATATTCAGTGCATCGACAATGTGGCCGGCTTTGAAATCTTTGCCGTCACGAACATCAAGCACCAAGGCATTATTGTGGTTCACCATATTAATCAGGGTATTAGTGCTTACCGAGGCGCCACCACGTTTTCTCTCATTCAGCGCAAATGCGATCGCCAGCGCAATAAAAATGCCCACCAGTGCAAAATGGTTACCGATAAATTCGAATACTTTCTCTATCATGAAGTCTCGTCACTATCATTAGTGCTATTAGTTCTAGGTCGCTGCAAGTTGCTACGACATCCATCCATTACTTGAACGTCTTATTTCAATGCCCTGCTGGAACCTGCAGCCGAAACAAAAATAAGTCGCGAAGTATACACCAAAGGACGTAAAATTCACTTTCATCGCACCAAACCGGTAAATTCATGCCAGATGTTACAGCCAAAAAGTCGCCCACAGTCCTGATTATCCTCGACGGCTGGGGGCACCGCGACTCAACAGACGGCAATGCCATCAAACAGGCCCGCACTCCCGTCCTCGACGACCTCTGGAAAAACCGCCCGCACTGTCTCATTTCCTGCTCCGGCGAAGACGTGGGCTTGCCAGCGGGGCAGATGGGGAACTCGGAAGTTGGGCATATGACACTGGGCGCCGGTCGCATGATCGACCAGGATCTCACTCGGATCAATAAGGCGGTCGATAATGGCAGCTTTTTTAATAACCCGGTGCTGGCGGCAGTCATGGATCCATTGGCAAAGTCTGGCGCCGCGCTGCACATCATGGGCCTGCTCTCTTCCGGCGGCGTCCACAGCCATGAACGGCACATGCAGGCGGCAGTCAAAATGGCGTTTGAGCGCGGCGTGCAACGGGTCTATGTCCATGCCTTCCTGGATGGCAGAGATGTGCCGCCAAAGAGCGCCAATACATCCCTGCGCGCCATGCAGGCGCATATCGCAAGCCTTGGCCATGGCGGCATTGTGTCTGTAGTCGGGCGCTTTTACGCCATGGATCGGGACAATCGCTGGGACAGGGTCGAGGCGGCCTATGATTTGTTGACCCAGGGCGCAACGGCCAACCAGTATGATACGCCAATAGCGGCCCTCGACGCCGCCTATGAGCGCGGTGAGTCTGATGAATTTGTCAGACCCAGCAGCATTCTGTTGAATGGTCAGGTGATCGCCATGGCCGACGGCGATGCGGTCTTGTTTATGAACTTTCGCGCTGACCGCGCGCGGGAAATCAGCCGCGCTTTTGTCCACAGCAACTTTACCGGGTTTAAGCCCAAGGCCAGGCCGGCGCTCAGCGCCTTTGTGACGCTGACAGAGTATGCTGACGATATTCAGGCACCCTGTGCCTTTGCTCCGGACACCCTTAAAAACAGCCTTGGCGAATATCTGGCGCACCTCGGCAAGACTCAGTTGCGCCTGGCTGAAACGGAAAAATACGCCCATGTTACCTTCTTTTTTTCAGGCGGCAGGGAAGACCAATACCCCGGCGAGACGCGTTGCCTGGTGCCTTCCCCCAAAGTCGCCACCTATGACCTGCAACCGCAAATGAGCGCCGAGGGCGTGACCGACAAACTGGTGGCCGCCATCAGCGCAGGGGACTATGACCTGATCGTCTGCAATTATGCCAATGGTGATATGGTCGGCCACACGGGCAACCTAAAAGCCGCAGTCAAAGCCGTAGAGTTTGTCGACACCTGTCTTGGCAGAGTTGTTGCGGCGCTGCAGCAGACCCATGGCAACTGCCTGATTACCGCGGATCATGGCAATGCCGAACAGATGAGCGACCCTGCGACAGGTCAAGCGCATACCGCCCATACCTCAGAGCGAGTGCCACTCATTTATGTGGGTGCTGAAAATCTCACGCTGGCACCCGCCGGTGGCAACCTGACCAATATTGCGCCAACCCTGCTGAGCATCATGCATCTGGCCCAACCCCCTGAAATGACTGGCAAAACCCTGGTGATATGACTACCAACCTGAGCCTGCGACACATCATATGCTCGAGCCTGGCCATATGCCTTGCCTTCGCCGCAGCCGGTTTCCAGGCAGAATCGGTTCTGGCAGAGCCGGTTCTGGCAGAGCAGAGCAAAGATCCGAAGGTCCTGGAGAAACAACTCAAAGACCTTGAAATAGAAATCAACAAGTTCAGGCAGATGCTGGATACCACCAGCGGCGAGCGCTCAAAGCTGGAGAAAAACCTGCAGACCAATGAGCAATCCATCAATGAGCTGATGAAAAAAATCGAAACCATACAACAACAACTCCAGCAGGGTGCCAATAAGGTCAGCAGCCTGCGCCGCAACCAGGCCGACCTCGAAACAGCCAGGCAAGGGCAACAAACCTACCTGGCGCGGCAGATTCGCGCTGCTTATGAAATGGGCAACCAGCCCTTCATAAAGGTCCTGCTGAACCAGGAAGACCCCAACCAGCTCGACCGTATGCTGACCTATTACGGTTATTTCAACCGGGCCCGCGCCGAGCAGATCGACCACTACCGAGCTACCATCGCTGAACTCGAGCAGGTGACGCTGGCTCTTGATGCCGAAAATCAATTACTCACAGACAACCGCAGCAGGCTCCTTGACGAAGAACAGCGCCTGCAACTCAGCCGTCGCGATAAACAGCAAAACCTGGCAGGGCTGAACCGAGAAATCGCCGCAGCTGGCACCGAAATCAAAAAACTCAGCCAGAGTCGCCAGGCACTGGAAGGCCTACTGACCCGTATCAAAGACAGCGTGTTGGCATTGTCCTCGCCGGCGGTGGCCGTGTCTTTTACCCGCAGCAAGGGCAAAATGCAGCTGCCCGTAGCGGGCACCATCCTAAATGGCTATGGCAGCCAGCGAGCCAATGCCAATCTCAAGTGGAACGGCATTTTTATCGCCGCCAATGAGGGCGAGCCGGTTTATGCCATCCACTATGGCCGAGTAGTTTTTTCCGACTGGCTGCGCGGCTTTGGCTTGTTGATGATCATTAGCCACGGTGAGGGCTATATGTCCCTTTATGGCCACAACCAGGTCCTGTATCGTGAGACCGGCGACTGGGTCCAGGCTGGCGAGAATATTGCCACTGTCGGTGACAGTGGCGGCCAGGGTCAGATGGGTCTGTATTTTGAGATCCGCGACGGTGGTAAACCCACCAACCCGCAACAATGGTGCCAAACGCGCAAGCGTCGCACCACCTAGAGCAATACTGCTACCGTCCCAGACCAACCGCCGGGTCCGGCGTTGGGTAAGCTTCGTGAGTCAGCTTTTTGTGGCCCAGTTTTCCAGGAGCCAGTTTTCCAGGAGTCAGCTTTCTGCGCGCCAGCTTTGCGCAGGAGGACAATCAAGAACACAGTGCCGGGAGAGGCAAATGTTAACGATGCAACACGCAAATCGAATTCTGGCTGCCACCCTGCTGGCGCTGCTGATGGGCACGTCGACCGCTGCAGAAACCAGCGCCACCAGTGACACTAAGCCGCTGCCGTCCCGCCTGCCATTAAACGAACTTCGCGTCTTTGCTGAAGCCTTCGACCGTGTCAGCAGCGCCTACGTCGAAGAGATTGACGATCGAACCCTGCTGGAGAACGCAATCAAAGGCCTGCTCTCGCAGCTGGATCCCCACTCTGCCTACCTCGACAAAGAGTCTTTTTCCGAACTGCAGGAAGACACCACAGGTAACTACGGTGGTGTTGGCCTTGAGGTCAGCATGGATGACGGTTTCGTTCGAATAATCAGCCCCATGGATGACACACCAGCCGCCAAGGCCGGGGTTGAACCGGGGGACTTGATCATCCAGCTGGATGACCAGCCCATCAAAGGCATGAGCCTCAATGATGCTGTTGATGCCATGCGTGGCACCCCCGGCAGCACCATACGCCTGACATTGGTCCGTGAAGGCGAGCCCCAGCCATTCGAGATAACCCTGATACGTGAAGTGATTAATGTTGCCAGCGTTCGCCAGCGCTCGCTGGGCAACGGCTATGGCTACATTCGCATAGCCCAGTTTCAGAGCAATACAGGCACGGAAGTGGCCGCAGCAGTGACTAAACTCAGCAGCGCGGGCGAGTTGCTTGGCCTGGTACTGGACCTGCGGAATAACCCCGGCGGCGTTCTCCAGGCGGCGGTTGCAGTCTCTGACGTGTTTATGGCCGATGGCTTAATCGTCTATACAGCCGGCCGGCTGCCCAACTCTGACATGCGCTTCAGCGCCACGTCGCCCGATGCTACCAACGGTGTGCCGATTGTTGTGCTTGTCAACGAAGGTACGGCATCCGCATCAGAAATTGTCGCCGGTGCCATGCAGGACCATCGCCGAGCGGTGATCATGGGCGTCACCACTTTTGGCAAAGGGTCAGTACAGACCATCCTGCCGCTGAACAATGAAACAGCGATAAAACTCACCACGGCCTTGTACTTCACTCCCAACGGCCGCTCCATTCAGGCCGCAGGTATTGTGCCTGATATCTGGGTTGCCCGCTCGACTGTCACCCCGGCGAAACAGAACCCGTTTAATATCAAGGAAAAGAATCTGCCGGGGCATCTGACGAACGTTGCTGAACCCGGCAATGAGCCGCAAAGCACCAGCGGCGACCCTGACCTGTCGATATCAGACTATCAACTGAACGAGGCTCTGAACCTGCTGAAGGGACTGACTATCCTGACAACGCCGTCGAAACAACCAAAGGAATAGGCCTGCAGCTGTTACCCGAATCCTGTTGATGAGGTCAACCACATGGCGCGTGGCCAGGGCGTCCTGGCCCAAAAACCCGACAAGCCGCGAAGACCCGCCAGGACCTCCTAG
>JANQYP010000038.1:0-9992 GCA_030728785.1 Pseudomonadales bacterium
CACCAAGGCTGGCATCAGAGGCCTGGGCCTCAATCGAGCAGGTAGTGGAAAACATGGATTGGGAGAAAGGCAATACCTTAACTCCCCAGCTGTAGCCAATTTTATGGTGCGCCTGCGTATCTGATGGCTGTGCTATCAGGTCACGGAGTGTGCGCTACCTGGCGTAAGCGGACCTATGCGAGGGGCGGCTGAGTTGTACAGGCAGCAGTACCAGTGCTGGTCGCAACGCTTTCTTTGCTGGTCGCGACGCTTTCTGCGCTGCCCAACCCTGCCTCGGGTTCTGGATCGGGGCTGTATAACGCACCGATAGCCAGCATCGGGGCGGCGCCAATATTGGTGGCATCCATCATGTCCACGACGCGCTGCAGGGCGGCGATTATCATGTTCTGCTCCCAGTCGGCGAGATTATCAAAACGGGCATGAAAGTGTTCCTGCAGGGGCATGGGCGAATGCTCAAGGGTTTCTCTGGCTTTGTCTGTCAGCAGCACATAAATCTTGCGCCGATCCAGTTCTGAGCGCTTTCGAAACACCAGGCCATGCTTCTCCATGCGATCGAGAATACTGGTCATGGTGGCCTGACTCAGACTCACAGTGCTGGCCAGCTTACCGGCGGTCACCTCACCCATGTCGCGAATGGCCCGCAGGATCAATAATTGAGGAGTTGTTAAACCGGTGGTTTTGAGCAATTGTTTAGAGTGTAATTCTGTTGCCCGAATAAGCTGGCGCAAGCTGACCATCACCTGATCGATCCGTTCCACAAAAACTGCCCTCGCCACTGATATGTTGCGGACTATAGGTGACTCGCCCCCAGGGTGCCAGCCATTATGAACCCCGTCAGTCTGGCGCCGGCGCGGCCAGAGGCACAACTGCCTCTTCGTGCAGGCCTTTGTAAAGACTGGCGCACATCAGCAACAGCACCACACAGAAAGGCAGGCCAACAGCGATGGTTAATGCCTGCAGTGACGCCATGCCGCCGCCCATCAGCAATGTGATGGCGACCATGCCCGTCGACAGGCACCAGAAAACCCGTTGCTGGACCGGCGCATTCATCTTGCCGCCAGCGGTCATGGTGTCAATCACCAGAGAGCCGGAATCAGCCGAGGTGACAAAAAATATGGCGATCAGGATCACGCTGACGCCAGACACAAAGGTGCTGAAAGGCAGGTTTTCAAGCATCACATACAGGGACAGCTCAGGTGGCACTGTTGCCAGGCGGCTCAGGCCTGCATCAAAATACTGCTCAATTCCTGTCCCCCCTAACGCCGACATCCAGAGGATGCTGATGGTCGTTGGCGCCAGCAGTACCCAGGCAAGAAACTCACGAATGGTTCGGCCATAACTGATACGAGCAATAAACATACCGACAAAAGGTGACCAGGAAATCCACCAGGCCAGGTAAAAAATGGTCCAGCCATGGAGGAAATCCGTGTCTTCACGGCCCACCCAGTTGCTTAATTCCGGCAGGTAAGTCAGATAGTCCGAGGTGGTGTAGAAAAATTGCTGAAGGATATACAGGGTTGGGCCGGTGATAATAACAAACATGAACAACATGAAAGCCATGGCCATGTTCAACTCACTGAGGCGTTTGACCCCCTTATCCAGACCCGCTACGACTGAGACCAACGCCATGGCGATGATGACCAGGATCAGTACCACTTTGGTCAGGTTGCTCGCCTCGATATCAAACAAGTAGTGCAGCCCTGCAGCAATCTGTTCCGCACCAAAACCAAGGGATGTGGATAGCCCGAAGATGGTCGCCAGCACGGCCATGATGTCGATCACATGACCAAAAGGCCCCCACACCGCTTTCCCAAACAGCGGGAAAAACGCTGAGCGCAGGGTCAGAGGCATCTGCCGATTAAAACAGAAAAATGCCAGAGCCAGACCAACCAGCGCATAGATGGCCCAGGCATGCAGGCCCCAGTGAAAAATGGTTGCCGCCATACCCGCCGCTCGGGCCGTTTCCACATCGGCGGGGTCTATACCCAGGGGCGTGTGCAGGGTATGTACCAGCGGCTCATAGACACCAAAAAACATCAGGCCAATACCAACGCCCGCAGCAAACAGCATGGCCAGCCAGCCCGGATAGGCATAACGCGGCCTGGCAGCAGCACCACCAAGCCTGACACGTCCAAAACGTGAAAATGCCAGGAAGATGCAAAACAGGATAAAAAAGTTTGCCGAGGCCATAAACAGCCAGTCAAAGGACGCAGTGACCCAGGCTTTTGTACCCAGGAACAAGGTTGCGGTGATCGCCGGAAAGGCCAGGGTGATGGCCACCAGGGCAATCACCGACACCGCAGAGATAATAAACACCGGGTTATGGATATCCAGGCCCATAACTTCGATATTGTTATCGCCGACTTCATGGCCAATATCAATCAGTGGCGACTCGGCGGCACCATCGTCCAAATCTATCGGCAAAGTCGTGCTCTTGTCAGTGATACTGATGTACTCCAGAATTTTTCATGGCGGCGGGGTAGCTGCAACGTCAGGCTCCAGTAAAGGACCCAGGGCAGTTTTTAAGGGTTCAAGCCAGGGCTCAAAATGGCGCCACTGGGCCAGTCCGGATTGATATATGGGCTGCCTGACCTGCTCGGCACTGGGTGTGCGAACCGATCGCTCGTTGCTATGAAAGTCCAGACAGGCCTGCTCAAACGGCAGACCACAAAAATCCAGCAGCCGCCGAACCTGTTGTTCTGTGTCGGCGACAACATCTTCATACTGGACCCGCAGGACCTTGCCCGGCAACACCTTATCCCAGTGTGCCATCAGGTCCACATAGTCGCGGTAGTAGTGACCAATTTCAGTCAGGTCATAAGTAAATTCCTGACCACTGGCAAACAATTGTTTGAAGCCACTGAAACAACAGGCCATGGGCTCCCGTCGAGCATCAATGATTCTGGCATTGGGCAGAATCAGTTGTATCAGACCGATATGACGAAAGTTATTCGGCATCTTATCGATAAAATAACCAGCACCCTGACGATGAATCTGCGTGTCGGCAATATAGGACTCACCGAATTTCTGCAACTGCTGCGGCGTGAGCTCAGCCAGCCGAGCCGGATATCGGGGCTCGTCATCCTGCATCCGCCGGCCATCCAGACGGTGCGCCAGCGCGGCAATATTCGGCAATTCGAGGGTGCCATCCACTTGCGAGTGAGATGCCAGAATCTGCTCTAACAATGTTGATCCGGCGCGAGGCAAGCCGACAATAAAAATTGGGTCCGCTGCCTGCCAACCTTGCCCTGCATGCTGGGTAAACAAGTCCGTCGTGCAGTGCACCTGCTGCAAATGCAGGCGCCTGGTCAGCTGTTCGCTGTCAAAGCGCAGCTGTTGTTTGCGAGCAAGGTTACCTTGCTGATAATAATCCATGGCTGTCGCATAGTCCGCGCTGTCTTCAAAGGCCTTGCCGAGGGCAAAGCTCAGGTGCGCCCGGTCTTCAATCAGGGTCGTGGCAGCTTGCAGATGCTGCTGCATGGCGACTATTTCGCCATCACTGAAACGATAAGTTTTGAGGTTTGCCAGACTCCAGTAAGCATCGCCAAAATCTGCGCGCAGCTTATACGCCTGTTGATAGGCGGTGACGGCGTCACTGGTCCGGCCAATAGTCTTCAGGGCATGGCCCTGTAATAGATGAATTGGCGCAGCTTCGGGTAGCTGTTGGGCTACCTCATTGTAAATTGTCAATGCCTCATCAAAATCCCCTACTGCGACACACTGGTTAGCATAAGCCGCAGCATAGGTTGGGTTGTCAGGATGGCTGGCACGCAGCTGGGTCGCCTGTGCCAAGGCATCCGCATACTTCTGGCGGCGATACAGCACCGTCATATAGTCAAAGCGCGCCAGGGCGTTCGCAGGCTCAAAGGTCACGGCGCTCTGCAGAATAAATTCCGCATCGTCCAGCACATCTGACTTTACTGCCAGATCAGCCAGCAGCCGCATTCCCTCAACATGACGGGGATGTTGCCGCAGAAAACTGCGGCATAGCTGTTCTGCTTTAAACAATTTGCCTTCGCTGAGCATGTTGCGCACGCTCAGCAGCGCCGGCGGCAATGCCGCCAAGCGCCGGCTCTGGTCCTGCGCCTGAGCCTGCCAGTCGACATCCTCGGCCTGCAGTGCCAATTGGGCAATGCCCTGCCAACTACCAAGCAGAGAGTTATTCCTGCTCACAGCCTGCTTAAATGCCGCAAGTGCAGCGCCAGACTGGCCGAGGGCCAGCTGACAATAAGCGGCCTCCTGCCAGGCTCGGCCATAGGTGGGATCCAGTGCCTGCAATTGCGCCAGGGTCTGCAGTGCTGTTGCATAATCCTGCAGATAACGCTGGCAGACAGCTAACAGGTATAAAGCTTCCTGATGAGCTGGCTGCAACGCCAGACACTGGCCGGCAAGCGCTGCGGCGGGCAGAAATTGCCCCGCCTGTACCTGCGCCCGACACTGTGCCAGCAACCCGAGCAGGGTCACAGGATCAGCCACCGGCGCAACTGCTGCAGATGCCAACTTAACGCCTGAACCATCACTCGCTAAAGCAGCCATGCGGTTACCTAGCGGAAGTCATAGGATACGCGCAAGCCAATGGTTCTGGGCCGATTGGTTGTGGTCCGCTCAATAAAGTCCTGGCGGTTAATATGCAACTGCGCACGCGTGTCCGTCAGGTTTGAGGCGAACAGCTCCGCGCCCCAGCCTTTGCCGAAGTTGTTCACGCCGATACTGGCGTCAACTATGGTATAGGCGTCCTGAGTTGCCCGGGGCTCCGATGTTGTATCCACCAGTGAATTCACCGAATCGCCGGCATATTTAACACCCAGCTGCCAAAAGGCGGTCAGGGCATTACCCGTTTCCCACTCGTAGCGAGCCCGAACATTAGCCTGCACCTTTGGCGTCAGAGGCAGCATTGAGCCCTCGTCAGCTACAACCACAGCAAACGCAGGATCAACCTTGACCAGCTCAGTGTCGTTGTAAGACGCAGCGCCATACACCGTCATTTGGTCTGTCGCCAGCCAGATCAGGTCCGCTTCCAGGCCCTGAATGGTTGCGTCACCGCCATTGTCGACAACGGTCAGGACGGAGATATTCTGCGAGTCAAACTGGCTGACCTGAATATCTTGCCAGTCAATTTTGTAGATGGATCCATTAAACTGCACAAGGCCATTCAGCAGGGTAGACTTCCAGCCAAACTCGGTACTTTCAAGCGTGTCTGACTGAAACACGTATGGCAGACAGTAGCCTGGAAAGCCATTGCTGGCATTGGAATTGATGGCTACATCATTACCACAATTGGTGCCGTCATCACGCGTGTTTTCAGCAGACGCGTTGTACTTACCACCTTCTTTGGCGGCCGCGCGGTTAAAGCCTGGTGGCCGATAGCCTTCTGCCCAGGACACAAAAAACATGGTGTCGGCATTCTGCGGCGTCCAGCTGGCGCGGAATTTATAGATGGTGTCGGTCACGGAGATAGGTTGCAGCTCAGCAAAATTGGTCTCGTACTCACGACCACCGGTGACATCAGGACGGATATCGTTGGTGGGATCAGCGTCATCGACAAACAACGGCCGGTTGCCATAACGCCAGGCACCATAACCCTTATAGCCATACTCAAGATCGTAATAACGGGCGCCAATGGCAACGCTGAAAGTGTCCGTCAACTGATAGGCCAACTCACCAAACAGCGCAATCTGCTGCTCAGTACGGGTATTATCATTCCGAAACTGGGTGGCCGCGTTAGTCTTGCCGCGGGCATTTGCCGTAGAGTTATCGAAGATAGCATTTGTCGTGATGTCGATAGGTGCAAAGCCGGCATCGATAGGACTCTGGTAGTTAAAATCACCCACGTGCTCGATCTTAAAATCTTCGTAGAAGAGTCCGGCGGTGGCGCTCATGGGTCCGTCAAAGTTACTGGTAGCCCGCAGTTCGTGGGTCCAGCGCGTGTTGGAGTTTTCGATATGGGCAGAGTTGCTTGGATCACCACACTCAATCACACCTGTGTCGCCGCCCAGGGTAGGATCGAAAGCATAGGTGGTGGACGGATTATTGGTCAGCCCTGTGTAGAAACTGCCCACAAGATATTCACACTGGTAGCCAGCGCTGAACTTACCAATATTGGTGTAACCGGTGTAGTCGATATTGGTTACGACATCACGATCAAGGAAGGCACCAGTGTAAACCACATCCAGAGCACCAAGGCGACCCTCGAGGGTCCAGGCAGTCTGGCTAAATTCATCGTCAAGATTGTCTGGGCTGAAGCGACTAACCTCCAGGTCACCCACAGCCGGGTCATAGTCAAACACGCCCTCTGTGAGCAGGGTTTGTTGCGCATGCTGTACTAACAGATCCCAGTCGTCATTAATCAGATATTTGGCACCAACGCGCAAGCCGCTGTAGTTTGCATCATTAAAATCTTTCTCCACCAGTGATGAGTTACTAGCGACGGTCTTGCGAACCGGCACCGTGACACCGCCAGCGCCAACCACATCACCATTGGCAAACACAGTACCGGCAGGGAAGGTCACGCTGTCACCGGGGAAGGCGGGGTTAATGGCACTATTGGCAGTAAATGTGCCATCGACATTATCGATGTAGCCACCCTGGCGGTCGTTATACAGCGCCAGACGCACGGCCAGTTTGTTGTCAATCATGGGCAGGTTAAGCATCAGCTCACCGGAGTTGCTGGTCTCACCACCCTGGGTGGATGACCAGCTGCCATTCATACTCGCCTGCAACTGATCAATAACGGGTTTGTTGGTAATCAGCCTGACCGTACCGGCCATGGAGCTGGAACCAAACAGTGTGCCCTGGGGTCCGGGCAACACTTCAATACGTTCCATATCACTGATGTAAACATCGAGATTCCGGCCACCCGCCGTGACTGGCTGCTCATCAAGGTACAAGGCGACGTTGGGCGCAGAACCCTGGGACTCGGCGACGGTAATGTTAATGGCGTCAACTGCTGCACCACGAATATAAATCTCGTTTTGCCCCGGTCCTCGGCCACCCGCATTCACACTCGGCAGGTATTTAATGTAGTCGGAAAATTCCTGGACATTCTGCTCTTCAAGCTGGCGCGCACTCATGGCCTGAATGGCGATAGGCACGTCCTGGGAGCTGACTGAGCGTTTTGTGGCGGTGACCACAACTTCTTCGATTGCGGCGGATGCGCCCATGCCGGTAGTAGCGGCTAAGGCGGCGACAATAGCCAAATGGATACGTTTTCTTGGAAACATAGAACTCCGAAAAATTGATTGAGTTAAATTATTATTCGTACACGAAGCGTTTATGTTACGTAATTTAACTCACAGATGCACCATAACTACCAAAAAATTATGGCGTACCGGCAATTTATCGGCATTTTGGCTGTTAAACCGCGACAATTTTGCCACGAAGCAGGCAGCCTCACACCGTGTCTGACAAATATTTACTTAGGTATGTAAGTATATTAGGGACAAAGGATCTTCCACAAACACCCTCAACTACCGGGTATTGCGCGTCGGCAGCGCCGCCAGAGGGTCATCTGGCCAGGGATGGCGCGGGTAACGACCCTTCATGTCCTTTTTTACAGCATGATAAGAAGAGCGCCAGAAGCCGGCCAGATCCTGAGTGACCTGCAGCGGCCGGCCAGCAGGCGACAGCAGGTGCACCAACAGCGACACCCTGCCATCCAGCACTCGCGGGGTTGCCTCACAACCAAACATTTCCTGCAGTTTCACCGCCAGCACCGGCGGCGAGCTGGTGTAGTCGATGCTGATGTGTGAGCCCGAGGGCACTTGCAGGCGCGCTGGCACCAACTCGTTCAGCGCCTGGCTCTGGGGCCAGTCGAGCCGCGCCGCCAGCAGCGCTGCCAGATCCAGCTGGCGAAAACCCGCCAGGGTCCGTATCGGTTCCAGATAGGGCAGCAACCAGTCCTTCAGGCTCAGCAGCAAGCCGGCATCGCTGAGGTCAGGCCAAGCCGGATCAGCGGTCACGGCGCGCACCAGACTCACTCGGGCCTGCCACTGGCGCAGCGCCGGTGTCCAGTTGAAGATACCCAGACCCTGGGCCTGCACATAGGCCAGCAAGGCATCTTGTTTCGCCCCGAGGGGCACCTGTTGCAGGGTCTCGCGGCGCAATACCAGCACGCCCAGCAGGTAGCGGCGCTCAGCGACAAACCGATTGGCCTGTTTGTCCCATTCGGCAAAGGTCCTTTGGGTCACCAGCTCAGCCAGCAAATCCTCAAACAAAGCAGGGTCCAGTGCCGCCCCCGAGCGCACCACATCACCCTGGCCGCCACCGCTGACCTCACCCAAGGCCAGCCATGGCGACTGGGCCAGGTAATGACTGACAGCAAAACTTGCGCCACGCCCATTGGCCAACTGCAAGCCACCCCCGTGGCGCCGGCGAGCGATACGATCCGGGTAGGCGCAGGCCAGCAGAAACCCGGCTAACTGATCCATCGACAGGTTCCTGGCCTCTACAGTGACAGCCAGGTTATTCACCTGGCGCGCAAATTGGCCCGCCAGTTCGCGGGTTCTGGCGGCCCAGCCCTGATGCCTCGCAGGACAGGCAAGGTCACCACTGAGCAGGGCCAGATGTTGGCTGATATCCGGGCTGTCCTGACCCAGGGGGTGACGCTCAGACAGCAGGCTCGCCAACAGCGCCGCGGTCTGCAGGTGACCAACAGCGGCACCGCGCAACAGCAGGTGTGCCAGCCGCGGATGCAGGGGCAGGCCCGCCATCGCCGTGCCATGGGCCGTTATCTGCAGCTGCGGCGTGATGGCCCCAAGGGACATCAGCAGCGCCAGCGCCTGTTGCCAGGCCCCAGTTGGCGGCGAGTCCATCCAGCGCAGCTCAGCCGGGTCCTGCACACCCCAGTGCAACAACTGCAGAGCCAGGGGCGCCAGGTCGGCATTGAGAATTTCCGGGCTGGCCTGCGGCGCCAGCAAAGCCTGCTGGGCCTCGGACCAGAGTCGATAACAACGTCCCGGTCGCAGGCGACCGGCACGGCCCATTCGCTGCACAGCGGATGAACGAGAGATTTTGCGGATCTGCAGGCGGCTCATGCCGGTACCCGGGTCAAACACTGGCTCACGAGCGAACCCGGCATCCACCACCACATCAACGCCCTCGATAGTGAGGCTGGTCTCGGCAATATTAGTAGCCAGCACCACCTTGCGCTGGCCAGGACCAGACGGTGGCGCAATCGCTGCCTGCTGGGCTGCCAGTGACAGGTTGCCATACAGGGGGCAAAGCATCACGGCGGATATGTGATTACTCACCAACCAACGCTGCAGACCCTCATACACTTGGGTTATTTCACCCTGACCAGGTAAAAAGACCAACACACTGCTGTTCGGATTGGCCTCCAGGGCTTGCGTCACACCAGCCATGGCACGGTCCGTTATGGAATCGCGGGGCTGGCTCGGCCGACCATAGATCACCTCTACGGGGAACTGCTTACCAGCGCTGCTGACCACGGGTGCGTTATCAAGCCAGGTGGAAACACCCGCCGTGTCGAGGGTCGCGGACATAAGCAACAGCTTCAGCGGCCGGTCCTCGTCACGAAATAACTGCCGGCCATGCAGACAGAGACTCAGGGCCAGATCCGCATCCAGGTTACGCTCGTGATATTCATCAAAAATCACCAGCCCAACACCCTCCAGCGCCGGGTCCTGCTGAAGCATACGGGTCAGGATGCCCTCGGTAATAATCTCCAGCCGAGTAGCGCGGCTGACCTGAGTATCCTGCCGCAGCCGGTAACCAACGGTCTGGCCCACTGCCTCGCCAAGGGTGGCCGCCAGGCGCTGGGCAGCAGACCTTGCGGCCAGACGGCGCGGCTCGAGCAGAAGAATCTTTTGCCCGGCAAGCCAGGGCTCCGCCAGCAGCACCAGCGGCACCAGAGTGGTTTTGCCTGCTCCCGGCGGCGCCTCGAGGATCACCTCATGGCGGCAGCTGAGCTGCATCCGCAGTTCCTCAAGCACGGCGGCGACGGGCAGGTCGATGTTTTGCAGGTTGATGTTTTG
>JANQYP010000038.1:10092-15688 GCA_030728785.1 Pseudomonadales bacterium
GATGTTTTGCAGGTTGATGTTTTGTCGTGAGGTTGTCATGGGGACGGGTGCCGGACTCAATGTGCCATCAGGTGCCCAAGATACTACAGAGCCGAACCCGGCACACAGGGTCAGCCAACGGGGAATAGAATTTATCTCCTGCATTAGCTGCCGCGGCTTGCTATTCTTGCGTCCATCGCCTGCCACTGTCGCAGCCCTCACAGCGCCGCGGCCAGCAGCACCAGAAATCATAACAGGAGCAAAACCCATGAAAGTAGCAGCACTAAAAAAACCCGGCGGCCTGCACAACATCACCATTACAGAGCGGCCTGAACCGACACCGGGCAAAGGTGAAATTCTGGTGCGGATCCGCGCCAGCTCCCTGAACTATCACGATTTTGCCGTGGTTTCCGGCATGATCCCCAGCCCCGATGGCCGCATTCCCATGTCCGACGGTGCTGGCGAGGTGCTGGCACTGGGTGAGGGCGTCAGCCAATTTGCCGTCGGCGACAAGGTGCTGTCGCTGTTCTTCCCCCAATGGGACAGTGGCGAGCCCGAACTGAAGAAGCTGATTGGCGTCCCAGGTGACCATATTGATGGTTTTGCCGCAGAGGTGGTGGCCATGCCAGCCAGCGCCTTCACTCGCGCACCAGCAAACTACACACTGGAGGAAGCTGCCACCCTGCCCTGTGCAGCGCTGACCGCCTGGCGGGCCCTGATGGTCGAGGCCAGAATCAAACCCGGCGACTGGGTCCTGACCCAGGGCACGGGTGGTGTTTCGATCTTCGCCCTGCAGTTTGCCAAGGCAGCCGGGGCTCGAGTGATTGCCACCTCATCGTCACCGGAAAAACTCGCCAAGCTCAAGGCTCTGGGCGCTGACCACCTGATCAACTACAAAGAGACACCCAAGTGGGGTGCTGCAGCCAAAGCCCTGACAGGTGGTCGTGGCGTTGATGAAGTCGTCGAAATCGGCGGCGCCGGCACCCTTGGCCAGTCCATCAGTGCCTGTCGCATCAATGGCCATATCTCCCTGATCGGCGTGCTCACTGGCATCTCGGGTGAGGTCCCTACGGCCGCGCTGTTTTCCGCCAATATCACTTTAAAAGGTATTACAGTCGGTTCACGAGAGCAGCAGGAAGATATGATTGCAGCCATTGAGAGCAACGACATTAAACCTGTGGTGAGCGATCACTTCCCCCTCAACCAGCTGCAGCAGGCTTTTGAGCTGCAGGCTGCGCAGAAGCACTTTGGCAAGATCGTTGTGACCCTCTGATCCAGAGGGTCCTCGCCACCCATGTTGTCACGGATCTGCCGCATGCTGCTGCGCCAACTGGTGTTTGCCGGCCTGGTGCTCGGCGTTACGGGCGGCCTCGCTTGGTATGCTATGCCCCAGCTGGTGACGGTCGCCGCAACCTACTGGCTGCAGGACCGCAATATGCAACTGGTCAGCATCAGGCTTGAGCGGCAGACGAGACTGCCGCTGCTGGTCGCCGAGCTGACCCTGCAGACACCAACCACGCTGCTCCAAATGCAGGGTCTGCGCCTGCGCCAGCTGACGCCATTTACCCGAGACTGGCAGCTTGACCTCGACGGCTTGCGGCTGACAGCCCGGCCAGACGCACCTGCCAGCCAGGACACCAGTCTGGCGGACTGGCAGGCGCAACTGGCTGCTGTTCGGCCCTGGCTGCCGGCACGCGGCAGGATCAATGACTATAGGGTGTGCTCAGCAGCGCTCGGCACTGCTTGCCTGACAGGCAGTCTGGCCTGGCAGACCCGCGCCGCTGAGATTTATGCCGATCTGCAGGAGTGGCGCACGGGCATCAGTGCCAGACTGGTGATCACTGACCAGGCCACCAGCCAGGCAAGAATTTCCCTGACATCCATCACCAGCAATGCTGAGAGGCCTGCGCCACAACCCTGGTTTGCCACCTGGCTGCCGACCTTGTTCAGCGCCGACATAAGCCTGAACACCGGTGCCGACCAGGCGCACGGCAATGACGCCGCTGGCGAGGCACTGCAGGTGACCGGCAGCCTGATCCTCGGCCCCAAGGCTGTTAATTTGCCGGCCGCCTCACCCAGCAGCGGCCTGCGCCTTGGCCCCGCCACCATTGATATGCAACAGACCAAGGCGAGCTTCAGCCTTAACCTGCCCATGTCGACACCCCTGAACACAGACGCACTACAAGACGCAGCCAGCATACACATCAACAGCCGCATCGAGGCTTCATGGCGAGTCACCGCCGACACCCTCACAGCCGCCAGCAAAACGCCGCTGGCATTCCGGCTGGATATCACACCTGCGGGCCTGGCACTGCAGCTGACAGAGCCCCTGACAGCCAGCCTCAGGGAGCCGGGATTAAACACCGCCACGCTGACCGTTGCCGCCGACAGCAGCTGCAGCGGCCAGAGCCCGCAGGACATCCAGTGCCAGTTCCCCGCAGCCCAGCTGCAGGGCAAGATGACAGGCAGCCCCTACGCTTTGAATATCCGCCTGGCCCCGCTGGCACTGACTCGGCAGGCTGGCGCCTGGCATGCAACAAGCACCACAGAGCTAGATGTCACTGACACCCATGGCACCCTGCTGCAGGTGTATGGTGACCTCAGCCTGACGCCTGCAGGGTTACAGCTGACAAGCACTAACGCGCAAGTGCTGGGTCTGCCGCTGCAGCAACTGCTGATTGACCAGCCGTTTGGTGATGGCGGTAGTGAAGGTGATGGTGGTGAAGGCGTGTTGCACGGGTCATTGGCCGCGTCACTACGTGATGTGGCGCGCAGCCGGGCCCTGCAACTGGACCTGCCGGTGGCTGAATCCCTGCAAATAGACAGCGGCTCGGTAGCTGCACAGCTGCAATTACGCTGGCGGTGGCAGGGTACAACAGTGCAAATTCTGGCGCTGCAAACGGCCATTACCCTGCAGCAAGCCGGGTTCGAATATGATCACTATCGCGTGGCCGGGCTGAATGCCAGCCTGGCTTTAGCTGGCTGGCCCCGGGTCGTCTCGACCACACCGGTCCAAATGTCCATCAAGGCCCTTGACCTGGGAGTGCCACTGACCAACCTCAGTACAACCTTCACACTCAGTGCAGACACACTCAGCGCAGACACACTCAGCGCAGAGGCGCAGGCGAGAGCTCTGCGCGTGACGGGGGCAACCCTGCAGTTCGAGCTTCTGGGTGGCACCGCAACCAGCAACACATTTTGGCTTGAGCCGCTGGCAGGTAAGGGTTTTGCCCAGATTGACCTGGCGTCACTGGCACTGCAGCAGATTCTGGCCCTGGAGCGTGACGATTTTGCCAGCAGCGGCCACCTCTCCGGTTCAGTTCCCGTTCATCTCGATGACGGTAAGGTAAGCGTTACTGCTGGCCGGCTCAGGGCGCTGGCGCCGGGTGGCTTTATTCGCTATACCCCCGACGCCGCAACCCTGGCCCTGCTGGGCCAATCGGACAAGACAAAAATGCTGGTGGATACTCTGTCTGACTTTCAATACCATGATCTGCAGGTGGCGCTGGACTACTCCGAAGCGGGCGACCTGCTTGCTAACAGCACAATCCGCGGCAAAAATCCCCATTACCAGCAGGGCCGGGACATTCACTTCAACCTAACCATCGAAGAAAATGTCGGCACCTTACTGCGAAGCCTGCGGATGGGCGACGACCTCACACGCAAGGTCCAGAATCGTTCTGAACATCTACCTTTGAACAGGAATTAGTCACTTGAAACTCAACCATTGTCCCCTTGCTGCCCTTCTGCTCACCGTGCCGGTCTTCACAACCCTGGCTGGCTGTACACCCACAGTGCAGCTGCAGGCGCCTGCGGAACCCATAGAAATTAACCTGAATGTGAAAATTCAGCATGAAATTCGGATTCGGGTCAGCAAAGACCTTGAGGATTTGTTTGAGACCGAAGCAGATATCTTTTAGGCAGGGCGTAAAAGGCTCGCGCCGCAACTTTCGAGCAGGTCAATTTTCAGACCCATCAATTTTCAGACTCACGAATATCGGGATCCAACCATCATGCAAACTACCTTCAGCCGTTTTGCCAACCTTTTTAAAAACCTGCTGGGCGCTGTCCTGCTGACCATCAGCTGCATGGCTGGCGCCAGCCCGCTGGATGACGCCCGCGCAGCGGGCTATGTGATCGAGTTGCCGACGGGTTATGTGGCCAGGACTGAAACAGCACCCGCCAGCGTTGCGGCGCTGGTCACAGATATCAACCAGCGTCGCAAAGAGGCCTATGAACGAATCGCCCGCAAGAATGGCATTTCCACCGAGCAGGTAGCCGCAGAAAGTTACCGCCAGCGCGAAATGCCATCTCAGTAACGGCTCAGGACGTGCCAAGACTCAGCAGGTTTTCAACAGGCTGGTACAAGGCCTCCAGATAGGTCACATCCTCTGGCTCGAGGCTGACAGCAGCAGCCGCCACCAGTGACTCCAGCTGGGATACCTTGGACACTCCCACCACCGGACAGACCACGCCAGGCTTGCCAAGCAACCAGGCCACCGCAATCTGCGCCGGCGTTTTGCCATACTTGGCGGCTATCTCCACCACTCGATCGGCGATGGCAAAATCATTCTCACCCCGATACAGGCTTTCGGTCCTGGCGCGATCCTGGCCTGTAGAACGTCTGGTGGACCCGCCGGCAAAGCCGCCCTGGTAGGCACCAGCCAAAACACCCCGCGCCAGCGGCGACCAGGGTGTAATGGCGACGCCAGTCTGCAGGCAATAGGGGATCATCTCGCGCTCTTCTTCGCGGTAAATGAGATTGTAGTGATTCTGCATGGAGACAAACTGCGCCCAGCCATTGTGTGCGGCAGTCAGCTGCAGTTCCGCAAACTGCCAGGCGAACATGGACGAGGCACCCAGATACAAGGCCTTACCCGCCTTCACCACATCATTCAGGGCCTCAAGGGTTTCCTCAATGGGTGTGTCTACCTGGCCCGGCACACCGTGGGGATGGCGGTGAATAATCAACTGGTCGACATAGTCATGGCCCAGGCGCTGCAGGGAACGATCAACCCCTTCCATAATATGCTTACGTGACAGACCACCCATATTCGCACCGCGGCCCATGGGCATAGACACTTTGGTGGTCAGCACATATTCGTCACGGGGTAACAACTCATTCAGCAACTTGCCTACCACCTGCTCACAGGCACCCACACCATAAATATCAGCACAATCAAAATAGAACAGGCCATTGTCGATGGCGGCAATAAAAATTTGCCGGGCCTCATCAATACCCAGGGTCCAGTCACCCTGGTGGCCCCGGCCTGGCTCACCAAAATTCATGGTCCCCAGGCATAGCTGGGAAACCCGAAGACCGGTCTTGCGGCCCAGTTGCAGCGCTTTTAACATAGTTTTTCCTTTTGCGTGGTGGACATCTTTTTCCAGTTTTTCTATGGCTCACCGCCAACAACCGGGCCGGCGTAATGCCTGCCAGCCCAGCACGTGCATGCATGCAGCACGATCGTCGAGCCTCGCTGAACACTGCTGGATTACTCTGGCATTTGCAATTGCCTCGCACCGCAGCAGCGTCCATAATAACGGCCCTGCCAGCAAGACAACACTGGCTGCCGTCCGGCAGGCAATCGCCGACTCAGGTTTACAAGAAGGGTTT
>JANQYP010000038.1:15788-26031 GCA_030728785.1 Pseudomonadales bacterium
CAGACTTTATGCCAACAGACTCAACACCCAACCCCCGCGATGAACTCAAGCTGCGTGTCATGCGCGTGCTTGAAGACAATCCGCAAGCCAGCCAGCGCCAGATCGCCTCGGAACTGGGTGTCAGCCTCGGCGGGGTGAATTTTTGCCTGCAGGCCCTGGCAGAGAAGGGCCTGATCAAAATGGGCAACTTCGCCCGCGCCGAAAAGAAACTGGGTTATATCTATATCCTCACTCCTGCTGGCGTAACGGAAAAAGCCAAGCTCACGGCTCGCTTCCTGAAACGCAAGCTGCATGAATACGAGATCCTCAAAGCTGAGATTGACCAATTACAACGTGAGATCGACAGCACCGGTTAGGAACCTGTCGAAGGATGACTGCCAGAGGATGCCTGTCACAGAGTGCCTGTGGTAAAGTGCCGCCATGAACCAGCAACCTAAACACCCTGCACCACCTGCACCACCTGCACCACCCGCCTTCGACAACAGTTATGCGCGCCTGCCTGAACGCTTTTTCAGTCACCAGCTGCCAACGCCCGTCGCCGCAGCGGCGCAGATCCGCATCAACAAGCCCCTTGCGACCCAGCTTGGCATAGACCCGGCATGGCTTGAGTCTGCCGCGGGGCTTGCCATGCTCGCCGGCAACACCATGCCTGCAGGGGCGACACCCATTGCCACTGTCTATGCAGGCCACCAATTTGGTAACTGGAACCCCCAACTGGGTGACGGCAGAGCCGTCTTACTCGGTGAACTGCTTGACAGCCAAGGCCGACGGTTTGACCTGCAGCTTAAGGGTTGCGGACCCACAGCCTATTCCCGCGGCGGTGATGGCCGCGCACCACTGGGACCCGTACTGCGGGAGTATCTTGTCTCGGAGGCCATGTTTGCCCTGGGCGTGCCTACCACCCGCAGTCTCGCCGCGGTCACCACCGGCGAAGGTGTGTGGCGTGAAACCGCTTTGCCCGGCGCCGTTTTGGCCCGCGTCGCCAGCAGCCATATTCGCTTTGGTACCTGCCAGTTTTTTGCGGCGCGCAAGGATATCGACGGCCTGACATTACTCGCCGACCATGTCATTGCTCGGCATTACCCTCAGGCCGCCGCCAGTGACAACCCCTATCTGGCCTTGCTGGAAGGCGTCATCAGCAAGGTTGCAGCCCTGGTGTCTCAATGGCAGCAGATTGGTTTTATCCACGGGGTGATGAATACGGACAACATGTTGTTGTCTGGCGAGACCATTGACTATGGCCCCTGCGCATTTATGGACAACTTTGACCCCCGCCAGGTTTACAGCGCCATCGACCGAGGCGCCCGTTATGCCTTCCAGAATCAGCCCGACATTGCCCACTGGAATCTGATGACCCTGGCACAGGCACTGTTGCCTTTGATCGACACAGACCAGGAACAGTCGGTGACCCTGGCACGGACAGCCCTGGATACCTTCACCAGCCAGTTTTATGCTCATCACCTGCAAGGCATGGCAGCCAAGCTTGGCCTGAGCGCGCCCACGGCAGACGATGAAACACTGGTGCGCGATCTGCTGACAATCATGGCTCAAGAACAACTCGACTACACACTGACTTTCAGGCACCTCAGCGACCCCCTGGATCACCCACTGCTACCCGCCGCACTGAATACCTGGCTGGCTCGCTGGCTGGCTCGGGCTGCCCGTGAATCCCAGCCGGAGGCCAGCCGCTACGCTGCCATGCAACAACGTAATCCCTTGTGTATTCCCCGCAACCACCTTATTGAAGGGGTGATCCAGACAGCCGTGGCGACGGGCGACCTGGCCCCCTTTAACGAGTTGGCTGAGGTGCTGGCAAGACCTTTTGATAATATACATCGCGACACCCGCTTCGCCCTGCCGCCACGCCCGGAAGAACGGGTTGAGCAGACCTTTTGTGGGACTTAATTAAGTAGCGGCACTTGAGTAACGGCACTTGAGTCGCGGTACCAGTAAACTTTTGCAGGAGATCGGCATGTATCAATCAATCACACTGGCAACAGTCGGTGCAGCTGCAGTACTGACCCTCAACCGACCGGACAGCCTGAACGCCTTTACTTACCCGATGATGGACGAATTCCGCCACGCCCTGGCAGCCGCAGAGCAAAACCCCGCCGTCACCGGCATCATTATCACCGGCGCCGGGCGCGGCTTTTGTGCAGGCATGGATATGAATGCCCTGGGCACCTTGTCGGCCACGGGAGAAGAAGAGGACGCTGCATCCTTAAAAGAAAAATTCCGCGCTGATCCCGGCGACAAGTCCATGGGTGATGACTACGGCTCTGGCTTTACTTACCTGATGACCATCCGCAAACCGGTTATTGCCGCAGTCAACGGCGCCTGCGCCGGTCTTGGCCTGTCTATCGCCCTCTTGTGCGATATGCGTTTTGCCGCCGCTGGCGCAAAATTTGTTACATCATTCTCACAACGGGGCCTGGTGGCAGAACATGGGCAGAGCTGGATTCTGCCCCGTATTGTTGGTCCATCGCGGGCCCTGGACCTGTTGTGGAGTTCGCGCCGAGTCCTGGCAGATGAGGCCTTGAGCCTCGGCCTGGTAGATCGGGTCTGTGATGATGGCGCCAGCCTCAAGGATGCCCTGGCCTATGTCGAGCAACTGGCCGCAAGCACCGCGCCGGTATCCTTGCAGGTCATGAAAAAACAAATCTACCGCCACATGAACATGTCGTTGGGAGAGGCCATGGCCGAAAGCAACGAACTGATGGCAGCCAGCCTGGTGCGTGACGACTTCAAGGAAGGTGTGGCATCGTTTATGGAAAAACGCCCACCCAAGTTTGCCCCGGTCAGCACTTAAGCCGAGTCTTCAAACCCACAGACTCAAACCACAGGTAAAAAAAGCCCCTTGGTAAAACCAACTAATCAGCTGATCTTCGCCGCCGCAGGGTCCACATACATGTCCCGCAGGGTGCGTTTCAGCACCTTGCCCGTGGCATTACGCGGCAGCGCGGCAATAAACTCCACCGAGGCCGGCACCTTAAATTTGGCAAGATTTGCCAGGCAGTGGGCTATGACGGCATCGGCATCAAGTTGCTGGCCAGGTTTTAATACCAACACGGCTTTACCGGTTTCACCCCAGCGCTCACTGGGCACGCCAATAATCGCCGCCTCAGCCACTTGGGGTAACTGGTAAAGTACATTTTCCACCTCCGCCGGGTAGACGTTTTCACCACCGGAGATATACATGTCTTTCCAGCGATCAACGATATAAACAAAACCTTCGTCATCACATCGCGCCGCATCTCCGGTCATCAACCAGTCATCGACAAAGGTCTTTTTGGTCGCCTCGGGATTGTTCCAGTAGCCCGGCGTGATATTAGGTCCGCGAATCAGCAGTTCACCCACCTCACCGGCAGCAACCTCTCGGCCCTGGTCATCAACAATCTTGATTTCTGTATGTAACAACGCCTTGCCCGTTGAGCCAATCTTGCGCAGGGCGTCAGCCGCATCCAGGGCTATGCCGCCGGGGCTGGTTTCCGTCATGCCCCAGCCCTGGATCAGCGGTACGCCGCGGCCGATCCAGCCAGACAAAATTGCCTCGGCACAGGGTGCACCACCGACGCCCGCAGCCTCCAGGCGACTCAGGTCGGTGGTCGCAAAGTCCGGGTGTTGCAGCATAAACTGGTAGGGTGCCGGCACAGCAAAAAAGTGCGTCACACCCAGGGCCGCATCGCCGAGCACACGCAAGGCTCTGCCCGGATCAAAGTCGCGCATCAACAATATCTGGCCACCGGCATGGAGGATGGGATTGGCGTAACAGTTCAGCCCGCCCGTGTGGAACAGCGGCAACACCACCAACTGCACCGCCCTGGTGGTAATACCCGCAGGAATGCCCAGATTAACGCAGTTGAAGAATGTCATACCGTGAGTGATCAAGGCGCCCTTGGGGTGGCCAGTGGTACCCGAGGTGTACATGATCATGGAGATGTCGTCATGATCACTGGCTGCCGGGACAAGCGGGTGGCTGGCTGCCATGGCCGCCTCATAACTTGTGCGTTTGTCGCCGGCACTGAGGGCCAGCGCATGTTTGATGCCGCAGTTTTTAGTCAGCTCAGCCGTCATGACGCTGTAGGCAGCATCATGAATCAGCAGCGTGGGCGTCGAATCGTTGAGGATATATTCCAGCTCCTTGGCCGTCAGGCGCCAGTTCAGCGGCAGGCAGATAGCGCCAATTTTGGCACAGGCAAACTCCGTTTCAAAAAATTCCGGGCAATTGGGCATCAGCAATGCCACCCGGTCGCCTTTGCTGATACCCTGCTGCTGCATCCATCCCGCCAGTGCATCAGCGCGCTGGTTTAAGGCTTTGTAGGTCAACCGGGTATCATTATCCAGATCGATGATGGCAACCTTTTCGGGTCGCATGTGAGCGTGGTGGGCGGTCCAGTCATAATATTTCACAGCCATGGTCTATCCTCATCAATCTGTTTTGGGGGTGCACAGCGGTCTACTGACTGGCCCATCAGGTGTTACCGGCTTCCTGCCGAAGCATCGTCGCAAGTCGGCGCGAGGCCTTCACCAGTAGAGCTTCATGCATATCCTCAGGCACCATAGTCAGCTGCCGCTCAAGTTTCAGGTGGGCCAAGCCATGGATATGACTCCAGCCAATCACTATGTCATGAATCACATTGACAAAAATCACCTCGCCGCCGCTGGCATACTCCGATGCGCTCAATGACGGTTCGCCACGCTGGCGCAAAATGACGTTGGTCAACAGCCTGAAGGTCTCACCCGCTGCCTGACGTATATTCGGCGCTTGGTCGTCGAGTAAATCACAACGGAACATAATCCGAAAGTGCTCCGGGTGTGCCTCAGCAAAGTCGACATAAGCCCGGGTCGTGGCGATAAACTCTTCGTCAAGATTGGTCGCCCCGGCAATCTCCAGCTCCAGCGCCGCACTCAGGCGCATAAAACCCAGTGCGGCTATCTCCGTCAGGAAACCGGTGACATCGCCAAAATGATGTTTTGGCGCGGCATGGGAGACCCCGGCGCGGCGCGCGCACTCCCGCAGAGTAAAGCCCTTCAGGCCCTGCTCCTGCAGCACCCCGTCGCCAGCATCCAACAAGGCTTGGCGCAGATCGCCGTGATGATAGCTGGCCTTGGGGTTGTGCAACTCACGCTTGGCTGGCATTAAAAGGCTTCCTCGAAAACGGCGTAAGCAGCAGTATATTTCTTATCTTGACATTAGCAAGATAGATCCGGGAAACTGTCATCTTGCCACTGTCAACTTGACCTCGGAAGCAAACCAAAATCCAATCAGAAAGGGGGGGGAGCGCCACATGTTAAGTAACCAACCAAAGCAAATCTCAGGGCAGCTCTGGCCGGCATTGGGCCTGGCGACTGTGATCCTCCTCAGCACAGCCATTGGCCTGTATGCCGTCGCTTTCCAGCTGCGCCTGGCGGGCGCGCCGGAATTCTTCCAAAAGTTTGATGCCTCACCGGTACTGGCCGGTATGCATGTTATCGGCGGTGCCATTGTCCTGCTGGTGGGTGGCCTGCAGTTCTGGCGACCGCTGCGCCGCGCCTACCCAACAGTGCACCGCTGGCTGGGCCGCCTGTACCTGACATTTGTTTTAGTTGGCGGTATCGGCGGCCTGGCCCTGGCACCCCAGTCTAACGGCGGGGTAGTGACCCACTTTGGCTTTGGCATGCTGGCGGTGCTCTGGCTGTTCAGCGGCTGGCAAGCCTACAGCGCTATTCGGCGGGGCGATGTGCAGAACCACCAGGCCTGGATGATGCGCAACTTTGCCCTGACCTTTGGTGCCGTCACCCTGAGAATCTATCTGGGTTTGTTTGCCCTGGCCGGTGTTGATTTTGCCTCCACCTACCAGACCGTAGCCTGGCTCAGTTGGGTACCCAATCTGATTTTTATCGAATGGTATCTGGCACTGGCAAGCGCTGGACGGCAACAGCCTGCTGCTCATTCCACCATCTGAACAGCGGCACGGCAGACCGTTGGCAGGCGCAGATGGACAGCCAGTGTCGAGCCGGTCTATTCTGCCGGATGATGCGCTGACCCCACAGTTGGAATAGCCGTGAATAACCTGCCAGAAAATGCCGACGCCGACCTGCCCCCCAACAAACGGGACTTCACCCAGGGCGCCGTTGGCGGCCATCTGACCCGCCTGACGGGTTTTATGATGCTGGGCCTTGTATCCGTTATGGGCGCAGCGCTGGTGGAGGTTGTTTACATAGGTCGCGTCGGCGCTGACGCCCTGGCGGCCCTCAGCTTTGCTTTTCCGCTAGTCATGCTGTTCCAAGGTATAGCCATGGGTCTGGCAGTTGGCGCATCGTCCGTGGTGGCCCGCACCCTGGGTGCCGGTGAGTTTGACAAGGGCAGGTTACTCATCACCCACAGTCTTCTGTTGGTGATGATTCTGGTGAGCCTGGCCAGCGCCCTGGCCTACCAGCATGTTGACGACTATTTTGAACTGTTAGGCGCAGAGCCACATATTCTGCCGCTGGCGACCAGCTACATACAGCTGTGGATGGCGGGCCTGCCATTCTTCACCATTGCCATGGTCGGCTCGACCCTCATGCGTGCCGCCGGGGATGCGGTAACACCGGGCTATCTTATGGTCATCGGCTCTGGCCTGCAGGTGCTGATTACCCCCATTTTTGTGTTTGGCTGGTTCGGCGCAGCCGCACACGGCCTGCAGGGCGCGGCCATTGGTTTTGTGATTGCGCGGCTGGTCAGTTTTGTCATGTACAGTTATGTCATGGTGCTGAAAGATCAACTGCTGGTGCCGCAACTCGCGGGATTTCTGGCATCCTGCAAGGCCATCCTGCACGTCGGCTTACCCGCCATGGCCAGCAACATGGTCCAACCCCTGTCGATGAGTGTCATTACCGGCCTGCTGGCAAGTCACGGCTCGGCAGTGGTAGCAGGCTTTGGCGTGGCCTCAAGAATTGAGTCCCTGGCAGTGATTGTGATTGTCTCCCAGTCCATGAGCGTGGCGCCGTTTATGGGCCAGAATTGGGGCGCAGCACGTTTTGCCCGGGTCCAGGAAGGCCTGCGGCTAGCTAATGGCCTGGCCATCACCTGGGGGGTTATTGCCTACGTCGCTCTGTACTTCCTCGCCGCACCGCTGGTATCAAGCATCAGTGATGACCCGGGGGTCGTCGAGGCGGCCGTCGCCTATCTGCGCATAGTGCCGCTGGCGATTGGCCTGCTGGGTGTCCTGATGAATTCCTCATCCTGTTTCAACGCCCTGGGTCGACCCCTGCCACCGCTGCTGCTGACAATCCTGCAGATGCTTGTCATCCAGGTGCCACTGGCGGTGCTCGGTAACTATTTGTGGGGTTATGTCGGCATCTTTGTGGCTGCTGCCCTGACTGTCGCCATTCTCAGCGTCATCGCCTGGTTCTGGCTGCGGGCAGAAATGGCCAGCGGCATTGCCAAACGCACGGCGACCACCAGTCGGGTCCTGGCATCAGCAAGCCAAACGGCAGTCTGAGAGCCCGACGGACTCAGAAGCCTGGGGGGCTCAGGAGGGTGGCCGCGCCGCATGGCGAGCATTTTTACCGGGCCGTCTGGCTTTGGGGCCGCCTTTGTTGGGTCTCTTTGCTGCCGGATCCTTCGCGGCGTCCTTACCCTTAACTGTGTCCTTATCCGTATGCTTGCCTGCCGCCTTACCTTCGACCTTACCTTTATATCTGCCCGCCGCTGCTTGCCGACCCCTGGCTGGCGCAGCGCCAGTTGCTGCGGGTGTCCCGGTAGCGGCCTGGTAGGGTTCTTGGGGCTTTTTCGGCTTTTTCGGCTTTTTAGGGCGCGCCGGCCCGAACACAGGCGGCGAAGCCGGCACCTGGTGGTCCGGGAAAAAGTCCTCAACATATTCCCGCGGCAGCACCTGTTGTACCAGTTGTTCAATGGCCTTTAAGGCATCAATTTCATCAGCGCTGACCAGGGAAATCGCCTCACCGGCTGCGCCTGCACGACCGGTACGGCCGATGCGGTGAATATAATTCTCTGCCACCTTCGGCAAATCAAAATTCACCACCTGCGGCAACTGCTCTATGTCGAGGCCGCGGGCCGCCACATCGGTGGCCACCAACACCTGAAAACCCTGCTGCTTGAAGAGCCTGAGGGCCTCCATACGCTGCCCCTGACTGCGATCACCGTGAATCGCGGCGGCGCTGATACCGGCAGCCTGCAGGAAGCGCGTCAGTTGGTCAGCACCCTGCTTAGTGTTTGTGAACACCATCAGCTGCGTGGCGTAATACTCGAGTATCAGATGCACCAGCAAGGCCGGCTTACGCTTTTTATCTACGGGGCAAATCCATTGTTTGACGTTTGCGGCGGTAGTCTGCTCAGGGTCGACAATAATTTCCAAAGGGTTATGCACCAGCAGACTGGCCAGTTGCCGCACCCCGGCGGGAAAGGTCGCCGAAAACATCAGGGTCTGGCGCCGGCGCGGCAGCTGGCGGACAATGGCATCCAGCTCGCGGCTGAAACCCAGGTCCAGCATCCGGTCCGCCTCATCAAGGACCAACATTTCAAGTAGGCCAAAGGTCACGGCATTCTGTGCTGCCAGGTCGAGCAGTCGACCTGGGGTTGCTACCAACACATCTACGCCACGCCGCAGTTGCATCATCTGCGGGTTGATTTTTACCCCGCCAAACGCCGCCATAGAACGCAGGTTGAGGTGCTGGCCGTAGGTTCTGACAGCCATATGCACCTGCACTGCCAACTCCCGGGTTGGCACCAGGATCAGGGCGCGCACCTGGTTGATACCCACAGCCGGGCCGGCGGTGAGCCGGTCCAGCAACGGGCAGACAAAGCCAGCAGTTTTACCGGTTCCGGTTTGGGCTGCCACCAGCACATCACGGCCCGCCAGGATCGCCGGCACAGCCTGCTGCTGCACCGGCGTCGGCACTCGGTAACCCTGCTCGGAAAGTGCCAGCACTATCTCGGGCGCCAGACCCAGTGCTGCAAATGCCTGGTCAGTCATCGCTGCCCCTGCTTACTGCCGGTTGTGAATAGTCCCTGCCTGTTTACATGGCGCATAACCGCTGTTTCGCTCGTCAATTTCCGTCCCGGGACCTGGCCCCTGGCCGCACATTCCGGCCAGGGGGCAAAAGAACGCGTAACTTGCCACGCGGCAAGGCCCGTGTCTATGCCTGCCTGGCCGGTTTGCAGCGGCCGGTGCCTGCCGTCACTTTGCCAATTGTATTGCGACTGTGTATCTTCCTGCAGAAGTTCCAGACTGGCATTTTCCAGCCTAACCCGCTAACAGGACCGCCCATGAGCACAGCCTTACCCACAACCCCACCGGCCATTGGCTTTGGCCTCTGGAAAATTGCCCCCGCGGATTGTGCGGATGTGGTGTACCAGGCTATCGAGGCGGGCTACCGCCACCTGGATTCGGCGTGCGACTATGGCAATGAAAAGCAGGTCGGTGATGGCATTCGCAGAGCCCTGGGGGCTGGCCTGTGCCGCCGCGAAGACCTGTGGATCACCTCCAAACTCTGGAACACCTACCATGACCCGGCCCATGTGCCACTGGCATTGGCACGGACCCTGGCGGACCTGCAGCTGGATTACCTGGACCTGTACCTGGTGCACTTCCCTATTGCCCTGGCTTTTGTGCCCTTTGCAACCCGCTATCCGCCAGAGTGGCTGTTCGACCCGGCAGCAACCACACCCACCATGGTCGCGGCCAACATTCCCTTGCAGGCCACCTGGGAGGCGATGGAATTGCTGGTGGAACAACAACTGACACGCCAGATAGGCGTGTGTAATTACAGCAGCGGCCTGCTCCACGACCTGCTGCGTTATGCTCGCATCAAGCCCGCAGTGTTGCAGATCGAGGCCCACCCCTACCTCACCCAGGCGCGCCTGTTGCGCCTGGCCCAGCAATATGGCCTGCATGTCACTGCCTTTTCGCCCCTCGGCGCCCTGTCTTATCTGGAAATGGCTATGGCCGAAACATCAGAACGCGTGATTGACCAACCCGCCGTTCTGGCAGCAGCCCGGCGCACCCACAAAAGCCCGGCGCAGGTAGTGTTGCGCTGGGGCCTGCAACGAGGCACCAGCGTCATTCCAAAAACCGTACATCCAGCGCGCATGGCCGAGAACCTGGCCATCCAGGACTTCGAACTCAGCGCCACCGAGATGGCAGCTATCTCCGCCCTGAATCGCAATCGGCGCTTTAACGACCCCGGCGATTTTTGCGAATCCGCATTCAACACCTTTTACCCCGTATATGACTAAAGGTGCGGCTTGCGCAGCAAA
>JANQYP010000039.1 GCA_030728785.1 Pseudomonadales bacterium
GGAATTGTGGGGTCGGTGGGATATTGGGGGTCGGTGGTATATTGGGGCTCGCAGTAAAAACAACTTCGTAGTTTTCCCTCCGACCCCAAATATCCGGCTCTTCAGCGAATCAGTCCCTGGGCTTTGGTCTGCCACCAGAAGGGCTTGAGTCGTTTGTCGCCGGTCACTACTTCGCGCAGGTCATCACTGGCATAAAGACGGCCGTTGAGCATAATCTGCGAGATTTTGTCGGTGTTGCGAATATTATCCAGAGGGTTGGCATCCATAATGACCATGTCAGCCAGCTTACCAGCTGCCAGAGAACCAAGATCATTGTCCAGCCCCAGGTAGTTAGCCGGATTAATGGTCGCGGCTGCCATGGCCTGCATGGGCGACATACCACCACGAACAAAACTCCACATTTCCCAGTGGGTCGCCAGGCCCTCGCGCTGGCCGTGACCACCGGTGCTGACCAGCACCCCGGCTTCCATCAACACCTTTGCCGAGGCCGCGGAATCATCATCCTTATAGTCACTCTCCGGCGCCATGGGTCGTCGCACGGCGCGTGGCTGCAGCACAGTGGGTGGCACAAAGTTAGCGAGTATCGGGTGCTTCCAGACATCTGTTACCTGATAAAAATAGTCCTCTGAGGTCAGGCCGTTGTAGGTCACCACCAGCGTTGGGGTATAACCCGCTGCAGACTGCTGCCAGAACTGGGTGACATCGTTATACATCATCAGCGTTGGCACATTGTGCTCCACCCCCGTCGTACCATCGGCGATCAGGTTCATATCCATATGGAACAATGAACCGCCCTCGGCAACGGCCATAATACCTTCCTGGCGCGCTGCCTCAATCACCTGCTGGCGCTGGTCACGACGCGGCTGGTTGTAGTTCTTGATGCTGATGGCACCCTGGGCCTTCAGGCGCCGAATATTCGCCAGGGCATCGTCCAGGGAGTCAATGGGTGCCCAGCTGGTGCTCTTCGCCCCATATACAATTTCACCGGTGGAGAAGATGCGAGGCGACAGGATAACACCCGCCTGGGCATACTCAGCCGCCGTAAACACCTGGTCAGCGCGACTGGAAGGATTGTGCAAGGTCGTCACACCCAAAGCCAGGTGAGCCAGGGAATCCCAGTTCTGCTGCGGAATAATCTCACCCCGGCCATAGGTCCCGTGGGCATGGATATCAATCAGGCCAGGCATAATAGTCTTGCCCGCAGCATCGATGCGCATCGCGCCCTCAGGAATTTTAATCTCGGCCATCGCGCCAACGGCAACGATTCGATTAGCATTAATTAATATCGTGCCCTGCTCAATCACTCGGCGCTCGGCGTCCATGGTAATCAGCCGCGCACCGGTGATGGCAACCTGCCCGGAGGGCTGCGCAGCCCCAACAACCTGCGACAGGTCAACGGTGGCGGGCACTGGCACGCTGCCCGCCACATCAGTCGGCGCCTCATCGTTATCCGCGCCATCGTCATCATCTGCAGGCAGCGCATCGGCAAACAGCGCAGCCGCCACATCAACGGTTTTGTAGGTTGGCCCCGTCGACCAACTCAGTGATGCACTGTCTGCGGACCAATGCAGATAACTGCCCCCTACCCCACTGAGTTTTTTTGTTGGCAGATCGCTGATCCTGGGACCAACAGTCAGGGTATTGCCGGTCTTCGCCAGCATGGAAACATAGATGTGATGGTTCTCAATAAACGCCAGATACCGGCCATCCGGCGAGACCAGCAGGTCTGTGGCAAATTCACTCTCGGCCACCTCCCGCACATCAAACCCATCCGCCGTCATCGACAGCAGCTGGGTCTTGGCAGCACTGCTGCCACGCCCCTCGGCAGCCTTACGGTCTGTGACAAAAACCCGGCCATCAGCCGCCAAGCGGGGACTATGGCCCCGGTCTGAGACAAAACGTGACTCGCCAGTCTTGATATCCAGCAGATAGATGCCCGGCTTGCGACCCCAGTCTGGGGTCAGGAAATCGCTGCCCGCAAGTTTCCTGTAAGCCAGGGTAGTGCCGTCAGCACTGATGGATAATTCCGTGTACTGGCCTTGTTGCAATGCCAGGGGTTGCGACTTGCCACCAGAGGCCTTGACCCGGCGAATGGTCGTCAGCGCCTGGTCATCCCAGCGCAGAAAATAAATTTGTTTACCATCAGGCGACCAGACCGGTGAATAGTCCAGGCCGTCGGTCTTGTCAGTGGTCAATTGCCGCGGCTTCGCATCGCCTTGCTTGATATACAGTCGACCCAGCGATTCAAACAGCAGCGCATCACCACTGGGCGACGCCTGGGCAAAACGTACCATGCGTGTCGTAAACTGCGCTGGCGCCACATCCACCGCAAAACGCGGCGCTGGATAGATGTCACGGGTATCACTGACCTGGAAAGGAATATTGACCCGCTCGGCAGTTTTGATATCTACACGCCAGAGCTTGCCGCCCGCCCAGTAAACCACCTGCTGGCTGTCCGGAGTCCAGTCCATGGTGGGATACAAGCCGTGCACAGCCCAGGTTTCCTGCATATCCTGATCCATGGTGTCCACCAGCATGGTCTCTTCACCGGAGGTCAGGTCCTGCAGGAACAGGCGCGATGCGGCGCGGACCCGTTTGATATAAGCCAGGTAACGACCATCCGGTGACGGCGTTGGCCGCACAGCACCGCCGGGGCCACCGGCAACAGTGGTCACTTCATGGCTGTCCAGATCTACCTGGCGAATTTGGAACACTTCGTCATTGGTATCCTGGTGATACACAAAGGTATTACCAGGTGTACTGTTGCGGGTGAAATACAGGGCCTTGCCATCGGGCCTGAAGGCCGGCTCTCCCAGCTCTTTCTGCAAGGCGGGGTCGGCGCGCTCAATTATCGGCACCCCCGCAGCCTTTGCATCACCCCGTGCGTGATATAACCACACCTCGCCCGTGCCCAGAGACCGCGACGTCGTGAAGTGCTTGCGCGCCGCAATATATTCGCCATCCGGGTGCCAGGCCGGGCTGTTCAAGAGGCGGAACTGCTCATGGGTAATCTGCCGGGCATCCCCTGTGGCAAGCTCCAGGGTCCAGATATTGTCACCACCCTTGATATCCGACGTAAACGCGATGGACTTGCCATCAGGGCTGTAGGTGGGCTGGATTTCCCAGGCAAGCCCCGCCCGCAGGGGCTCAGCCTGCCCGCCGCTGAAGGGAATCTGGTAGATATCACCCAGCAGGTCAAAGACGATATGTTTGCCGTCTGGCGCAACATCCAGACTCATCCAGGTGCCCTCGCTGACATCCAGCAGCGCCTGGCTGGCCGCCACTGAATAATCAGGCGCTGTCACATCCCACTTAGGCTGCTTGTCTGTATCAGCCGGAAGCGCAGCCAAAGGGGCCAGCAACAATCCTGCCAGGGCAAGGCGAAGGGCGGTGCGCATGGGAACTTTCTGTACGGATACTTTCTGCAAAATCATTTTCTCCAGATCCAAACCGCCAGCAGACAGTCGAGCTAAAATTGGCCAACGCCAACCGCCCTGAGCCGCAGACCAGTTGCCAGAAGAAGTAGTATAAATGTGAACTACGGGGCAAGACTGAGGAGCTATCAGATGCAGTGAGTTGGGCTGTATGCCACAGGATATATCAACTGGCTGGCAATAACAGCCCGTGAGTCACCGGTATCTTTGGGCAGGCATGTGCCAATAGCGCCAATACCTGTATGCTCCAGTCTGTTGGTGCACATGTTACAGGGGATCCCATGCCTGAGCTGGAAATCAGAGAAGAGCAAGCCGCTGACAGGCCCACCATTCACGCTGTGACTGAGGCCGCATTTCGCCACATGCCTTATGCCGATGGCGATGAGCAGGACGTTATCGAACGGCTTCGCGCCGCCTTGGCCCTGACGCTGTCATTGGTCGCTGTTGAGAATAGCAAGGTCATCGGCCAGGTCACCTTCTCGCCGGCAACGATTACCGAAGGCACAGGCCCCTGGTTCGCATTGGGCCCCGTCTCAGTCGCTCCCTCCAGGCAGGGTTGCGGCGTTGGTTCGGCCTTGATTGCTGAAGGCTTGGCCAGAATAACAGCCCTGGGTGCATTGGGTTGTATCCTCACTGGCAACCCTGACTACTACTCAAGGTTTGGCTTCCATATTGCGCCGCAAAACACACCAGACAATGAATCAGCGATCTACTTCCAGCTGAAGCTCATCAGTGGCGCGCAGCCAGCCGGCCGCTTCTGTTTTCATCCAGCGTTCTATGGGGATAGCTAAAATGCCCCTGGGTCGGACTTTGATTCGCCATCACCATCACCATCACCGGAGAAACGTAGTGAAACAGTCATACCATACGGGTCCAGGGAACATCATGGCCAGCATCCTGGTTGCAACAACACTGCTGCTGAGTGGCTGCCTCGGCATGCCCCAGACCGTTACCCCGGTTGATGGATTCGAGCTGAATCGCTATCTGGGCCAATGGCATGAAATTGCCCGTCTGGACCACGCCTTCGAGCGTGGCCTGGAACAGGTTACCGCTGAATATGTGCTGCGTGATGACGGGGGCGTGACGGTGATTAATCGCGGTTATTCGCCGCAAGACCAGGCCTGGAAGACCGCTGAGGGCCGCGCCTACTTTGTTGACGAACCGACCGTGGGCCATCTCAAGGTGTCATTCTTTGGGCCCTTTTTCGCCTCATACGTCATTTTCGAACTGGACCAGCAAAACTACGACTATGCCTTCGTCTCCGGCCCCGATCTGTCGTACCTGTGGCTGCTGTCGCGTTCACCAGCAATAAGCCCGGCAATCTATGCACACTTTGTGGCAACCGCGAATCAGCTTGGCTTTGATACAGATGCATTGATTACCGTAAAACAATATCAAGGAACGGAGTAAAATTTGGAGGCTTAAAGTTTGGGGGCTTAAAGTTTGGGGTCGGAGTAAAAACTACAAAGTAGTTTTTACTCCGACCCCAAATATCCCGCCGACCCCAAATATTCCCGACCCCAAATATCCCAAATATTCCCGACCCCAAATATCCCAA
>JANQYP010000040.1 GCA_030728785.1 Pseudomonadales bacterium
AATCACCCTCGATATACCTTTCCCAAGCTTGGCATCTATTACTTTACCCGCAGCGTCCCAGCCGATTTGCGGCACCTGTACTCACGCTCTCGCATCGTCAAGTCACTCAGAACCAAGTCCAGCGCTGAAGCAAAACTTGCTGCCGTTTAACAGCATCAGCAGTTCTTTTTCAACTTGCATACAACTCCCAAAGTTACTTTGACCTAAAAGTAGTTTATTGGGACCAGGCCTCGCAGGAAATTTCGACTTTTTGTTCGTCTATTTATCGGATTAGCACGTATAGCTTCCCATGACTCAGCACTCTCGCCTTATTCTCGTTCTCGCCGACCAACTGTCTTGGCACAACCCCGCTCTCGAGGATGCAGACCCCCATCGAGATCAGCTTCTACTCGCGGAAGTGGTGCAAGAAACCACTTATGTCAAACATAACAAACACAAAATCGTCTTCTTACTAGCGGCTATGCGTCATTTTCGGGTTGAAGCTGAGCAGAGGGGATTTACCGTACACTACACTACTATCGATGAAGGCGTTGTGAGTCTGCTCGCGGCAGTGCAAACGGTGCTTGCGCAAACCCAAGTGAGTCAAGTCATCCTCTGTGAACCAGGTGAGTGGCGTCTGCGCTCTGAGTTTGAGAGCTGGCCCGGCCAACTCGGTATCGCCTGTGAAATAAGAGAGGATTCTCGATTTCTAGCGAGCCACGCCCTGTTTAAGGAGTGGGCAGACGGGCAAAAATCCCTGCGAATGGAATACTTCTACAGGTTAATGCGCAAACGCTACCAAATATTGCTCGACGCAAGCGGCGGGCCCGAGGGTGGACAATGGAACTACGACGCAGATAACCGATCTGGCTGGCGCAACAAAGACAACATTCCCGCTCGACGCCAACCTGAAGTGAGCCCTATCACACGCCAGGTCATCATCGAGGTCGATGCTCTATTTGCGGACCACCCCGGCGATCTCAACCATTTTTGTGCGGCCGTAACCCGGGCCGAAGCTGAACAACAGCTTGATGATTTTCTGACCCATTTTTTGCCGCTGTTCGGCCAATATCAAGATGCGCTTGCCGAGGAGTCACCCACCCTGTTTCATGGATTGATCGGCTTGTATCTGAACGCAGGGCTCCTCGAACCGCTCGAGGTGTGCCGGCAAGTCGAACATCGCTACCAGCTCGGTGAAGTATCACTGGCCGCAACCGAGGGTTTCATTCGCCAAATTCTGGGTTGGCGCGAGTACGTCAGAGGCATCTACTGGCGTTTTATGCCCGACTATGCCGAGCATAATACGTGGCAGGCCGTCAGACCTTTGCCGGGGTGGTTTTGGACTGCCGAAACACCCATGCGCTGTCTCAGCAAGGCCATTGGTCAGAGCCTTGATCTGGGTTACGCCCACCACATCCAGCGACTCATGGTCATTGGTAACTTTGCGCTGATTGCCGGACTGTCGGTGAAGCAGGTTTGTGAGTGGTATCTGGCCGTTTATGTCGATGCGTATGAGTGGGTTGAACTCCCCAACACCCTGGGTATGGCTCTGAATGCCGACGGCGGCATAATGGCCAGCAAACCCTATGCTGCCTCGGGTAACTATATCGCAAAGCAAGGCAATCACTGCGCTCAATGTCAATTTGATCCAAAGCAAACAACCGGCCCAGAGGCCTGCCCTTACAACAGCTTATACTGGCATTTTATTGATCAAAATCTGGCTACCCTCAGCGCCAACCCGAGAATGAGTTTGATCACTTCACAATGGAAGAAACGAGATCCCGAACACAAGCAGAGTATCACCGACTGGGCGGCGCAAGTTTTGGATCAGCACCTGTAATAACTTGCAGTCTCATGTCGCATGACTGACAGTCAAGAAATCGGCAGCAGCTGCACCCAGGTCCAGCGGCTCAAGTAGCTCAAGTAGCTCCAGTAGCATAGCCCATCAACCAAGCTGTGCGCCCTCATTAAGCCCCGATGAAACAATGACCACTCATCAGGCGATGCGATGACAGGGCTGACTACACTGCCCAAAAAGAAACCGCACAAGCTGCCCAGATCATGATCTGCACCAGCGCCTCAGTCATCATCGATCAACGCCTGGATGGGCACTAGGATGGTGTAACACAGCGCGATTACTTGCTGTTTGATGAGGCTGACCAACTGGCCGATGTCGCTGCACTTCAATCTGCCAGGGAGCTACCCCTGCCGAAGGGTTCTGGCAATGCTACGCGGCGTTAATGGGCACCGGATGGCGTTGCCGGCGCGCTCATCGTATGCGCCAGGGTAATCGCGCGCTCTAAGATTTGATCTATTTGAACCGCTGCCTCATGACTGAATACAAACCCTAGAAAAGCACATTGCGACAGTTCAATGACCGCAGTCAAAACCGAGGCCTCGTCCTCTGGGGTGGCCAGCATCTTTAGAATATTCGAAAACCAGACGAACTCGGCGTAGCAAGCCTCTTCATTCAGCAGCCCGCATAAGCTCTCAATTGGAATGATTACCTCTGCCCGCACCGTGTCTGCAAAGGTGGCGCTCATGGTGTTTGGGGCCTTACAGGAATGAGCACCTCGTTGGTGCGAAACAAGCTCGGCATCATGGGGGGATCATAACGCGCCCACACCGGCTCACCGGCGATTTCCCAGTCTGGCATTGCGGCAATAGCGGCGCGCAGGCGCTGCTCGTTGGTCGTGTATTTTTCCTGGCTCCAACCACCGCGATAGCGGATCACAGCAAAAAAAGTTTCCGGCATCTCAACCATGGTTACCGCGGCATCAGTTGGAGCGGGGAGACTGGCGAGAGAATGCTTCGCGGGCATGAAAAAACTCACCAGATAGCTGCCGTCTTGCTCTTGGCTTTGAGTCACCGGCGCGGTCATGGCGATTTTTTCGTCCGTTACATTTTGGCCAAAAATATAGCCCCCGAGTTTTCGAAAGGCGTCTGACCCCACTTGTTTAAAGTCGCCCGACACGCGGGTTTGCGCCAGGATAGCAGCGTGATACAAGCGTACCTCAACGTCGTCGAAGCTTGAGATGAGCTCAAAGCTCGGCTTTTCAATCGCCATGACCGATCCAGAAATCAGTAACACCAAGGCTAAGAGTGTGCGCCTCATACGGGTACCCAGTCAGTAAAAAGTAGTCACTATACGCTGTTGCCGCAAAAACGGTTTTATTCGCGGTCTTCAAGCTTAACATTACTTCCCGGCGCGATGCAGCACCGACTGAAACACGAAGGCGGGCGCAACATCCAGACAAATATTGGTCAATGCCTAAGCCTGACGGAGGTCAATTCATCCAGGCGGAATCAGGACTAGGTTATAGCTTTTCCCCTTTCTCTATACAAAGACCCACAGGAGACGCTCATGCTGCAAGGCGGTTTACGTTTATGGCCTTTAATACTCGTATTGCTCGCAGGCTGCGCCGGCCAGGGCCAGAATGAGCAGGCAGGCACAGTCATTGGTGGTTTGCTGGGTGGCGTGCTGGGCTCTGAAATCGGCGGTGGCCGTGGCCGCACGGCGGCAATCATAGCCGGCACCATGATTGGCGCAGCAGTGGGCGGTTCTGTTGGTCGCTCCATGGACGATACGGACCGACATAACCTGGCCACCAGCCTTGAAAACGTCAGAACCGGGGTGCCGACCCGCTGGCAGAACCCCGACACGGGTAATGCTTACTCTGTGGTCCCCACCCGCACCTGGGAACACCAAGGTCATCCCTGTCGTGAATTTACCGTTGAGGCACTGCTTGGCGGCCAGCAGGAACAGGTCTATGGCACTGCCTGCCGGCAAGCAGACGGCAGCTGGCAAGTGCAATAACAGCTGGTCGCGGCCTGCTATTGGAAATGGAGAAGCTCTTCCTGCGTACCACCCTCATGGCCAAGCACATGCCGCAGGTAATCCGGATAAGACGCCATCCACATACCTGACGAGCGTTGCCGGCCGGCGGCGGCGTCGGTTTTGGTAGACTTCATGTACCAGTTATTACAGCGCAGCCAGACCTTACCCTCAGCGGTTGATTCACACAGGCTGGTCCAGGCTTCGACGGCCTTGGCTGTGGGTTCAACCGTCCGCTGGTGTTGCTCTTGCATCCTGACTATGAGGTCGGCGATATAACGGCCCTGCGCTTCACACAACAGGGTCACATTGGTCACCGGATTGAGGCTCTGCGGGCCAATCATCATATACAGGTTGGGCATCTCTGCCACATGTATGCCCCACAGTGAATGGGGTGTCACCATCTGGAAGTTATTCCGAGCGTTGGCACCAAACTTATCCGCCAGGGTGATGCCATTGCGCCCCTCTATGGGAAACGGAATAAAGTTACTGTCGAAACCCGTGGCATAGATAATCACATCCAGGTCAAACTTTTCGCCGCGGGCAATTTCCAGGCCGCTGGCATTTACCGCCACCACCCCGCCACTGTCATCTACCAGGGTCACATTGGGCTTGTTGAAGGTGGTGTAATAATCATCAATGAACAGTGCCCGCTTGCAGAAAAACGGATAATCCGGCGTCAGCAGCCTGGCAATGGCCGGGTCCTCAACCTCACTGTGCAGACGGGCCGCAATCTGGGCGCAGATGGCGGCGTTCTGCTGCGGGTCGTGCAGCGCCTCAAAAGACACAGCACCTTCTGCCGGCTCGGCCTCGCCGCGCCAGTCGACATGGCGCAGAGACTCGCTGTAGCCGCCAGCCTTGAATTTTTCTACCATCTCCGGCGGTGTTGGTTCGTCGTCCCGAGGCAGGCACCAGGTGGGGGTACGCTGGAACACTGTCAGTGTTGCCACATCATCGACAATGGCTGTAATGACCTGGGCTGCAGAGGCGCCAGTACCCACAACGCCAACCCGTTTGCCCTTCAGGTCAGCCGTGTGATCCCATTGAGCCGTATGAAAACTCTCACCCTTGAAAGTGTCCATGCCGGGAATTTCTGGCAGGCGCGGGCTGGACAAGGGGCCATTAGCCGTCACGACATGCTGGCACGTAACCGTCTCGGCCGGCTCGCCAGTGAGGGGGTTAACGGTGATGACCTGCCAGACTTTTTCGCCGTCACCGATAAAGCGAATCTTCTCGACCTTGCGGGAAAAATGAATCTGCTCGCGAATCCCTGTGTGGTCGATCAGCAGTTCGGCGTAGCCGGCTATCTCGGCCTGGCTGACATATTTTTTAGAAGGGATAAAACCCGTACGATCGAGCATCGGCAGGTAGGTATAGGCAGGTACATCGCAGGCGGCACCCGGATAGGCGCCAACGCCGCCGCTGCTCCAGACGCCCCCCACCGAAGGTGTCATCTCGAACACTCGAACATGGGTAATACCGGCATCCTTTAACTGGATCGTAGCCAGCAGGCCAGAGAAACCGCTCCCCACCACCACGACATCAAAGTGCGCCTGAGCATTTGTCATCTTCGCTGTTGTCACTGTTCCCACTCCCTTCCCTGATTTTGATTTAGCGACAGTGTACTGAAATTCGCCAAACAGGAATATGCCGTATATTACTGCCGATGCATGGTACTTATGATGGCCCGGGGTCGCTGGCAGCAACACCAATCACGCCGCTTTTTCTTTTCATAACAGACGTAATAGCTCACTATCGTGCAAATAATTCCTGCCTCAGGGTAACTTCATGCATGATTTAGACGCCAAGGATCTGCAGATTCTCAGAATATTACAGCGCGACAACACTGTGCCTGCGGCCGACATTGCCGACAAGGTCAGTCTCTCGGTGAACGCCTGCTGGCGGCGCATGAAACGCCTGCAGACCGAGGTCATCGACAAACAGGTGGCCATACTCGACCCGGTGAAATTTGGTATTGGTCTCACCGTGTTTGTTTCGGTGCGCACCAATCAGCACAACGAAGCCTGGCTTGACCAGTTTTCCAAAGGGGTCAGCCAGATTCCTGAGGTGGTGGAGTTCTATCGCCTCAGTGGTGAAACGGATTATCTGCTGAAGGTCCTGACCCGGGACATCAGCGACTATGACCGGGTCTATAAACAAATCATCAAGGCCGCACCATTAACCGATGTATCCTCATCTTTTGCCATGGAGCGGATCAAGTCCACGACCTCCCTGCCGATTTAGTCCGCAGGCTTGCGTCACCCTCGGGCCCTGTATATTATGCTTTCTTAATTTACGAACCTCTAAATTACCAGCGTGTCACTTACCTGACCCAGCCATATACTGGCGGTGCTCAGGACCCTGAAAAATATCCACTGCCCAAACACGGCACAGGCATCATATGGCAACACCTTCCTGGATAGATCGCCTGGTCGCCAGCACCATGACGGGTAGCATTCCCATATTCCTGTTCCTGCTGGGTATAGGTGCGGGCCTCATTGCCCTGCAACTCACCCCCCGGGAAGAGGAGCCACAGATTGTGGTGCCTATGGTCACTGTCAGCGTCACCGCTCCCGGCCTTGACGCGCGCCAGGTAGAACGCCAGGTCACAACACCGCTGGAGAAGCTGCTGGCGCAAATTCCCGGCGTCGAACATGTCTACTCCATCTCAGGCAATTCAACTGCCGAGGTGACCCTGCGCTTTTTTGTTGGCGAGGATCGGGAAGACGCCATCCTCAATACCTACAACAAGCTGTATGCCAATCAGGACCAGATGCCCAGCAGCATTGCACGCTGGCTGATCAAGCCCATCGAGGTGGACGACATACCTATTCTGCTGCTGGGTTTATGGAGTGATGACCCAGCCCGCTATGCCGATGTGGAGCTGCGCCGGATTGCTGATGAAGTCAGCACATTTATCCAGGCCATCCCCCAGACTAACGAGGTCAATATTGTTGGTGGCAGGCCGCGCCAGATTAACATCCTGCTCAACCCCGAAGCCCTGGCTGCACGCCAGACCAGTGTCACAGATATTATCTCGGCGCTGCAGGTCTCAGATGTTCTGTACCAGGCCGGTCAGCTGGCCTTCAACAACCAGGTTATCCAGCTGGAAAGCGGCGATCGTTTCCATTCAGCGGAAGCCATCAGCAACGCCATTATTAATGTGATTGACGGTATTCCCGTGCACCTCAAGGATGTGGCAAGGGTCCAGGACAGCACCCCGGTGGCCAGCAGTTACCAATGGCTGGAACTCAAATCCGAGCTGCATCCGTTTGGCCAGGCCATAACAGACGCGCCGATGGTGACCATCAGCGTCGCCAAACAACGCGGCTCTAACGCCGTGGCTGTGGCAGAGCAGGTGCATGCCCTGGTGGCGAGTCTGCAGGTCGACTTTATTCCCGCCGAAGTCCATGTCCAGACTCTCCGCGACTATGGCGTCAGCGCCGACGAGAAGGTCGACAACCTGGCCATGAGCCTGGGTTTTGCGGTCCTCACCGTGGTGGTATTTATTGGCATTTTTCTCGGTTGGCGGGCGGCCCTGGTGGTGGGCCTGGCCGTACCCATCTGTTATGGCATTACCCTTGCTCTGGATATGGCCCTTGGCTATTCCATCAACCGGGTGACCCTGTTTGCCCTGATCCTGTCGCTGGGCCTGCTGGTGGACGACCCCATTACCGGGGTTGACAATATTGAGCGTTACCTGCGTATGGACAGCACTAACGTCAAGGACCGGATTGTCGCTGCCATCAGCGAAATTCGCGTACCCTTGCTGGTCTCTACCCTGACCATTGTCCTGGCGTTTGTGCCCCTGGCTTTTATCACCGGCATGATGGGCCCTTATATGGCACCCATGGCTTTTAACGTGCCTGTGAGTGTTATCGCCAGCACCTTTGTGGCGTTTATGGTCACGCCGTGGCTGGCCAGCAAACTGCTGCGCCCCAGCATTGAAACCAGCACGTCCATACCTTTGCTAGCGTTTTACCAGAGGTTCCTGACACCCATACTCGACAGTCGGCGGCACTCCAAAAACCTGCTGTATGGTGTGCTGGTGCTGTTCCTGCTGGCCTGCCTGCTGCCAGCTTGGCGGGCCGTGCCACTCAAATTGTTGCCTTTTGATAACAAAAGTGAGCTGCAGGTGCTGATTGATATGCCAGAAGGCAGCAGCACCGAAGCCACTGCCGCGCAAGCCCGTCGGATCACTGCGGAACTGCAACTGGTGCCCGAAATTGCGGCCCTTGCAGTCTATGTCGGCGCACCTTCACCCATCGACTTTAACGGCCTGGTGCGGCGCTATTACCAACGCCAGGCGCCGCACCTGGCCGATATCCGCATACTCCTGGCAGACAAAACCTTAAGGGTGCACCAGTCGCATGCTGTGGTATTGCGCCTGCGGGAAATGATTCGCAACCTGGACTCACCCGCCAATATCAAGGTCATTGAAGTCCCGCCCGGGCCACCGGTGCTCGACACCCTGGTGGCAGAGATCTATGGCGAACGCACAGTTGATTACGCCACCCTGCGCGCCGCCGCTGACCAGGTTATGGCCAGGCTCAGCCAAGAACCCCATGTGGTGCAGATCGACAGCAGTGTCGAGGGTCGCCAGGGACTGCAACGATTTGTCGTCGACAAAGAAAAAGCCGCACTGTCGGGAGTTTCTACCGCTGATATCAGCCAGGCCATTCTTATTGCTAACAAGGGTATTGATGTGGGGTACCTGAACCAGCCACGGCAGTCTGTACCCGTACCCATCAACCTGCGGCTGCCATTGAGCGAGCGCAGCAGTGAGCTTGATTTGCTGCGCCTGCAGGTTCGCGGTCGTTCAGACATCATCAAACAACAACAAGCCCAAGGCCTGGAGACGGCGCCACAGAGTCTGGTGGCAATAGGTGAGCTGGGCGAGTTCATCAACCTGCAAGTAGACCAAGCGATCCATCACAAAGACCTGCAACCGGTGGTGTATGTCACCGCCGAGTTGTCTGGCCGAACTCCGGCCGAAGTCATCAGCGATGTCAGTGCCGATTTTAATCAACCGACAGGCACTGCAGCCCCATGGCAGAACCGCAGCTACTTTAATCCCGGCGGCGGGATTGGCTGGCAGCTGCCCACTGGCGTCAACGTCAGCTGGAGCGGTGAAGGTGAATGGAAAATAACCCTGCGCGTCTTTCGTGATATGGGCCTGGCCTTCGCTTTTGCCCTGCTCGCTATTTTTCTGGTGCTGAAATTCCAGACCGGCTCAATGGCCCTGAGCCTGATTATCATGTCCTCCATCCCCCTGACGGTGATAGGCATCATGCCCGGCTTCTGGCTGATGAACCAATTAGGCGAACGTACTATCGCCGGTGCCCCGGACCCGGTGTTGTTCACTGCCACCGCCATGATCGGCATGATCGCCCTGGCCGGCATTGTGGTACGCAACTCGGTTATTTTGGTGGACTTTATTGAACAGGCCAGAGCCGCCGGCTTTGCCATCAAAGATGCCGTCATTCACGCCGGTGCCGTGCGTATGCGGCCGGTTCTGCTCACCGCTGGCACCACCCTGCTGGGCAACCTGGTGATAACCCTGGACCCTGTCTTCAGCGGCCTGGCCCTGGCCATCATCTTCGGCATTACGGCCTCCACCCTGTTTACGCTGATCATTGTCCCGGTGGTCTATTACCTGGTCTTCAGCGAGCCTGACGACTCTGCCTTGGTGAACCCATGAAAAAATTATTGATTCCCGGCCTGTCGCTGCTGCTGCTTGGCCTGATTGTCGCCTGGATGGCTGATCTGTTTAACGATCGCATTGAACCTGGCCTTGCGCCTGCTGCCAGGATAAGCAGTAACGAGGCGGTCCCTGTGGGCAGCATGGTAATACCCATGCTGGAAAAAGTTGCTGGCACTATCTCTGCCAAGCAGGCCACAGATATCTCGTCACGCATTCTTGCCCGCATCGAAACCATCAAGGTGCGCGCCGGCGACAGCGTCAAAAAGGGTGACCTGCTGGTCAGCCTCGAACAAACCGAGTTGCGCTCAAGAAAAGCCCAGGCCGACGCGCGTATTACCGGCGTCACGGCACGCCTGCAGGAAGCTGACAAACAATTGCGCCGCATGCAGGAACTGTTTGCCCAGGGTATGGTTGCCAGGGCCGAACTTGATCGTGCCACGGCCAACCAGCAAAGCCTGCAGAGTGAGGCAGCACAAGCCCAGCGCATGCTTGAGGAGATGCAGTCGGCGCTGGCTTACAGCCAGATCACTGCCCCCATTGATGGCCGGGTTATCGATCGTTATGCGGAGCCTGGCGACACGGCCAGCCCTGGCAGTCGCCTGCTATCCTTATATAACCCGTTGTCCCTGCGGGTCGACGCCCATGTTCGGGAACAACTTGCCCTGGCCTTGAAGATTGGCGACAGTGTGGCGGTGGAAGTGCCGTCACTGGGACAAGCGTTTACGGGCACGGTGGAAGAGCTGGTACCCGCCGCCAATCCCGGCGCCCGCAGCTTTCAGATCAAGGTCAGCGTGAATTATGCCGCTGACTTATTGCCAGGTATGTTTGCCCGCCTAATATTCAAGGTAGGTGAAAAACATCGCCTGCTGGTGGCTGCAGACAGGGTTGCCAGCGTCGGCCAACTGGACGTGGTGTGGATTAACCAAGATGGCCAGATCCTCAAGCGGCTGGTGAAAACCGGCAAACGTTATGACAACAATGTCGAAATTCTGGCAGGTCTCAACGAAGGCGACCTGGTGCTACCCGTGCAGCGCAGTGCCAGATAACACATGACTCCTGACACCAGCGTACACGATGTCACGCATCACCCCCTCAAAAGTCGCTTATGAGCAGCAGCAAAAAATCCAGCCGGAATGACCAAGTCGAGAAAACCAACCGGCAAACAGCGACAAAAAGCCACCGATATGGTTAAAAACTGAGCGAAACACGGCAGAAATCAAACTTCTGCAGATTAACCCGCATTAAAAAAGACGAATAACTGGCATGTATACATAATGTATCGGCGCAGTTATATTCCGTGAGCCTTCACTAACCCGTCTGCGTGCAACAAAACTCATGCTACTCGGCTTGCACAGCAGTCCACTCGCCACCGCACACCATTAAACAAATATTAAACGGGCTTATCTCGATAACAGGCAGCAAAAATGCCGTTTTCAGATCGGGAATACTACCATTATCAGCTTGCGGCAAATGAGTCATTAGGGGCTAATGCGAGGGCACGGCACGGCCTGTGCTAATTGACCTTTTTTGGTCTTCGAGTTGGGCAGAAATATATGCCGACACCAGCCCATTAATAACTTGGAAACATTCTGATACTCGCAGGGTATTGCCCAGTATCAGAGGCAAACGAGGATCAGTTTTGAATATAGTGGTTGCCGAAGATGATGCAGGAATCCGCCAACTGATAAGAAAGGCCTTAGAAAAAGACGGGCACAATATCAGTGAAGCGAGAGACGGCATTCAGGGTCTGGCCCTTGTTCGCGCCAAAAAACCTAACCTGATCATCTGTGACCAGAAAATGCCTAATATGACGGGCGACCGAATGTTGACGTCCGTTCGCGATCTGGGACTCGACTACCAGGTGATTCCCTTTCTTTTCCTCAGTGCCAACAGCGACGAAACTGCCAAAATCGAAAGACTCAACGGCGGCGCCGACGGGGTCTTCATCAAACCCCTCAACTTCCCGCTGCTTCGTGCCCATGTCAATGCCTGCCTGGCAAATTCACGCCGGCACTCGCAATTTTTCGAGCAGAAGCTTGAGACCATCAGCAAGCTGATCTCGTTAGACCCGCAGCACAGCTTTGATCACTTTGCGCCACTGGGTGACAATGTTGACCAGTATCTGGGTTCCATCAGAGCTTCAATTGAGAAAGTGCTGGCGCTCAATGAACTTGTCAGCGTTCAGCAACCCCAGCAAGCCCAGCAGGCCCATGCCGCAGCATTGCACTTTAACTCGTCTCGCAAAGAAGCTAACAACCAACCACTGGCGTATGTGCGCTTCTGCCTTGGCCAACTCGAGCGCCGTCGTGACCTGGTGACCGCCAGCAACTCTGAGTCACTCACCTGGTGGTTGATTTTTACCGTTGCAGAAGCTCAGTTGGCCGATGAGGCGCTGTTTGTTTCCGACCTGTATTTCAGTACCCCGTCCGCCAAGACCACCATCAACTCCAGAATGAACCTGCTCATAGAAAAAGACATCCTGATGAAACACGACCATCCCTCAGATGGCCGGCGCCAGCAACTGAAGCTGTCTCCCGGTTTCCAGCATACTTTTGACCGGCATATTCTCGACAGCATCAAAATCTTAGAGGGTTTCCTGCCCTTCAGCCGGCCACGCAATCAGAACTAGGAGCCAAACCGGTAGCGTACCTTCACCACAAATACGTCATTGACGGGATCACGCCAGCCGGCTTCAAACAGATCAGAAAAACTGTTCTCACGCAACGCAAGCCCCTTGTCGGCAACGCGGGTATAGACCACAAACAGGTCTGACAACGGCGCTATTTCCCAACGATAGCGCACCTGAAAACTCATTTGCGACAGACCAAAACTGTCTGATGGTCCGGCCGGCTTGGGGGTCTTGAGCAACTCACCCGGCGTATTGGGCACCAGGTAAAACTCGTCCTCCCGGGCCCGAATAGAGACCCACTGCATTGCGGCACGGAGTTGCTGGCGGGCACTGAGGAAATACTCAAAGGTTAGTTTTGGGGTCCACTGCTCAGCCTCGAAAGTGGTGAAATTGCGATCCTGCTGATGCAACAGCCAACCGTGCCGATCGGCCCAGCTGATATCCAGGTCTGCGGAGAAGCGATCAGTGGGGCGCCAGGTAAAGCCACCGCCAATTTTTACTTGATTGCCGCCCAAGGCTTCCTCACGCAGACCCACACCGCCACCAAAACTGAAACTGGTATTCGAGGCCGAAGCGTAACGCAGTGCCAGCTCGCGACGTTTCTCGGTGCGATAGGTGCCATTGCCAAAACTGTTTAAGTCATCATAGGCCTTGGGCGTAAAACTGGAGATAAATGTCACGCTCGACAAATTATTGAAGGTCAGCCTGTTAGTGAGATAGATCCCCCCGCCGGTAAAATAACCGTCGCCATTTTTCTGCGCAAAACCGCGCAGGTCAAACTGGTTATTTTTCGCCCAGGCCATGCCAGAGTTGGTGCGAACATGCGCAGCCCTGACCCTGAAGCTGTCGTTACGCTGCAGGTAACCCAGGTCATTGATATCCACTTTGTCGTCAAAATACTCGATGCCAAAACGCTGCGAGACACCCTGTCGAATGGTGTACTCAACATCGGCAAAACCACCATAACCACGATCAATACCATCGATGTCGGAAGTAAACACCTGACCATCCAGTTTCAGCTTGCCGTCCGCAGTCAGGTAGTGGCCATCCAGGCCCTGCACCAGGGCATCCCTGGTGTCGTGCAATACGGCGGTAGTCAGCAAACCGACCGCACGATAGGCACCACCCTTGGAGTCTTCGTATACCAGCCGTGCCACACCATAGTCACTGCCCGTCTGGGCGACACTCACAGGCACACCCGCCTGCTGGCCTAGCAGATCCAGATCTTCTTCAAAGGCACCAAGAAAACCATAACGAAAACTGCCCATCTGCCCAGTCAGTTTGACGGCGCCATAAAGGTCAACAGGCTGTGCCAGTTCACGATCAGGAAAGGTTAAGCCAGCCCCCACCACCGGCGCACGGGGTTTGCCACCAATACGCCGGGTATTGACCATGGTGTAAGGGGCGCCAGCGTTACCAACACCATTGCCACGGGTATCGGCCCGCGGTGAGGCGACAAATACTTCCTGGCCCTCAAGGAAAAACAGGCGCTTTTCCGGAAAAAAAGTTTCCGTGGCATCCAGGTTGATGACCACATCATCTGACTCCACGTTGCCGAAGTCAGGATTGACCGTACCAGAGACCTGCATGTTAGTAGACGGTCGCCAGAAAAAGTCAGCACCCACCTTATACAGGTTCTTGCCTTCAACCAGGTCGCGGCCAACCGCAGTAAAAGGAAAGATGCTGTACTGTTTTTTAGGATTCACACCCTGGAACTGCATTTGCTGCAGAACCGACATGAATTTTGCCTGTGTATCTGGCAAGCCGGGCCAGCCCCAGCGTTCGTCGATGTAGGCAACTTTGCGCGACATATATAAACCGATGCGGCGAATATCGCCACTGGCAGGCATGGACACAGTGCCCCAGGGAATAAACAATTCTGCCGACCAGCCATGGTCGGTAATTTGGCTGGCGCCTCGCCAAGCGCCGTCCCAGTCACTGGTAAACTGGCGCTCCGGCAACACGGTGCCATCCATCAGGGTGTCACCAAGATTGACCCCAAACCAGTAGCCATACCGCCCCTCACCGGAAGTATCGAGGGTGACACCAATGCTGTCGCGGTTCACCTGGCGCTGGTCACGGCCAGAAAGGCTGCCGATGAGAGAGTCCACCGGTTGATCCATGTCAACGCCGACATACAGGCCGGCATCTGTATAAAAGAATTTTACTCGGGTGGCGTGGGGCACCCTGTCGAGGGTGTCTGGCTCAACCACCAGAAATTCATCGTAGGCCGGCAGGGTTGCCCAGATGGCATCACTCAGGTGACCATCAATCTTAATCGCGGTTTTTGGCGCCGCCCGCTGAATAGTGAGACTTTCGCCCGCCTGCAGGTCAACGATGGTTTCTGCATGCACCTGCGGTTGCACACAGCACAGGCCCAGCGCCATAAACAGCACAGCCACCTGCCTGAAAGAGTTTGTCAGCATAAAGTTTTTCTCCCTGCCGCTTTATAGCGTTAACGCAGGGGGTGGCACAAGCCCGAGGAGAAAAATCCCTGGGTTGCGGCGGCTTATGCCAGGTCGGCTACCAGCGCTTCACGGACGCTGGCGGTGAGCGTCTGTGGCGCACAGGGAAATGCCCGGTGATCAACCCCGATGACAATCTCAGCGCCAGCCTTGGCCGCAGCAACCTGGGCCGGTGACAACTGAAAACGCATAAAATGCACCGCCGAGGTTTTGTCGGCGGTGGTGCGCTCCATATCCTCGTCGCACATGGGACTGATCCGGCCTGCAGCGCCAACCTGAATCCAGATCTGATCCTCAACGCCAATCAACTCGCCGAGGCGTTTTTTCCGTTCATCAACGTCGTTGTACTGGATCAGCATGGTGCATTTCCAGTTGTCGCCATCGGGAATCAGCGGGTTGTAGGCGTCCAGCTCCTCCTGAATACCCGCCGCCTCAAAGACTTTTTCAATGCGCAACATTTCCTGAATCTGGTACTTGATGGTCAGCTGATCTTCAAACAACAGCAGAATATGGTCGCCCAGCAGGACCTGGCGGTTTTTTTTGTGGGCCAGCACGCTGGCCCGAAAACCGCCGCGCTGCTCGGCGTACTGCTCCAACGACCACAAATCGGCTCGCGTTAACATAATCATTCCTTGGTTTAAATGCCGTAGGCCAGGCGCAGTAATGTCATCGGGTGCTCCGACTTGTCGACGCTGGTGGCCAGGCTGGAGATCTGGACCCCGGCCATGGGGCAGTCACTGGTAAAGTGCTGCGGCTTTTTCTGGTCAACCTGGCGAACTACCGGCTTGGCGATTTTCAGGGACTTGGCGCGGGTCTCTTTTTTCACCGCATAGGTGCCATCGTGACCGGAGCAGCGCTCAATGGCACTGACCTGGGTGTCTTGCACCAGGTTGAGGATGTCGCGGGTTTTCAGGCCAATATTCTGCACCCGCAGATGGCAGGCTACCTGGTAGCTGATATCACCCAGGCTGGTTTTGAAGTCTAAGTTGAACTCTCCTTCACGATGGCGCAGGTGCAGATATTCAAAGGGGTCAAAAAACGCTTTTTTGACTTTCTGCACATCAGGATCGTCCGGGTACATAAGAGGCAGTTCCTGCTTGTACATCAATACACAGGAAGGAATGGGGGCAATCAGGTCATAACCTTCATCCACCAATTTCGCCAGCACGGGAATATTCTGCCGCATCAGCTTTTCTACCGTCTCAAGGTCACCCAGTTCCAGCTTGGGCATGCCACAACAGGCCTCCTTGGGCACCAGGTCTATCTGGATGTTGTTGTGCTCAAACACTTTGACAAAATCTTCACCCAGGTCCGGCGTATTGTAGTTGCCATAACAGGTGGCATAAAACGCCACTTTGCCTGTCGTTCGGCCTACAGGCTTGACGGTCTGGGGTGAACTGCTAAACCGCTTGCGCAGGGTCTTGGCATGGTAGTCTGGTACCGGCGCCTCATGGTGCACACCCAGGGTGGCCTCCAGGGCATTCCGGAACAGGCCGTTTTTATTCAGCGCATTAACCGTCACGTCAATCAGCGGGATGCTTGCCAGCTTACCCACCAGGTCCGTGTTGGTCAGGGTTCGATCGCGGAAACTCGCCCCCTCATTTTTAAATCTTTGTGCCTTGGCCCGCAGCATCAAGTGCGGGAAATCCACATTCCATTCGTGGGGGGGCACATAAGGGCACTTGGTCATGTAACACAGGTCGCACATGTAACACTGGTCGACTACCTTGTAGTAGTCCTGCTTGTCGATGCCGTCCACTTCCAGTGTCTCAGACTCATCAACAAGGTCGAACAGGGTAGGAAACGAATCACACAGGCTCACGCAGCGCCGGCAACCGTGGCAGATGTCATAGACACGCTCCAGTTCCGTAAACAAACTATCCTCGTCCCAGAACGCCTCTTCCTGCTGCCCCAGAGGGTGGCGGGTAGGTGCTTCCAGATTGCCTTCGCGTCGCTCGCTCATCGATTCTTCCCCTGTTCTTCCCTAATACAGATCCAAGACCCTTAATCAGGCGTCGAGGTTATCCAGTGCTTTCTGGAAACGGTTGGCGTGGCTGCGCTCGGCCTTGGCCAGCGTTTCAAACCAGTCAGCAATCTCGTCAAAGCCTTCTTCACGAGCGGCTGACGCCATGCCTGGATACATATCAGTGTATTCATGAGTCTCACCGGCAACAGACGCTTTCAAGTTGTCGATGGTGGGACCGATTGGCAGACCAGTAGCTGGATCGCCAACTTCTTCAAGGTACTCCAGGTGCCCGTGGGCATGACCGGTTTCACCTTCAGCAGTGGAACGAAACACAGTGGCAACATCGTTGTAGCCTTCAACGTCAGCTTTGGCGGCGAAGTACAGGTAACGACGATTTGCCTGGGACTCGCCCGCAAATGCATCTTTCAGATTTTGCTCAGTTTTTGAACCTTTTAATGCCATAGATCTTCTCCAATGGGTTAACTCACACAGCATGCGAGACCGTGACGATAGAGGTCTGGCAAGGCTTAGTCCAATGAATGTTTTCGCTCAGCTTGATCGAAAAAAACGATTGACAACACCCTTATCACCCTGCGGATCAATGACATTTGAGGCCATGCCAGCGGCCCCCGGACTGTGCTACGCTGGTCACCCGTTTGATTATAGAGCTGATCCATGGCCCTCCAGACCCACAGGCAAGCCGTGACCTCATCCCACTCGCGCCTGGGGGCGATGGCCCTGCTGCTGGCCGGTTTGCTGCTCAATTTCGGCACTGCAGGTGCCGCTGCTGCCGAGCAGATCGAGCTGCGACAACATACAGTGCTGGCCGCTGGCCACCCTCTGACGGTCTGGGAAAAATCCCCTGCCAAGCCCATCGCCCAGCTGTTGTTGCTCCATGGCCGCACCTGGAGCAGTCGTCCGGACTTTGATTTGTCGGTGGCCGGCGAAGACCTGTCATTTATGCAGGGCCTCAATGCCCTTGGTTATGCGGTTTTTGCCCTGGACGCACGGGGCTATGGCGCCACCCCCAGGGACGCCAGCGGCTGGCTGACACCGAACCGAGCTGCCACAGACGCCACAATTGTGCTGCACTGGCTGAAAGCCAGAAGCCCCCTGCCGCTGCACCTGTTTGGCTGGTCTTATGGCGCCATGATCGGCCAGCTGGTGATGCAGCGCGACCCCGGCAGCGCGGCCTCCCTGACGCTGTTTGGCTATCCCTTTGACCCGAGTCGCCACATCCTCGCTGCCGACTTTGCCTATCCCAGCCGGCCGCCGGCAGTGGCCAATACCGCCGCCAACGCCGCCAGTGACTTTATTGTTCCCGGCTCTATCAGCCAGGCCGCCATTGATGCCTATGTGCTGGCGTCCCTGGCAGCAGACCCGCTGCGGGTAGATTTCAAGAACCTGCATGAATGGGCTGAACTCGATGCCGGCAAGATCAATACGCCGACCCTGCTGCTGGCGGGTGAGTTTGACCCTCTGACCCCGGCGGCCAACCTAAGTGCGGTTTTCAGCACCATTGCCCACCCCCAGAGGTGGTGGGTCGTGCTGCCCGGCGGTGACCATGCGGCACTGCTGGAAACGCCGCGCAAGACCATGCTGCGAGTGATGGACAGTTTTATCAAGACAGTGGATGACAGATAACAGCACAGCCACGGCAACCAAGACCTGTAATAAAAAACAATAAGAAGGAGAAGTGCCCATGAAAACCTTGAACAGCAATCGGGGATTGGCCCGGCGGTTACTGCTGTCAGCCTGCCTGATCGCCCTGGCAGCAGGTTGTGATAAGCCCAAGGATGCGGGCGTGGCAAACACCGAAGAAACAACCGCAGTAACAGTTGATGCTGCACCAGTAGCTATAGGGCAGTTGTCAGAACTGGCCAGCGGCGCCAATATTGCCGGCGCCAATGGCATCTATTTTGGGCCGGACGGACGCCTCTACGCGGCCTCGGTGGTGGGTTCCAATATCACCATCATGGACCCGAACACTGGCGAAATTTTGCAACGCCTGGGCGCCGCCGAAGGTGTGTTTGGCCCCGATGACCTGGCCTTTGCTGCAGACGGCAGCTTCTTTTGGACATCCATCCTGACGGGTGAGGTTGCGGGTTTTAATGCCGCTGGCGAGCGTGTGGTCGCCGCCCAGCTGACACCCGGCGTCAACCCCATTACCTTCTCTGACGATGGTCGCCTGTTTGTCTCCCAGTGTTTTTTTGGTACCGGTCTGTTTGAGGTTGACCCCTTGGGTGTCAACCCGCCACGCACCATCGCCGCCGACCTCGGACCCGGCTGTGGCCTGAACGGCATGGACTGGGGCCCTGATGGCCGCCTCTACGGACCCCGCTGGTTTACGGGTGAGGTGGTCAGCTTTAATGTTGACGACAACACCATGCGCGTTGAAGCCAGTGGCTTGCAGACGCCGGCTGCCGTGAAGTTCAACAGCCGCGGCGAACTGTTTGTACTCGACACGGGCACCGGCGAAGTCTTCAAAGTGACGGACAACGTTAAGACCCTGGTGGCAACCCTGACCCCCGGCCTGGATAATTTTGCCTTCGACAAAACCGACCGCCTGTATGTATCCAGCTTTACTGACGGTTTTATTAAGCGAGTTGAAGCCGACGGCTCCCTGACCAGTATCCAGCCCGGCGGCCTGTCACACCCCGGCGGCATGGCCTGGGCCGGTAAACAACTGGCCGTTGCAGATTTGCATGCCATCCGCTTTTTTGATCCCAGCAATGGCGCAGAGCTGCGAGTACATCGCAACGTTCTGGGTGTTGGTGAAGTGGGTGGCGCCATAAATCTGGCCGCCGATGGTGACAACCTGATTCTGGTGTCCTGGGTGGATAACGATGTTCGGGTCTGGGATCCTGCGAGTGGCAAGATCCTGGAGCGCTACAGCAATCTTCAGGCACCCGTCGCAGCGGTTCGCTATGCCGGCCAGCTGTTAGCCACCGAACATGGCACAAACCGCGTGATCAGCCTTGCCGCTGACGGTGTTCGTGGTGTCTTTGCCATGACCTCACCCAGCGGCCTGGTGGTCCATGCTGGCGCCCTGTATGTCACCGACCGTGAGTCTGGCAGCGTCTACCAACTCGGTGCCAACAACCAATTGCTGGCAGCGCCGCAGCAGGTCATCACGGGTCTTGTCACACCCGAAGGGATAGCCTCACTGGGCGCCGATTTTGTCATTGTCGAAGGCGCCACGGGTCACATCAAACGTGTCACCCTCGACGGCGCCCAGACCCTGCTGGCCACCATCCCAGCTGGCACCCCGGCACCAGGTCCTGCCCAGCCACCGTCCATGGTGTTTAATGGCGTCGCCGTGGGTCCAGATGGCACCATCTACGCCACCGGCGAGACCAGCCGCAAACTCTACACCATCACCGAAAGTTTGGGGTCAGAGTAAAAACTCCGAAAATTTGGGGTCGAGCAAGTCAGCGGTCGAGTTCCTTGTCGACCGCTGCTTGCCTGAGGCGCAGTACAAGCGTTGTTGATATCCAGATGGCCAGCGCCACAAGGGCTGAAAATACTAGTCCGCCAAGCAGGCTCGAGAAGAACATCTTTGAACCAAGAAGAGCCAGCACAATCACCACAACTCCCGGGATACCAATACCAAGAAGCAGCAACCACACGCCAAGCCAGGGTCGCTTCCTGAATGCCCGGTAGCGGGCTTCCTGTCGCTTGAGCGTCTGATCGCTGTCATGCATTACGTGCAGCGGCTATCTGCTCGACCGTTTTGCAGAGCATGCTGGCTGTTTCATGGTCACTGCCATGATCTGCAACATGGATTCACTTTGCACCTTGCGTAGACTGAACGCGATCTGCTAGGAGCAACATGATGCAATACGCAACAGAACTTGAAGCCACCATCAACGACATGGTGCAAAAGGGTCGTGGCGTACTTGCCGCAGATGAAAGTGCACCTACCATTGCCAAGCGCTTCAAGGCCATTAACGTAGAGTCGAGTGAAGCAACCCGCCGCGCCTGGCGCAGCCTGCTGGTGACAACCCCGGGGCTTGGCGAATATATCAGCGGTGTCATTCTATTCGAGGAAACCCTGGGCCAGAACGCGGTCGATGGCGACGCTATAACTATGACTATGACTAGGACTAGGACTATGGCGCAGGCGGCCTGGGCGCAGAAAATTGTACCTGGTATCAAAGTCGATAAGGGCACCATCCCCCTGGCGTTGTCTGCCGGTGACCTGGTCACCCAGGGACTGGATGGTCTGGCCGAGCGCCTGCGGATTTATAAACTCCAGGGCGCCCGCTTCGCCAAGTGGCGTGAAGTTTATGAGATTGGCCCCAAGGCACCGACCCAACACGGCATGCAAGCTAATGCCGAAATGCTGGCCCGTTATGCTGCTGTATGCCAGGCCGAAGGCCTGGTACCCATTGTCGAACCGGAAGTGCTGATGGATGGCGGACATGATATCAGACGTCATGCAGAGGTCACCGAAGCGGTGCAACAGGCGGTGTTTGAGGCCTTACGCCGCCATCATGTGGCGCTTGAGTTGATGCTGCTCAAACCCAACATGGTCCTGCCTGGCAAAGACTGCCGCCGCGCCCGGGCCGACGAGGTGGCCCAGGCTACCCTGCAGGTATTGCGCCGGACCGTACCGGCAGCGGTGCCCAGCATCAATTTCTTGTCAGGCGGCCAGGCACCTGAAGAAGCGACAGAAAATCTTAATGCCATTAACCAGCAGGGCCTGAATTCACCCTGGTTGTTAAGCATTTCCTATGGTCGCGCCCTGCAGAAAACCGCGTTGAATACATGGTTGGGTAAAGCCGAGAATCTGGCAGCCGCTCAGCAGGCATTGGTACAACGCGCGCGCCTCAACCACATGGCGATGCTCGGTGAGTATGACGTGGCGCTGGAGTTAGCGTAGCATTCCCACTCTGCCAGGGGCTGTAAAAAGTTAGTGTCTATTTAACAGCAGCGCCCAAGCCGACGTTGTTTTTCATCAGCACCTGTTCAGCGCGGTAACTGGAGCGGACCAGGGCGCCGGCGACAACTTCGAGAAAACCTTTTTGCAATCCCAGCTGGCGGTAATTTTCAAATTCTTCTGGTGTCACATAGCGCACAATCGGCAGGTGATGATCAGTCGGTTGCAGGTATTGGCCAAGGGTTAACACGTCGCAATTTATGGCCCGCAAATCGTCCATGGCTTCGAGGATTTCTGCCTCAGTTTCACCCAGGCCCAGCATAATGCTGGTTTTGGTCAGAATTTCAGGTTGGTATTCTTTGGCATGTTTCAACACGGCAAGGGTTTGCTCGTAACTGGCACGCGGATCGCGAACGGGATGAGTAAGGCGCTTTACGGTTTCAACGTTTTGGGCGAAAACAGCGATACCGCTGTCGACAACGGTTTCTATGCAGTCGAATATACCCTGAAAATCCGGGGTCAGCGCTTCAACGGCAACGCCAGGATTTTCGGCTATGACGCGTCTGACAACCTCAGCGTAGTGGCTGGCACCGCCATCGTCCAGATCGTCGCGGTTTACGGAGGTCAGCACCAGGTACTTCAGGCCCATGAGTTTGACAGACTCAGCCGTATCCCTGGCTTCGTTTTTGTTCAGCCAACCTTGCGGATTACCGGTGTTGACTGCGCAAAACCGGCAGGCGCGGGTGCAGGTATCGCCCATCAGCATAATGGTCGCCGTTCCTGAACTCCAACACTCGCCAATATTAGGGCACATGGCTTCTTCGCAGACAGTACTGAGCTTGTGTTCGTGCACAATTTTTTTGGTTCGGTCGAAGGCCGCACCGCCTCTGATTTTTATGCGCAGCCAGGACGGTTTTCGGAGCCGCGGCTGAGGTGCCTGACTGGAGGCCTTGATGCCATTTTTGATCGCTGTGATGCCATTGTCGTTGACGAATTTCTTGCCGCTTTGAATTTGCACGACGGGTATCTGCAGGGCTATCTGAGTAGTCGGGATCAGGTCACTGTTGCTCATAATAAGGGCTTGCTTCTCAGTCTAAGGCCTGGGCACAAGGGCCAATGAATGGGGGGGGTTTTGGCTGATTATTCCTGGCAACTTGAAGTCGACGACGTGACTTGGGTGGTAAGGCTCATGCTTTAACGGAGCTACTCAAGGGCCAATCCAGGGACCCAACCAGGTGCAAATGATACTAAAGCCGAGGTTTTTTTGCCATGCGTTTTTCTGCCGTACCACCCGGCAAGGACGCCCGGTTTGGTCCGCAGTGTTCGGTTCAAACAGGCATAAGCAGCCCAAGCATCAACTCACCTTCCAGGCGCGCCAGCACTTCACGGGCGCGATGCTTTTGATCTGCCCGAAGTTTGCCTCGGATTCGCTCTTCGGAGCGTTCAAGCAGCAGGGCAACCGTTTTTTGATAGGGTTCCTGGCCACGCATGGACAGGCCAATAATTTCAAACCACAAACGCATCACCGCCTTAACCTCTGCCGACTGCCCGGATTGCAGCAGGGCCGCAAGAACCTGGTTAACCGTGCCCTTACCCTCGGGCAGGCTTTGCTCCATACCGTCGGCCAAATTTTCGCCGACCATACTAAGCGCCTCGGCAATCAGTTCTTCTTTGGTTTCGAAATAATACATGATCATGCGATCACTCATGCCGACACTCTTGGCAATGGCGCGCAGACCGCTGTTCTGGAATCCGTCCCTGACGAGATGCATGGCAACGATGCCGATAATTTCCTGGCGGCGCTTCTCGGTCTTATCTGTTATTGCCTTGGTCATCGTCTGCTCGTTTAGTGTAACTGGCCGAACCTGTGCCAGCCTTGCAAAGGACCGATCTTAGCACCATCAGCGCCCTCGATATAATGTAGCAATCGCTACAATTAATCTTGACCGCGCAGCATCGTGTAGCGTACGCTACGTTTTATCCAAGCCAGCTGGACAATACCCGGAGATCAATATGAATAACCAAAGCCCAATGCACATAGTCAGGTCATTCAGCGATGCCATGGAAGCCATGGATTTTGCAACAGGCTTACATTATGTTGCCGATGACATCGAATATATCAACAGCCCCAATACCAGCGTGCGCGGCCCAAGCGGCATCATGGCGGTGCTTGGCCCCTTCTTTGAGCCCATCGAAGAAAATGAGTTTGTTATCCGTCGCCAGGTCGCCGATGGCAACATCGTCGTGCTTGAACGGCTCGACCGCCACCGTGTCCCCCAGGGCTGGTTCGAACTGCCCGTCACCGGCGTGTACGAGGTGCATAACGGCAAGATCACCTACTGGCGTGAGTATTTTGACTTCGACACAATTGTCAAGGAAATGGCACGCGTCTATGGTGCAGCAGAATGAGCCTGTTCCGCGGCCTGCTGGTGGTGATGTTCCTTACCCTGCTCGCCTACACCCTGGTGGCGGTGAGTAATGACGGGTTGGACCTGCTCACACCGGCGCTGGGCAACCTGGCCGCCCTGGGCTGGCCCGGGCAGTTCCACCTGGATTTTTTAACCTATCTCATCCTCTCGGCAGTCTGGATTGCCTGGCGCCATCAATTTTCGGCAGCTGGTATTGCCCTGGCTCTGGTGGCATCTGTTGCTGGCATACTGTTTTTCAGCGTTTATCTGCTGATCGTCAGCTTTCAGGTCAGCGGCGACCCCAAGAAGATTCTGCTTGGCGCGCAGGCGCGGGACTGAGCCGAGGCCAGGTTGTTCAAAACCCGTAGCGGGTCTCCAACGCCGGTTTTAATGTCTTGGGCCTGCTGCTTGCAGTGGGCCCCTTATGGCGCTCGGCGCGGCATGAGGAACAGTCGCCAATCCGCGTAATGTGAGATGAATATCGTTACACTGTGGCGCTTTGTCAGCCGCCTAACTTGTCATGCCAGATTTTGCTGTTCTCTTAGTCTTCATTCCGACCTTTTTCCTGGTGTCCCTGACACCGGGTTTATGTATGACCCTGGCCATGACCCTGGGCATGAGTATTGGTCTGCGGCGTACCTTTTGGATGATGTTGGGTGAGGTTGTTGGCGTTGCGTTGGTGGCCGTTGCCGCTGTCATGGGCGTGGCGACAATGATGCTCAACTATCCAAATGTTTTTACGATTTTCAAATGGATCGGGGGCGCATATCTGGTTTATCTTGGGGTCCGCATGTGCCTCAGTAAAGGGCAGCTCGACTCTCCTGGCAATACAACCATAGGCTCGAGTAACTGGAGCCTGGTGTTACAGGGTTTTGGCACCGCCATAGCTAACCCGAAGGGCTGGGCCTTTATGATCTCACTGCTGCCGCCGTTCCTGAATCTATCAGCAGCCATCGCCGGGCAATTGCTTGTGCTGGTGGCGATTATCATGTGCAGCGAATTCATTTGTATGACAATTTACGCCAGCGGCGGCAAGTCGTTGCGCGTGTTTTTACAACGCGGCGACAATGTCCACTGGTTAAACCGCCTTGCCGGCAGCTTGTTGATAGCAGTTGGTGCCTGGCTAGCCCTGGAGTAATACATATTTGGGCATATTTGGGGTCGGAGTAAAAACTATATTTGGGGTCCGTATATTTGGGGTCCGTATATTTGGGGTCCGTATATTTGGG
>JANQYP010000041.1 GCA_030728785.1 Pseudomonadales bacterium
ATGAGAAGCTCTCATGAAAAGCTCTGAACGGAACGGTTAAATCGAGGAATTTGGCAGGCAGGGGTTGGAGCACCAAGCCCGATGTGTGAACTCGAAATTTTTAAGCCCAGCAACGTTGGTTTTTTTATAGCGGGCCTTTTGCAGCGGTTCTTTTGCAGCGGCTTTTTTGCAGCGTTCGTATACACCGGTTTTGCTACTGCCATTTTCTATAGTCCCGACAGAGGTCCGGACACATCACCACACGGAGTTCGAACCCTATGACCACTAATGCCCGCGAAGGCGATTTCGATTCCATTCTTGAGGACGATACCCTCGAAGACGATACCCAGAATCTTGATGATGTGTTGTCGCAATCCGGCTCCATGAGTGATGACGAAGACGCTACCGACCAGTCCAAGATCAAAGTATTGATTACCAAGGGTAAGGACCAGGGGTATCTGACCTATGACCAGCTGACCGAAGTTTTGCCTGCCAGCGTGATTGAGTCCGATGAGTTCGAAAACATCGTGCAGATGTTCGACGAGATGGATATCACCGTTTACGAGCAGGCGCCAGAGAATGACAGCCTGTCTGACCGGTCCGGCGAAGACATGAACGTCGATTCCAATATTATTGGCTCAATGGAGTCGGTGGTTGGGAAGACCATGGACCCGGTGCGTATGTACATGCGCGAGATGGGCACGGTGCCCTTGTTGACCCGTGAAGGCGAGATCGTGATTGCCAAACGGATTGAGGAAGGCTTGCGCGAGACCATGGCAATCCTTGCCCGTTATCCCGGTAACGTCGCTAAAATTCTTGCTGTCTATGACCAGGTTGTTGCCGACGAAGGAGACCTGGCGACGGTCATCAGTGGTTTTCTTGACCCGGAAGATATCATTCCTGACATGTCCCTGGTGGCGGAAGCCAAGTCCAGTGGTAATTATGATTCCAGCGAACACGAAGAGAAGAAAGGGCTCGACCTTGAGTTGACCCATGCACGTTTTGCGGCGATTCATAAAGGCCAGGCGAAATACGAGAAGGCTCTGGCTAAACATGGCCACGGCGAAAAATCCCGGGCTGTGCTGGATGAGGTAGGTGATGTTTTTGGCTCACTGAAGCTGGTGCCCGCGCTGATGGATCCGTTGCTTGATGGTGTACGCGCCGAGATGCAGAAAATCCGCGACCAGGAGAAGCTGATTCGGGAGTTGTGCGTTGCTAAAGCGGGTATGCCGCGCGAGTTGTTTATCAGTTTGTATGTTAACCACGAAAATGACATTGAGTGGCTTGATCAGCAAATTGCGGCAGACCAACCCTGGTCTGCCACTTTGGTACGTTACCGGGTTTCAGTGCGCCATGCCCTCAAGACCGTCAAGCGTATTTCCGATCGAACCGGCCTGGAGATCGCTGAGATCAAGGATATCAATCGTCGTTTGTTTATGGCCGTGGGCAAGACGCGCGCAGCCAAGAAAGACATGATTGAAGCTAACCTGCGGCTGGTGATATCCATCGCTAAGAAATATACAAATCGTGGTCTGCATTTCCTTGACCTGATTCAGGAGGGCAACATTGGCCTGATGAAGGCTGTGGACAAGTTTGAGTATCGCCGAGGCTTTAAGTTCTCGACCTATGCTACCTGGTGGATTCGGCAGGCCATTACCCGCTCGATCTCTGACCTGGCTCGGACCATTCGAGTACCTGTGCATATGATGGAGACAGTCAACAAGCTGAATCGCCTGACTCGCCAATTGATTCAGGAGTTGGGCCGCGCGCCTACCATTGAAGAGCTTGCCGAGAAAATGGAGTTGCCGGAAGACAAGGTGCTTAAGGCGCTGGATGTGGCCAAACAACCTATTTCGTTGGAGACCCCAGTGGGTGATGACGATGATTCCACTATGTGGAATCTGGTCAGCGACACCTCTGCTGAGTCACCCATGGATCACGCCACTGATGAGGGCTTAAAAGAGACCACCACCAACGTGTTGACCGCCTTGACTGATCGCGAAGCTAAGGTATTGCGCATGCGTTTTGGAATTGATATGAATACTGACCACACCCTCGAGGAAGTGGGTCGGCAGTTCTCCGTCACCCGTGAGCGTATTCGCCAGATTGAAGCCAAGGCGTTGCGTAAATTACGCCATCCTGCCAGATCGGAGCAATTGCGTAGTTTTATAGACGCAAGCTAAGAGCCTGTCGAAAGGTATAAACGCGACTGTGGGTGGGACGTTTTGCCACTCACTTGCCGCGGTTGCGCTGTGAAGACCGACTTATCCCAGGGCTAAAGCTTACCCATTTCTGATTCGATGCGGGTCTTAATGTCGGGCCTTGGGGCGGCAGCCAGGGCGCTGCTGAAGGCTGTTCGAGCCGCCGCCTTGTCACCCATGGCGGCCAGAATTTGACCTCGAAGCATACCAATAACACTCTCGTCAGGGTCGTTCCAGCTATGCTTGCGCTGCGCATACAGGCTCAGAGTTTGAAGCGCGGGTTCTAACTGGTCCTGAGTAAGTTGGTGGCTGGCCAGGGCAAACAGCGGGAAAGCGCGGTGCTGAATGGACTCAGCGGCGGCCTTATACAAAACACCGGCGCTGTCTGGCTGCTGGTCTTTGTCTAACAGGCTGGCCTCTGCCAACATGGCCCAGCCCGGATCCAGCTCCCGCAGCCGGGGTAACTTGTTTCTGGCTTTGGCCAGGTCCCCACCCGCCAGTGCTGGCGCGCTGGTGTAGTAGCTGATGACCGCGTATAAACCCTCTACATGCTCGGGGTCCAGGGTCACGGTTTGCTCCCAGGCTGCCAGGGCCTGTTTTGCGACGCCGACCTTTTTGAAGATATTGACATCATTAACGCGAGCGACCTGCACTGAGCCCAGCAGATAGTGGGCTTCTACGTGTTCAGGATGAGCCTTAACAAGAGTTTCAAGTGTCGCATTAGCTTGGTCATACTGACCGGCGTGGTATTGACTGCGTGCGAGGTAGTAGTTGATGCTGGCATCGTGCCGGTGCTGCTGGGCAAGGGCGGCCAGCTGCTCCAGTGCAACAGGATAACGGCCGGCATCAAATTCCTGCAACGCTCGGTTAAGGTCAACGGCGAAGGCCGCAGATCCCGCCAGGCTGCAGAACAGGAGCAGGCACTGCGCCAGATACTGCCTGAAGCCTGCGACAGTTATGGTCTTTCGGCGCGCGGCAGGCAATTTGCGGCATAAAATCAGGTTAAACATCAGAACAGGTCCTTTTGGTGCGTTACGAGTGGCGTTGGCCTTTGGATTCACCGATCCCAGATCGAGCTGATTTGGACAGCCATTTCGTGTACCATGTGTCATCTTCCATTACTCGAAAGGTTTCCTATGGCTGGCAAGCCGAAGACCGCACCTGCTAAAAAGAAGCAGCCTGCCGCATCAGAAACATCCCAGTCCATTGCCGAACAGACGGAAGCGTTTTTCAAGTCTGGTGGTGCCGTCAATGAAATCAAATCCGGTGTCAGCGGTCAACAGAGCGTGGCTGGCCCCAAACACATTTCCTTAGGTAACAAGCCTCGAACACCCTGATTTTGTTCAGCTTTGTGGTAAGAGTTCCGGTAGGACGGCCGTCAGTACTGCTGGCAGGCACCCCTTAGCACGTGGCGCCAAAGATTGGTTTGGCGTAAAAGAATAAAAATTGGGCAAAAAATTGGGCAAAAAAAGGGGCAGTAATCACTGCCCCGAATAACCGCTGTTACATCATTGCCCGGCCCGCGTGCGCTGCACGGGGCCTTACCTTTAGAACTGGTTCATGGTGTTATCTTTACCACCAGCCAACAAGGCATTGTCGCCAGAGAAATACTCTTTGTGATCATCGCCAATGTTGGAGCCGGCCAGGTCTTGATGCTTGACTGATGCCATATCGCGACGGATTTCCCGACGCTGGATGTCACGTACATAGGCCAGCATGCCCAGTTCACCAAAATAGCCCTCGCTGAGGATGTCGGTACCGAGTGCTGTTTCATGGTAGGTAGGCAGGGTGATCAGGTGATGGAAAATGCCGGCTTCACGGGCAGAGTCACGCTGGAAGTTCTGCACCAACAGGTCAGCGGCGGCCGCCAGTTCTGACGCATCCAGTTCTACAGCCATCAGGCCACGTGGGGTAGTGGCCGGGTCCGGGTAGGCAGACAGGTCTTTACCGGCGGCTTTCCATTCTCCGTAAACCTGTTCACGGAAGGCCAGGGTCCAGTTGAATGATGGTGAGTTGTTGTAAACCAGTTTTGCATCAGGCACGTGCTTGCGAATGGCATCCACCATTCCGGCGATCTGGGCGACGTTAGGCTTTTCGGTCTCGATCCAGAGCAGGTCGGCACCGTGGGTCAGGCTGGTGACGCAGTCGAGTACAACCCGATCAAAACCAGTGCCGTCGCGGAAAGAATACAAACCATTGTCCAGACGTATAGGCTTGACCAGCTTGCCGTTCTGGTGAATGGAGATGTCGTTTTCCTTGAGTTGGCTAATATCCTTGATTTCCTGCGTTTCCAGGAAGGAGTTGTACTGGCTGGCCAGGTCGCCTGTTTCTTTGGAAACCGGGATTTTCTGCGTCAGGTTGGCACCCAGTGAGTCGGTACGGGCAACGATGATGCCGTTCTCAACGCCCAGTTCCAGAAACGCGTAGCGAATAGCATTGATTTTCGACAGAAAGTCTTCGTGAGGCACAGTGACCTTACCGGCCTGGTGTCCACATTGTTTGGCATCAGATACCTGGTTCTCAACCTGAATCGCGCAGGCGCCTGCCTCAATCATCTTCTTGGCCAGCAGGTAAGTGGCTTCTTCATTGCCAAAGCCGGCGTCGATGTCAGCAATAATCGGTACGACGTGTGTCTGGAAGTTATCAATCTGGCTGATAATGGCATCAACATTGCCGCCCTTGGCACGGGCTTCGTCCAGGGCAATAAAAATATGGCGCAGTTCGCGAGCGTCAGCTTGCTTGAGGAAGGTATAAATCTCTTCGATCAGGGCAGGTACGCTGGTTTTTTCATGCATGCTCTGGTCTGGCAGGGGGCCAAATTGCGAACGCAGGGCGGCAACCATCCAACCGCTCAGATAAATGTAGCTCTTGTCCATGGTGCCGCGGTGTTTCTTGACTGACATGGCCAGCTGTTGCGCCGTAAAACCGTGCCAGCAACCCAGCGATTGAGTGTATTTACCGGAGTCGGCATCGTAATCAGCCATATCCTTACGCATGATGTCAGCGGTATAACGCGCGATATCCAGACCGGTCTTGAAGCGGTTCTGCAGGTGCATACGGGTGGCGTACTCGGGATTAATGCCCTTCCAGGTAGCCTGCGCATTTCGCAGCTTGGCAAAAGCCGCAATGTTTTCTAGGTAATTCGACATGGGGAGCCCTCGGTAAAAATGTAGTCTGTGGTTATCGTGGGGAGTAGCTTGACAGGGCGCGTACACTAACAGTTCGACTAGTAGAAGTTAATGGAATATTTGGATACTAATACATTCCATAAATTCATCTCTTCGAGCGTCCCCACCGCAGGCATATAGTCAGCGGACTCACCGCAGGGACATCGTCTTTCAGTTATGCAGGCGTTGAATCAATTGTTCCAGATGCTGCAGGCGCCGTTGCATGTGCCGATTCTGGTCCAGCAGGTCAAGTACCAGAGCAACACTGTGTAAATCGAGTTCAAGGTCATGCTGCAGGCGCCTGGCCTTGATGCAGCGTACCACCTGCTCACTGTCGAAGTGTTCGTCAGCCGTCACTTCGATGATGCCAAAGCCGATCAGTTCGTGAACCTCACGGCGTTCAAGCCGCGTCGCCTGGCAAAATTCCAGCAGGGTCAGGCTAGCTGTCAACGGCTGGTTTGTGTCCATGTCCTATCCCCGGGTCCTGGGGTTAAAGTTGGGAAAGCTGGCCTTTAACGCCTCAAAGGCCGTCCGCTCGCCAGCCGTGCTGGTTTTTGGATTGGTCAGCTTCAGGACCACAAGCTGGTCACCACCTTTCACCAGACCCTTGCCTTTCAGGCGCAACTTGCTGCCATTGGCGCTATTGGCAGGTATTCGCAGCTTTACTCTGCCACTGAGGGTCGCCACCTCGATACTGTCGCCAAGAGCCGCCTCCCAGGGTGAGACGGGTAATACCAGGATGATGTCATTGCCATCAACTTCAAACTGAGGATGGGGTAACAGCTCAACCTGCAGATACAAGTCGCCCGCGTCGCCCGGCATGCTGCCCGGCTCGCCCTGGCCCCGCAGGCGCAGCTCTTTGCCACTGCTGATGCCAGCAGGGATTTTGACACTAATGGTTCTGTCGCCCGTCTGGGTTCGCAGGCGCAGCTGCTTGGCGCCGCCGTTGTGCGCCTCTTCGAGACTAAGTTGCAGTGTGTAGTGCAGGTCTCGGCCTGGCTGGCGAAAGCCGCGGGCGCCGGAAAAGCCACCAGCGCCCTGGCCCCGGCCACCAAACATGGCGTTCAGAATGTCCTCAAAGCGGGGATCGCCGGCAAAGTCCTGGGTATCGAAGCGGAAGCCACCGCCGGCGCCGCGTTGGCCGCCGGCCTTAACGTGTTGCCGAAGATCGTCATACTCAGCCCGCTTGGTGGCGTCCTTAAGTATCTCATAGGCTTCGCTGACACCCTGGAATTTGGCCTGGGCGTCCTTTTCGGTGCTGACATCAGGATGAAACTTGCGGGCCAGCTTTTTGAACGCACGCTTGATTTCTTCCTGGGTGGCAGTGGGCTCAAGTCCCAGTACTTCATAGTAGTCAGTAAATTCCACGTTTTATTGTTGTCTCAGATAAGTATGTCGAAGCAAGCTTCGGGCTGGTTAAGAATGTCTGGGATAAGGCCGGAAAATCAAGTGATGACTGCCGGGAACCTGAGGCAGGTCACAAAATTCGGCAACTACTTGCGCTTACGCAGGGGGCTGAAGCCCTCAACGTTGGGTTTTGCTGGCCCCTTGGCTTTAGCCGTGGCACTCGCGCCAAAAGCTTTTGGCTTGGCAGCAGGCGCGCCTTCAGGGTTGGTTGATGCCGTTGCGTCGCGGCTGACCCGAGGCGGCGCAGCCTTGCGTTTCAGGTGTTTAACCTTGACCGTTTTTGTCGATTTTTTGCCGGCACCGGTGGCCTTGGCCTGTTTCGCGGGTTTTTTACTGCCCACGGCTTTGCCTGACTTCTTTAGTTTCTTTGGTCCTCGGTACTCGGCTTCAAGACCCTTGACCTGGCGCAGCTCAAAACGGATTTTCAGATACCTTTCGATACTCGAATTCTGGTTCCATTCAATAGCGCTCACCAGCGTGATGGCTTTACCCGCCTGGCCGGCGCGACCGGTGCGGCCAACCCGGTGCACGTGATCATCGCCAGAGTGGGCCACGGAGTAATTGATCACCAGGTCGACATCCTGAATATCCAGGCCGCGGGCCGCCACGTCCGTCGCTACCAGGATGGTGATTTTGCCATCGCGAAAGCGATTCATGACCTGCTTGCGGATACTCTGGGCAATCTCGCCGTGGATATAACCTATCTTCAGCCCTTGGTTCTGCAGGGTGCTGCCAAGCTGGGCGCATTGTTCACGGGTATTGCAGAACACAAATACTCGGCTTGCGCCCTCCTCTTTTACCAGTGCCGTAATCAGTTTCTCTTTATGTTTGCCGTCGTCTGCCAGCACCATCTGTTGCTCGATATGACTATGGGCCTGGCGGTGGGTATCGGTAACGATGGATTCAGGCCGGGTCAGAATGGCTTCAATATGGCTGAAACCCTGGTGGCTCAGTGTTGCCGAAAACAACAGGGTCTGGCGGTCTGGATTACAGGCAGCGGCAATAGTGTTCATGGACTCGGTGAATCCCATATCAAGCATTCGGTCGGCCTCATCCAGAATCAGGACCTCAAGGTCAGCAAAGTTGAGGCTGGCCTTTTCCAGGTGCTCTACCAGCCGACCGGGGGTGGCGATAAACACCTCAGGATTCTTGCGGATGCTGGCAATCTGGTGTTTGAATGCTTCGCCACCAATGATCAGGCCGCATTTGATCTGAGTAAAAGCAGCGAGCCGCTCAAACATTTTCTGGGTCTGCAGGGCAAGTTCTCGAGTGGGCAGCAAGATCAGCGCCCTGGGACCTGACTTTGGTTTTGGGTTGGTCTGCAGGCGGTGTAACAACGGCAACATAAAGGCAGCGGTTTTGCCGCTGCCGGTCTTGGCCGAGACCATCAGGTCTGTGCCTGCCAGGGCCAGAGGAATGGCCTGTTCCTGTACTTGGGTCGCGTCAACAAAGCCAAGTTTATCCAGTGCCTTCAACAGCTGTGGGTGAAGGGGTAACGCGCTTAATAGGGACACAGGAGCCTGCTTGAATGGAGTGAAATGGACCAAGGACGGTGACGATACCAAGTAGAAGCTATTTGAACCAGTTTTTTCGCCGCCAAGACCCTAAGGCCGGCCCCCCTAACGAGTATCTCGATGGCCTGGCAGCAGGTCCGCCAAGGGTGGCAGGGTTAGTGCCTGGTCCGCTCTGTGTGCATAAACAGTGTTGGTATCAGCGCGATAATGAAGATCAGGGCAATGGCCAGAAAACCCTCCCGGTAGGCCATGACCATGGCCCGGCCATGCAGGGTGGCGGACAGGAAACCGAACGACGCATCAAATTGCATGAGGAAACCCAGGCGCTCACCAAAAATCAAGTCCTGAATGGTCTGCAACAGTTCCAGTGTGGCCGGTTGCGAGGTTTGGGTAGCCGTATAAGCGGCGCTGTACTCGGCAGTGCGCTGGGCGAGAAGAATAGACAGCAGGTTGACCCCAAAGGCGCCACCCAGTTGGCGCAGGAAATTGATAGCACCAGAGCCCTGACTTAACAAAGACAGCGGCAGGCTGGCGAGAGACGCGGCATTCAACGAGGGGAAGATCAAGGCCATACCTACCCTGCCAATAATGGCCCAGAACAACAGCTGGCCGTAAGGCGTGTCATAGTCGATTAGGCGCATTAGCCAGCTCGACAGGGCAAACAGCAACAGGCCCGCAATAATCACATAGCGGGGTTGCAGCCGGTCACTTAAGGCGCCGGCAACGGGGAATAATGCGGCCATCGCCAGCCCCGCCGGGACCATCAAAAGGCCAGAGTTGGTGGGTGATATATGCTGCAGCGTCTGCAGGAACAAGGGCAGCAGATAGGTTGAGCCATACAGGCCAGCGCCCAGAATAAATGTGACGATTGACGCGGCCAGAAAACGTCCATGGGCGAAGATATGCAGGTTCAGGAGTGGCTCGGCAACGTGGTTCTGCCACCAGATAAATGCGGTCAGGGAAATCACGGCACAACCCATCAAGGCCACGATGTTGGCAGATTCCCAGCCATCACGCTCACCGTTGGACAGGCCTGTCAGCAGGCTTACCAGGAAAATGGAGGACAGGATAACCCCCAGCCAATCCAGTTTTGGCACTTTTGTCCCATGCTCGCGCTCGGGCATAAACATGATGGCCAGCGGAATACTCACCATGGTGAAGGGTATGGCAATATAAAACACGTAACGCCAGTTGAAGTTGTCGATCACCAGACCACCCAGGGCAGGGCCCAGCGCTGGTGCCAGCACCACACCGATGCCAAAGATGCCCATGGCCAGACCCCGGTGCCGGGCCGGGAAAATCTGATAGTTGATGACCATGGACAGGGGGCCGAGGATGCCGGCAGCAGCACCCTGAATTACCCGTGATGCAATGAGTAACTCGGGGTTCGGCGCGATACCACCAAGTATGGACCCAAGCAGAAACACCAGCATTGACGCCACATAGGTTGTGCGCATGCCAAAGGCTGCATTACACCAGGCCGCCAGCAGCATGGTCACCGTACCAGCCGCCAGAAAACCGGTGGAAAGCCACTGGGCCTGGTCCTGGCCGATGCCAAAAGCGCCCATGACCTCGGGAATAGCGACGTTGATGATGGTGCCGGTGAGTACCGTGGCAAAAGAACCCAGCATGGCCGTGGCCACTGCAAACCAGGTATAGGCGGGTCCGTAGAGTTCAAACATGGCTAGCACCGGCGGTGACGCCTGTATGCCTGCGGGTACTCGACTATTCATCAGAACCTAATCCGCACGTATCTGCAGTTCGACCATCATGCCTGGTTTTAGCAGCCCCTGAGGGTCATCGATGCCAATTCTGACCTCCAGGCGCTGGGTTATCTTGGTGAAATTGCCGCTTGGATTGGGGCTTGGCAACAGGGCAAACTGGCTGGTGGCGGCCTCACCAATACGCTCAATCCGACCATAAAAGGTTTTCTCAGGCCAGGCATCAACTGCGATCAAAACCGGACTGTTAACGCTGATATGGCGGATTTCTGTTTCCTTGACGTTGGCCTTGATCCACAGCTCCGCCGGATTATGGAGCATCAGGATACGTTGCCCAGGATAGACATACTCACCCGGGTTGATGAAGGTCTCATCGATAACGCCGGCAATGGGGCTGTTGATGGTGTGATCCGCAAGGGTTTTGAGAAGCTGTTGGCGGTCCACATCCAGCTGGTCCTGGCGCAGCAAGATAATTGTCAGCTCATTTTCCAGAACCCTCAGTTGGGCGCGGGCGGCCTCGGCCCGCAACACCTCGGCACTGGCTGCCTGGACCTCCGCCAGACGCCGCTGGTAGAGCTGGGTAGCGGTTTGCTGGCTGAGGCTGCGCTGTTCCCATTGCTCGTCTGCTATCAGCCTGTCCTTGCGCAGGGTGGTGGCGCGATTAACGTCGTGGCTGGCCTGGGTCTCCATGATTTCCGCCTCCCGGGCCGCCGCTACAGCCGCGGCGAGCTGGGATTTCTGAGCGGTAATGGCGGTTTCTATCTGCCTCTCAGTTAACGCCAGTTGACTTTGCTGGCGGACAAACTCGCCTTTTTCAGTTGCCAGGCGGGCCTCCAGGGCCTTGAGTTTGAGTCTGATGTCGCGCTCATCAATGGTCGCCAGCAACTGGTTGGCGCCAATGGCCTGGCCTTCGGTAATATGCAGGTCAGTGACAAGGCCAGGGATACGGCTGCTGATACTCACCATGTTGGCGGCTACTCGAGCATCATTAACATGCACATAGTCAGCCCGTTCGAAGAACCACCAGGCGAGCCAGAGGCTGCTGAGTGCAAGGATAACGATGGCGCTGATGTTGCTGGGTGTCCAGATCGATGTTCTTGGCGGTGCCTGGTCAGCGCCGGTACTGCCAGTGGCAATGTTGCCAGTAGAGGCTTGCGCCGCAGGAGCGCTGGTATTCAGGGGCGTGTTCATATGGTCGTCGAGCTGTCTGCGATCGCTGTCATCTTCGCCAAGACCCGCAAACAAACATCCAGCTCCTCGCTGCTGACGTCTTTAAGCAGCGCCCCGCGAACATGTGCGGCACTTAAATGCAGTTCTTCCAACAGGTCATTGGCATGGCGGGTCAGATGTACGGTTTTGGCCCGCCGGTCATGTTTATCTGGCCGGCGTTCCAGCAGTTGTCGTGCTTCGAGCCTGTCGAGCAGTCTGACCAGGCCGGGGCCCTCTATGCCCATAACCAGGGCTAAGTCCTTTTGGGTGATGCCGTCACCCTGCTGCTCAAGATAAAACAGCGTCCGCCAGGTAGCATCGGTAATGCCCTTGGGTTTGAGTTCGTCATCCATGGCCAGGCGGAAACGATTGCGGGCGCGGAAGAGTTGGGTGATGAATTCGACTCGGCGTTGCTCGAGCTCAACCATGCTAACAGTTCACATGTTATCTAATAAGTTGATAACTATATGCTTGGGAGTGCCAGGCTGCAACCTGCAGCAACATCCTTGAGTGGCGAAAGTTAATGAGCGAGTGCAAGTCTGCCACTGCCTGCTGCCTGACGACCGGCCAACCATGGCCGCCCTGCTTGCAGAGGTCTTAGCGCGCCCTCAGGCGCACCGGCAAGCGCGTATAACCTTTAACAAATGTCGAGTAAGTGCGCTCCGGTTCACCAACCACTTTGACCTCGTCAAAACGCTTGAGAATTTCCTCCCAGACGATCCGTAACTGCATCTCTGCCAGACGATTGCCCATGCAGCGATGGATGCCAAAGCCAAACGACAGGTGGTGGCGGGCGTTGGGACGGTCAATGATGAACTTGTCGGGTTGGTCAATCACTGTTGCGTCGCGGTTGCCAGACACATACCACATGAGCAGCTTATCGCCGGCTTTAATCTGTTTCCCGTGCAGTTCGGTATCCACCAGGGCCGTACGCCGCATATAGGCCAGCGGTGTTTGCCAGCGAATGATCTCCGGCACCATCTTCGGGATCAGACCGGGATTATCCCGCAGTTTCTGGTATTGGTCGGGGTGTTGGTTGAGGGCCAGCACGCCGCCACTGATGGAGTTGCGGGTAGTGTCGTTACCGCCGACTATGAGCAGGATGAGGTTGCCGAGGAACTCCAGGGGCGCCATATTGCGGGTGTCCTTGCCGTGGGCCAGCATGGAGATCAAATCGCCTTTGGGTTCAGCATTGATCCGCTCGTTCCACAGCCGGGTAAAGTACTCAAGGCACTCCAGCAGTTCCTTGCGGCGCTGCTCAAAGGAAATGCCATTACCAGGGCCGGCAGTCGCCACATCTGACCAGCGTGTCAGCAGACGCCGATCCTCAAACGGAAAATCAAACAGGGTCGCCAGCATCTGCGTTGTCAGTTCGATGGAGACAGCATCCACCCAGTCGAACTCTTCGCCAACAGGCAGGCCATCAAGAATGCCCGCAGCCCGCTCGCGAATGGTGCTTTCCAGCGTCGCGAGGTTTGATGGCGCGACCACAGGCGCAACGGTAGCGCGCTGGACGTCATGCTTAGGCGGATCCATGGCAATAAAATTGCTGGTAATAAAACCCTCGCGCTCCTTTACGCGGCTGTTGGGCAGGCCGAGGGTAATACCCGCCTCGGAAGAGAACAGCTGGTGGTTTTTGTCCACATACATGATGTCGTTGAAGCGAGTCACCGACCAGACCCTGCCATATTCCTCATCTTCGTTCAGATGGACCGGGTCTTCGGCGCGCAGGCGGGCGAAATAGTCCCAGTGCAGATCCTGTTGAAACAGGTGAGCATTGGTGACGTTCAGTTCCGCCAGTGGCAGGCTGTAGGGGTCTGGCAGGCTTGGGACTCCGGCAATGGCTTCGCGCATGTTTATGTCTCCATCTGCATTCAGGCAAAGTGGTGGTAAATTTGGCGTTCTGGAATTCTATTCCCTAATGAACGACGAATAAACCGACGTAAACAATACGCAGCCATAAAAACAACGCACTGATCAGAAGGGTTAGTGCGCTTCGAGAGACCAGCTGGGTAAAAGCCAGGCGAAAAAAAAGGCCGGTAAACCGGCCTTCTTTACAGCGCTTGTGGATAACAAGGCTGATGCTGTCAGGCTTTGGCAGCCTTACGTTCCAGGGTTTCTTTCACCACGGTATCAGCAACGTTTTTTGGTGCTGGGCTGTAATGACTGAATTCCATTGAGAACTGGCCACGACCAGAGGTCATGGTACGCAGGTCACCAATATAGCCGAACATTTCCGACAGGGGTGCCTGGGCCTTGACGCGCGTACCGGTTGCGCCGGCTTCCTGGCCCTGGATCATGCCGCGGCGACGGTTCAGGTCGCCGATCACATCGCCCACGTGGGCATCAGGAGTGAACACATCAATCTTCATGATGGGTTCCATGATCTGCGGACCGGCTTTTGGCATGGTCTGGCGATAAGCTGCGCGAGACGCAATCTCAAAGGCAATGGCGGAGGAGTCGACAGCGTGGAAACCACCGTCAGTCAGCGACACCTTGACGTCAAGGCAGGGGAAGCCTGCCATTGGGCCTGCTTCAAGACTGACCCTGAAGCCTTTCTCAACAGCTGGCCAGAATTCACGGGGAACGTTACCGCCAGTGACCTTGGATTCAAACTGAAAGCCACTGCCAACTTCGGCAGGTTCAACAATGTAATCGATCTTAGCAAACTGACCCGAACCACCGGTTTGCTTCTTGTGGGTGTAGGAATCTTCGATGCGCTTGGTGATGGACTCACGATAGGCCACTAAAGGCTTGCCGACGAGCACGTCTACGCCGTGGGTACGACGCAGGATGTCGACCTTGATGTCCAGGTGTAATTCGCCCATGCCCTTGAGGATAACCTCACCGGATTCAACGTCGGTCTCAACGCGGAAAGACGGGTCTTCCTGAATCATCTTGGATAAGGCCACGCCCATTTTCTCCGCAGCGGCCTTGTCTTTTGGTGATACCGCAAGGTAGATCACCGGCTCCGGAAACACCATGGGTTCAAGTGTAGCGGGGAATTTGGGATCGCACAGGGTGTGGCCAGTCTGGGTGTTTTTCATACCGATGAGGGCGACGATATCACCAGCCGTTGCCGAGTCGATCTCAATACGCTCGTTGGCGTGCATCTCGACCAGGCGGCCAATACGCTCGGTCTTGCCGGTAAAGGTGTTCAGGACCGTGTCGCCTTTTTTGAGTTTACCGGAGTAAATTCGCGTAAAGGTCAGGGCGCCGAAACGGTCATCCATGATCTTGAAAGCCAGGGCACGGAGGGGCTTTTCCGGATCGACAATCGCAAATGTGCCAGTTTCAACACCTTCCATATCAACTTCTGGCTGTGGTGTGACTTCTGTTGGATTAGGCAGGTAATCGACGACCCCGTCCAGCATCATCTGGATACATTTATTCTTAAAGGCCGAACCACAGAAGGTCGGGAAGAAATCCAGCGCGATGGTACCCTTGCGAACACAGAGCTTGAGTTCTTCAATGGTGGGTTCCTGACCTTCTTCAAGGTAGGCCATCATGATGTCTTCATCTTGCTCGACAGCAGTCTCGATGAGCTTCTCGCGGTATTCAGTGGCAAGTTTTACCATGTTCTCGGGAATATCAGTGATGACATAACCTGTGGGGTCGCCAGAATCGTCCCAGATATGGGCTTTCATGGTGACCAGGTCGACAGCACCGGTGAAGTTTTCTTCTTCGCCAATGGGCAGAACCATGACTAATGGTTTGGCAGCCAGGACGTCTTCAACCTGCTTGATGACCCGATAGAAGTCCGCGCCCAGTCGATCCAGCTTGTTGACAAAGATGATACGAGCCACTTCTGATTCGTTGGCATAGCGCCAGTTGGTCTCTGACTGAGGTTCAACACCGCCAGAGCCACAGAATACGCCGACGCCACCATCCAGCACCTTTAACGAGCGATAGACTTCGATAGTGAAGTCCACGTGTCCTGGGGTGTCGATGATGTTCAGGCGATGTTCTTTCCAGAAAGCGGTGGTAGCAGCCGACTGAATGGTGATGCCGCGTTCCTGTTCCTGCTCCATAAAGTCAGTGGTCGCTGCGCCATCATGGACCTCGCCGATCTTGTGGATCTTGCCGGTCAGTTTCAGAATACGTTCGGTGGTGGTGGTCTTACCAGCATCTACGTGGGCGAAAATGCCGATATTTCGATAGCGGCTCAGGTCTGTCATGGCTCTATGCTCTGCTTGAAAGTGTCAAAAAGGCTTGTGAAAAGGCGCGCCATCTTATAGCGCTGGGCCGGCAATATCCAGTGCTGTTTTGCCCTGCTGCGCAGATGCACGGATCAGGTTCGAAGAGGACAACCCGGGTGATTCCCAGATGGGCGGCGGGCAACCTTTCTCAAGGGTGACCCAGATGGTCTTTGACTAGGAATTCAACCCTCTATATCGTAGTCGACCTGACGGGCTGGTTGGCATCTGACAATCCTCGCCAGATGAATTGCCATCAGGGAGACTACCATGAAATTCCGCTTTCCCATCGTCATTATTGACGAAGATTTTCGCTCCGAGAACAACTCCGGGCTGGGTATTCGTGCCCTTGCCGATGCCATTGAACAGGAGCAGATGGAAGTCCTGGGAGTCACCAGTTATGGCGATCTTTCGCAATTTGCGCAACAGCAGTCGCGAGCCTCAGCTTTTATACTCTCCATTGATGACGAAGAGTTTGGTACCGGTTCAGAGGAAGATACTGACGGTGCTCTTGTGCAGTTGCGGGCTTTTGTCAAGGAAATCAGGTACAAAAACGCCAACATCCCTATTTACCTGTATGGCGAAACCCGAACCTCCAGGCATATTCCCAATGATATTCTGCGGGAACTGCATGGTTTTATTCATATGTTCGAGGACACGCCGGAATTTGTTGCTCGACACATCATACGCGAGGCCAAAGCCTATCTGGATGGCCTGTCACCGCCGTTTTTCCGGGCCCTGGTCCACTATGCCCAGGACGGTTCCTACTCCTGGCATTGTCCCGGGCATTCCGGTGGTGTGGCGTTCCTGAAATCGCCCATCGGCCAGATGTTCCATCAGTTTTTCGGCGAGAACCTGCTGCGCGCCGATGTCTGTAATTCCGTGGAGGAGCTGGGTCAGCTGCTGGATCATACGGGCCCCGTGGCGGCATCAGAGCGTAATGCGGCGCGAATCTACAGCGCCGACCACTGTTATTTTGTGACCAATGGCACCTCAACCTCGAACAAAATGGTTTGGCACTCCATTGTCGCCCAGGATGATATCGTGGTGGTTGACCGAAACTGCCACAAGTCCATTCTGCACTCGATCATCATGTGTGGCGCTATTCCGGTCTTCCTGATGCCGACGCGGAACCACCTGGGCATTATCGGGCCCATCCCCCTGGAGGAATTTACCGCGGAGAGTATTGCTCGAAAAATCGAGGCAAACCCCTTTGCTCGGGGTGTAAAGGACAAGAAGCCGCGTATTTTGACCCTCACCCAGTCCACCTACGACGGCATCATTTATAACGTCGAAACCATCAAGGAACTGCTGGACGGCAAGATCGACACCCTGCATTTTGACGAGGCCTGGCTGCCCCACGCTACCTTCCATGATTTCTACAAAGACATGCATGCCATTGACAAAGACCAGCCGCGCGCCAAAGAGTCCATCATCTTCTCTACCCAGTCGACCCACAAACTGCTTGCTGGTCTGTCCCAGGCCTCGCAGATACTGGTACGAGAGTCGGAGACGGTAAAGCTGGACCGCGATGCCTTTAACGAGGCTTACCTGATGCATACCTCCACTTCGCCGCAGTACTCCATTATTGCCTCGATCGACGTAGCCGCGGCGATGATGGAAGCGCCAGGTGGTACCGCCCTGGTAGAAGAATCCATCTTTGAGGCCCTCGACTTTCGGCGCGCCATGAAAAAGGTCGATGCAGAGTTTGGCCAGGACTGGTGGTTCCAGGTCTGGGGTCCTGATTCTTTTGCCGAGGAGGGCATTGGTGATCGTGATGACTGGGTTCTGCGCGCCGAGGACGAATGGCATGGTTTTGGCCAGGTGGCGAAGGGCTTTAATATGCTCGATCCCATCAAAGCCACCATTGTCAACCCTGGTTTGTCGCTGCAGGGTGAATTCAGCGAAACGGGTATCCCGGCATCTATTGTCACCAAGTACCTGGCAGAAAATGGCGTCATTATTGAAAAATGTGGTCTTTATTCATTTTTCATCATGTTTACCATCGGTATCACCAAGGGCCGGTGGAATACCTTGCTGACGGCCCTGCAGCAGTTCAAGGATGACTATGACAAAAATCAGCCCATGTGGCGCATCATGCCTGAGTTTGCTCTGGCCAATCCAAGGTACGAGAGCATAGGCTTGAGGGACTTGTGTCAGCAGATCCATGATTTTTACAAAGCCTATAATGTTGCGCGGTTGACCACTGAAATGTACCTGTCAGACATGCAGCCGGCCATGAAACCGTCTGACGCCTACGCCAAAATGGCCCACCGGCAAATCGAGCGGGTGCCTATTGAGGAGCTTGAAGGCCGGATTACATCCATCCTTCTGACGCCCTACCCGCCGGGCATTCCGTTGCTGATTCCGGGTGAGCGTTTTAACCGGACGATCATCGATTACTTAAAGTTTGCTCGCGACTTCAATGAGAAGTTCCCGGGTTTTGAGACAGATGTCCATGGTCTGGTAAAACGCGAAGTAGACGGCAAGAAAGACTATTTTGTTGACTGTGTGCGGCTTGACTGAGAACAGCCAATGCTGCGGCAATGTCAGCTTCACGGTGGATTGGTCGTGAGACGCTCGGCGATGTCCAGATCGCCATCGGCAGGCGCTTGGTCAGCAGCAGGCGCTTGGCTAGCAGCAGGCGCTGACCTGCTGCAGCATTTGTGGTTGGACTGGCAGTTCGCCGCCAATCAGCGGTGCTGTGCCACCCCGAGTCAAGCTAGTAGAACATGGCGGCCTTTCTGATGCACAATGGGGCGGCAGAATCAGGAAGAGTGCATGGCAGCTCGCCGGACTGAAGAAAAGATGATTTTGATGGTCAGTGCGATCGCAGTGGTTGCACTGCTGCCGTTGGCCATTATGCGCACCTCATTCGGTGAATTAGAGGGCGCCACTGTTAACGGCCTTGGCGCGCTGGTTTCTCTGGCCCTGTTTGTGTATGTCTATCGTACGCGCGAGATAGACGTTGCCGGGCTTTGCCTGTCCCTGTTGGTCATGGGTTGCCTGGTCGGCAATATCTTCTCCAAAGGGGTCGGCGAGGTGTATTTTCTCTACCCAACCATAGTGGCCGCCTATTTTCTGGTTAAGCCGCTCTACGCCCTGTGTCTGAGTCTCTTTGCCTTGGTGCTGCTGCTACCTGTTACCTGGGTGCAACTGGATGGCCTGTCCTTTGCCAAAATCTATCTATCCCTGCTTGGCTGTGTCTTGTTTACCTATGCCTTTGCCAAGCAGCGTAACGAACAGCGTGATCAGTTGTTGTTATCTGCCACGAAGGACAGCCTGACGGGTGCTGGTAATCGCCGAGAGATGGATCGGCGTCTGGCAGAGGCCCTGCAGCGCTTCGAGCGAAACGCCAGTCCCATGTCGCTGATTATTCTCGATCTGGACAAGTTCAAACAGATTAATGATACCGTTGGCCATGTTGTCGGCGATGAGTTGCTGGTGCGTGTGACGACGATTTTGCAGTCCAGGATTCGAGTCACTGACGATCTTTTTCGGTATGGTGGTGATGAGTTTATTGTCTTGGCGGACACCGCAGATCTGGCGACCGGCGCGCAGTTAGCGGAAGATTTGCGAGCCCTGGTGGAGGCCGACCTGAGTATTTCCGGCTGGCAGCTGTCAATTTCCCTTGGAGTTGCTGCCTATACCAAAGGCGAGACCCGTGAGGCCTGGCTGAAACGGGCGGACGAAGCTTTACTGGAATCAAAGCGCCTCGGTCGCAACAAGGTAGTGGTCAGTGAGTCACCTCAGCCGCCGGGACCTCCTGTTTTGTTAACCCCTTAAGGCTTTGATGCTGCGGCTGGCGGCAACCTGGTTGGGTACCGGAGCTTATTCTGAGCCGGATGTGAGAATCACCTTGCCGGCCACTTTGCGATCTACCAGCAGCTGGTAGGCCTCGACAACATCTTCCATGGGCAGTTCGTGGGAGATAAATGGTTTGATCCGACCGCTGGCAAGCCAGTCCATCAGGGTTGCCATGTTTTTCTCTGCCACTTGCGGCTTGTGCCGTTGTAACCCCCCGACGGTATAACCAATGACGCTGGCATCCTTGACCAGCAGGTGATTGGTCTTGGCCAACGCTGGCCTGCCACTGGTAAAGCCGACAATCAGGATGCGGCCAAAGGGTGCGATGCAGCGCATGGACTCGTCAAACACATCACCACCCACTGGATCGTAAATCACATCGGCGCCTCGACCCGCCGTCAGGTGTTTTACCTGCTCTCGAAAACCCTGGGCGGAGTCGAGCACCTGGTCGGCTCCGAGGGAGGTCACCACAGCACGTTTTTCATGACTGCTGGCGGTACCGATAACCCGCGCGCCATAGAGCTTGCCAAGATCCACTGCGGCCAGACCAACGCCCCCGCCGGCACCGTGAATCAGCAGGGTTTCTCCTGGCTGCAGGTTGGCCAGTTGCAGGCCATAGTAGGCGGTGGCGTAGTTTGTGCGAAACGCCGCTGCGGCGCTGCAACCCACCTGCTCCGGCAACAACAGGGCGCGACCGGCATCAACGTTCACCTGCTCCACACAACCGCTCGGCACCAGTACCCGATCCCCAACCTTAAGATGCGTGACCGCGCTGCCGACTGCGATGATTGTGCCGGCTCCCTCACCACCGACGACAAAGGGCAAGGGGGCCTTTTCCTGGTAAGTGCCCTCGAACCGAACAAGGTCGCTGAAAGCAATGCCGCGGGCAACAATGGCCACCTTGACCTGGTTTGGTGCGGGCGGGCCAGGTGGGTCGATCTCTCGAACCACCAGATCCAGATGGCTGCCATACTGCTCACATTGAACGATTTTCATATTCCATCCTCGTTAACTGCGGGTTGCCTGGTCTGGAACAATGCTCTCACAGCGTCGGCCAGGGGATCGACTGCTGCAGGATCTTCCGTATCCAGCGGCCACAGCAGGGCCAGTTCAGTGGTGCGGAAGGCCTCAAACGCAGCCTGCTGGCTGACAAACTGGTTGTAGCTGGCCTCTGATGCGTCACCCTGGCGCTCTGCCAGGCGGGCCTTGGCGGCCGGGGCGGAGACCTGGCAGTGGATAATTCTTGCTGTGACTGAGTGCTGATTGGCAATCTCAAGAAAACTCTGGCGCCAATCCGCAGTGATAAATGTGGCGTCGACAATAACCCCGTAACCATGGCCGATAATCTGCTGGGTTAATTGCAGCAGTCTGGCCTTGGTGAGACTACTGGCCTGTGCCGTATAGATATCCAGACCCTGCTGGCGGCTGCTGGCCTCAGGCGCCAGGCCATGCAGGCGTTTGCGCTCAATGTCCGAGCGCAGGTGAATAAAACCTGTGGCCGCCGCCAGGTGCCGGGCGACGGTGGTTTTACCGCTGCCGGAGAAACCGCACATAAGGATCAGGCCCACCGGCCTGGGCTTACTGTAACGATGGGTCTGGGCCAGATAGGCCTGGCAATGTTGCTGGTGCGCCGCTGCGTCATTGCCGGCCTGGCCAGACTGGATGGCATGGACCTTGGCCCGTACCATTGACCGGTAGGCCAGGTAGAAATTGAATACCGCCAGCAGGCCATAGTCACCACTGCGCGCCAGATACTCATTAAGCAGGCGATTGGCAGCCGCAGCGCCCAGCTGCACATTCATATCCATCACCGTAAACGCCAGGTCGCTGGCTGTGTCTATCCAGTACAGCTGCGGATTAAATTCGATGGCATCAAAGAGCAGACACTGGTCGCCATCAAAGAGGATATTACTCAGGTGCAGGTCGCCATGGCATTCGCGAATATAGCCATCGGCATAACGTTGTGCCAGGTTGGCGCTGGCCTGCTGGTAACTGGCTTCGGTCCAGGCGCGCAGGCGTTCAAGTTGCGGTTGCTGGTGGTCCTGCAGCAGTTGGGTGAGGTGCTGGAAATTGTCTCTGGCTGGCGCCAGGATGCGCGCCTGGCAGTCAAAACCTGGCGGTACAGTGGCAGCTAAATGGTTGTGGAAGTTGGCGATGGCGAGCGCCAGAGCATCAATGACCCGGTCATCAAGTTGTTGCTGGCTGGCCAGGTTGCTGAGAATCTGTTCCTGCGGAAAGCGCGCCATCTGCACGGCATACTCAAACACATCTGCCGGGTCTGTGGCCCCGGCCACAGTCAGCTGTGGTTCTGTGGGGCTGCCGCTGAAAGCTATGACCTGCAGGTAGAGATTGGCAGCAGTACGACGATTGAGGCGCAATTCCTCTTCACAGCAGGCCTTGCGCAGGGCCAGGTTACTGTAGTCAAGAAAACCAAGATTTAATGGCTTTTTGATTTTATAGGCAAAGGGGCCGAGCAAAACCACCCAGGATATATGGGTTTCGAGGAGCCGAGGGTGGCCACAGTCATGTTCAACCCCCTTTCCCGCCAGTAACGCCTGTGCCAGTTGCAGGCTCACGATGGTTCTCCTTAGGGCCTAATTCTGAGTTTCGGCGAGATCGTCAGCGGTTTCAAACAGCCTGTCCAGGCCTTGTTGATACGCCGCCGCAGGCACGCCAGCGCGAAACAACAGCGAGGGTGCATAAAGGGTATGGTCATAGCGGGGCAGGGCAGAGAAGCGGTCCTGTACTGAATACTGATTGATGCCGAAGCTCAGCAGCAGGCCACCCGCCACCACAAGGGTCAGGCCTGCGCGCCACTTCCCCTGCAGCTGTGTGCTGAGTAGAAGCATCAGGTACAGGTAGACGCTGAGCACGCCAACGATGATCAGCAACTCGGGGAGTTCTGAGTGAGCGCCAGGCAGGTTATAGCCCGCCAGGCTGTTGAGCAGTTGCAGGCCAGTGGAGAGCACCACCGCCAGCAGCCCCAGGTTGAGGATTGGCCTGAAGCGTGCTTCGCCGCGCAGCAGGCGCGACAACAACGCCCAGACGCCGGCGATGCCCAGAGGCCACAATAACGCCGTGATGATGCCCACCAGATAGGCGTCGGCTTTCGCGTCGGCGCCATCGCCGGCCAGGTAAATGCGTAAGGTGACATAGGCAACCAATACCGCCACCAGCGCCAGCATGGGGCGCCAGCCGCTGAAATCCAGCAGCCGATGTTCAAGGTCTGCCAGTGACAGGGCAGGTGCCACCTGGTAGTGCTCGTCAAAAACCCGTATCAAGGTCTTACCCAGTTGCAGCTGGTCACCGGGCGCCAGGTGTGCCTGGTGGATGGCCTGCCGGCCCCGGCTGGTGCCGTTGGTGCTCTGCAGGTCCGTTACTCGCCAGTCGCCAGTAAGGCCAACATCAAGGCGCAGGTGATGGGCGTCCACATAGGGATCCTCGATAATCAGGTTGTTGTCCGGCGCTCGACCAACGTTCAGGATTGTGGCATCAAGGCGCTCATAACGGGGACTGGCGTCGCTGCCGGCGGCCCTGATTTCGACGATTACCATACGCCGCTGTCCATAAATTTGCGGGTAAAGGCCAGGGCCATCTCGCGGGTTGTGCCGGCCATGGTGAAGTGGGTCATAAAAGCCTGCCGGGTTCGGTCAACGCTGCCCTGCAGAAACAGCACGTCATACAAACCGGTGAACTTCTTGTAAGCCCGCAGGCAAAAAACCGTCTTGGTCCGTTCACTGGTGTCTGCGTCTGCCAGAACAAAGTTTTCATCACAGGCCCAGTTGCCCAATTCCTGACTGCCACCAAAATTGCCTGGCCGATAGGCGGCAAATATCCGCTGGTAGTAGTCATAGAACTGGAATGGGTTTAACTCAGCAGTTTCAATCCAGTAAAACTGCAGTTCAATACTGCCCGTTGTCAGGCTCTGGCTGAGGAAAATATTGTGGTCCGTCTGGCAGGCTCGAGAGGCGAAAAACGGCTGCTTGTCGGTCTTGTCGCGCATATCTTTGGAGCTGCCCCAGCAGCGCAGGAAAGCCGTAACCTCGCCCAGGGCCTGGGCACCGCCAAGAGGCTGGGTAGACCAATCGCCGGCCAGCAGTTCAGTGATGACGCGCTGGCTATTGGCGGCCAGCTGGGCGCTGAGGGTTGCCGGCAAATCAGTCTGGGTCGCCATGGGTGGCGCCTGCAGCAACTGCGCCAGCATGCGGACCGGTATCAGAAAGCTCATCTGGTTACCGGCAGTGGCGACATTGACGCCAATGACCTCGCCCCTGCGGTTAAAAGCCGGGCCCCCGCTCATGCCCGGATTCAGTGCGCCGGCGAAGTGTACTCGCTGTGTCACGCTGTGGGGGGCCAGGCCGTTGTAGGTACCGTCGATGACGGTGATGCCAAGGTCATATGGAAAGCCGATGGAATAGACGGTCTCACCCTTGGCTGACTCCCGGGTGGCCAGAGGTAAGGGTGCTACCGCCATGGGTGCCACCTGCAGCAGCGCCAGGTCATTGACGATATCAACATTCAGAACAGTGGCAGGCCGCACCGACTGGTCTTGCAGCAGCATTTCAATGCGATACTTCGCCGGTGCATCAATGGCGCTTGCCACGACATGGTAGTTAGTGGCCAGAATGCCGCTGCTGGTCACCAGAAACCCCGTGCCGGTAGAAGATTTGTTGTTCGCTGCCGTATCAATCACGCGGATCTGGAATACTGCAGTGGCGTTGCTGTCGAACAGTTGATGGGCGACATCTGCCTCAGCCTGGGCGGACGGCGCCAGACTCAGCCAGCAGGCAAAAACCGCCAGCCAGCGGCTGAGAATGGGTAGGCTCATAGGTCTGTGAATTATTCGGTGAGTGATATTGATAATGGCCTTTTCTATTGTCTGTGGTCTGTGGTCTGTGGTC
>JANQYP010000042.1:0-10881 GCA_030728785.1 Pseudomonadales bacterium
CCGACCCCAAATATCTTACTCCGACCCCAAATATCTTACTCCGACCCCAAATATCCCAAATATCCCAAATATCCAAACATCCCGAATTAGTTCTGCGGGGCATAGCGGATCTGCTTTTTGTCTGTCAGCAGGCGGGCCCAGTAGAAGCTGTAGGGATGGACAAGCTTGGTTTCACCCCTGGCGTTCTGTAGCGGCCTGGCTTCGTTGGCCCAGCGGAAAATGCCGCCGCGCAGGTTCGCCACCGGCGTTGTGCTGGGTGCCTGGGTGGCGCTCAGGGCATTCACCCGCTCCGCGAGGGCGGTGGAGCGCCTGCCGACGGAACAATAGAACACCACCGGCTGCTGGCCAAACACATGGCCATAGGCTTGTATAAAGGCTGCAGGCGCCAGGTTGGGGTCAATGCGTATGGCACCGGGCAGATGGCTGACAGCAAATTCTTCGGGGTCGCGAACATCAAACAGCACAACCCCCTGGGGCACCGCCAGCAGCGCAGTAACTTCGGTGCTGGAGAGCTGGGCAACAGGGCTGGCGGCGGCGATATCGGCTTCAATCTGGTCCAGACTGCTGGCATGGCAGCCCGTGCTGAGACATAACAGCAGCCAGGCAACACCGCACCAGCTGGCATACAACCGGCCGCTCCTCAATGCCGACCGGCGCAGAACCTTCAGCCCTGTTATACCATCACGGGCCAATGCAACATGAGCAGACTGAGACCGGGCGTTAATTTGGCGACGTCCTTGGCAGGTCGCCATACTGGTTGGCATCAGGCTCACCCTCCAGGGCCATCAACACCAGGATGACAATTACGCCAAACGGGATCAGAGCCAGCAGCAGCCACCAGCCAGAGCGGTTGGTGTCATGTAACCTGCGCACCGACACCCCAATACCCGGCAACAACACTGCCAGGCAATACAGGCTGTAGAGCACGGCCGGGCTGCCTAACAGGGATTCAACAAACAGGGTCACGGTGGCAATGATCACGTTGAACAGGAAAAATAGCCAATATTCCTGCCGCCCGGCCCGCCCGCCAAACTCGGCATAACTTTTCAATACCGCCAGATACCAATCCATAGCCAGTTCCTCTGTTGTGCGCGGCGTGTTGCCGGATCTTACCGCTATCGGGATCAGTTTACCTATCTGCGCAGCTGCCACAGATTGCCTGTTTTGATCCTGCAGTCCGCTGTGCCCGGCAATAAGTAAACTGACCATGACCAGCGATGCCCGCCAGCCAAGGTAACTTTACTATTGCAAGTTAGTTACTTTAAAAGTTAAACTCGCAGCCCCAACACCCAACCCTGCCGCCGCAACACCGGATGTAACACCCATGGATGCCAGAACCCAGCACCTGCTGAGCGCGCCACCCGCGCCATTACTTGTCAAGTTAGCCACGCCCAATGCCCTGGCGTTTTTTATCCAGGGCTCAGTGAGCATGGCCGAGGTGTGGTTTATCGGGCGCCTGGGTACTGCTTCCCTGGCGGCTATCGCCCTGGCTTTCCCGCTGTTGATGCTCACCCAAATGATGTCCGGCGGCGCCATTGGCGGGGCCGTGGCCTCAGCAGTGGCGCGGGCCCTGGGTGCCGGTAATCTGTCGCGGGCAGAGCAGCTGATCTGGCATGCACTGGCCATTGTGGCCGGCGGCGCGGCGGCTTTCCTGCTGATATTCCTGGTGTTTGGTGCTGGCTTTCTTGAGTTTCTGGGCGGTCGGGATCAAGTCCTGGCCGAGGCCATCAGCTATTGCCTGGTGTTGTTCTGCGGTGGCGTGTTCATCTGGTTTATGTCGGTCATGAGCGCCGTGTTCCGCGGCACCGGTGATATGCAATTTCCGGCCATGCTGATGGTGATCGGTGCCTGCATTCAGGTACCCCTGACGGGTTGCCTGGTGATTGGTGCCTTTGGCCTACCACAGATGGGTATTGTTGGTGCAGCAGTGTCTGCCGTCATAAGTGCCTTTATCCTCAGCTGCGCGTTTCTCTGGCGCCTGCTGCGCGGCAGCCAGACATTAAAGCTGCATTGGCACGCCCGCGGCCTGTCGCGGGCCCTGTTTCAGGATATTTCCAAGGTGGCCCTGCCGGCATCCCTGTCGCCGCTGCTGACTATTGTTATCATCCTCAGCCTGACCACCCTGGTGGGCCGCTTTGGTGAGGCCGCCCTGGCGGGTTATGGCATTGGCTCGCGCATTGAGATGCTGCTGGTGCCGCTGGTGTTCGGCTTAGGTGCTGCCATGACGTCGTTGGTTGGCCTTAGCCTTGGCGCTGGCAACCTGGCGCGGGCCGAGCACATTGGCTGGCTGGGCGGCAGCCTGGCGGCCGCGGTCACCGGTGTGGCGGGCCTGTTGCTGGCGTTGTTTCCAAACGTCTGGATTGGTGCCTTTACCAGCGATCCCGCCACCCTGGCCTCAGCCCGCAGTTACATCCAGATTGTCGGCCCGTGCTTCGCCTTTCAGGGCCTGGGTTTGTCGTTATATTTTGCCAGCCAGGGCGCCGGCCGTATGGCCTGGCCGGTGCTGGCAACCATCCTGCGGATGGTGCTGGCAGTAGGTGGTGCATTACTGCTGGCTTTTGTCTTTGGGCTTGGCCTGCAAGGCATTTATATTGCCGCCGGTGCAGGCATGGTGGCCTATGGCGTGATGATTGCCGCAGGCCTTAAGCTCGGAGCCTGGCGGCCATGAGTGACACTGGTGAGCTTAAAGACCTGAAGTTCCGGTCTGTGTGCCCCATTGCCCGCTGCCTGGATCTGCTCGGCGATAAGTGGACCCTGCTGATTCTACGTGACGCGCTGTTCTTTGACGTCACAACCTTCGCTGAATTTGCCGCGCGGCCAGAGAAAATCCCGACCAATTTGCTGGCATCACGCCTCAAACGCCTGGTCGAGGCAGGCCTGCTGACGAGGGTGCCTTATCAAACGCGCCCCCCGCGTTATGAATACCTGCCCACCGACCCCAGTCGCGCCCTCATACCCCTGTTACGCGCCGCCAAGGCCTATGGCGAGACCTACCTGCAAGGCAAGGCCAGCCGCTGAGCCTGGTGTCACGCACAATCGCTTGCGGCAGTTATTGCTTTTGCAGTACCAACTTGACTGCCTCGAGGCTGAGGGCGTCTGCATTTTTTCGCAGCGGAAAAAGCCAGGTACTAAAACATTTTCGAGAGATGTGTCATACATCTCGGTTGCACTGCATTGATCTCCGCCAATAGCAGCGCAAGCTACATCAGTGCTGTGTTCTGGGACAAATACCGGCTCGCACAATTCGCCGGGAACTTGGTCTATCTTCGCTGCTCGGGTTTGGGTAAAGTCCGCACCTGCCGGCAAGTCGCCGGCTAAATTGCGGTCGCGCCAGTCAGCGCAAGTAGATGTCCATGCAGTCAACCACCATTACCACCCTGCTGCCTAATTGGCGTACCCTGGCTGCCCTGTTTTTCTTCTTTGGTGCCCTGGCTGGTTTTCAGATGGGCGTTTCAGTCACCGAGCGGCCGGGACTGGAGCATGCCGGCCTGTTGAGCCAGGCATATTACAGCCTGAGCCTATTTGTGGTCGGTGGTGTCGATCTGGGCACGCCCACGGGTGGGCCCCTGCTGGGCCGCGCCTTGTTGTGGCTGGCCTATTTTGGTGCGCCGGTGCTGGCGGCCTCAACGGTGGTGGGTGTGCTGATTCGCGGCCTGGCGCCGCAGCACTGGCAGCTGCGGCGCATCAAGGGCCATATCGTTATTGGCGGTGCCGGTGAACTGACCCTCAGCTACCTGCGGGTACTGCGCAGTCACAATCCGAAAATACCGGTGGTGGTGGTAGACAAGAATTTTGAGCCGAGCATGAAAGAAGAGTTGCGCCAGGCCTACCATGCCACGGTGCTGGTGGGTGACATAGCCCACGAATTTTTTCTCAGGCAACTGCGGCTCGAGCATGCGGCCAAGGTGCTGTTGTTGTGCGACGACAGCCTGCGCAGTTATGAGTCGGCCAGCATCATTACTCGCCTTGTGCCCGGTATTGGCCGAAAGGTGGTGATTCACTGCAGCAACCTGCGATTTATGCGCGCCATGGCCAGCAGCTCTGTGGCAAAACAGTGCCAGACCTTCAACACCTACAACCTGGCGGCGACGGGCCTGGTGCATAACCATCTGCTGAAACATTTTCAACAGACCGAGCGCCGTGATTCGGTGGTGCTGGCAGGTTTTGGCCGCTTTGGCCAGACCATACTTGAATCCCTGCTGGACAACGCCGCCAATGAACTCGACACCGTGGTGATTGTCGACACAGATGCAGACCGGCGGGTGCTGATTGCTGACGAGCAGCGGGAATTTAACGGCGGCTATCGGCGAGAGATTTTCCAGGGCGATATCTCGCACCCCGAGGTCTGGAGAAAAATGCAGGAAAAAATCGACCTGGGCCGAGAGACCACCGTTGTCGTCCTCGGCACCGGGCGTGAGGAGGAGAATCTGCGCACCTCCCTCTGGCTAAAGAGAAAGTTCCCCGGCACCAAAGTCATTGCCCGCAGTGCCAAAAGCTCATATTTCGCCTCCGAGGTCAGCAGCGAACACGACATTATCAACATCAGCATCACCCAACTGGTGGAGGAGAGTATTCCGCGCGACTGGGTGGAGTTCAGCTGACCAGAGCAGCTAAGCTGAGCCTAAACTTTCGGTGTTTTTGCGCCTGTTTCCGAGTTTTAGCGCCACAGCAGGGGCGCGGCGCGAATTTCCTGCGTATAATTGTCTCCAGCTTTGTTGGTCGACGGGTTTTGTGCAGATACTCTACAGAACAGATATCAATATCACTTGAATGATTTCCTAACAGACGGCTGATCCCCCTATGATTCGAAAATGCCTTTTTCCGGCGGCCGGCTACGGCACGCGGTTTCTGCCTGCCACCAAGGCCATGCCCAAAGAAATGCTGCCCATCGTCAACAAGCCCCTCATCCAGTATGGGGTGGAGGAGGCCATAGAGGCCGGCCTGCGTAACATCGGCTTTGTCTCTGGTCGCGGCAAGCGAGCAATCGAAGACCACTTTGATGTTTCCTATGAGCTTGAACACCAGATTATGGGCACCAGCAAAGAGCAGCTGTTGCATGAAATTCGTGATGTCATCAGCCAGTGCACCTTTTCTTATACCCGCCAGACAGAAATGAAAGGCCTGGGGCATGCCATCCTCACCGGCGAAAGCCTGATTGGCCGCGAACCCTTTGCAGTGCTGTTGGCAGATGATCTGTGCCTCGACGGCGAGCAGGGTGTGCTGGCGCAGATGGTCAAGCTATACAACGAGCACCATTGCTCCATTATTGCCCTCGAAGAGGTACCGCGCGACCAGACCCATCGTTATGGCATTGTGGTCGGCGATGAAATCGAGCCAGGGCTAATCCGCGTTAACCAGATGGTAGAAAAGCCGGACCCCCAAGATGCACCTTCAAACACGGCCATTATTGGCCGTTATATTCTCACCCCGGATATCTTTGATATTCTGCGCGCCACCCAGCCGGGCATCGGTGGCGAAATCCAGATCACCGACGCCATTGCCGAGCAGGCCCGCCAGGGTCGAGTGTTGGGTTATAAGTTCAAGGGCCGGCGTTTTGACTGTGGGAGCATCGAGGGTTTTGTTGAGGCGACAAATTTTGTCTATAACACAAAATTCTCCAGGGCTGATGCCGCGGGCTGAGCAGCAGCCGTCTAAGCAGCAGCCGTTTAAGCAAAAGGCACAACAGGCGCCCATGCTTCATAACAGGCAGCATTGTTGATGAATAGAAAAGGTATTATCCTCGCCGGCGGCACTGGCAGCCGTTTGCGCCCCTTGACGCTGTCGGTGAGCAAACAACTGTTACCCGTGTACGACAAGCCCATGATCTACTATCCCTTGTCGACACTGATGCTGGCTGGCATTGGCGATATCCTGCTGATATCCGCACCGCGTGACCTGCCCGCCTTTGAGGCATTGTTGGGCGATGGCCGGCGCTGGGGTATCAACATCAGCTATGCCGAGCAGGCTTCACCTGACGGCCTGGCCCAGGCTTTTATCATCGGTGCCGACTTTATCGGCGCTGACCCAGTCTGCCTGATTCTTGGCGACAACATCTTTTATGCTCAGGGTATGTCATCCACCCTGCAAACCGTCGCCAAAACCAATAGCGGCGCTACAGTGTTTGGCTACCGGGTGAGCAACCCCCAAGACTACGGCGTTGTCGCTTTTGACGCCAACGGCGGCGTGGTCAGCATTGAAGAAAAGCCACGCCAGCCAAAGTCGAACTATGCTGTCACTGGCCTGTATTTTTATGATAACCAGGTGATTGATATCGCCCGCGCGCTTAAACCTTCACCCCGGGGCGAGCTGGAAATCACCGACGTCAACAAGGCCTACCTGGCCAGAGGTCAGCTGCAGGTAGAGCTGTTCTCTCGTGGCACTGCCTGGCTGGATACGGGCCAGCAGCAGGCCCTGTTGGATGCGGCCAATTTTGTTCGCATTGTTGAGGAACGCCAGGGCCAGAAAATTGCCTGCCCGGAGGAAATTGCCTATCGCCTGGGGTATATTGACGGCGCCCAGCTGCAAGCCCTGGCCCAGCCCCTGCTTAAGAGTGGCTATGGTGAATATCTTATGGGGCTGTTGGATCTGTGAAAGATCACTGATAGCGCCATAGCTTCACAACAGGAACCCCGCATACATGCAGAAGATCACGACGCCCATTAATGACCTGGTGATTCTCGAACCCACAGTGTTTGGCGACGATCGCGGCTTTTTTATGGAAACCTTTCGCGCCGAGTGGTTTCCCGAGCACAGTTTTGTCCAGGACAACCACAGCAAATCTGTCAGTCGCACCCTGCGTGGCCTGCACTACCAGCTCACCAGACCCCAGGGCAAACTGGTGCGGGTCACCGAGGGTGAGGTCTATGATGTGGCGCTGGACCTGCGGCGCGCCTCCAGCACCTTTGGCCAGTGGTATGGCGTGCTGCTCAGCAGTACCAACAAACGCCTGCTGTGGGTGCCGCCGGGTTTTGCCCATGGTTTTATGGTGGTGTCTGCTGCCGCTGATTATCAGTATAAATGCACCGATTATTACGCCCCGGAAGATGAACACGCCATTATCTGGAACGATGCAGCGCTGGGCATAGACTGGCCAACAAGCGCCGGCCAGCCTTTGTTGTCGGCCAAAGACAGCCAGGCATTGGCCTTCAAAGACGCACCGGTTTATGCATAAGCCAGTTATGCATAGGCCAGCGCCAGCCCAACCAGTCACCACGGGCGGCTGCCTGGTGCTTGGCATGGGCCAGTTGGGCCAATGCCTGCGGGCGGCCCAGCCGGCAACCGGTGCGGCGGCAGCTGCGGTTGTGTATCTTGGCCATGCAGACCTCGACATCACAGACTACCCAGCCGTGGTCGCAAAAATCCAGCAACTGCAACCGCAGGTACTGATTAATGCCACGGCCTACACCGCGGTTGACCAGGCTGAAACTGACATCGACCTGGCCTACAAGGTCAACGCCTTTGCCGTTGAACACCTGGCCCGGGCCTGTGCCGAGCAGGGCACTGCGCTGCTTCATGTGTCCACAGATTTTGTCTTTGGCGGCCAGGATGACTCCGCCGTGGACCATCGCCGCCAGCATAAACCCTGGCTGCCCACAGACCAGACCCACCCCATGGGGGTTTATGGCGCCAGCAAACTGGTGGGTGAGCAGGCCATCCTCGCTACCGCAAACCTGCGGGCCTGCATCGTTCGCACCTCGTGGTTATACAGTGAGTATGGCCAGAACTTTGTCAAAACCATGTTGCGCCTGATGGCCGAACGAGACACGCTGGGTGTCGTCGACGACCAGGTTGGCGCACCAACAGATGCACTGGGCCTCGCCCGAGTGTTATGGGCGCTGGCCGCCAGTTGCCTCGCAGCAGCGCCAAACATGCCAACGGGCATCTGCCATTGGAGTGATCAAGGCCAGATCAGCTGGTATGCCTTTGCCGTCGAAATCCAGGCCCAGGCCCTGGCGCTGGGTTTATTGAGCCGGCCCATCCCCATCAATGCCATCGCCACCCATGACTACCCAACCCCCGCCCGCCGTCCCGCCTACAGCGTGCTCGACAGCCAGCAACTGGCCCAAGCTCTGGCCATACCCCAAGCAGCCTGGCAGGTGAACCTGCAACGAGTCCTGCAAGCCCTCACCAACACCTAACATCCCGGGGTCGGGACCAAGGGTCAGACCCCAGGGTCAGACCCAAGGGTCAGACCCCCACCAACAGGACCAAGGGTCAGGACCAAGGGTCAGACCCCAGGGGTCACGCTGTTTGCTATCACAGGGCCCGCCGCGGCACCGCCGCCACCCGCCACCCGCTACTCGCACCCCTCGCTTTCCCCTCCGTCTTTTTCTGCTAAACTGCGCGGCAATTTCCCAATCCCTGAAAAAGCCTATGTCTACGCCGCGTATTGCGCCCATTATTCTCTCCGGTGGTTCGGGTTCGCGGTTATGGCCCATGTCGCGGGAGCAATATCCCAAACAACTGCTGCCGCTGGTGAATGAGACCACCATGTTGCAAGACACGGTGTTGCGCCTTGATGGCCTGGCCGGTGCGCAGCTGCCGCAGATTATCTGCAACGAAGACCATCGGTTTCTGGTGGCCGAGCAGATCAAGCAGATTGACCGCCAGGCAGACTCCATCGTGCTGGAGCCCTTTGGCCGCAACACCGCACCCGCCATTGCCATCTCGGCCCTGCATCAACAAAACCCAGAGACCATTCTGCTGGTGCTGGCGTCTGACCATGTCATTGCCGATGTTGCGCAGTTCCATGCCCACGTAACGCAAGGTGCACACCTCGCGGCAGCCGGCCACCTGGTAACCTTTGGCATAGTTCCAGACCAGCCCCTCACCGGTTATGGTTACATCGAGGCGGGCACCGCCATGGCCGATGCGGGTTTTGCCATCCAGCGTTTTGTCGAGAAACCCGACCTTGCCACGGCACAAAGCTACCTGCAGGCAGGTAACTTTTACTGGAACAGCGGCATGTTTATGTTTTCGGCCGGTGCTTACCTGGCCGCCCTGGCTGTCCACCAGCCCGACATGCTGGCCGCCTGCCAGCAGACCGTGAGTGCCGCCGTTGCCGACCTTGACTTCATTCGCCTGGGTGCCGCGGCATTTGAGCAATGCCCGAATATCTCCATCGACTATGCGGTGATGGAACATGTCACTAACGGTGTGGTTATACCCATGAACGTCGGCTGGAATGACCTGGGCTCCTGGTCCTCCCTGTGGGATGTCAGCAGTAAAGATGCACAAGGCAATAAGTTTGTTGGTGATGTGATGAGCACCAACAGCAGCAACAACTATGTCAACAGCAGCTCACGTCTGGTGTCGCTGGTGGGTGTTGATAACCTGGTGATTGTCGATACGCCCGATGCCCTGCTCGTCGCCGACCGCGCCCAGGTGCAGGACGTAAAAACCATCTATAACCGCATCAAGGCCGAAAAACGCACCGAAACCCTCAGCCACCGCCAGGTCTATCGCCCCTGGGGATCCTACGACAGCATCGATGCCGACCACGGCTTCCAGGTCAAACGCATCGTGGTGAATCCCGGCGCCAGTCTCAGCCTGCAAAAACACCACCACCGCGCCGAACACTGGATTGTGGTGTCGGGCACCGCCGAGGTCACCTGCGGCGACAAGGTTTACACCGTCAACAAAAACGAATCCACTTACATCCCCATCGGCGAAAAACACCGCCTCACCAACCCCGGCCGCATCCCCTTACAGTTGATCGAGATACAGTCTGGTGATTATCTCGGTGAGGATGATATTGTTCGTTTTGATGATATTTATGGACGTAAGAGTTAAATCCCCCATGCCCCCATCAACCCACACCCCGACCCGTCTTTTAGTCACCGGCGCCGCCGGCTTTATCGGCGTGAATTTTGTCCGCTACTGGCTCAACACCTATCCAACCCACAAAGTTATTGTGCTGGATGCGCTGACCTACGCCGGCCATCGTGGCAGTCTGGCAGGTCTTGAGGCTAACCCGCAGTTCCGCTTTGTCCATGGCGACATCCTCGATACCGCGCTGGTTGAGCAGCTGCTGCGCGACGAAGACATTGACACCCTGGTGCACTTCGCCGCCGAGAGCCATGTCGACCGCTCCATTCTCGGCCCCGATGCCTTTCTGCGCACCAACATCGACGGCACCCACTCGCTGCTCAAGGCCGCCAAAAAAGTCTGGCTCGACGACGGGGCCAAAACCCACCGGTTTCACCACGTGTCTACCGACGAGGTCTATGGCACCCTGACAGCCACCGCGCCGGCCTTTACCGAACACAACCAATACCTGCCCAACTCACCCTATGCTGCCAGCAAGGCGGCGTCCGACCATATCGTCCGCAGCTACCAGCACACCTACGGGCTTAACACGACCGTCAGTAACTGCTCTAACAACTATGGCCCGTTCCAGTTCCCGGAAAAGCTCATCCCGCTGCTTATCAAAAACTGCCTGGCCGGCAAGGCTTTGCCTGTGTATGGCGATGGCCAGCAGATACGCGACTGGCTGTATGTCGACGACCACGCCCGCGCTATCGACCTGATACTACACAAAGGTGTGGTCGGTGAGGTCTACAATGTCGGCGGCAACAACGAATGGGCCAACCTCGACATCGTCAACCTGGTGTGCGAACTCATGGATGCCCAGCACCCAGCGGGCGCGCCGCACAAAAACCTCATCACCTTCGTCACCGACCGCCTGGGCCACGACCGCCGATATGCCATCGACTCCAGCAAGATGCAGACCAAGCTGGGTTATGTACCAGCAGAATCCTTTGATACAGGCATTCGCAAGACCATCCAGTGGTATATGGATAATGGCGATTGGGTGGCAGAGGTGGCGGGCGGTTAGGGGTTACCAGTTGCGGGTTACGAGTGGCGAGTTGTGAGTGGCGA
>JANQYP010000042.1:10981-23894 GCA_030728785.1 Pseudomonadales bacterium
TGAGTGGCGAAGGGTGGGGCTGGTTGCGAGGGGTTGCTGGTCAGGGCGCGATGGGCGCTTTTTTGCCAGTTTGTCGCGGCACCCACTGCCAAACCCGCTCATGACCATAATAAATCGCAAACTTCAGAAAAAACTCAATGCTGCCAATGGCCACCGCCGTATCAATTTCACCGGTAATACCATAGGCAATTAATGCCGTTGTCAGCGTCGCGACAATGCGCCACGACAAAGCCTTCATCAAACTGCGTAACCGCGACTCGCGGATGACAAAATCGTCCATGTTTTTTTACCTGCAAAAGATTTTTAGAACAAACGTAGGCGGGTGAACCTCCCCCGCAATTAATCTCAAACAAACTTCACCAACAACCCCACACATTCCTCCACCGTCATCTCCCCAGTGGATACAGTGAGCTCCGCTGCCAGCGGCGGCTCATAAGGGCTGTCGATACCGGTAAAGTTTGGCAATTCACCCCGGCGGGCTTTCTTATACAGGCCTTTGGGGTCACGTTCTTCGGCAATGTTAAGGGGGGTGTCGACAAACACTTCGATAAAGTCCCCCGCATCAAACAACGACCTGGCCATGTCGCGCTCAGAGCGAAACGGGGAGATAAAAGCGGTAATTACCACCAGGCCGGCGTCGGCCATCAGTTTGGCGACTTCGGCGATGCGGCGGATGTTCTCCACACGGTCGGCAGCGGTAAAGCCCAGGTCTTTATTCAGCCCCTGGCGCACGTTGTCGCCATCCAGGATATAAGTGTGAATACCGCGTTCATACAAGGCCTTTTCTGCGGCATTGGCCAGAGTGGACTTGCCGGAACCGCTGAGTCCCGTAAACCAGATAACCTTGCCGCGGTGGCCTTTCATAGTGGCGCGGGCGGCCTTGTCTACTGTTAATGCCTGGGTGTGAACATTGCTGGCGCGGCGCAGGGCAAAGGCGATCATGCCGGCGCTCACCGTGGCGTGGCTGTAACGGTCAATCAGCACAAATGCGCCCATGGCCCGGCAGTTGGCATAGGGTTCAAAGGCAATGGGTTTGTCCAGCTTCAGGGTTGCCCTGCCAATCTCGTTAAGGTGCAAAGACTTGGCCGACATCTCCTCCAGGTTGTTGATATCATATTTGAACTTGATATCGGTGATGCTGGCATTAACCCGCTGGCTGCCAAGCTTCAGCCAATAGGAGCGGCCGATAAAACCCTGTTCTTGGTCCATCCACACCAGGGTCACCTCAAACTGGTCCGACACCTCGCAGGGTGCATCGCTGGTCACCAGCAGGTCACCGCGCGACACATCCACTTCCCGGTCCAGGGTAATGGTCACGGCCTGGTCGGCCACACACTGCTGCAGGTTGTTCTCATACAACACAATGTCCTTGATATGGGCCATCTCGCCCGAGGGTAACACCCGCACCGCATCCCCGCGGCTGGCGCTGCCCGCCACCACCGTGCCGGCAAAGCCGCGAAAATCGGCATGGGGCCGGTTCACCCACTGCACAGGAAAACGAAACGCATGGTCCAGTTGCGCCTGCCGCACTTCCACCGTCTCCAGATAACCCAGCAGGGTAGGGCCCTTATACCAGTTGGTGTGGGCCGAACGCTCAATCACGTTGTCACCCAACAAGGCCGATAAGGGAATGGCGGTGATGGATTCAAAGGTGAGTTTGTCGGCAAACTTCTGGTAATCCAGCACCAGGTCGTCGAACACCTGTTGCTTAAAACCCACCAGGTCCATCTTGTTAACAGCCAGCACCACATGTTTGATGCCCAGCAACGACACCACAAAAGAGTGGCGCCGGGTCTGGCTCAACACACCCTGGGATGCATCAACCAATATCACCGCCACATCAGCGTTAGAGGCACCTGTCACCATGTTGCGGGTATATTGTTCGTGGCCCGGCGTGTCGGCGACAATAAACTTGCGCCGGTCGGTGTTAAAAAACCGGTAAGCCACATCAATGGTAATACCCTGTTCGCGCTCGGCGGCCAGGCCGTCGACCAGCAGGGCAAAGTCAATCTCGCCACCCTGAGTGCCCATGCGTTTTGAGTCGCTGCGCAGGCTGGTCACCTGGTCTTCAAAAATCATCTGCGCCTCATACAACATGCGCCCGATTAATGTGCTCTTGCCGTCATCCACACTGCCGCAGGTGATAAACCGCAACAGGTCCAGCTTGGCCTGGGCGGCAATATAGTCATCCACTTTCTGGATCAGTGCTGCCTGGGTTGTTTGTGTGCTCATCAGAAATAACCCTCCACTTTTTTCTTCTCCATGGAGGCCGATGCATCACTGTCGATGGTGCGGCCCTGGCGTTCGCTGGTTTTGCTCTGCAGCAGCTCCAGCACAATGGCTGAGAGGCTGTCGGCATCACTTTCCACAGCGCCCGTCAGGGGGTAGCAACCGAGGGTGCGAAAGCGCACCCTTTTAATCTCAATCTTGTCGTCAGGGAACAGCTGCATACGGTCGTCATCCACCATCATCAGCATCCCGTTTTTCTCCACCACGGGCCGTTCGGCAGAAAAATACAGGGGCACCAGGGGGATCTGCTCGCGATAGATATACTGCCAGATATCCAGCTCGGTCCAGTTGGAGATAGGAAAGGCGCGGATGCTCTCACCCTTGCGTTTATAACCGTTATACAGGTTCCACAGCTCCGGCCGCTGGTTCTTCGGGTCCCAGCGGTGGGTGCTGGTGCGGAAGGAAAACACCCGCTCCTTGGCGCGGGATTTTTCTTCGTCGCGGCGTGCGCCACCAAAGGCCACATCAAAGCCATATTGGTCCAGGGCCTGTTTCAGCCCCTGGGTTTTCATCACATCGGTGTGCAGGGCACTGCCATGGTCAAAAGGGTTGATGTTCTTTTCAACACCCTCGGGGTTGATATGGACAATAAGGTCCATGCCAACATCCCTCGCCATCTGGTCCCGAAAGTCATACATGGCGGTAAACTTCCAGCGGGTGTCAACATGCATCAGGGGGAAGGGCGGTGGGCTGGGATAAAAAGCCTTCTTCGCCAGATGCAACATCACCGAAGAATCTTTGCCCACAGAATAGAGCATCACCGGGTTTTCGGCCTGGGCCACCACCTCACGCATGATGTGAATGCTCTCGGCTTCGAGGCGGTCGAGGTGTGACATCTGTGCGGCACTGACCAGTTCGGCATTGGGCATCCTGGCCAGCCGGTTCATCATGGGTTCGTGGAATATCAGGCTGGCAATCTGCACCTGGCTGCCAGAAGCCAGGGTAATAGTGTGACTGCCACTTTCGGTGACCAGTGCCCGGCAGGTGGCGGTGACGGCGCCATGGGGCCAGATCATCGCGGTTTTATCGGTAGTGAAGGCGTCCAGCGCTGCCTGCAGGAACGCGGTGCTTAATGCCGCCTCATCCACAAACACCCAATGCCGGCTGCCGCGTCCATCATTGCAGAACAACACCGTGTGCCCCGGTGGCCCGCGATGCAGCTGCAACACCAGGGAGTGATAACGCTTGCGCCTGACATCCTCCAGCAAGCTGTTGCGCACCAGTTTCACCGCCCCGCGACGAAACTCATCACGCACATGTTCCGGTTCCAGGCTCTCCGGCAACAACTCGGAACGATCCAGCGCCCGCTCAGTAGTGCGCACCGACAGCGTGCCAGTGGCCGCCTCCATGGCCATATGTACTGCTGCGGTACTCCAGGCCAGCAACTTGCCCGTCGCGTCAAACCGATTCACAAATACCGTTGGGGGAAGTTTAGGTGGTGGTCCGCCAGTCTCAGTCATTGTCGCAATCCGCGCTAATTAACAAACAAGCCTGCATTCTATTCAAAAATATTGAAATTAGTAGATAAGCGAAAGATTCAGTGCAAATTACGACAACTATCCGTTACGAACCTCTCACCCCCTCCCCAACAACACCATCAACCTCTCCACACACTCCTCCACCCCCATCTCCGCCGTATACAACACAATATCCGGCGCACTCGGCACCTCATAAGGCAGGTTCACCCCGGGAATGGTCTCCAGGCCTGCGCTGGCGGCGGCTTTATAAATGCCTTCCACATCCCGGGCCTGGCACACAGCCAGGGGTGCATCAAGATAGGCCAGCAAAAAGTCCTTACCCACAGCCGCCTTGGCCTTCTGGCGCACGGCTTCGCTGGGGGCGACAAAAGCGCAGATAGTCATCATGCCGTTGTCTTTGGTGAGCTTGGCAATCTCAATGCTGCGGCGCAGGTTTTCAGAGCGGGCGTCGGCGTCGAAGCCCAGGTCCTTGCTCGGCCCCAGGCGCATGTTCTGGCCATCCAGGACAATGGCCGGGCGGCCCAAATCAAACAGCTTGCGTTCCAGGGCATAGGCAATGGTGCTTTTGCCGGCGCCGGTGAGGCCCGTCAGCAGCAGCACCTTGGGCTGCTGGCCGGCGCGGGCCAACCGTTCAGCCGGGCTGATAAGGCTGGTGCTGGGCTGCAGGTGGGTGGTGCGGCTGGCATCGCTCCAGGTGTCGGCCTGGCTGGCGCCGGGGCCAACAATCATACCTGCACCCACGGTGACGTTGGTGAGGCGGTCGATAATAATAAAAGACCCGGTATGGCGGTTGCTGGCATAGGCATCAAAGGCCAGCCGCTGCGACAACAACACCTCACAGCGGCCAATCTCGTTTAAGGCCAGGCTGGCGGTGCTGGTCTGGGCCAGAGTATTAACGTCAATCTTAAACTGGATGTTGGTCACAGCGCCGGTGGTGCGGCGGGTGGCCTGCTTAAACAGATATTGTTTGCCCGCTGTCAGGGGTTCATCCGTCATCCACACAATCCGCGCGTCCAGCCGGTCGGTAAACCAAGGCACATTGTTGGGCAACACCAGCATATCGCCGCGGCTGATATCAATCTCATCCTCCAGGGTCAGGGTCACGGCCTGGGGTGCAAAAGCCAGCTGCTGCTCGCCATCATAGGTCACAATGGCCTTCACCCGGCTGGTCCGGCGTGAGGGCAACACCATCACCTCGTCACCAACGCGCACAATACCCGAGGCCACGGTACCGCAATAACCCCGAAAATCCAGGTTCGGCCGGTTCACATACTGCACCGGAAAACGAAAATCGCTGAGGTTCTTGTCCGACACAATCTGGATGTTTTCCAGCATGCTCATCAGCGGCGCGCCGGCATACCAGGGCATGTGCTGGCTTTTCTCCACCACATTGTCGCCATTTAAGGCCGACAGCGGCAGGTAGCGCAGCTCGCCAATCTCCAGCTGCGTGGAAAACGCCGCATAGTCTGCCTTAATGCGCTGATACACCGCCTCGTCATAGTCCACCAGGTCCATCTTGTTGATGGCAACAATGATGTGTCTGATGCCCAGCAAGGACGCAATAAAGGTGTGGCGCCGGGTCTGGGTCATGACCCCGTGGCGGGCATCCACCAATATAATGGCCAGGTCACAGTTCGACGCGCCCGTTGCCATGTTGCGCGTATACTGCTCATGCCCCGGTGTGTCGGCAATAATAAACTTGCGCCTCGCCGTCGAAAAATACCGATAGGCCACATCAATGGTAATCCCCTGTTCCCGCTCTGCCTGCAGCCCATCCACCAGCAAAGCCAGGTCCAGCCCGCCTGCCACCGTGCCGCTTTTCACCGAATCCGCCCGCACCGCCTCCAGCTGATCCTCATAAATCATCTTTGAGTCATGCAACAACCGCCCAATCAACGTGCTCTTGCCATCATCCACACTGCCACAGGTGAGCATACGCAGCAGTTCTTTCTGCTCGTGCTGGGCGAGGTATTCGGTGATGTTGGTGGCGATCAGATCTGACTGGTGACTCATTGTTTTACCTTTATGCGGTGTGGTGCCGGTTTGGTTGTTGCGGGTGCTGTGGCCGCACTCAGCTAAAAATAACCTTCCCGTTTCTTCTGCTCCATACTCCCGGCGCCATCATGATCAATCAACCGCCCCTGTCTTTCCGAGGTAGTGGTCAGCAACATCTCCTGAATAATTTCTGGCAGGGTGGTGGCGGTAGATTCCACGGCGCCGGTGAGGGGATAACAGCCCAGTGTGCGAAAGCGCACCATCTTCATCTCGGGCACTTCTCCCTCTTTTAATGGCATACGTTCGTCATCCACCATAATCCAGGTGCCGTCACGTTTGACCACGGGCCGCGGCTTGGCGAAATACAGCGGCACAATGGGGATGGCCTCCATATGGATGTATTGCCACACGTCCAGCTCGGTCCAGTTAGAGATAGGAAACACGCGGATCGACTCACCCTGGTTGTGTTCACTGTTATAAATGTTCCACAGCTCCGGCCGCTGGTTCTTTGGGTCCCAGCGATGGTGCTGGTCCCGAAAGGAATACACCCGCTCCTTGGCGCGGGACTTTTCTTCATCGCGGCGGGCGCCACCAAACACCGCATCAAACTTATGTTTGTTCAGGCCCTGCTTGAGCCCTTCGGTTTTCATGATATCGGTGTGCTTCTGGCTGCCATGGGTAAAAGGCCCAATACCCTGGCGCACCCCGTCTTCATTAATATGCACCAGCAGCTTAATGCCCAGCCGCTCGGCAAGGGTGTCGCGAAATTTGATCATCTCGCCAAACTTCCAGGTGGTGTCGACATGCATCAAAGGGAAGGGCGGCTTGCCGGGATAAAAGGCCTTCATGGTCAGGTGCAACATCACCGCCGAATCTTTGCCAATGGAGTAGAGCATCACCGGGTTGTCGAACTCCGCCGCCACCTCACGAATAATGTGAATGCTCTCGGCCTCCAGCTCTTTTAAATGGGTTAAGGCATAATCAGGCATAACGATTCAAGGGCCGCAGGTAGCTATAAAGGAGGGGACTATAAAGGACCGCAACCCAAATTCGAACGAACTTGAAATTGTTAGCTAATAACTAATTTCAATAAAAACCTTTCCTACCTATGATGTTCCAGCTTAGATAGTCCCATGGCTGTCAGGCTTCGAGTGATTTCGCGTGAGTGCCATGCGGAGATACAGTAAATAAACATGGATTATAGTCTTGACTCAGTTCAGTTAACCGTTACAATTCGCTCTCTTATTTCGACGGGTGTTTAGCTCAGTTGGGAGAGCGACGCCCTTACAAGGCGTAGGTCGCAGGTTCGACCCCTGCAACACCCACCAGTACCTGGGTTAGGTTTTTAGGCAACGCCCCGTTGGTTAAAGCCCTGATTTTGGTGCGAATTGTGACTACAACGGAGCGGTAGTTCAGTTGGTTAGAATACCGGCCTGTCACGCCGGGGGTCGCGGGTTCGAGTCCCGTCCGCTCCGCCAACTTTGTGCTATCGGCAGTTGCCGTTAGTATGTGTGCCGAGGTTTGCTCTGTAAGCCTCGTCAAGAATCGATTTAATACTCCCTTCTATTAGCTTTTTCTATCTCTCAATTTAGTCCTCTATCTGTTCCCATGCAGAGTTTGTTTTTGTTGTCTTGTCATGACGTTGCCGGGACGGCGGAAGAGACAGCGCGCCTGGATACTCACTAAGTTCGATAATATTGTTATTGTTGGTATGGTGCTTTGGCCCTTGCGACTGTGTTGTATGGAGCAAGTCAGCGAATGGCCCCGTGCCTCATGTGCTTGAAAATATCGAAAAGTAGAAGCCTATGAATAAATTGGCAGGTTTGCTGGGAAAATGCATCGTGTACCCGATTTTATTGGGTGAAAAGTACGATGGCGGTAATAAATATTACAAGCTGAAATATAACCTTGAACATGCAAAACAACAGGGTTACGTGGGGATCATTTCTTTTGGTGGTGCCTGGTCAAATCATATTCATGCGTTGGCGAAAATTTGTGGAGAATTTGGCCTTAAATCTGTTGGCGTGATCCGCGGTGAGCGCCCCTCTAAACTGTCCTATACGCTGAAAGATGCAGAGGCTTTTGGTATGCAGTTGCAGTTTGTATCGCGCAGTGATTATCGCCTGCGCGATACCCAGGCTTATGTTGTCGAGCTGCAGGCAAAATTCCCAGACTATTATGTTGTGCCTGAAGGTGGCACAAACGTAAACGGCGTAAGAGGCGCTGCCGAAATTGTGAGTGATATCACTGCAACAATACCCGACTATGACCTGGTGGTGTTGCCCGTAGGCACGGGCGGCACCCTGGCGGGCATTGCCAGCGCCTTACCAGCGGATAAAAAGGTGTGTGGTATTGTCGTGTTAAAAGGCGCCGAATATCTTGCTGAAGACATCGCAATGCTGATCGAAGAACAACACGTTTCTAGCCTGCAAGTGCCTGGCTACAGACAACCTTCGCGTCCCAATTGGCAGGTAGACCACCGCTTTCATTGTGGCGGTTATGCCAAGTGCCCAGACTATCTGCGCGACTTTGTTCTGCAGGCAGAAGCCGACCATCACTTGCGCCTCGACCCGGTGTATACAGGCAAGGCACTGTATGGGTTAACGCAGATGGCAAACAATGGCGAGATTGAGCCTGCCACCAGAGTGGTGTTTTTGCATACGGGTGGGGAGCAGGGGCGCAGGGGCTTTGGGGTTTAGTTGGTTCTCGCCCCTGGTTTTTACAAATCCTGATTCATATCCTGTGCGGGGTAGTCGCAGTGGGGTTTGCCGACGATGACCGCGGGTACGCCGGCGACAGTGACGTGGGGTGGTACGTCTTTCATGACCACGCTGCCGGCGCCGACTTTGGCGCCTTCACCAATTTCAATGTTGCCGATGATGCTGGCGTTGGCGCCGATGAGCACACCGCGGCGGATCTTGGGGTGGCGGTCGCCGCCGTCTTTGCCGGTACCGCCGAGGGTGACGCCGTGGAGGATAGACACATCGTCTTCGATGACGGCGGTTTCACCCACCACCAGGCCGGTGGCGTGGTCAAACATGACGCCGCAGCCGATGCGGGCAGCGGGGTGGATGTCGACTGCAAATATGGTGCTCATCTGGTTCTGCAGGAAAAATGCCAGGGAATGCCGCTTCTGGCCCCACAGCCAGTGGGCAATACGATAGACCTGCAGGGCCTGGAAGCCTTTATAGAACAACAAGGGTGTGGAGTAGCTGTTGCACGCCGGGTCGCGCTCGCGGGTGGCCTTGATGTCGATTTCGGCGGCGTGAATAATCGTCGGTTCGGCATTGAACGCTTCTTCGATAATCTCCCGAATGGCCATGCTGCTGACTACGGAGCTGTCGAGCTTGCTGGCCAGCAAGAAGCTCAAGGCGCCCTGCAATGTGTCGTGGTTCAGCACTGTGGCCTGCAGGAAGGTTGCCATGATGGGTTCAAACCTGGCCCGGGCCTGCACTTCAAGGCGGATGGCCTGCCACAGGGAACCCGCTGCGGCGATTTCTTTGATGGTGCTTTCCTGGGCCAATTCTTCTTGATACCGACGTTTGATGGATGCGTTCATGTTGCGTCTCTCCGTGCTTTTTTACGGGTGCAAATGGGCTGGCACTTGCTGCTCTGCGCTCGACTGGTGCAACAGTGTTGGGGATTATTAGCCGTATTACAAGTGTTGCTGGCGCAAAAACGCGGGCAAGGATGTCCTGGGCGCGGGCCTCGCACCGCTCGCGAGTGCGGCAGATAAGTAGTATAAAGCGCCTTGCAGTGGCCGTTTGAGCCTGTGGTGAAGAATTATGATCAAGTTTGAGCGAGTAGGTCTGGTAGCCCGCAGTGGCAGCGAAAAAGTCCTGGACTCATTGCGGCGGGTTCAGCAACTGCTGCAGCGCCAGGGTGTTGAAGTGCTGATGGAGGATACGGTCCATAACCTGCTGCAGGATTATGCCGGCCCCAGTTACACCCAGGCGCAGATGGCCGATCGCTGTGACCTGGTGATTGCGGTGGGCGGCGATGGCAATATTCTGGGTGCGGCACGCTGTTTTGCGCCCCACGGGGTGCCCATTCTGGGGGTCAATCGCGGCCGCCTGGGCTTTCTGGCAGACATATCACCGGCTGATATCGATGTCAGCATTACCCAGGTGTTGCGGGGCGACTACACCACCGAAGAGCACTTTTTGCTGGAGGGTGAGGTATCGGTCAAAGGCGTAAAAGAAGTGCCCTGCGCCCTGAATGAGGTGCTTATTCACTCGGCGCAGATGCCAAAGATGCTGGAATTTGACCTGTTTGTGGATGGCACCTTTGTCTATAACCAGCATTCCGACGGCCTGATTGTCTCATCGCCGACCGGTTCCACGGCCTATTCTTTGTCGGCCGGTGGCCCCATCATGCATCCCAGCCTCGATGCCATCGCCCTGGTCCCCATGTTCTCCCACTCCCTCAACAGCCGCCCACTGGTGATCCCCGGCAATTCAGAAATCAAGATTGTGGTGGGCTCCCACATTGGCACCAACGCCAAAATCAGCTTTGACTCACAACTGGAGTTCGAAATAGAACCCGGCGAGTCACTGCTGATCCGCAAGAAAAAACAAAAACTGCGCCTCGTGCACCCACCCGGGCATAACTTTTATGGCGTGTGCCGGAGTAAGTTGGATTGGGCTAGTCGGCTTGGGGATGCTTGATGGAGGGGCGGGATGCTAGCAGCTAGAAGCTCCTGCCTCTGACCAGAATAACAGTCATTAAATATTCTAATGACTGTTATAGTAGCCATTTATTTCTGATGTTGTGTCGGGTGTGAATGATGGCAAAACAACGAACCTACTCTCGGTATGCCCTTGAAGCTGCTGTGCTTATGGGGGCGCAGATCAAGCTTGGGCGTAAACAACGGCGCTGGTCTGAGCAAAACCTGGCAGATCGCGCTGGCATTTCCCGTGCGACATTGCAGAAAATTGAACACGGTGAAATGAGCTGTGCTGTCGGTCTGGTTTTTGAGGTCGCCACACTGGTCGGCGTAAAGCTGTTTGAACCGAACAGCACACCTCTCGCAAAGCATATCGAGCACACGCAGGACAAACTCGCACTGTTGCCGCAACGTATACAAACAATCAAAAAGCCCGTGCACGATGACTTCTAAGGCCCATAAAACGGAGAAGGAAGCGTTTGTCTGGATTTGGTTGCCAGGTGAAACCAAGCCCGTTGTTGCCGGCCGGCTGGAAGTTGATGTGTCCCGTGGCCAGGGCAATGTTGTATTTAACTATGGTAAGAGCTACCTGGAGCGGGTCTCTGCCGGCGAGCCGGTCATGCCGATCTATGAACCGGAACTGCCCTTGCGGGCGGGGATATTGCCCCTGCCAGAAGGACTGACAATGCCCGGCTGTATTCGGGATGCTGCGCCCGATGCATGGGGAAGGCGTGTGATTATCAACAAAACGCTGGGGTCCAAAGGGGCTGGCGTGGACACAGCTGAGCTCGGTGAGCTGACCTATCTGCTGGAATCCGGGTCCGACCGGATTGGTGCGCTCGATTTTCAGCGCTCACCAACCGAGTATGTGCCGCGAGTGACAAACAATATCAACCTGGAAGAGTTGGTAGAGTCTGCTGAACGTGTTGAAGGAGGCATACCTCTGACGCTTGAGCTGGATCAGGCACTGTTCCATGGCAGCTCAATCGGTGGTGCAAGGCCTAAGGCCCTGATGCAGGATCAGGGCAAAAAGTATGTCGCCAAGTTTTCAGCCAGCACAGATCTCTACAGCGTGATTAAAGCTGAATTTATTGCTATGCGCCTGGCAAGTCTGGCGGGACTTAACGTCGCACCGGTGCAACTGACTAAAGCCGCTAAAAAGGATGTGCTTTTGATTGAGCGCTTTGATCGCTTGCCAGCGGCTGCGGTTGATGGTCGCAAGGAGTGGTCACGCAAGGCAATGGTGTCTGCCCTGACGATACTTGGGCTGGATGAGATGATGGCGCGTTATGCCAGCTACGAAACAATGGCGGAAATTATCCGCCACCGATTTTCTGAGCCTAAAGCCACACTAAAAGAACTGTTTTCCCGGCTTGTCTTCAATATTCTGTGCGGTAACACCGATGACCATGCTCGTAACCACGCTGCTTTCTGGGATGGTAAAGAGCTGACACTGACGCCAGCCTATGACATTTGTCCGCAAGGTCGCACGGGTAATGAGGCATCACAGGCCATGCTGATATCGGGTAACAACAATCTCGGCCGACTTAAAAGCTGCCTTGAGGCCGCAAAGCATTTTTTGCTTACAGACGATGATGCGCGTGCCGTGTTTACTCACATGACAGGGGCCATTGAGGAAAACTGGCAGGCAGTATGTGATGAAGCGAACCTCAGCGAAGTGGACAGGTCATTGCTTTGGGGAAGACAGTTTCTCAATCCGTATTCTATTGAGATGTTCTAACCGCCCAAATCCCCAGGTGTATCAATATCCCTGATGACGCCTGGGTCTGCCACCGCCAGCCGGTAAACGTGGTCTTCGTGGGCGTCAATCACCGGCCGTGCGCCTCTGTCACCTGTCAGGGCTTCAATCTCGGGGTAATAGTGCTGGGCAAATAACACCGGGTGACCCATGACGCCGTCTTTGCAGGGCACAACGATGGGTTGTCTGGTTTTGCGGAACTCGTAAGCGCCGAGGATCGATTCGATAGTTTCGGCCTGCACAAAGGGCATGTCGCCCAGCAGGATCAACGCCGCCTCCCAGTCATGGACCCGGTGCATGGCATTGGCCAGGCTGTGGGCCATGCCCTTGGCGGAGTCTGGCGCAAGGAAATATGCCACGCTGCTGTTATCAATTCTGGCGCCCAGACTGTTGGCAAGTTCACGATCGCCAAACCGCAACACCACCAGCACCTTGTCGAGCACACTGGCAGCCTTGTGGATGGTTTCTTCTAGCATCATCTGCCCCGATGCCAGCACCACCTTGCGCTTGTCATCGCCAAACCGTCGACTGCTACCCGCCGCGAGAATAATGCCGCCGATCATGACTGTTCTCCAGGGAAATGGTTGCAGGTTGCAGGTTGCGAGTAGCGAGTGGCGAGTATAGCTTTTGTGGCTCCGCAGGAAAATTAGCGGGTGAAAAAATAAACAACTCACGTCACTGCAATATCTTCCCCGCCGCGTTCCTGAAGTACCATTCATCGTTATG
>JANQYP010000043.1:0-4199 GCA_030728785.1 Pseudomonadales bacterium
CCGGAAAGAGGACTCGAACCTCCGACCAATTGCTTACGAAGCAACTGCTCTACCATCTGAGCTATCCCGGCGCGGCAGCGATTATAGCCTGAAGTGCGCCTTCTAAGCCACACGCACGGGCGAGGCCATTTAGCCTGCAAACCCTGGGGAAACTGAAGTGACAGAACGGATATCGCCACCTCTTGCCCTGCTGCCTGTAGCCTTTGCTTTTGCCATACTCTTCGACGGCAACCCAGCCTATACATTTGCTTGTCTGGTGTTGCTGGTGGCCCAGGCATTATGGCTGGCCTGGCCGACATTGTCTGGCCAGACATTCATTTGGTCACGTGTGCACTGGGTGTTGCTGGCCTATATCGTCTGGCAGAGCATGCTGGTGCCTCTCAGCAGTGTGCCTGAGAATACATTTCTAATGTATGGCATCTGGCTCTCGCTGGTGATTGTCTGTTTTGCGACTGCCGGTCTGAGCGCCGCTGGCTGGCGCAGAATGTTGAGTTTTTTTCTGGTGGCGGGCATTGTCACGGCCCTCTGGGGTATCGCGGAGGGCGTAGTGACAGGTATAAGGGCGAATGGTCCTATTGTTGATCCCAACGCCTGGGCAACGGTAAATAACCTGTTCTTTTTTATGTTGTTTGCGGTTTATCTCACGGTACCGCAACTGCGCCGAGTGGCCCTGTGTGGTCTGGCTATTTTTGCGGCGGCCGTGTTCGCGTCCTACTCCAGGACCGGCCTGGTGGTATTTGCTGCGGGTCTGGGTCTGGTGACATTGCTGGCATGGCGTATAGCAGAACACAGGCGGCCCCTGCTGCAGCTGGCAGCAGCCGTCGCGGCCGTCTATCTGCTGCTCAACCTGCCTGTGCATAATGCGATAGTTTCTTATGCGCCCTTTACACTAGATGGCGAGAGTGGCGGCTGGGTCGAGCGCTTTTCTATGTGGAAAGCAGCACTGTTGATTGCCGCGGATCACCCGCTGACAGGAGTTGGTCCCGGCACTTATAATCTGCATTACCCGCAATACCAGGAAGTGGTTGAGTTAGGCACCTATGGTTATTTTGCTCACAACGACTACATGCAGTTCCTGGCCGAGGGTGGTCCCTTATTATTCTTGTTTTTGCTGGCCTTCACCCTGTTCCTGATTGTTGAGCTGTATCGGGCAGGTGCGGCGGTTTTCGGGGGTGATAAGACCCAGATTGAACCCCTGTTGCTGGTAGTTGGCATGGGCGCCGTGCTGGCCCAGTGTCTGATGAATTTCCCGTTGTATCTGCTGCAGATTCACATGTTGCTGGGTCTGGCGCTGGCGAGATTGCTCAGTGTTCGCCAGTATCTGTACCGAACCCAGTTTAGGTTGCTGGCGCCTGGCTTCTCGCGGGTGCTGGCAAGCCTTACGGCATTTGTGCTGATATCGGTCGCAACCCTTGACGGAATTGGGTTTGATGTAAACTTCATGCGTTCAGTGCCGGTGCTGAAGGAGGTTCGCGATAATCCAGCGGTTTATTACCAGGTGAGCTATTGGCTGCGGCTGTTGCGCAGCGGCAATGCCAGAAATCGACTGGCGATGGCAGAGATCTATATTGCCGGTGCAAGGGCACAATCCGCTCCAAAACTGCATGATGCGCTGCAGTTGGCTGGGGCCTTGGAGTATGCAGCGGCGCTGCAGCGCAATCCCTACCTGACGGACGCGCGCATCAAGTTGGCGCAGTTGCTTGAAGCTCACCCCGAGATGCTGGCGCAGTCTGATATCAATAAGACACCACTGCAGCTTTATCAGGCGGGTGTCGCTCTCGCCCCGACCCAAGTGCCTCTGCATTTGGTTTACTTCGCGTATCTTGAGCGTCAGGGGAAAGCTGATCTGGCCTATGAGGTGCTGACCGGTAATGCGTTGAAGTGGTCCAATCTGCAGCGTGAATATTACCTGACGGTTCAGGACCAGGTAGCGCTGCTGGTGTTGCAGCGGGCGACCGCACGGGGCGATGTCGCGGCACTGGAAAAGCTGCTGGAGACAGTAGGACCCGCAGTTGTTGACAAGGCGATCAAGCGTAATGTCGACAGCGCAGTAGCAGCTGGCGCTGCTTAAGGTCGCCTACCTGAACCGCATGGACAAATCCACCGCTTGGCAATGTTTGGTCAGGGCGCCGATGGAGACAAAGTGTACGCCGGTCTCGGCGATGGCCACCAGGTCGGCTTCAGATTCTATGCCTCCGGAGGCCTCCAGCCTGATCGCGCCCTGCACTGTGTTGACGGCCAGGCGCATATCCTCGAGGCTGAAGTTATCCAGCATGATCCAGTCAGGCTTGGCCGCCATGGCCTCGCCGAACTCTGTCATATTTTCGACCTCAACTTCTACCTTGCGCCCAGGGTGCAGATGGCGCGCCCGAGCAATGGCGCGGGTGATAGAACCGCAGGCGAGGATATGGTTTTCCTTGATCAAAAAGGCATCAAACAGGCCGATGCGGTGGTTCTGGCCGCCGCCCATCAGCACCGCGTACTTCTGCGCACGACGCAGCCCCGGCAGGGTCTTGCGAGTGTCCAGCAGGCGCGTGTCGGTGTGGGTGATCAGGTTGCTGTAGTAGTGGGTGCGGGTTGCGGTACCGGACAGGGTTTGAAGGAAGTTCAAGGCGGTGCGCTCGCCCGTCAGCATGTTGCGGGCACTTCCCGAAAGGCTGAATAACCGTTGGTTCGGTGCAACTTGCTCCCCGTCTGCGGCATGCCAGGTCACCAGCACGTCAGGATCCAGCTGTCGAAAAACCTCGTCCACCCAGGGGCGGCCGCAGAGTATGGCAGTTTCACGGGTGATCACTTCAGCCCGGCCTTGGGTGTCGGCGTCAATCAGTTCTGCCGTGATGTCACCTGTGCCTAGGTCTTCTTCAAGGGCGCGGGCCACGGTAGCTGACAAATCTGCTAACAGGTCAGCAGGGTGAGCCTGGGTGTTGTGTAAAGCCATGATGATAGTTATTCCAGATGTTGGATCAATGTCAGGGAGTCACCCCGTTGAATAAACTCTATTTGTTTTAACGCGCTCATGCCCAGCAGGATCTGTGGCGGAGCCATTGCCGGGTTGAGGCTGGCGCGGACATTGTATAGGCTGATGCCACCGATGCTAAGCTCGTCGATACGAGTTGCATAGACAGTCACAGGTCCGTTGGCTGTCATAGCCCTGGCTGGCTGGCCGCGGTTGAGGCGCAGATCCGCTGCCAGCGCCGCCGGGATCACTACATCTGTGGCGCCTGTGTCGAGGAGAAATTCGGCAGGCTTGCTGTTAATAGTGCCAGTAACCAGATAATGGCCGGCGCGATTTCGGTCCAGTTCCACCTTGTGTGATTGCTCGCCAGATTCGGTTACCGGATTCTGGTTGGGGTTTCGTTGCCGCTCTTGCGCGGCAGTAAAAAACCAAGTGAGCAAGCCAATTCCCAGTGCGCATGCCAAGACCATCATGCCGCGGCCCATTGTTTCCGTCCCCATTAAATGCCCACCATCTGCCTGTTTGTTGACTGCCCTTTAACGCGCCTCAGTGAGCCTAGGTTAGCACAATCCTGCAAGCTGGTGCGCGCCAGCCATGGTCTGCCATGTTAGGATAGCGTGACTTGGGCGTGGCCGAGATTGGGGTCGGAAAAATTCTATGCAGATCAATGGCGGCTGGCTCGATGCAGCCCAACAGCAAGCAAGCCCCAACTGTGACGACCGCCCTGCTGGGGCTATAAGCCTGATTGTGATTCATGGTATCAGCCTGCCCGCAGGTCACTTCGGCAGCCGTTATGTGCATGACTTGTTCCTTAATCAGCTGAACCTGGCGGCTCACCCGGATTTCCACGATCTGCGTGATGTCTGTGTTTCCAGTCACCTGCTGATTCGCCGTGATGGTCAAATAGAGCAGTTTGTGCCCTTTGACAAGCGTGCCTGGCATGCCGGTGTGTCGAGTTTCCAAGGTCGCCCGGTGTGTAACGACTATTCTGTTGGCATTGAGCTCGAAGGTACCGATAAGTCGGGTTACCGACCGGAACAATACCGGCAGTTGGCCAGGGTCTGCCAGTGTATGATGGCGCAATGGCAGATTCCCATGGCACATATTGTCGGCCACAGTGATATAGCGCCCGGGCGCAAGACTGACCCCGGCGAAGCCTTTGACTGGAGCGGTTTTCGAGCGACACTGGCAAAGCTTGTGGCGCAGGCGGTTTGATGCGCCGATATGCCGATATGATATGCCG
>JANQYP010000043.1:4299-23801 GCA_030728785.1 Pseudomonadales bacterium
TGTGCAGGCTTAAAGGTTAGCAGGCAACAGCTAAATCGAGGTTCAGTATGACTTTTCTGGCGGTTCTGATAGTGGTATTCGTCTATAAAAACTGGACGGGTGATCACCCGCTGCAAGCGCGTTTCCCCTTTGCCAGCTACCAGCAATGGTTTCTCAACAGACCATTTGCACCGATGCTTCGCTATGCCCTTTGTGTTGGTCTGCCGCTGCTTCTGGTGGCGGGTCTGGCATGGCTGCTCGGCAATGGTCTGACGGTTTTTCTGTGGCTGTTGTTATCTTTGATTGTTCTGTTTTATACCCTTGACAGCGCTAATTTGCGCCATCGGCTGGAGGAGCATGCAGCGTGGCTCAGCAGCCCGCAAGCAGGGCGCGCCCTACCTGCTGCCATTGAGCAGCGGGAAAGCTTTTTGACGGCGACTACCTACGCCGTATTCCAGGGCATCTACCCACTTCTGTTCTGGTTTTTATTGCTGGGTCCCACGGCTGCTCTGGCTTATGGACTCAGTCGTTGGTACCTGCAGAATCTGCCGTCGGACGACCCTGAGCATGCCAGGGTTGGGCGAGTGGTGTTCTGGATGGAATGGTTGCCGGCTCGAGTCACGGGATTGCTTTTTGCCTTGCTGGGTGATTTTGGGCGTTGTTTTGAGGTCTGGATCGGCGCCTGGACTGACGTTGACAGCACGGCAGAAGAGTTGCTGCGCGTGCTGTCAGGCCTGGCCATAGATGAGGCTGATTATACTCAAGTGGATAGCATGCCGGGGTTTGTGGTGCTTGCCAGCGAAGATCTGCAGTCCATGAAGGTGTTGCTGGGCCGAACCCTGTTTGGCTGGCTCGGCCTGGCGGCGGTGCTGGCAATTGCAGGTTGGTAGTGGCGCCGTATTCTGCCCACAGGCCTGCCATGTGGTGCTGCGCCTTGTTGTGGTTATGGTCCGGCAGCTGCGCGGCTGAGCATTTCGATCACTCCTCTGGCGCCGGGCGTGACACAGGCCAGGCTGACGCTCTTGTCGTCGAAGTACGAGATGATACCGGGCAATGGCTCAGGCTGGATGGACCGGCACAACGGATTGTCAGCCTGTCGCCGCACCTGACGGAAATGTTGTTTGAGCTGGGTCTTGGAGACAGGGTAGTCGGCACAGTCAGCCATTCAGATTACCCATCAGCTGCTCGGCAAATCCCCCGTGTTGGCGATGCTTTTTCGGTTAACGTCGAGGCCGTTCTGGCACTTGCCCCGGACCTAGTCATTGCCTGGCAATCGGGTGGCGCAAATCGAGCGCTGCAAAAGCTGCGGGCGCTGGGTATGCCCGTTTATGTCAATGAGGCGCCAACGTTGGCCGCCATTGCTGCCAGCGCCAGGCAACTGGCGTTGCTGGCGGGTGTCGGCGGGCGGGGCGAGCAACTGGCAGTTTTCTTCGAACGTCGCTTGCAGGCACTGCGGCGCCCGCAGGGTAAGGTTCGAGTGTTTTTTCAGATCACTGATGAAAATCTTTACACGGTAAATGACCAGCACCTTATCGGCCAGGCACTGCGTCTCTGTGGTGCCGTCAATATTTTTGGCGATGTAGGTGTGCCGGTGCCGTTGGTGAGCCAGGAGGCGGTAATAGGCGCAAGTCCGCAGCTGATTTTATATACCCAGTTGCCAGGCCAGCAGCCCGGTGCCTGGGTCGATCGTTGGGCAGCACGCATGCCTGGTGTGATTCTGCTGCCAGTAGACCCTGATATCATTTCTCGCCCCAGTCTGCGTATGTTGGCAGGGATCGATTTGATGTGTCAGGCGATATGGCAGATTTAGATGCGCTGGAGCGCCTTGCGGGGTCTTAAGCTATCATTGGGTATCATTAAAAGTGATAATGGCCAGCTTCCGCTGGCGCGCAGAATGTTGTTCAGTCGACATGCGCTTTTATGATGCGAGTATGATGCGAGTATGATGCGAGCTGCCAAGGTCTGCCGGCAGTTGTTCAGGCAAGCTGTTGAAGACAATAAGGGGAAGAGTTTATGGCAACGGATACAGTGTTAAACGATAAAGATCCGTTGGAAACGGAAGAGTGGCTAGAGTCCATCCTGTCAGTAATAGAAAGTGAAGGCGTCGAGCGCGCCCAGTACCTGCTGCAGCGCCTGTCGTCCAAGGTCACTGAGACGGGTGCGCAGTTGCCTTATGCCATCAATACACCCTATCGCAACACCATTCCTGTGAATAAGGAGACGCGCATGCCCGGCGACCTGTTCATGGAGCGCGGCATACGTTCCCTGATTCGCTGGAATGCCATGGCCATGGTGATGCGCGCCAATCTGGATGACAGCTCCCTGGGTGGCCATATCTCCAGCTTTCAATCCAGTGCCACTCTGTACGACATTGGTTTCAACTATTTCTTTCGCGCCCGTAATGCCGACCACAAAGGAGACTTGTTATATATCCAGGGCCACAGCGCCCCAGGTATCTACGCCCGTTCCTACCTGGAAGGGCGTTTCAATGAAGAGCAGCTCGACAAGTTTCGCCAGGAGGTAGATGGCGATGGCCTGTCCTCCTATCCGCACCCGTGGTTGATGCCAGACTACTGGCAGTTCCCCACTGTTTCCATGGGGCTTGGCCCGCTGCAGGCCATATACCAGGCCCATGTGATGAAATACCTCAGCCAGCGTGGTCTGTCTGAGGCCGGTGACCGCAAGGTCTGGTGTTTTATTGGCGATGGTGAAATGGATGAGCCGGAATCCCAGGGTGCCATAGCCCTGGCTGGCAGGGAAAAACTCGACAACCTGATTTTTGTCATTAACTGTAACCTGCAGCGCCTGGACGGGCCCGTGCGTGGCAATGGCAAGATTATCCAGGAGTTGGAAGGTGTGTTCCGCGGTGCCGGTTGGAACGTCATTAAAGTCGTCTGGGGACGCATGTGGGATCCCCTGTTTGAGAAGGACAAGCTGGGTCTGTTGCAACAGCGGATGGACGAGGCTGTTGACGGCGAGTACCAGAATTACAAGAGCCATGATGGCGGCTATACCCGTAAACACTTCTTTGGCAAATACCCTGAACTGCTCAAGCTGGTCGAGGATATGACCGACGAAGATATTTTCCGCCTGAATCGCGGTGGTCACGATCCCTATAAGGTCTATGCCGCCTATGCAGCCGCCAGCAAGCACAAGGGCCAGCCGACAGTCATTCTGGCAAAGACCGTCAAGGGTTACGGGCTTGGCCTGGCTGGTGAGGCACAAAACATTTCGCACTCCGTGAAAAAGCTTGATATAGAGGCTTTAAAGAAATTCCGTGACCGGTTTGATATCCCGCTACCCGATTCTGAGTTGGAAAAGGTGCCCTATTACCGGCCGCCAGCCGACAGTGCAGAGATGCGTTATCTGCGCGAGCGGCGTGCTGCCCTGGGTGGCCCCTTGCCGAGTCGAAACCCCGACTTTGCCGCCCTTGAGGTGCCAGGTCTTGATTCACTGGAGGCGGTGACCAAAGGCAGTGGCAAGCGCGAGATATCCACTACCATGGCTTTTGTGCGGATCCTCTCCAGTCTGATTAAAGACCAGCAGATCGGTGAGCGCATCGTGCCGATTGTGCCCGACGAGGCCAGGACCTTTGGCATGGAAGGTATGTTCCGGCAACTGGGTATCTACTCTTCTGTAGGCCAGCTCTACGAACCCACCGACACGGGCCAGGTCATGTATTACCGTGAGTCGAAAGACGGCCAGGTCATGGAGGAGGGTATCAATGAGGGTGGCGCCTTTGCGGCCTGGTTAGCGGCGGCGACCTCATACACCAACAATGACTGCCCGCTGGTGCCGTTTTACGTGTTCTATTCGATGTTTGGTTTTCAGCGCGTCGGCGATCTGTGTTGGGCCGCAGGTGATCTGCAGGCCAGGGGTTTTCTGATGGGCGCAACCTCTGGGCGCACCACTCTGAATGGTGAGGGTTTGCAGCACCAGGATGGCCACAGCCATATCCTTGCCGGCACCGTACCCAATTGTGTGACCTATGACCCAACTTACGCCTATGAGCTGGCGGTGATTATTCAGCGCGGCCTGGAAGAAATGTATGTCAGGAAGCAGGCCAAGTATTATTACATCACCGTCATGAATGAAAATTACGTCCAGCCAGCTATGCCTGAGGGCTGCGAAGAAGGCATTATCAAGGGTCTGTATCTGCTGCAGAAAAATACCCGCAAGAATAATAAGAAGGCGGTGCAGCTGCTTGGTTCCGGCACGATTTTGCGTGAGGTGCTGGCTGCGGCAGATCTGCTTCGAGATGAATTTGGGGTTGATGCGGATGTCTGGAGTGCTACCAGTTTTAATGAGTTGCGTCGGGAAGGCCTGACCACCTCACGCTGGAATATGCTCCACCCCGAAGAAACGCCACGCGTCAGTTATGTTGAGCAATGCCTCGGTGGTACCAAGGGACCGGTGATAGCCTCGACAGACTATGTGAAGAGTTATGCCGACCAGATCCGTGAGTTTATTCCTGCCAGCTACACGGTGCTGGGTACCGATGGTTTTGGTCGCAGTGATTCCCGTGAGCGCCTAAGGCACTTTTTTGAGGTTGATCGGTATTTTGTCGTTCTGGCAGCCCTCACTGCCCTGGTAAAAGATAATGTGCTGCCGCCGGGTGTGGTCAGCGAAGCCATTAAGAAATTCAATATCAATCCGGATAAACCCAATCCTGCTGTTTCTTAGGAATCTGCGTATATGACGATACAAGTGACAGTGCCCGATGTGGGCGACGCCAGTGAGGTTGAGGTTATTGAGATACTGGTGGCGGTGGGTGACACAGTTGCCAAAGAGGATTCCCTGGTGGTGCTGGAGTCGGACAAGGCGAGCATGGAAATCCCTTCGCCCTACGCCGGTAAGGTGGCCGGGATTGCAGTCAAGGTTGGTGATACCGTGGGGGAGGGTTCACTGATTTTGGAACTTGAAGGGGACAACGATACGGCAGAAAGTTCTGGGTCAGAAAACGCTGGGTCAAAAGAGGCTGAAGCAGAAAACTCTGAAGCTGACGGTAGCAACTTATCGACCGATGATGCGGCATCTGAGGCGGGTGCAGAACGGCTTGTGCCTGTGCCCGATGTCGGTGATGCCAGCGAGGTCACGGTCACGGAAATTCTGGTAAAGGTCGGAGATGTCATTGCCGCAGATGACTCACTGGTGGTACTCGAGTCGGATAAGGCCAGCATGGAGATTCCCTCACCCTACGCCGGCAAAGTGCTGGAGATTCTGGTGCAAGACGGTGCCGTGGTTGGTGAAGGTGACCCACTGGTGCGACTGATGACCCAAGCCACTGGGCAAGCAGCGGCGGAGCAAAAAACCGCGCCAGGCAAGTCCGCTGAACCGCCCGCTGCGTCCACAACCAAGTCGCAACACGCCTCGGCCCGATTACCTGTTGCTGCCCCGCAGGTAGCAGCGGTGGCGACCGCGGTTGCAGATCGCAAAGTGCATGCCGGGCCAGCTGTACGCAAACAGGCGCGGGAGTATGGCGTGCAACTCGCTCAGGTCAAGGGGACCGGCCAGCAGGGTCGAGTGCTGAAAGAGGATGTCCAGGCATTTGTGCAGAACCTGCTGCAGCAACATGCCGCTGGTGAGGCAGGCGGGGCGGCGCAGGGCGCTGGCATTCCCCCTATGCCCGCGATGGATTTCAGCAAGTTTGGCGAGATTGAACGCCAGCCTCTGTCGCGGGTCAGGCGCAGCAGTGCCCGCAACCTGCATCGCAGCTGGCTCAATATACCCCATGTAACTCAGTTTGATGATGCTGATATCACCGAGCTCGAAGCTTTCCGCAAGTCGCAGAATGCTCAATTGACCGACAGTGGTGACAAGCTGACGCCGCTGGCGTTTCTGATCAAGGCCTGTGTCCATGCGCTGGTGAAGTTCCCGCAGTTTAATGCCTCGATAGAACCTGACTACGAACACAGGGTATTGAAGAAGTATTACAACATTGGGATTGCCGTAGAAACCCCCGACGGCCTGGTGGTACCGGTGGTTCGTGATGCGGACAAAAAGGGGCTTGTTGACCTGGCGCGAGAGACTGCCCAGCTGGCGAGCCTGGCGCGGGACAAGAAACTGCCCCTGGACGCCATGCAGGGTGCGTCTTTCAGCATCTCCAGTCTCGGCGGCATTGGCGGTACCGCATTTACGCCGATTGTCAATGCGCCAGAGGTGGCAATTCTGGGTGTCTCGCGATCTGCGATAAAACCCGTCTGGGATGGTCAGGCATTTGTGCCGCGGCTGCTGCTGCCCTTGTCACTGTCCTATGACCATCGTGCCATTGATGGTGCAGAGGCGGCGCGGTTTACGACTCACCTGGCATATCTGTTGGCCGATGTGCGCCGCTTGATCCTCTGAGCCAGCAGTGAACTTGCCGCAGCTGAGGTCTTTGACCTGGCTGCGGCAGGTTTTCAGGTGCGGTCTTGCTGCCACAGAACCTCAGCGACTCCCGTTTGTTTGGCGGTATAACGCGCCGCCACAAACAGGTAGTCCGACAGCCGGTTAAGAAATTTCAAGCCCTCATCGTTGATGCTGGCGTCGCTGGCCAGAGCCACCATGTCACGTTCGGCCCGGCGACAGATGCTGCGTGCCATATGGAAAATGGCTATCAGCCGTGAACCGCCAGGCAGAATAAAATTCTCCAGGGGTGCCAGGTCGGCATTCAGGGCGTCAAGTTGGGTCTCGATGGCGGTGACGTGTTGTGCGGCAATAATACGAAAGCCAGGAATGGACAGTTCGCCCCCCAGGTCAAAAATACGATGTTGGCAGAGCCGCAAAAATTCGCTGAGCTGCGCCAGCTCTGCCTGTGGCTGGGCATTAATTTCCTCAATCAACAGGCCTAGGGTACTGTTGAATTCATCAACACTGCCGATGGCAATGATGCGCGGATCATTCTTGCTGACTCGGTTGCCATCACCGAGGCCAGTCTCGCCAAGATCCCCGGTGCGTGTATAAATTTTGCTCAGGCGCTTGCCCATAATATGTCTACTTTTAGGTTGTCAGGTTGTTGTGGTCAGATTGTTGTGGTCAAGTTGTTGTGGTCAAGTTGTTGTGGTCGGGCGGCTGTGGCCATCTGTGGTCAGCGATCCTCAGGCGGAGAGATGTTTGACGAGTATCCTGTCAGCCTCAAAAGCGGCGCGCAGGTTTTCCTGAGCGGTGCGAATCATCAGCTGTAAATTCGGCGGTCCTGTTTCAGCCTCGCTGGCACAGATGCTCATGCCAATTTTGGCGGGCAGGTAACCCGCAGGCGTCTGATAGCTTTTCAGGTTGACGCCATCATAAATACGTTGGTAACAATCAGCCGTGCACTGTTTAATGCTGGGTAGAACCAGTACCAAGGCAAAACAGCCGGTGTCAAAATAGGTCACAATATCCATGGGTCGCACCAACTGCTGAATCTTGTTAGAGATGGCGATAATCAGCTGGTCTGCTATTTGCCTGTCATAGTCGCGGACCACAGCCGAGTAGTTTTCGATGCTGATCATCAAAAAACACACAGCGCCGCCTCGAGACTCTACCTGGCGAATACAATCAGCCAGGGATTGTTCGGCAAATCGGCGATTGCCCAAACCTGTCAACGGATCAAGCAGCTGACTTTCTTCAAGTGCGGCACAACGCCCCTGCAGGGTTAATACCTGGCTTTGCAGGAGGTTCATTTCTGGACTGATACGGCTGCCAACCTTGACCTGTTGGGCCAGCAGTTGCATTTGTGCAGTATGCTCCGGCGCCGGGCGGGTACCCCCGGCAGCGTCCTGCAGCGTGACAAACGCGTCAATGCGCGCGTCCAGACCGGCGAGAATATCCGGGCTTAAATTGGCTGCGAACAGAATGATGTAACTGAAGTGCTGGCGCTCGGCGTCAATCTCGCGTATGGCTTCCGCCAACTCAAGACCACTCATATCCTCAAGATCCTGGGCAATAACAATCACGTCGGCGGGTGCTTGCTCGAGACCCTGCAGGGCGTCTACTGCGCCTCGGTAGAAGTGTCTCTTGCGACTGTCGTGCAGAGCCTTTGCAAAGACAGATTCATCTGAATTGGCGTTAAGAACAATCGCCACTGGCTGTTTTAACATGGTTGCGACCGGGTGAATCGAATCTGGTATGCTGGCAGGCATTGTAATGGCTATGTAACCTAATGGCTATCTGACCTGACGAACGTAAAGGGGAGGGGAATCGACATGCCATCTTTTGATGCAGTTTCGGAAGTGGATTTACAGGAATTGAACAACGCAGTTGACCAGGCCAGCCGCGAGCTATCGACCCGCTTCGATTTTAAAGGTGTGAATGCCAAATTCGAGCGCAAGGAAGCGGAAGTCACCATGACTGCCGAAGCCGATATTCAGCTTGAGCAGATGCTTGATATCCTGCGGGTCAAGATGATTGGCCGCAAGATTGATGTCAAAGTCCTGGAGGTCAAGGACCGTACCGCCAGCGGCAAGTTACTGCATCAGGTGGTGTTGGTGCGCCAGGGCATTGATGCCGATCTGGCGCGCAAGATCGTCAAGCTGATCAAGGACCGAAAGATGAAGGTTCAGGCAGCGGTGCAGGGCGACAAGATCCGGGTGACGGGCAAGAAGCGTGATGACCTGCAACAGGTGATGGCTTTGCTGCGCGAGAATGAACTTGAGATGCCCCTGCAGTTTGATAATTTTCGGGAGTAGCCGGTCAATCGCGGAACAACTCCCTTGAAGCCCACGCCATCTGCTGAGACTACCAGGGAACCTCTGGCCGCCGGGGCGACTGAGCAGCCGCCACAATTGAGCTGGGGCGAAGTCTTTGCCGTTTATGCCAAGCCCCGGGTTATTGCCATGGCGTTCCTCGGGTTTGCCGGCGGGCTGCCTTTCCTGCTGGTATTCTCGACCCTGACAGCCTGGCTGCGCGAGGCGGATGTCAGCCGTACCACCATTGGGTTTTTTGCTTGGGTTGGTATCACCTACTCAGTCAAGGTCTTCTGGGCGCCGGTAGTAGACCGCGTGCGCCTGCCATTGTTTGGCGGCCTGGGCCGGCGCCGTTCCTGGATACTGGCGGCGCAACTGGGTATCGCCTTTGGCCTCTTAGGCATGTCCATGGCAGGGGCCAGTGAGCTGGCGCTGATGTCACTGTTTGCCGTATTGGTAGCGTTTTCCTCGGCTACCCAGGACATCGCCATTGATGCCTATCGGATTGAAGCCATGGCGGACACCTACCAGGGTGCCATGTCGGCGTCTTACATCTTTGGCTACCGGGTTGCATTGCTGGTGGCCGGGGCCGGGGCATTTTATCTGGCGGAATACCTGGGTTGGGTGATGGCTTACCAGGTGATGGCGGCCATGATGTTGATTGGTATTGTCACGGTGCTGCTGGTGCGCGAACCTGAAGTGGCCAATGATGGTGTCAAGGCGGTGGACGACCAGGTGGTCAGGGTTATCCTGTCTCGCTATGAATGGCTGCCGGCGCGCCTGCAGCAGACCCTGACCTGGTTCATTTCGGCCGTGGTATTCCCGTTTATCGACTTCTTCAAGCGCAATGGCCGGTTCGGTCTGGTGGTGTTGCTGTTTATTGCCGTGTTTCGCCTCAGTGATATAGCCATGGGTATTATGGCCAATCCGTTCTACCTCGACATGGGCTACAGCAAGACCGATATCGCCAATGTCGCCAAGGTCTTCGGGTTTTTTATGACCATCGCCGGTTCGGCTATTTGCGGTGTGCTGGTGGTGAAGTGGGGCATTCTGCGGCCATTACTGATTGGTGCCGTGGCGGTGGCGTCAACCAATCTGCTGTTTGCCCTGTTGTCCACCCTTGAGCCGACCCTGGTGGGTTTGGCCATTGTCATCAGTGCCGACAATATCAGTGGTGGTTTTGCTGCTACGGCTTTTATTGCCTACCTTTCCAGTATGACTAACCGTGCTTACACAGCCACCCAATATGCCTTGTTCAGTTCATTGATGACCTTGCCAGGCAAGTTTATCAGTGGCTTTTCCGGGATGATTGTCGATGGCTGGGGTTATCTGCCGTTTTTTGTCTTTGCCAGCCTTATCGGTTTGCCGGCGGTAGCCCTGGTGCTGGTGCTAATTCGGCGTGACCGCGGCCAACAGCAGCTGCTGGTCAGGGTTGCCAGCGACAAGTCGCCAGGCTGACCTGCCAATAGTCATGTGTGCTGCTCTTGCAGCGCTCTGAAAGCGCCGGCGCGAAAATAATTTTGGGTTCTCGGGTTGACTCTGAATAAATCGCCCATATTATTAGCACTCCAAAAGGGAGAGTGCTAAAAAATCGCGCCAGGCCGCAGAAACAGTGGGTTTGTCTGCTGTGATCAAAAGCTGAAGCGTCTGGTCTGCCATTCGGCAGGCAATGACAACGCGATGATTTAGTAATTTTTATACTGTTACCCAAATGCCAGAGCTGGTGTCAGTGACTGGCCTTTGATCCAGAAATGGGAGAAATGAATGAATATCCGTCCATTACAAGATCGTGTGGTCGTACGCCGTAAAGAAGAAGAAACCAAATCAGCAGGCGGGATTGTACTGCCTGGTTCAGCTGCAGAAAAGCCATCACGGGGTGAAGTCCTCGCAGTGGGTCCGGGTAAGAAGAAAGAAGATGGCAGCCTTATGCCAGTAGACCTGAAAGTGGGTGACAATATCCTTTTTGGTCAGTACTCCGGCAGCACTGTAAAGGTTGATGGGGAAGAGCTCCTCATTATGAATGAAAGCGAAGTTTTTGGCGTTATTGAGTAAGCCGGAACCCGTATTAACCACCCAAGAATTTGAGGAATTAAGTATATGACAGCTAAAGACGTAAAATTTGGTGATAATGCGCGTCAACGCATGCTTGCTGGTGTAAACCTGCTGGCCGACGCCGTAAAAGTTACCCTGGGGCCAAAAGGCCGCAACGTGGTTCTCGACAAGTCTTTTGGCTCACCTACCGTGACCAAAGACGGCGTGTCTGTTGCCAAAGAAATCGAGCTGAAGGACAAGTTTGAAAACATGGGCGCACAGATGGTCAAGGAAGTTGCTTCACAGACTTCTGATGTGGCTGGTGACGGTACAACTACGGCAACTGTTCTGGCCCAGGCCATTCTGAACGAAGGCCTGAAGTCTGTTGCCGCTGGCATGAACCCTATGGATCTCAAGCGTGGTATCGATAAAGCTGTGGCCGTCGCCGTCGCTGAAATCAAGAAGCTGGCTGTACCTTGCAGCGACAGCAAGACCATCGCCCAAGTAGGTAGTGTGTCGGCAAACAGCGACACTGCTGTTGGTGACATCATTGCTGAAGCCATGGACAAAGTTGGTAAGGAAGGCGTTATCACTGTTGAAGAAGGCAGTGGTCTGGAAAATGAACTGGACGTTGTAGAAGGTATGCAGTTTGACCGTGGCTACCTGTCACCTTACTTCATCAACAACCAGGAAAGCATGAGCGCCGAGCTCGAAGATCCGTTTATCCTGCTTTACGACAAGAAGATCTCCAACATCCGCGACATGCTGCCAATCCTCGAAGCGGTTGCCAAGTCTGGCAAGCCACTGCTGGTGATTGCTGAAGACGTTGAAGGCGAAGCGCTGGCAACCCTGGTTGTCAACAACATGCGCGGCATCGTTAAAGTGGCTGCTGCCAAGGCCCCAGGTTTTGGTGACCGTCGTAAGGAAATGCTGCAGGATATCGCCATTCTGACCGGTGGAACTGTGATTTCTGAAGAAGTTGGCCTGTCACTCGATACGGCAACCATTGATGATCTGGGCCAGGCCAAGCGTGTCAGCCTGACTAAAGAAGCCACTACTCTGGTAGACGGCGCCGGCGTTTCTGCTGACATCGAAGCCCGTGTCAGCCAGATCCGTACCCAGATTGAAGATACTTCATCTGACTACGATCGTGAGAAACTGCAAGAGCGTGTCGCCAAACTGGCCGGCGGTGTTGCCGTTATTAAGGTTGGCGCTGCCACAGAAGTAGAAATGAAAGAGAAGAAAGCCCGCGTTGAAGATGCTCTGCACTCAACCCGTGCTGCGGTTGAAGAAGGTATTGTCCCAGGCGGTGGTGTTGCACTGATTCGTGCCCTGCAGGCCCTTGACGGCCTGAAAGGCGATAACGAAGACCAGAACGTCGGCATCAACCTGCTGCGTCGCGCGATGGAAGCGCCAATGCGCCAGATCGTTACCAATGCGGGTGCAGAAGCCTCAGTGGTAGTTGACAAGGTCAAGAGCCTGAAAGGCGCTGAGGGCTACAATGCGGCCACTGGCGAATACGGCGACATGATCAAGTTTGGTCTGCCTGATCCCGCAAAAGTCACACGTACTGCACTGCAGGCAGCGGCTTCTGTTGCTGGTCTGATGATCACCACTGAATGTATGATCACTGACGTTGTCGAAGAAGGCAAAGGCGGTGGTATGCCAGATATGGGTGGTATGGGTGGTATGGGCGGCATGGGCGGCATGATGTAAGACTGGCCTTTGCAGCGGGTGACCCAAGTCACCCCGCTTTGAGAACGAAAAAAAGCCTCGCAAGTGCGGGGCTTTTTTTCGCCTGGACGTTTTGCGGCGCTTTTTTTCTCCGCTGCTGCGGAATTTAGTCAGGCGGACTTATGCGCGGTCATTTGGATGACTCAGCAGCAATGCAAACTGGCGACGCTTGGTTTAGACTCTCGGTTTCGGTTTTTAACTTCTAGTTGGAGAAACAATGAAAGGCACTGTGCATTACGAAACACGAGGTCAGGTTGCGTTATTGAGTATCGACAATCCACCGGTTAATCCCTTGAGTTCAGGCGTTCGTCAGGGCCTGTATGACGGCGTCAGCAAAGCGCTGAGCGACGACAGTATCAAGGCGATTGTGATCACTGGTATGCACCGCGCGTTTATTGCCGGTGCTGATATCGGCGAGTTTGGCGGTGCGGCCTCTGCTGCCGTCAGTCTCGGCGATGCCATGAAGATGATGGAAGGTAGCGCCAAGCCCATTGTGGCAGCCATTAATGGCACTGCCTTTGGTGGCGGTCTCGAAGTGGCCCTGTGTTGCGACTACCGTATTGCGTCCCCCAAGGCCCCTGTGGGTCTGCCCGAAGTAAAGCTGGGCCTGTTGCCGGGTGCCGGTGGTACCCAGCGTCTGCCACGCCTGATTGGCGCCGAAGCGGCGATCAAGGCCATTGTTTCCGGTGATCCTATTCTTGCGCCAGAAGCGCTGAAACTGGGTATTATTGACCGTGTCGCCGAAGGCGACATTGTCGCTGCCGGTATTGCCTATGCCGAGGAGTTGGTTGCCGCGGGTTCACCAACCCGCAAGATTCGCGACCTGGAAGACGTTATCGCCAAGGATCGTGGTAACACCGCCATTTTCGACCAAGCCCGGGCCCAGCTCAGCAAGACCCATCGCAACCAGTTTGCGCCGGAGCAGATTGTTAAGTGTGTTGAAGCCGCCGTCAATGCCAAAACCTTTGATGAGGGCATGGCCGCGGAAGGCAAGTTTTTTGCAGAGTGCATGAAAGACCCGCAACGTGAGGCGCTCATTCATATTTTCTTCGCCGAACGCGCTGCTAACAAGATTCCTGGCCTGTCAAAGGATATGCCCCTGATCGACATCAACAAGGGTTCAGTCATTGGTGCCGGCACCATGGGTGGTGGTATCACCATGTGTTTTGCCAATGCCGGTATCCCCGTGCGCATGTATGACAATGACCCGGAAAACCTCAAGCGTGGCCTCAAGGTCATTGAGGGTAACTATGCCCGCACTGTCGCCAAGGGTCGTTTGTCCCAGGCTGAGATGGACAAGCGTATGGCGCTGATCAACCCGACTGAGAACTTTGATGATCTGGGTGATGGTGACATCGTCATTGAAGCCGTCTACGAAAACCTGGACCTGAAGAAAGAGATTTTTGGTCGCCTGGACAAGGTCATGAAACAAGGTGCCATTCTGGCCACCAACACTTCCGGTCTGGATGTGGATGCCATTGCCGGCATGACAACCCGCCCTGAGTTTGTCTGCGGTATGCACTTCTTCAGCCCGGCTAACGTTATGCGCCTGCTGGAAGTAGTGCGCGGTAAAGATTCGTCACCGACAGTGCTGGGCACTGCCATGGCATTAGGCAAACGTCTCGGCAAGGTTTCAGTTGTCGCCGGTAACTGCCCGGGTTTTATTGGTAACCGTATGCTCGGCGGCTACACTCGCCAGGCCAGCATGATGATCCTCGAAGGTGCCTCACCTGCCCAGGTAGACAAGGTGATTTTTGACTTTGGCCTGGCCATGGGTCCTTTTACCATGAACGACATGGTCGGCCTTGATCTTGGCTGGCGCGCCCGCAAGATGATGGGAGGCAGTAATGAAGTGACTGCCCGTATCCCCGATGCCTTGTGTGAGCTGGGCCGTTATGGCCAGAAGAACGGCAAGGGTTATTACCAGTATGCGGAAGGTGATCGTACCCCGCGGCCAGATCCTGAGGCTGATGAGGTCATCAGGAAGGTGGCCAGTGAACTGGGATATCCGCCCAAAACCTTCACCGATGAAGAGATCCGCAAGCGCTGCCTGTATCCGCTGATTAATATCGGCGCCAAGCTGCTGGAAGAGGGCCATGCCCTGCGTGCCAGTGACATTGATACGGTCTATGTGAATGGCTACGGCTTTCCGACTTATGTCGGCGGTCCAATGTGGTATGCCGATACCCAGGGCCTGGCGAGCGTCCTGGCCGACATCAAGCGTTTCCACGCAGAAACTGGCGATGATGTCTGGAAGCCCGCGCCGCTGCTGGAAAAGTTGGTGGCTGAAGGCAAGACCTTTGCCCAGCTTGACGCTGCTGCCTGATAGGCGCACCAAAAAAACCCCTGCGAGCAGGGGTTTTTTTTGTCTGGATTTTCATGCCGAGCCGGCGTAAAAAAGACCTGGGTTTGTTCCTCAGCCAGGATCGGCCAAAAGCCCTGGACCTGGCCATAGCATCGGCCCGCGCCCACAACCGCATGATGGCGGATTTCTGTCAGGTCGACAGGCGCCTGCTGGCCACCGGTTATGTGCCTGTTTTCATCAGACTTTCCCCACGTGGAGGGCAGGCGCAATCCGCTAAAGCGTTTTAACGATGCGCTGGTAACGGTTTCAGTGGAGGCGCGAGGGAAATTCTTTCGGGATAATTTTATTGACCTGATGGGCAGAGGGCTTGATCCGGCACTGCATGATCATCCTGCCGCTGTCGCCGGCCAGGGGCGCCATTAACCCTGGGCGATTTTTTGACATGCGTCCATAAGCGCTTACTTTTGTGGAAAATCTTTGAGCACTCGGGTGAATGCCTCCAGCAAGGCCACAGAAGCTTTGCCCGTGTGCATATATTCCCCCGGTGCAACATCATGAATGCGCTGCAACTGGCCAGACCAGACTAGTTTGTTGGCGCCGGTTTCGTGAATTTCTGTGATTATTTTTGCCACAAATCGCTGGGAGTCGCCCATGGCAATGCGCTCTTCGAAGTCGTCAGTGGTGCGATCGAGGCTGAGGTTCTCCTGTTCATAACGCATCACCACCGTCAGATCGGCTGGACCGGCATGTTCATCAACCGGTTGTAATCCATGGCTGGCAAGGGCAACGCTGAAATTGCTGACCATGATAGGGCCTAAAAATGCTGGCATATCTGCTGTAGAGATGGTGAATGAGTCATAGTCTGCGGTCGGGCAGCAGGTGATGACACGGGTGCCAATATCAGATTGCAGGGACGAGCAGCCGCCGAGCCAAAGCCCCACCACGGCCAGTAGGGACAGCTTTTTTAAGGTTGCACTCAACGAGGACGGTGGTCTTGAATGAAGTGCATGCAGATCAGAGAGAAATTTTGTCGTGGTGGTTAGTTGTCCAAGGATATATCGATTCACAGTCAGTCCCACTTAAAAGCACCAATAGTCTCTTAAACGATGCAGGCAAACATTGATCAGTATCAACTCTGGACTAACAGTCAGTCTCTGTGAGGCCCAGGTAGCTGGTGCGGGCCCCTGCGCAGTCGTGGTTTTTGAAAAATCCCACTGTTATCATGGCCCTGCGTCATATTAGTCGTAAGCCAGTGATGACCACCGGATTAGCCTCGCCATTCTTGCTATTAAAGAGAGTTTCAATATGGATAACATGACAGTGTTTACGGCGGCAGGCATTGATTATCTGTTCCGCTGGGGCCACTTGCTGGCGGGTATGACATGGGTGGGGTTGTTGTACTACTTCAACTTTGTGCAGGCTGAGTATTTCAAAGAGGCCGAGCCGGCCCACCGCGCAGGCGTTGTGTTGAAGTTGTTGCCAAGAGCATTGTGGTGGTTCCGATGGGGCGCCATGGTGACTTTCGTGACCGGCGTGTTGTTATTGGCCGGCCGGCACTCGGCGATTACCGCGGATATTGCCGTTGGCGCGACCCTTGGCACACTGATGTTTCTGAATGTCTGGCTGGTGATTTGGCCCAATCAGAAGATTGTGATTGCCTCGGCAAACCAGGTTGCCCAAGGCGGCGAGGCGTTGCCAGAGGCGGCAGTCGCGGCGCCCAAGGCAGGCTTGGCCTCACGGACGAACACACTGTTTTCTCTGCCCATGTTGTTTTTTATGGGCTCCTCGGCGCATATCCCCAGCGGCATGGCCAGCGCGCCGGAAACTATGACCCCGTTGATGGTGGTGTTGGCGCTGATCTTCGCCCTTGAAGCTAACGGGTTATGGGGCAAGCAGGGTCCCATGGCCAGTGTTGGCGGAGTTATCAGCGGCGGATTTTTATTGACTGTTGTACTCTACGGCCTGCTGGTTTTGCTCTAGGCGCTGCGGGCGCATAGGTCACCTGTTGCCTGCGCAGGCATTTGGCCATACTTTTCATGGTTGGCGCTTTGCCAGCGGCGCGCGCAACAGTATCATCGGTTCTCGGCATTCATTTTTTCATTACCTTTAATTGTTTTTTACTAACCAGAGCAAGGCAAGCAGGCATGGCTGATAATCTTAAAGATATAGACTTAATTCCAGCCATTGCACCGGCTAAAGATGAGGTGGCGTCTTACCGACGCAGCGGTCGCGCGGATGTGCCCAAGCAAAGCAACTTTAACGGCATGTTAGTGTTTGCACTGGTTCTGATGGCCGTCATCATGGGTGTGGGCGGCTTTACTCTGTATGAAGTGCAGAAGAAGCTTGAGCAGGCAAACCAGTTGCTGGCGCAGGGTCAGAAAAGCATTCGTGATCTGGATGATCGCCTGGCCGCCACAGGCACCGACGTGTCAAAAACCCTGCAGGTGATGCAGACCCAGCAAGCCACCAACCTGGGAGAGATAGATAAGCTCTGGGCGGTGGCGTATCGCCAGAACAGACCCAGAATTCAGGAGCTTGAGACTGCCCAGAAGGCCTTGTTGGCCATGGACAAGAAACTGGATGCCCAGATAGGCAACCAGGTCGGCAGCCTCAACAAGGTCACGGAGCGGTTTGATAAGCTGTCCAGCAGCATCCGCGCTGACAGCGAAGAAATCGCGACCACTGTGGCGCTATTGCGTGGCCAGACCCAGGAGCAGAGCGTTCTGCTGGAAGCTCAGCGCAGGAGTGTGCTGGGCCTGGAGAAACAAATGAAATCGGTGCAAGAAGCCATTTCCGTGTTTGACCGCTACCGACAGCAGACGAATCAGCAGTTGGTGGATATGCAGCGTCAGTTGCAGCGTCCGGCCGGAACACCATAGGTTGCAGGCTTGAAATAAACCGGTCCTGGATGGGAAATGATTGTCATCAGGGCCGCAAGTCGGGATAAACTGCAAGCCATGCGGGTGTAACTCAGTTGGTAGAGTACTAGCTTCCCAAGCTAGCTGTCGCGAGTTCGAATCTCGTCGCCCGCTCCAGTTAAATCAATAGCTTATCGCGCTTCTCTCGCTGGTTTTCTTCGGTGTCATTAGTCGGCTACACACCGGCGACACAAACTGAAAAATTCTGGATGTATTTCAGCAGCCCTCTGCCTGAATCTAGCGCCCGTCCGATCGTTAAAACCCAAAGCCGCGTATCAATTCCCGCTAGCGCGACTCTGGCAGGTAACGGCTACTGTGGCCTGGCTCCTGTTGGACTGGTGCATTATGGCAGGGTGGGCTGAGAAGTTTTGTGAGTAACCGACCCTGAGTTATAGCGATACTTAGCCATTCTCGCTGATGAGTTATTACTCATTCGCAAGCCTGCCTAAGCGCACCCGCCTCAACAGGCAGCACATCCAACGCATACTTATCTAGCATAAACTCCCACCGTTTGGAATATCCGCATTGATCAATTGTCGGCATCCACTGATCTGGCCCCTCAGCACCGTTTTGCCGGTTCGCGGAGGACGGGGCTGCATGTGGCAGATCAACCGGCCAACATAGTTGTCGCCTGCCGGTCAGGATAATTGTCGTCTAATACATAGTCGAATCAGAGATTTCACAGACGAAATAATCCATTTCTCGCAACAGGTCTGGTCACCGTATTACATCCACAGCTTTGTAAAGCTCGCAAGATGCTGCAATGGGCGAAAAAGCTGCACAGTTAAGTTCACTTTCAAAATTTCCCGGTGGTTTTGTATACCAACGACACAAACCAGAAGAAACTGACCTCTACAAAATCATTGATCAAAACCTTCCTTCATTCCAGTCCCATCTTTCGAATGCGGACATCTCGCTGCCAGGTTTTGTCCATGAAGAATTCCGTAGTTACCTTCGATGCGGATTGTTAGAACATGGTTTTCTTCGGGTGAAATGCAACGGTTGCAGGTTCGAACACCTGGTAGCTTTTTCATGCAAGCATCGCGGTTTCTGCCCATCCTGCGGTGCTCGCCGTATGGTTGAAACATCGGCACATTTGATTGACCACGTGATTCCTACGGTACCGGTAAGGCAATGGGTTCTCAGCTTTCCCTGGCCGCTACGATTGCTTTTTGCTCGTCAACCCAACACGCTTAGCCGATGCCTCGCTGTCATTATCCGCGCAGTAGAGACGGACCTCATCCATCGCGCTGGACTCACGCGAGCTAGTGGTGCACGAAGCGGTACTGTGACCTTGATACAGAGATTTGGAAGTGCCTTAAATCTCAATATTCACTTACATATGATCGCCCTCGACGGTGCTTATACTGTTGGCAAGTCAGGCAAAGCCAAATTTCATCGTGTAAAGGCACCAAACCAAACAGGGTTACGAACGTTACTCGATCGCGTGATTAAACGTGTAGTTCGTAGACTCGAAAAAGAAGGCTTGCTCATCCCAGACCCAGAACAACCATGGCTCGATCTTGATTTTCATGAACCAATGGATAACGTTAGCGCCGCATCGATACGATATCGTATCGCCATAGGGCCCCATTCCGGCAGCCGCACTCTTACGCTACATGACCCATCATTTATCCGGACGGACAAACCTGCCAAAACTCTTACCGCAGATCGGGACGGTTTTTCACTGAATGCCGCAGTATCTTGTCAACCATATCAGCGAGACCGCTTAGAGCGTCTTTGCCGATATGTCACCAGGCCTGCCATTTGTAAGGACCGACTCACAGTCAGAGCCGATGGTAGGATCCAATATGAGCTAAAGAATCCATTTCGTAACGGCACCACCCATATATTGTTTTCGCCCCTAGATTTTCTGAGCAAGCTTGCAGC
>JANQYP010000044.1:0-17502 GCA_030728785.1 Pseudomonadales bacterium
GGGGACAGCGAGGACGATTGATCGTGGAAGCGGATCGCCAACGGGCAATTGAGTTGATTGAAGAAGCAGTGACGGCTGGCGCTCGCCGTTTCCGAGCCTGTCAGATATTGCAGATTGATGTGCGAACACTGCAACGATGGAAGCAAGCGCTCAAGCGGCCCGTGCTCTGTGACCAACGCAAGGTTGCCGCCCAGGCCCGCACGCCTGGCAATGCACTGACGCTGACCGAGCGCGAGGAGATTGGACGTCTGTGCATTCGTCCCGAGTGTAGCAGCCTGCGGTGTTTGTCAACAAAGACTACTGTTACCAGCCAGTACCAAGCAACGCCTGCCAGTGGCAGTCACTCCCACTCAATGGTAGCCGGCGGCTTACTGGAAATATCATAGGTTACCCGCGATATCCCACTGATCTCGTTGATGATACGACCAGAGACTTTTTCCAGGAACTCATAGGGCAGGTGCGCCCAGCGGGCAGTCATAAAGTCGATGGTCTCAACGGCGCGCAGGGCGATGACGTATTCATACCGTCGGGCATCACCCACGACACCAACAGACTTCACCGGCAGGAACACGGCAAATGCCTGGCTGACACTGGCATAAAGGCCGGCGGCACGCAGTTCTTCAATAAAAATATAGTCTGCCTGGCGCAACAGGTCAGCAAAGGGTCTGGACACAGGTCCGAGAATGCGCACGCCCAGACCTGGGCCGGGGAACGGGTGCCGAAACACCATCTCTTTGGTAAGGCCCAGTTCCAGGCCAATTTTCCGTACCTCGTCCTTGAACAGTTCCCGCAGGGGCTCAATCAGCTGCAACTTCATGTAGTCGGGCAGGCCACCAACATTATGGTGTGACTTGATGACATGAGCCTTGCCGTCCTTATTGCCGGCCGACTCAATGACATCCGGATAGATAGTGCCCTGGGCCAGGAAATCCACGTCTTCGATGGCCTTGGCCTGGGCATCAAACACCTCAATAAAGGTGTTGCCGATTATCTTGCGCTTCTGCTCCGGGTCAGCCACACCTGCCAGCTTCTCCAGAAACAGTTCCGCCGCATCAACGGCAACAATATTCAGTTTGAACACATTGTCTGAGTCCTTGCCCAGCATCCGCATCACCTGGCCAACCTCTTCATGGCGCAACAGGCCATTATCGACAAACACGCAGGTGAGCTGGTCGCCGATAGCACGGGACAACAGGGCCGCGACCACGGAGGAGTCGACACCACCGGACAGACCCAGGATAACCTTACGCTCACCCACCTTGTGGCGCACATCATTGACAATGTCATCAACAATATTGGCGGGGGTCCAGAGGCCTGCGCAGCCACAGACAGTTTTGATGAAACGCGTCATCATGGCCATACCCTGCAGGGTATGGTTTACCTCGGGATGAAACTGGACACCATAAAAGCGCCGCTTTTCGTCAGCCATGGCGGCAAACTCGGTGGTACTGGTGCTGGCCAGGCGGCTGAAGCCCGGTGGCAGTTGCACGACCTTATCGCCGTGGCTCATCCACACATCCAAATAATGCTGGTGCTGCTCAATCTCATCAAAGATGCCGTCGAGCAGGGTACTACTGTCCGCTACTTCAACCCGTGCGTAGCCAAATTCCTGTTTGGCGGAGCCCTCCACCTTGCCACCCAATTGCAGGGCCATAGTCTGCATGCCATAACAGATGCCCAGCACCGGCACATCCAGCTCAAAGATATAGTCCGGGGCGCGCAGGGTGTTGTCTTTGGTGACGGATTCGGGTCCACCGGAAAGTATCACGCCACGGGGATTAAACTCGCGGGCCGCGGTCTCATCAAGGTCAAACGCGCGGATTTCACAATAGACACCCACTTCCCGCACCCGGCGCGCAATCAGCTGGGTATATTGGGAGCCAAAATCCAGAATCAGGATTTTTTCGGCATGGATATTCGTGTCGATGGAAGATGCGGAGGGAGGGTGTGCGTCTGTCGTAGTCATTGGGTTCAGGCCACTCCAAAGGCGCGTATTATACAGATAGGTCTTGCAGATGCGAGCAAAACAGGCATCATGGGCCGATGTCGTCATTACCACAATCGAACCGTGAAATTCTCTCTGTCGCTGACCTGAACCGCGCCGCCAGGCAGTTGCTTGAGCGCGAATTTGCCATGCTCTATGTTGAGGGTGAGATCTCGAACTTTACCCGGCCGTCCTCTGGCCACTGGTACTTTACGCTCAAGGACAGCAGCGCACAGATTCGCTGCGCCATGTTCCGCAATCGCAACCAGGCTATTCGCTTCACCCCGGCCAACGGCCAGCAGGTGATTCTGCGGGGCAAAATCAGCCTGTATGAAGGCCGCGGCGAATACCAGCTGCTTGCTGAGTTTCTTGAGGAGGCCGGTGACGGCGCCCTGCGCCGCGCCTTTGACAAACTCAAAAGCCAACTGCTGGCGGAAGGCCTGTTTGCCGCAGAGACAAAAAAGGCCATTCCAAAGCTGCCTGAACATCTGTGTATTATCACCTCGCCCACGGGCGCGGCCATACGCGACGTGTTGCAGGTCATGGGGCGACGTTTTCCCGGTATTAACATCACCATACTGCCGGTGGCAGTTCAGGGTGATGACTCACCTGCCCAGATTGTCCGCGCTCTGGCACTGGCTAACGAATACACCGGCACAGACCAGGACAGCCCCTTTGATGTCATCCTGCTGACCCGCGGTGGCGGCTCCCTGGAGGACTTGTGGTCCTTCAACACCGAACCCGTCGCCCGGGCTATTCACGCCAGTCGCTTACCTGTGGTGTGCGCCGTTGGCCACGAAACCGATGTCTCCATTGCCGACTTTGTCGCCGACCTGCGGGCGCCAACACCCTCAGCCGCGGCTGAGTTAATCAGCCCCGATGCCAGTGAATGGTTGCAGGCCTTCAAGCGCTATGAGCGGCTGCTGCTGAACCAGATGAGCGCTGGCATCGGCCAGCAGCGCCGGAATCTGCAACACCTCAGCCAGCGCATGCGCCACCCTGGCCAGCGCCTGCAGGATTTCCACCAGCGCCTGGATGACCTTGAACTGCGCCTGCGCGGCAGCTTTCGGCACTATTTGGGCCAATTTCGGCTGCCGCAATACCAGGCTCGCCTGGTGCGCGCCATGCAACGCCAGGCTGAACGGGCCCGGGCCCGCCTGGCATTGGCGAGCACCGGTTTACAGGAACCAGGCCAGATCATCAGCCAGCACCAGCAACGGGTCACCTACCTGAGCCAACGCCTGGCGCGGCAGATGCGCCAGACCATGGAACAACGCCAACGCCAACTGGCCCACAGCGCCGACAAACTCAACACTGTCAGCCCCCTCGCCACCCTGCAGCGCGGTTATGCCATCGTCAGTCGTGCCGACACAGGCACACAGATTGTTCGTGATGCGGCCAGCCTGGCCATTGGTGACCTGGTAGACACCCGCTTAAAAAGGGGTCGGTTTGAAGCCCGGGTGACCGCCATTGCCTTGCCAGATGCAACCTCAAACCCGGGGGAAATATTGTGACTCTCAGTCTGATCAAACACCTACCATGGATCACCGCACTCATCGGCAGTTGCCTGACGCAGCCGTTATGGGCACTGCCGCAAAATGCGCCAGTACCCGGCGGAGTTGCCGTCGTGGCGGTAGACAAGGATGTTCACACGGTCCGCTTCGAAGACAGACCCGTGTTGCTGGCAGAGCAGGCGGGCAAGCGTTATGCGGTGGTAGGGCTGGCCCTGACCACCAAACCTGGTAATTACCAGCTGGCCCTGACAACTACCCAGGGAGCCCTGGCCAGCCAGTCGTTCCAGGTGCAGCACAAAGACTACCCGGAACAGCGCCTGACCATCGCCGACGATCGCAAGGTGAATCCTTACCAGCAGGACCTGCCACGTATTCGCGAGGAGCGGGCGACCATGGACCAGGCGTTTGTGAATTTTGCCGCAGTGCCTGTTCAGCTCGACTTCCTGTCACCCACCCAAGGACCCAAATCCAGCTCCTTTGGTTCACGCCGCATACTTAACGGCCAGCCCCGCAATCCCCACAGCGGCATGGACATCGCCGCACCGACGGGCACGCCGGTCATCGCGCCGGCTGCGGGTGTGGTGACCGCCATGGGTGAGTATTTTTTTAATGGCAATACGGTGATTGTCGATCATGGCCAGGGGCTGGTGACCATGTATTGTCATTTAAGTGAGATGGACGTCAAACCCGGCGCCAGGCTCGAACAGGGGGCCCTGATCGGCAAGGTCGGCCAGACGGGTCGTGTCACAGGCCCGCACCTGCACTGGAGCGTCAGCCTGAATAATGCCCGTGTAGATCCGGCGCTGTTTCTTTCGAGAGCAGCGCCCCAGGTCGGCGCGCCCTGACCAGACACCCGGATGCCGACGGGGTGGGTTGCTGTTACGAGTTATGAGTTATGAGTTATGAGTTGCGAGTTGCGGGTTACCAGTTGCTTTGTTTGCCCTTACGTTTGTCGGTTTTCTTGGACTTGCGGACATGCTCCACCAGGCGGCGTTTGCTCTTGACCTGACTGGCGCTGAGGATGTTCTTACGATCCTTGTAGGGATTGTCGCTGGTCTTGAACTCTATCCGCACCGGCGTCCCCTCCAGCTTTAATGCAGCGACAAATTTATGCTGCAGATAACGTTTGTAGGCGTCGGGCACGGCGTCCGTCTGGTTACCGTGAATCACAATGATGGGCGGGTTATTACCGCCAACGTGGGCATAACGCAGTTTAATGCGCCGACCGTTAACTGTCGGCGGCTGATGTTCCTGCAGGGCTTTAGCAAGAATGTCATTCAGGGTTTTGGTCTGCAACTTACCCGTCGCAGACTCATAAGCCTTGTGCAGGGACTCATACAACTTGCCCACACCACTGCCGTGTAAGGCCGAGATAAAGTGGGTGGCAGCAAAATCTACAAACACCAGACGCCGATCCAGCTCCCGCTTGACTTTTTCCTTCTGCTCAAGGTCCGTGCCATCCCACTTGTTGACGGCAATCACCAGCGCCCGGCCGGCATCCAGCACATGGCCCAGCAGATGCAGGTCCTGTTCAACGATGCCTTCACGGGCATCCACCAGCAGAATCACGACATGGGCATCATCAATGGCCGCCAGGGTCTTGATAATGGAAAACTTCTCGACTTTTTCTGTGACCTTGCCGCGCTTGCGGATACCGGCGGTATCAATCAGGGTATATTTTTCACCATGACGATCGTAAGGAATATAGATGCTGTCGCGGGTGGTGCCCGCTTCATCAAAAACCACGACCCGCTCTTCACCCAACAGGCGGTTAACCAGGGTCGACTTGCCGACATTGGGCCGGCCAACCACGGCAATCTTAATACCCTGGTCCATCTGCAGCGGCGGTCTGTCAGTCTTGTCATCAATAACACTTTTGAGGCTGGTATAAACCACACCGTCCATCATGTGCTTGACGCCACTGCCCTGCTCCGCAGAAATCAGCAGCGGCTTACCCAAACCCAAAGAGGCAAACTCGCCCAGCACATAGTCGGGGTCCTGACCGTCAATCTTGTTGGCTACCAACATGACGTTGTATTCACCGGCGCGCAACACACGGGCAATTTCTTCATCTGCCGAGGTACGCCCGCCCTTGGCATCAACAATAAACAACACCAGGTCGGCTTCACCAACAGCCGTCAATGCCTGCGCGGCCATGGGTTTGTCAATGCCCTCGGTATCGCCGCTGAGGCCGCCCGTATCAACCACAAAATAGGCAAACTCACCAATGGCACCCTTACCAAACTGGCGATCGCGGGTGAGGCCGGAAAACTCTGCCACCAGCGCATCACGGCTGCGGGTAAGGCGATTAAACAGCGTTGACTTACCGACATTGGGGCGCCCGACAAGAGCGATTACGGGAATCATATGGATTAACGCACCTCGAGCGCCATCAGGCGCCCGCTATTAGTGATGACGTAGAATCTATTGCCATCCACCACCACGGGGGCTCCCAGACCAGCGCCGTCGAGCTTTTTACGGCCCACAAAACGTCCGTCTGCCTGTGCTATCAGGTGTATAAAGCCTTCAAAATCACCGACAGCAACATAACTGCCGACGGTCTTGGGGGTGGTGATATCGCGATACAACAGAGCATCAGTTTCCCAGATATCGCGATTGTTCTCGGTGCCAATGGCCAGCAACCTGCTGTCTTCCAGACCCACATAAATATTGCCGAAACCCGCACCCATACCAACGATGCTGGATGCTTCCCGGGACCAGCGGATACGACCGTTGGCCGCCAGATCAATGGCGACCAGGTTACCCTGGTAGGACACGGCATACAGCAGCCCACCCTGCACCAGCATTTGACCGTCGACATCTACCAGACGCTCCAGGTCAGACTGGCCCTGGGCCACCGCCACACGCTGTTCAAAACCCACCAGGCCGCGGGCCTGGTCAAGCATGACCACTCGGCCGTTGGCAAATGCCGCAATCACAAAGTCTTTGTCGACAACCATGTTGCTGGTGCCGCGCAGGGTCAGACTTGGAATAGAGGTGGAGTAAATCCACAGGCGCTCACCGGTCTTGACATCAAAAGCGGCAATTTTGCCATCAACAGACTGGGCAAACACCCGGCCATTAAAAATTTGCGGTGGCGCCAGCACTTCGCTGGTAGTTTTGGCCCGCCAGGCCAGCGAACCATCAGCCTGGTTGAGGGCAACCACTTCACCCGCAGCCGTACCAACCACTACCAGTGACTGGCCAACGCCAACACCGCCGGTAATGGCATCGATTCCATCGGCAAAGGCAATGCCTCGTTCCGCTTCAGGATACAGATCAATAATTTCCTGCTTCCAGATGACCTTACCTGTATCGGTGTCTACCGCCAGAACATTGCCGTCTGCCGCTGCGGCATAAATGCGGCCAGCCACCAGACCCGGCACCAGCTTGATAGTACTGTCCTCAGCGCCGCCGCCGAGGCTTACAGACCAGCGGCTGGCAATCTCCACCTCCTGTTTGAAGTCCACCAACTGCACAGGTACGCGCACCTCATCCTTGTCGTCGAACCAGGAACAACCACCCAATGCCAACAACAACACCAGACCCAGCGACAGCAAAGGTGCCATCTGGCGACCACCAGACATCATCATGGTTTAACCTCTGCGGCAGCAGCTGCTGGAGCAGCTGTCTCCGCTTCTGCAGCAACCACCGCAGGGTCGGCGGGGACCACGGCTGGCGGCGCGACCAGATCTTCCAACTTCATGCTCAACATGGGCTTGGTATTGCCCTGGGTCAAATTGTTGATGGCTTGCTGGTAGGCTTCACGGGCCTCCGCAAGTTTACCCATGGCAAACAATACATCACCGCGTGCCTCAGCATAGGAACTGCCGTAACCACCTGCCTGCTGCGGGTCCAACAGCGCCAGGGCTGCGTCATGTTCACCCAGCGCCAGCTTCACCTGCGCCAGGCGCAGGCGTACCAAACTGGCCAATGATTCTTCCGGCTGGTGATCCAGCACCCATTGCAGCTCTGTTGCGGCAGCCGCCAGATCGCCGGACTCAACATCAAGCTTGGCAAGATGCATGGCGGCAAAATGGGCATAGGTTGAACTGGCATAATCAGCCTTCAGCTGATTCGCAATAAAGTCTGCTGTGGCGCGGGCCTCGGGCTTCAGATCGTCCATGGGGTTAGTGCTCACTGCGGCCGTGAGGTTCTCGTACAGCTCGGAGGCCGCCTCACCTTTTTCACGCACTGAGGTTTCCCAGGCCTGGTAGCCAAACACTGCCGCCAGTGACAGGGCAATGCCTACCACCAGGGTGGTGCCATTCTCTGCAAACCATGTCTTGACGGCTTCTACCTGTTCTTCTTCTGTCTTATCGGTAACCAACGTGCCACTCCTTAGGAAAATAGTGTTTGCAAATGCTCAATAATATCGTTCGCCCTGACACTGGCCTGCTGGCCGTCACCACGTAACTGCTTCACGCCGATTGCATCGCTGGCAACTTCTTCATCACCTATCACCAGCGCCACCCTGGCCAGGCTGGCGTCGGCTTTTTTCAACTGGGCCTTGAACTTGCCTTCACTGCAATGGACCATGACCCGCACCCCCGGCAATGCATCACGGATGCGTTCCGCTAACAGCAGCGCCTGATGGCGTGCCACATCCCCCATTGAGGCGATGTAGATATCCGCTGCAGGCCGGGCTTCAAAACGCTCTTCAAGCATCAATGAGAGGCGGTCCAGCCCCATGGCAAAGCCGATGCCCGGCGTTGGCTTGCCGCCAATCTGCTCCACCAGTCCGTCATAACGGCCACCGGCACAGACAGTGCCCTGGGCGCCCAGGGAGGTCGTGACCCACTCAAACACAGTCTTGTTGTAATAGTCGAGGCCACGAACAATGCCGGGGTTGACCCGATACGCCACCTTCTGGTCATCCAGCAGGCGCCGCAACTGCGCAAAGTGGTCCATGGACTCAGCGTCGATATAATCCTGAAACACCGGTCCTGCTACCAGCAGGGCCTGGGTCTGCTCGACCTTACTGTCAAGAATACGCAGTGGGTTGCTGACCAGACGGCGCCGGCTGTCTTCATCCAGGTCATCTTTGTAGGCCTGCAGATATGCCACCAGCGCGTCCCGAAAGGCCTGCCGTGAGGCACTGTTACCCAGGGTATTGAGCTCCAGGCTGATATCATCCTGCAGGCCCAGGGCCTGCCAGATGCGCGCGGTCATAAACAACAGCTCGGCATCAATATCCGGCCCGGCCATACCAAAACATTCGGCACCAATCTGCTCGAACTGGCGATAGCGGCCTTTCTGCGGCCGCTCGTGGCGAAACATGGGGCCCATATACCAGAGTCGTTGTATCTGGTTGTAGGTCAGGCCGTGCTGCAGCGCCATACGCACACAACCGGCAGTACCTTCCGGCCGCAGGGTCAGGCTCTCGCCATTACGATCCTCAAAGGTATACATCTCTTTTTCGACAATATCCGTGGCCTCACCCACAGCACGCTTGAACAGGCCTGTTGACTCCAGGACAGGTAATCCCACCTGCTCGTAGCCATAGCTGGCGAATACTTCACGCACCGTGTCCGCAATATGCACGAACATGGCCTGTTGCCTGGGCAGCAGATCCTGCATGCCCCTGATTGCCTGAATTTTCACAAAATTATCCTGTCAGGAACTTTTTGCGATCAGGTTTTCCTGAGCCGCAAGTGCCTTTTGCTTGTCCGCTACCCGTTGCCTGATGACCTTTTCAAAATGGTCAACCAGATCAGCATTATCAACCTTGTGGTCAGGCTTGCCGTCGGTGTAAATAAGACTCTGTGGCGTGGCACCCGTAAGGCCAATCTCAGCCCCTATGGCTTCACCGGGGCCGTTGACGATGCAGCCAATAATGGCCACATCAATGGGCGTGGTGATGTCTTCAAAACGCCGCTCGAGTTCATTGATGGTACTGATCACATCAAAGTTCTGCCGTGAGCAACTGGGGCACGCGACAAAATGTACACCTTTGGAGCGCAGGTGCAGGGCTTTGAGCAAATCAAAACCCACTTTAATTTCTTCTACGGGATCGGCTGCCAGGGAGATACGAATGGTGTCGCCTATGCCTGCCATCAACAGCGGACCCAGTCCTGCCGCAGATTTCACCGTCCCGGAACGTAAGCCGCCGGCCTCCGTAATACCCAGGTGCAGGGGCTGGTCAATCATCGTGGCGATGGTGCGATAGGCTTCCATGGCCATAAAAATATCTGACGACTTCATGCTCAATTTGTAGTTCTGGAAGTCTTCTTTATCCAGCAGGTCAATATTGCGCAGCGCCGACTCCACCATGGCAGCGGCGTTTGGCTCTTTGTATTTGCGCAGCAGGTCTTTACCCAGGGAGCCGGCATTGACGCCGATACGAATGGGAATACCCTTGTCTCGTGCTGCGTCAATCACCGCCCTGACCCGCGTGGCGTTACCAATGTTACCCGGGTTGATGCGCAGGCAATCGACACCCAACTCCGCCACCCTGAGGGCAATTTTGTAATCAAAGTGAATGTCGGCCACCAGTGGCACGTTTACCTGCTTGCGAATCAGGCCAAAGGCGTCTGCAGCATCCATACTTGGCACTGACACGCGCACAATGTCTGCACCCACTTTTTCAAGGCGCCGGATCTGCGCCACAGTGGCGGCCACATCGGTGGTCTCTGTATTGGTCATGCTCTGCACAGCAATAGGTGCATCGCCGCCCACGGCGACATTACCCACCATGATCTGGCGGCTTTTGCGCCGAACAATATTTGAATCTGTATGCATAGTCGTCTGCGCCTATCTCTGGCTATCTCGGGACTTTGATCTTGGCGGTCTGGTCTGAGGAGCTATACCTCAGATTGATGCGCTCGCCGTTAAACGCCATCTGTACTGCTGGCGCCTTGCCAACCAACACTTCAAAGGGTGCTGTGCCGTAAACCTGCAGCGTGTCACCAGCCCGATTCAGGTCACCATAGATGGCGCTGCCGGTGCCATCAGCAATCTCAGTCCAGCACTCGTCGCTGAAGACTAACTCAAGCAGGTCACTGCCCTCGGTGGTAACTGTTATCAGAGCCCCGCCATTCTGGCTGACCCTCGACATAGCGACCATCGGACCGGCGGCCTCGACTGCTTCTGGCGCCACCACGCCGGCCTCGACTGCAGGCGCCACTTGGGCAGCACTGTTGTCTATCCTGGCCACGGCTGGTTCAGCCGCAGCGGTTATTGTTTTCTCTGCATCTGCGCCGGGGACAGACTGCGCGGTAGTATCGCGCGACCCGGCTTCAGACTTTTTTACAATGCTGCCGGCCTGCACCTCGTCGACTTCGGCGGTGTCGCCTGCAGACGGCTCTGGCACAGCAGCGCGCCCCGGCAACAGCAAGGGCTTTGCTGCCTCGCTGATGACTCGCGGTGTTTCAGTGACCGAAGGCACAAAGGCAGTTTTTTTCTTTTCATCACCGGAAAATAACCACACCAGCAGTATCACTACCACCAGGGCGACCAGGGCAATAACCCCGGTGCGCATCACCGGGCCGGTAAACCGGTTGTCACCGACGGGCTCGTCAGTGACATCACGGACTTCCGCCAACTCATCGGGGACCTGGATAGATTCCTCGTACACTGCCACGACCTCATCGCCAGACAAGCCAACGACACGCGCATAGCTCCGCAGATAGCCTTTGATGTAGGCCGTCTTGGTAATCCGCTGAAACTCGCCTTCATCCATAAAACGGATATATTTGGTCGTCAGGAACAACTGGTCTGCAACCTCTTTGTGGCTTAATCCCAGTGCTGTCCGTGCTTTGACCAACATGACAGAGACCCGGGGCAAGACATCTCGCTGGTTATTGTTCTCTGATTCGCTCATGGTTTCCTGTTACTGTCCTGGTAGAGCTGATATTCCTTCGACATCGGGAATATGTTTTTAAGAACCAGCGCCTGGCTGGCCTCATCGTCGGCCTTCTTGAAGATACGGGCCAATTGAATACCCAGCCAGAGGCTGCGGGGCGAGGCTTGAGCCAGTTTGTCATGACGCTGGAACAACTGGTTGGCTTCAGCATAACTGCCTTGCTGGAAGCGGATATCGGCCAGCTCCAGCAGGGCCCTGGGTTGCTCCTGGTTCAGCTGCAGGCTTTTCACAAATGCCGCCTCAGCTTCAGTGACACGTCCCAGCCGCTGGTAACTTACACCCAGATTCTCAAACACCTGCGAACGCGCGCCATACAATCGGTCCTCGGCACATATCTGCAACTGGGTGATGGCTTCGTTATAGCGACCCTGCTCAAACAGGAAGGCACCGTAGTTGTTGCGAGCCCTGGAAAATTTTGGATCAAAGCGAATCGCCTTACGGAAATAGTCCTCGGCCAGGTCAGGCTCACCTTCGAGCTGGAACAACAGGCCAAACAGATTATGCGCCTGGGCAGAATTGGGATCGACAGCCAGGGCCTTCGTCAGATTTTCTTTGGCACGCCCATATTCACGGTTGCGAATATAACCCGCGCCCAAACCCAGCAGAGCTTCCATTTGGTCGCTGGTATTGACGCTGCGTTTTGACTGGCCAGACTCAGAGACGCAACCGCTGAGCAACAGCGCCGCCAGCAGCGCCGACAACACGAGCAGCCCACTCTGCCTCATACTGCCGCCCCAACGGCAATGCGTTTGTATTGTTCCTGGCGTCGAGTCTTGTCTTCAACCTCACCCACCAGTTGGCCGCAGGCCGCCTGGATATCCTGACCTCGGGTGGTGCGCACGGTGACGCCAAAACCAGCCCGAATCAAACGATCCTGAAAGGCCCGCACAGCGACTTGGCTCGGCCGCTTATAGCCTGAACCGGGAAAGGGATTAAAGGGTATGAGGTTAATCTTGCAGGGAAAGCCCTCAAGCAGCACCGCCAGTTCCTCGGCGTGCTCGGGCTGCTCATTAACACCGTCCATCAGGGTATATTCAATGGTCACGGTGCGCTTTTCGCCCAGGGTTGCCGCATAGACGCGACAGGCCTGCAGCAATTCGGCAATCGGGTACTTCCGGTTAATGGGTACCAACTGGCTGCGCAACTCATCATTGGGTGCATGTAATGAAATCGCCAGGGAGGCGTCTGTTGTACCCACCAACTTATAAATAGCCGGCACCACACCTGAGGTAGAGATGGTCACCTTGCGCTTGGAGATGCCATAGGCCAGGTCATTCATCATCAATTCAACGGCGGCAATGACGTTATCAAAATTGAGCAGGGGCTCACCCATGCCCATCAGCACCACATTGGTCACAGCTCGGCTGCGATCCGGATAGGCGGCTTCCAGAGCCTTGCGCGCAATACGCACCTGACCAATAATTTCCGCTGCGCTCAGGTCACTGTTAAAACCCTGTTTACCCGTTGAGCAGAAACTGCAGTCCAGCGCGCAGCCCACTTGGGATGAAACGCACAAGGTGCCGCGGTTGTCCTCGGGAATAAATACCATTTCCACAGCACTACCAGACGCCGCCCGCACCAGCCACTTGCGTGTACCGTCCTGGGAAATGCGTTCAGTGATCACCTCGGGCTCGCGGATATCGCCCATGGCCGCCAGTTGCTGCCGCAGTTTCGCACTGATATCCGACATGTCGGCAAAATCATCCACATAACGGTGATGAATCCACTTCATGATTTGCGGTGCCCGATAGGGTTTTTCACCCAGTTCTATCAACAGTGCTTCCCACTGTGAGCGGGTGAACCCCAAAAAATTCAGCCTGGCGCTAGACATGTCTGCTATCCCGAGTGGCTCTTACTACCTGTTACAAATCTGGTCGTCAGCAAAAAAGTAGCTGATTTCACGGGCAGCTGACGCTACCGCATCTGAACCATGCACCGCGTTGGCATCAATTGATTCGGCAAAATCTGCACGAATGGTGCCAGGCGCGGCATCTTTAGGGTTGGTAGCACCCATCAGTTCGCGATTTTTCAGCACCGCGTTCTCACCTTCGAGGACCTGCAGCACCACGGGACCAGAGGACATGTATGCCACCAGGTCGTTGTAAAATGGTCGGCCGGCGTGCTCGGCATAAAAGCCTTCAGCCTGGGCACGGGTCAGGTGTGCCATGCGGGAAGCAATGACGCGCAGGCCAGCTTTTTCAAAACGACAAACAATCTCACCAATGACATTCTTGGCGACAGCATCGGGTTTAATCATGGAAAAGGTCTTTTCAACCGCCATTACTCTTAACTCCTGAAAATATATTATGTTTACCCGACGGGCATATTACGTGTCGGGTGGCAATTTTCTGACTCCCGGCACCCTGTCCCAGACACAAACAACCGGAGATTATACGCTGGTTGAGACGGGATATAGACCGCAAATTCTGCCTTTTATTGCAAGATCTGCGCAAGGATGGCCGAATAACCGGCCGCGGCCTCGGCTGAGCCGCGGCGCAGGGGGTTCAAGGGCGCGGATTATAGCCTGAGTGGGTGAGAGAGCAAACCTAAGTTTTCGGTGCCCCCAGGGCTGCGGCACTTTTATACTTGTGCCACGCTGGCGATAATTCCCGCAATTTACTCACAGCCTGGTGAATCTTCACCAGGGCATGGTCAATATCCTTCGCGCTCGTGAAACGCCCAACGCTAAAACGCAGGGAGCTGTGCGCCATGTCGTCGCTCAGGCCAATGGCACGCAGGACATAAGACGGCTCCATACTGGCAGATGAACAGGCCGAGCCTGACGACACCGCCAGTTCACCCAGGGACATCATCAGGGACTCGCCGTCGACATAGCTGAAACTGACATTCAAAAACCCCGGCAAGCGGTGCTCCACGCTGCCATTCACCTGCACTTGCTCGATGTCCTGCAAGCCTCGCCAGAGGCGGTCGCGCAGGGCACCCAGACGCAGGCGCTCGTCGTCCATTTCTTCACGGGCAATCCGACAGGCCTCGCCCATACCCGCCAACTGGTGGGTGGCCAGGGTCCCGGAGCGCATGCCACGCTCGTGACCACCACCGTGCATCTGGGCCTCAAGGTGCACGCGCGGCTGGCGGCGCACATACAATATGCCAACCCCCTTGGGGCCATACATCTTGTGCGCCGACATGGATAACAGGTCGACCTGCAGAGCCTCCATGTCAACCTCCACCTTGCCCGTGCTCTGGGCGGCATCAACGTGGAACAGCACGCCTTTGGCGCGACACACTGTGCCGATGGCGGCGATGTCATTAATCACCCCAAGCTCGTTGTTCACATGCATGACAGATACCAACACAGTGTCTTCGCGAATGGCGGCTGCCACCTGCGCCGGGGTAATCAGGCCATCACTGCCTGGGGCCAGGTAAGTGACCTCAAAACCCTCACGCTCCAGATGGCGACAGCTGTCCAGCACCGCCTTGTGCTCTATCTTAGAGGTAACAATATGCTTACCCCTGGACTTATAAAAATGCGCCACCCCCTTGATCGCCAAGTTGTCAGATTCGGTGGCGCCGGAGGTCCAGACAATTTCCCGCGGATCGGCATGAATCAGGTCTGCGACCTGGCGGCGGGCCAGCTCAACAATCTCTTCGGCTTCCCAGCCATATTTGTGCGACCGACTGGCCGGATTGCCAAACTTGCCTTCGGCCAGCAGACATTCGCTCATTTTTTGCGCAACACGGGGATCAACGGGTGTTGTGGCGGCATAGTCTAAATAGACTGGCAGCTTCACGCTTCGACCTCCTTGGCAGGCAGGCGAATAATGTCATCTTGCTGTAACCGCTGGCGGTCAGCACGCTCACGGGCCTCGCGCTTGGCAATAATACTGGCGAGATCAATATTATTCAGGAACTGATGAATCTGCTCCGACAGATCAGTCCAGAGCTCATGCGTCAGGCATTCTCTGCCGTGATGGCAGTTGGCACGTCCCGCACACCGGGTTGCGTCGACCCTTTCATCAACAGAATCAACGATCTCGGCCACATAGATGGTGCCCGCCTCGCGGCTGAGCTGGTAGCCGCCACCGGGACCACGGACGCTTTTCACCAGCTCATTCCGCCGAAGCTTGGCAAATAGCTGCTCGAGATACGACAGACTGATGCCCTGGCGCTCGGAAATATCGGCGAGACTAATAGGCCCCTCGCCCTGGTGCACGGCAAGGTCAAGCATTGCCGTGACTGCATATCGACCTTTTGCGGTTAATCTCATATTTTCTAACCCTCGGCCAGTTGGGCGCTGCTATTGCCTGCTCACCGGCAGACCCCGCCAGCCAGCACGCCGTATCCGACTCATTTGATCGGCCATTCTGCCAGCGCCTCAGCCTTAAATCAATGTCCTACTAAAAAGGTAGGTTATTACCGGCGCCCGCTCACCGCTCACTACGCTGTCAATCACGCTGTGGTTTGCCCAGCTTATTGATGGCTGTCAAAAACCCCCGCATGATATTCACTTCCATCTGATCCATGCGGATGCGATTGAACATGCGCCGCAGGCGGGTGAGCAATTGCCGAGGATTGTCCGGGTCGTGGAATTCGACCTGCACCAGGGTCTGCTCAAGGTGATCAAACAGATTTTCGACGGCATCGGTGCTGGCATATTCCATATCCCACTGGGTATCTGCGAGCTTGCCGGCCAGGCTGGCCTGCAATATTTCATAACACAAGACCTGCACCGCCATAGCCAGGTTCAGCGAACTGTAGGCCTCACCAGTGGGGATGTTGACGTGATAGTGGCACTTCTGCAGCTCTTCGTTTTTCAGGCCACGGGATTCGCGGCCAAAGATAATTGCCACCTCAGCACCCTTGCTATGTTCAGCAATCACTTTCTCACCACAGGCGCGGGGCTCAAGCATGGGCCAGGGGATGCGCCGATCGCGGGCCGAGGTACCCAGCACCAGATGGCAGCCGGCAATGGCTTCGTCCAGGGTTTCGACCACGGTGGCTTCATGCACCACATCAGCGGCACTGGCGGCACGCCAGATGGCCTTGTCATGGGGAAAGTCTCCGGGGTTTACCAGCACCAGCCGGGTCAGGCCCATATTCTTCATGGCGCGTGCTGCGGCACCAATGTTTCCCGGGTGAGTGGTCTCAACCAGGACAATTCGTATGGATGGAAACAGGTTATCAACAGGCATATGCATTACACTACTTCGGGCTTGGAATACGGCGGCGTAATTCTACACGCAAAATGTTATGCTGCCGCGCCGAAATTGTGCTGGTTCACAATTTCACCGGGGATCTCGGCGTAAAGTCAATTTCATCAGGGCTCCTAGCTCTTTAACAAACTCTCTTACGTCAGCACTAGCAGAAGCGGTGGTACAGAACTATGGAACCAATGGCCAACATGGCTTTACGCGCCGCGCGCCTGGCTGCGCCGCGCATTACCCGCGCATTTGACCGACCCGACCTGATCAAGGTCAGCAACAAGGGGCTTAATGACTATGTCACCAACATCGACAGTGAGGTGGAGTACACCATTATCGATGCCCTGAGGAGCACTTTTCCCGCCCATGCATTTCGCGGTGAAGAGGGTGCCCTGGATATCCAGCAGACTGCGGCTGAGTACGAGTGGGTCATTGACCCCATTGACGGCACCACCAACTTTGTCCACAACATTCCCCACTTCTGCATCTCCATTGCCTGCCTGCGCAACGGCAAAATGGAGCACGCGGTTATTCTCGACCCCATTCGCCAGGAAGAATTTGTCGCCAGTCGCGGCAAGGGTTGCTCGCTGAACGGCCGGCGCCTGCGGGTCGGGACTAAACAATCGTTACAAGGCGCACTGATTTCTACGGGTGGCCGAGAACACACCATTGCCGGCCAGCAGGCGACTATCTATGAACACCTGCTGAAAGAAGGCGCAGTTATGCGGCAGGCCGGCAGTGCCGCACTGGACCTGGCATGGGTAGCAGCAGGCAGGCTAGATGGTATGTGGATGAGCGAACTGAAGATCTGGGATATCGCGGCTGGCGCCCTGATGGTCCAGGAAACCGGCGGCCTGCTGGGTGAATTCAACGGCGGCACCCAATACCTGAAGTCAGGCAATATTATCGCCGCCTCACCCAAGTGCTTTCGTGCCCTGGCACCGCTGGTGAAAAAACACCTCGGCCGGGACTCTGCCG
>JANQYP010000044.1:17602-23712 GCA_030728785.1 Pseudomonadales bacterium
TTGGAGATATTCAGCAACAGCAGAATATTAGCGGCGATATAGATGGATGAGTAGGTACCCACCACTATGCCGATGATCAGGCCGATTGCAAAACCCCGAATCAACTCACCACCCAGCAGATACAGCGCAAACAAGACCAGCAAGGTGGTGCCAGAGGTGATCACCGTGCGCCCGAGGGTCTGGTTCAGGCTGTTATTAATGATTTCAATGGGTGTACCCTTGCGGATTCGGCGAAAGTTCTCTCGAATCCGGTCCGCCACAACAATGGTGTCGTTCAGGGAATAGCCGATGACCGCCAGCAGCGCCGCCAGCACCGTCAGGTCGAAGTCCCAGCGCATAATGGAGAACACACCCAGCACGATCAGCACATCGTGAAACAGCGCCACCACTGCGCCAATGGCGAACTTCAACTGAAAGCGCATGGCTATGTAAAGCATCACGGCTGCCAGCGCCATCAACATGCCCAGGCCGCCCTGGTTAGTCAGCTCCTCACCGACGGCCGGCCCAACAAACTCAGAGCGGCGCAAGGCAACACCCTCACCGGCAGCGCGCGTCAGCACCTTGAGAATTTCGTCACCCAGGGTCGCATTCTCTTTGGCGTCAAGGTTCTTTTGCGGCGGCACACGCACCAAAATATCGCGCTCCGAGCCAAAATACTGCACCACATGGCCACTGAAGCCCGCAGCATCCAGCTCAGCGCGAATGTCGCTGGGCTCTACGGGTTTTTCATAGATCACTTCCACCAGCGTGCCGCCGGTAAAATCCAGCCCCCATTCCACCTGGTTGAGCACCAATGTCAGTAGCGCGGCCAACACCGCGGCAATGGAAATGCCCGCGGCCACATTGCGGTATTTCATGAAGTCGAGGTTGAGATTCACGAAGTTCATGCTGCTGCGCCTGTATTGCCTGAAAGTTTTTTCCGCAAGAAAGATGCATGACTCATATAGACAGGCTCTTGACGTTGCGGCCGCCATAGAAGGTGTTAATAATCGCCCGCGTCACCACAATCGCAGTGAACATGGACGTGACAATCCCAATGGACAGGGTGATGGCAAAACCTTTGATCGGCCCGGTGCCGATGGTGTAGAGGATCAGCGCGACAATCAGAGTGGTGATATTGGCATCAAAAATAGTGACGAAGGCGCGCTCAAAGCCGGCATTAATCGCCGCTTGCGGCGGCATCCGGTTGGCCAACTCCTCCTTGATCCGGGAAAAGATCAGCACGTTGGCATCCACTGCCATACCCACCGTAAGCACAATGCCAGCGATACCCGGCAGCGTCAGGGTCGCCGAAATACTCGACATGACCGCCACCAGCATCACCAGGTTAGCCATCAAGGCCAGGTTCGCGGCGATACCAAAAACCCGGTAGTACAACAACATAAACACCAGCACCAGACCCAGACCGACGGCCACCGAGATGGCACCGGTTTCAATATTCTCTTTGCCGAGGCTGGCACCCACTGTGCGCTCCTCAGCGATAAACATGTCGGCCGCCAGCGCCCCGGCCCGCAGCAACAAAGCCAGTTCCCGCGCTTCACCAGCCTGCAGGCCTGTAATTCTGAACTGCACGCCCAGGGCAGCCTGCACCGTGGCCAGGCTGATGACACGTTTCTCGATATACGGCACACTCTTGCGGACTTCCTCGCCGTTCACCTGCTCATAACTGTCGCGGGTCTTGGTCTCGATAAACACCACACCCAGGCGCCGGCCGATATTGTGCCGTGTGGCGCGGTGCATCAGGTTACCACCCTCACTGTCGAGGGATATATTGACCTGGGGCTGACCGGACTCTGGGTCAAAACCCACGGTGGCATCCACCACCCGGTCACCCTTAATAATGATACTGCGCTCCAGGTCTGCGGTGCGGCCCTCATAATCATAGGCCAGGGTTGTCGAGCGCGGTGCGTCGGGGCCGGCCTCGAAGCGGAACTCCAGAGTCGCCACCTTACCCAGAATACGTTTGGCTTCGGCCGTGTCTTGCACACCCGGCAGGTCAACCACAATGCGATTGCGACCCAGGCGCTGCACCAGTGGCTCGGAGACACCGAGCTCATTCACCCGGTTGCGAATGGTCTGCAGGTTTTGTGATACGGCAAAGTCTTCGATAGAGCGGATAGTTGCCTCAGTGATCTCCAGTGCAATAAACGGCAGGCCATCCACACCCTGAGTGAAGGCAAATTCACGGTACTGTGGCTCCAGCAATGTCTTTGCCTCTGCCCGTGTCGCCGAGTCATCGAAGGAGATTTTCAATATGCCACGGCTGCTCGCATCCACTTCCTTGTAGCGAATTTTGGCCTCCCGTAACTTTCGCTTGATGTCTGTCTCAAGGCTCGCCATACGATCGACCACAACATTTTCCGTATCCACCTCCATCAGGAAATGCACCCCACCACGCAGATCAAGACCATATTTCATGGGTTCGGCGCGAATGGCGGCAAGCCAGCCAGGGGTTGTTGGTGCCGAGTTCAGGGCCACAACATAACTCTGCTTGAGGTCATGCAGGGCACGTTGAATCACGGTTTTGGCTTTTAACTGGGTATCGTCGTCAGGCAAGCGAATCAGCACGTTTTGGCCTGCAAGCTCCGCACCAAAATATTCCAGCTGGGCCTCATCGAGGGCGCCTGTGGCCGTTTTCAGGGCCAGGTCAGTGACGGCAGTACCACTGGTTTCAGAGGAGATCTGTACCGCAAAGTCAGGCGGGTAGATGTTCGGCAGGGCATACACCACACCGAGCAGTACCACGCCGATAATCAGCAGGTTTTTCCACAGAGGATAAGTATTCAGCACGGGCTAGATACTTTTGATCGTGCCCTTCGGCAACGCCGATGCTATTGCACCTTTTTGGACCTTGATTTCGACATTGGCAGCAATTTCCACCACCACATACTGCTCTTCGACCTTGGTGATCTTGCCCAACATGCCGCCGCTGGTAACCACCTCATCACCCTTACCCAGGCTGCTAACCAATTCTTTATGCTCTTTGGAACGTTTGCTCTGGGGACGCCAGACGATGAAATAAAATACCAGCGCAAAGGCGATGATGATAAAAATGTCCATCCCCGGAATCGGACCGCTGGGTGCGGCGCCTTCAGCAGCCATAGCGGCTGGAATCAGAAAGTTACTCATAGCATTTGCTCACAGTCATTGCGGGTGAATGTCGGATACAGGGAAAAGGGCGTATTCTCCCGATTCAGCGCCCCATAGGCAAATAATTCTGCCCATCAGGGTCGGACCAGACCCCAGGTGTCATATACCTGCTGTATATGGGCGTCCAGGCCGTTGTTTTCAATGGCCTGCCGCAAGCCAGCCATCAGCGCCAGGTAGTAGTGCAGGTTATGCAGGGTGTTCAATTGCGCCCCCAGCATCTCTCCACACTTGTCGAGATGGTGCAGGTAGGCTCGACTGAATCCCTGGCAGGTATAACAGCCGCAGTTGGGGTCCAGAGGCTTATTGTCGGTCTTGTGCACCGCGTTACGAATCTTGACCACCCCCACGGAGGTGAACAGATGGCCATTGCGGGCGTTACGGGTCGGCATCACACAATCCATCATATCGACGCCACGGCACACACACTCCACCAGGTCCTGTGGCGTACCCACCCCCATCAGGTAACGTGGTTTATCGGCGGGCAACTGCGGCGCCACATGGCTCACCACATCCAGCATCGCGTCCTTTGGCTCGCCCACCGACAGCCCGCCAATGGCATAACCGTCAAAACCGATTTCCACCAGCGCCTGGCGTGACAGATCCCGCAGGTCGCCATGCACCCCACCCTGAACAATGCCAAACAGGGCATTAGGATTACCCAGCGCCTTGAATTCCGCCGCACTGCGCGCCGCCCAGCGAATCGACAATTCCATGGAGGACTGCACCGCGGCCTTCTCTGCCGGGTAAGGCGTACATTCATCAAAGACCATGGCGATATCTGAGTTCAGTGACGTCTGGATCTGCATGGAACGTTCGGGATCAAGAAACACCGCGTCCCCGTTGACGGGTGACTTGAACTTGACGCCGGCCTCAGTGATTTTGCGCAGATCGCCCAGGCTGAACACCTGAAAGCCGCCAGAGTCCGTAAGGATGGGCTTATCCCAGCCCATAAAACCATGCAGGCCAGCGTGCTGCTCAATCACCTCCATGCCCGGCCGCAACATCAGGTGGAAGGTGTTGCCGAGCAAGATCTGCACACCTATCTCATGCAGGGTTGAGGGCATCATGCCTTTGACGGCACCATAGGTGCCGCAGGGCATAAATATAGGGGTCTGGACAACGCCATGGGCCAGGGTCAACTGGCCTCGGCGGGCATGACCATCGGTGTGGGAGACTTCAAACTTCACGTGGTGGGGTTACCCTGTATGAGGAGGAATAAGGTTGGGTTGGCCGCTATCGGGTGCTCAGCTATCGAGTGCGCAGCTATCGAGTGCTCAGCTATCGCGTAATCAGCATGGCGTCACCGTAGCTGAAAAACCGATAGCGTTCTTCAATGGCCACCCGATAAGCGTGCTGAATCTTCTCCAGGCCCGCAAAAGCGCTGACCAGCATCATCAGGGTCGAACCTGACAGATGAAAATTGGTCACCAGCGCATCCACCGACTTAAATTCATAACCCGGGTAGATAAAGATGTTGGTATCACCGCTGTAGGGCTGGATATGACCACTCACGGAGGCGGTCTCCAGACAGCGGACACTGGTGGTGCCTACTGCCACCACTCGACCATGCCGAGCCCGGCAGGCGTCAACCGCAGTACACACAGGTTGGGTCAACTCCAGCTGTTCAGAGTGCATCTTGTGATCTTCTACCGTCTCAACCCGCACCGGCTGATAGGTGCCAGCCCCCACATGCAACGTCACCTGGGTGCTGCTCATCCCCTTGGCCGCAAGTTCTGCCAACAGCGGCTGGTCAAAATGCAGGCCTGCCGTAGGCGCCGCCACGGCGCCATGTTTCTCGGCAAAGACGGTCTGGTAGCGCTCCTGGTCGGCGCTTTCATCGCCACGCTGAATATAGGGTGGCAAGGGCATATGGCCAAATTGGTTGGCAATGGCCAGCACCCCGGGAGCTGGGAACTGCAGCTCATAAAAGCCTTCATCCTTGCTCAGCACGGTGAGTACGGGGGGCAGTTCGAGCGTACCTGCTGGCACATCAAGGTGCAGCTGGCTGCCGGCCTTGGGAGTTTTACTGCTGCGCATCTGCACCAACGCCCGGTGTCCATCCAGCACCCGCTCAAGCATAATTTCGACCTTACCACCGGTCGCCTTGGTCGCATATAAACGTGCGGGAATCACCCGGGTATTGTTGAAAACCAGCAGGTCTGGCGGCGCAAGCAATGTCACCAGGTCTTTGAAATGGTAATGGCTAATGGCACCGGTAGTCGCATCCAGGTGCAACAAACGGCTTTGGGTGCGCTCCAATGTGGGGTATTGGGCTATCAGATCGGCAGGCAGCTCAAATTCGAAGTCACTGACTTGCATTGCGGCACATCTAAAAAAAGTGAAGGCCGAACCTTACGGTGCGCGGGACTAGAAATCCAGCTCAAACATACGGGTCGAGTCAACAAAGTCCTGGCTCTCGTCGTCGATCAACAGGCCCACATCAAGCCGCAGGCGCAGCCGCGTTGCCACAGGAATCGCCATGCCGGTGGCCAACTTCATGCCAGTTTCGAAGACATCAACGGTGGTGCAGGTCATGGAGGTAACATTCAGCTGGGGTTGGGTAGTACAGCGGCTAACAGCCATCAATCCAGACGCTTTCTTTTCAATTAGAACCAAGCGAATCAGATTAACACTCACAGACTTTACGCTTTAGGCGCAGGCACTTGGGCAAAATTTAACGCTACAGAGCTCTGCAGCGCGGGTGCCAGCAACAGCGCCAGCGCCTACCCCGAAAAAAAATCCCGACATGCCTGTCTTTAACGCCGCAAAGACGTCCTACGCCTACCAGACCTGGCATTTTGTCATCAGTCCGCTAAAACAAAATCGACAAGCCTTCCCATTCACGCGCGATCGCGGCTATAATCGCGCCCTGCTGTGCCGGGGTGGCGGAACTGGTAGACGCGCCGGATTCAAAATCCGGTTCCTTCACGGGAGTGCCGGTTCGATTCCGGCCCTCGGTA
>JANQYP010000045.1 GCA_030728785.1 Pseudomonadales bacterium
GCACCTGAGTATGCTCCTCCGGTGAGTACTGAAAAGCAGGCAGGTAGACCCGGCACCACCTGAGTAGTGCCGGATTTTTCATCAAGGTGTCAGGCGAGTTTCTTGTATTTGACCCGGGTTGGGCCCTTGTCCCCCATACGCTTGCGATGGTCTTCTTCATACTCTGAGTAGTTACCGTCAAACCAGACAGCATGACTGTTGCCCTCAAACGCCAGGATGTGAGTGGCAATACGGTCCAGGAACCAGCGATCGTGGGAGATGACCATCAACGTCCCCGGATAGGCTTCAATAGCCGACTCCAGGGCCCGCAGGGTTTCCACGTCCAGGTCGTTGGTAGGTTCGTCGAGGAGCAGGAAGTTCGCGCCTTTCTTCAGTAACTTCGCCAGGTGCACGCGATTGCGTTCACCGCCGGACAGGTCACGGACCATTTTCTGCTGGTCGCCGCCCTTGAAGTTGAAGCGCGACACATAACCCCGTGATGGTGTCTCATAGCGACCGATCTGGATAATTTCGTTACCCTCGGATATTTCCTCCCAAACATTTTTGTCATCCGACAGGCTGTCGCGGCTCTGGTCAACATGGCCCAGTACCACGGTCTCGCCGAGGCGCACTGTGCCCGAGTCTGGCTGGTCGGTACCGCTGATCATGCGAAACAGGGTCGACTTACCTGCGCCATTGCCGCCGATAATACCGACGATAGCGCCGCGGGGAACACTGAAGTTAAGGTCATCAATGAGCAATTGCTCACCAAAACCCTTGCTGACATGTTCAACCTCAAGGATCACGTCGCCGAGGCGCGGACCCGGTGGAATATACAGCTCAAGGGTTTCATTGCGGCGCTGGAATTCCTGGCCATTGAGTTCCTCAAAACGCGCCAGGCGGGCACGGTTTTTGGCGTGCCGGGCCTTGGGCTGGGTGCGCACCCACTCGAGTTCGGCCTTGATAGTCTTCTGCCGGGCGCCTTCGCGTTTTTCCTCAGTTTCCAGACGCTTTTCCTTGTTCCCAAGCCAGGCTGAATAGTTGCCTTCAAAGGGAATGCCGTAACCCCTGTCGAGTTCTAGAATCCAGCCGGCGGCATTGTCGAGGAAATAGCGATCGTGGGTAATGGCGACCACCGTGCCAGGGAAATCCTGCAGGTAACGTTCAAGCCAGCCAACACTTTCTGCATCCAGGTGGTTGGTGGGTTCGTCCAGCAGCAACATATCGGGATTGGACATCAGCAGTCGGCACAAAGCCACCCGCCGTCGCTCGCCACCAGAGAGGGTGGTGACGTCGGCATCAAATGGCGGCAGGCGCAGTGCGTCAGCGGCGATCTCGAGCTTGCGTTCGAGGTCCCAGCCATCGCAGGCATCAATTTTCATCTGCAACTCACCCTGTTGTTCCAGCAGGGTGGTCATCTCGTCGTCAGTCATGGGTTCAGCAAAACGATCGCTGATGGCATTAAATGCGTCCATCAGGTCTTTGACTTCGCGCACGCCATCTTCAATATTGCCGCGCACATCCCTTGCCGGATCAAGCTCCGGCTCCTGGGACAAGTAGCCAATTTTCAGTTCTGGCTGAGGCCGGGCTTCCCCCAGAATTTCGGTATCCAGGCCCGCCATGATTTTCAGCAAGGTGGATTTACCTGAACCATTAAGACCCAGCACGCCAATTTTGGCGCCGGGGAAGAACGACAGGGAGATATCCTTCAGGATTGTCCTGTTGGGCGGGACAATTTTGCCCACTCGGGACATGGTGTAAACATATTGCGCCATAAATAAACTCGTTATAAATCGACATATTGGGGCAGCTTAACAATGAGTACCTGACATATATTCAAAATAACCAGCTGCTGGTTTTTTCGCCGGGCATTGTAGCATTTCCAGCGTTTGCCGCCTGCTGGTTTTTTAGTTGCTGGTTGCCGCATGGTGTTTCACCCCATCGGCCTTGGCTTTAGAGTAGAATAGACTTTTTTTGTGAGCCGGGCCGTGCATTGTCCTTTTTGCAGTCATAGCGAAACCAAGGTGATTGACTCCCGTCTGGTGGCCGATGGCAACCAGGTGCGCCGCCGCCGCGAGTGCCAGGAATGTGGTGAGCGTTATACAACCTATGAAGCCGCCGAACTGGTGCTGCCGCGAGTCATCAAGAGTAATGGTAATCGTCAGCCTTTTGATGAAGCCAAGTTACGCAGCGGTATCCTGCGGGCCATCGAGAAGCGCCCCGTCAGTCTCGAGCGGGTGGAAGCAACCATTGACCGTATCAAACATCGTCTGCGCGCCACCGGCGAGCCAGAAGTCAACACGCGGGATGTGGGTGAGCTGGTGATGGCCGAACTGCGGGAGCTGGACGATGTCGCCTATGTGCGGTTTGCCTCAGTGTACCGAAGTTTCCAGGACGTTAATGAGTTCCGCGAGGAGATCGAGCGTCTTGATCGTGGCAAAACCGGCCGCAGCGAGTAACAAGCATGTCTGATACCCAACTCGTCAAGATGCCCGGTGCAGGGACCCTGGCAGAACACCACGAATTTTTTATGGCCGCGGCGCTGCGTGAGGCCGAGCGCGGTCTATACACAGCGCAGCCAAATCCGCGAGTTGGCTGTGTGCTGGTAAAACATGGCCAGATCATCGGCCGTGGCTTTCACCAGCAGACCGGCCAGGCCCATGCGGAGGCCAATGCCTTACTGGCGGCGGGCCCTGCGGCGGCGGGCAGCACCGCCTATGTGACACTGGAGCCCTGCAGTTTTGTCGGTCGCACCCCTTCCTGTGCCGATGCGCTGGTGCAGGCTGGCGTCAAAGCGGTGGTCTATGCCATGACGGATCCGCATGTGGGCAATCGTGGTAAAGGCCTGGCGAAGCTGGTGGCGGCGGGTGTCGAGGTCACGGGTCCGGTGCTGGAAGCTTCAGCACGGGCGCTGAACCCCGGCCATATCAAGCGCTATGAGACAGGTATGCCCTTTGTGCGCCTGAAGCTGGCCATGAGCATGGATGGCAAGACAGCCCTGGCCAATGGTGCCAGCCAGTGGATCACCGGCGCAGCTGCGCGGCACGATGTGCAGCTGTTGCGGGCGCGCAGTTCGGCAGTGGTCACAGGGGTGCAGACGGTAATAGACGATGACCCGGCGCTGACGGTCAGGGCCGCAGGGCTGCAGATCGAACTGGCGGAGCTGGCGGCCGGCATTGCGCGGCCGATTGTGGTGCTGGACAGTAATCAGCGTATGCCGGCAACGGCCAGGCTGATGAACCACCCCCAGACCTTGATTGCCTGTGGTGAGGACCTGTGTAGAGGCGGACCGCAGGCAGCAAACGTGCTGGGGGTCAAACGCGCGGCTGATGGTCGGCTCGACCTCACTGACCTGCTGGCGCAGCTTGCCGCCAGGGATTGTAATGAGGTTTTGTTCGAGTGTGGTGCGACACTGGCGGGCAGCCTGGTTTGTTCCCGTCTGGTGGATGAAATTGTGCTTTATGTGGCACCACGTTTTATGGGCAAAGATGCCCGGTCATTACTAAACCTACCGACAATTGATACTATGGGCGACCTGGTAGAGCTGATGATTACCGATGTGCGCAGTGTCGGTAAAGATCTGCGCCTGACGCTGAAAATCGGCGAGAGCTGACAGCCGCGCATAAGTCACTCTGGTATTTGTGACAACGAATAATTTGATACAGGAAACGCTATGAGTAAGGTAATTGAAGGGGATTTCTCCGCCAGCGACGCCAAATTTGCGATCGTTGTCGCACGATTTAATGGTTTTGTAGTGGAGAGTTTGCTGGCGGGTGCCATTGATACCCTCAAGCGTCATGGTGTCGCCGAGGGCAACATCACCGTGGTGCGAGTGCCTGGCGCATTTGAAATGCCTCTTGCGACGCAGAAGGTGGCACAGAAAGGTGAGGTGGATGCCATCATTACCCTGGGCGCGGTCATTCGTGGCGGGACGCCACATTTTGAGTTTGTCGCCGGTGAATGTGCCAGCGGTATTGCTCGAATTGCTCTGGCCAGTGCCATGCCCATTGCCTTTGGTGTATTAACCACTGACAGTATCGAACAAGCCATTGAGCGGTCTGGTACCAAAGCCGGTAACAAGGGAGTTGATGCGGCGCTCTCGGCGCTGGAAATGGTCAGCCTGATGCGGCAACTGGCGTGAGTGATCAAGATTCAGCTAAAGGTCATGTTGACGGCCAGGCGCCGGACCAGCCACAAAGCCCACAGCCCAAAAGTCCAGCATCCAAGAGTCCTGGATCCAAAAGCCCTGTATCCAAGAGCCCTCTATCCAGGAGCCCTCTATCCAGGAGC
>JANQYP010000046.1 GCA_030728785.1 Pseudomonadales bacterium
ACCTCAGACAATATTTTCCTGCCAGTAAACATGGCTGAAACAAGGCTGCCGCCGTGGCGAATCTCGGTCCAGACCACGGCACTGACATGCAGCAGGATTAATCCCAGGGTCACATAAAAGGCAATTTCGTGGATCTGAATAAAGGGACTGCGGAAGCTGCGCATCTCCGCATAGGCATCCGGGTCGAGATTGTCGCGCACACCGGGTATCAGGGTGGCAGGATCGACGCCTGGCGCTGCAATCCAGTGACTTATCCAACCGCCAAGGGGCGGGTAATATATATCGGTGCCAGCCAGCACCAGGCCCGTTACCATCTGGGTGGTCAGGGCCAACAACAACGCTGTCACCGCCAGTCGACCCAGGGGGTTGTGGCCAAGATAACTGGTTCTGACGCCACTGATATAGTCTTGCAGCGCCGCCACATAACCTTTACCCAGGGGCAGGACCATTCCCCAGCGCGCATACCTGCCGCCCCGAAAGCCCCAGACCAGGCGCCACAGCAGGTTCATGGCAAAGACATAACCCGCATAGACATGGATGGTTTTGAGTAAGACCTTGCCCTCAACCGAAACTCCCAGGGCACTGCTGTTCAAAATGGCCACACCAACAGCAATCAAGACCAGCACCGCCAGCAGGTTAACCCAGTGGAAAATACGGGTGGTCCTATCCCAGACGCGATATTCCAACAGCTTCTTTGTCACAAAAACGGCTCCCGCGGTTAAACGCGTATTAAACCAGCGCAGTGTAATCCCATGCCTTTGGTACCTATGCCAATTCAGGTCAAGGCAAACCTGATTCCAGCAGACTCAGGCGTCTATGGCCGCAAGGGCATCCTGAAGTTTGCTGACACCTGTAATTCGCATGCCTTTGATGGGCTGTTTGGGCAGGTTGGCTTTCGGAATAATGGCATGCCGAAAACCATGTTTGGCAGCCTCCCGCAGCCGATCCTGGCCATTCGGCACGGGCCGGATTTCCCCGGACAGTCCCACTTCCCCAAAACAGATCAGATCCATGGGCAGGGCCTTGTCACGAAGGCTCGACACGACCGCCAGTAACAGCGCCAGGTCACTGCTGGTTTCGGTTATGCGAATGCCACCAACGGCGTTGACAAACACATCCTGGTCGCCCACCTGCAGGCCGCCGTGACGATGCAACACAGCCAGCAGCATCGCCAGGCGGTTCTGCTCAAAGCCCACCGCCACCCGTCGCGGGTTCCCCAGGGCGCTGCCATCTACCAGGGCCTGAGCCTCCACCAGCAAAGGCCGTGTGCCCTCCCAGACCACCATGACAATGCTGCCCGGCGCCGGCTCCTCACCCCGGGAAAGAAATATCGCTGAGGGATTGGGCACTTCCGCCATACCTTTTTCCGTCATGGCAAAAATGCCCAGTTCATTGATGGCGCCAAACCGGTTCTTGCTGCTCCGCAGGGTTCGGTAGCGACCGTCGTTGTCACCCTCAAGCATGACAAAACAGTCGATCATATGCTCGAGCACTCTGGGTCCCGCCAGGTTACCCTCTTTGGTGACATGGCCCACCAGCAGCAGAATGGTACCGGTACGCTTGGCCTGCTGAATCAGCAGTGAAGCACTTTCCCGAACCTGGGCGACACCGCCGGGGGCTGACTCAACGCTATCCAGGTACATCACCTGAATAGAGTCGATCACGATCAACTGCGGCTGCAACTCATCCCAGGCAGCAATAATCGCCTCGACATTGGTCTGGGCCATGACACTGACCTTATCGACAGGCAGCTGCAGGCGCCGGGCGCGCATGGCAATCTGCGCCAGGCTCTCTTCGCCGGTGACATATAACGCCGAATGGTGCTCTGCGAGTTTACACAGGGTCTGGATCAAGAGTGTGCTCTTACCCGCCCCGGGACTGCCGGATATTAATACCGCCGAGCCTGGGACCAGCCCGCCCCCCAGCACTCGGTCAAACTCCTTGGAGCCCGTCGCCAGGCGCGGCAGGTCTTCGGCCGAAACATCACCAAGAATCCGCGCGCTGGCCAGCTGACCAGCAAAACCCTGCTTGCGGACGCTGCGCGCTGTGTCCTCAATGGATAGCCGGGTCAGGGTGTTCCAGGCTTTGCAATCGCCGCACTGGCCCTGCCACTTGGCACTCTGCGAGCCACAATCGTTACAGACATAGACAGTTTTTGATTTAGCCATAAGGATTGCAGTCCGTTGCCGCTTCAGTGGAGATATTCGCGCTGCACTCGACTGGTGAGACGTGACATTAGGGTATAGCCAATGGATCCCAGCAGCTGCGCCACCTCATCCACGGGCAGATTTTTACCCCACAGCTCGACGCGAGCCGGCGGCTCAACATCAAGCTGCCCCAGCTCCACCATTATAGAGTCCATGGAAACTCTGCCAACAATGGGGCAACGCCGTCCGGCTACCCAGACCGGCATTTGTGCTGGAATCTCGCGGGGATAGCCATCTGCATAGCCGATACCGACGATGGCCACGCGGGTTGGGCCGGGTGCAGTCCAGCTGCCGCCGTAGCCAATGGCCTGACCTGCCACCAGCGACTTGACGGCAATAACGGGCGCGGTCAGGGTCATTGCTGAGCGCAGGTTCGGGTCTGGCTGGTCACCAGGGGAACTGCCGTACAACATGATGCCTGGGCGAATCCACTCAAAATGACTCATGGGCAATGCCAGGATAGCCCCTGAATTGGCCATGCTGCGCGGCAGGTGAGTGTTTGCGGTTAGCTGCAGGAAACTGTCCAGCTGACGTTGGTTCTGGTCATGTTGTGGTTCACCGGCATTGGCCAGATGGGTGACGATACAGGCTACGTTCAAGCGCCCGTTCGCCAGCAGCGCTGGCAAGGTGGGCGGGGCAAAACCCAGGCGGTGCATGCCCGTGTCTACCTTCAGCCAGACAGGCAGGGTGGCGGCATTGTGGCTTTCCAGCAGGCGCAGTTGGTAATCACTGTGGAGGGCAGGTGTCAGCTCGGCAGCAACACAAGCATCCAGCTCCGCTCCATCAATAAAACCCTGCAGGACCACAATCGGTTTGGCGACGCCCAGGGCACGTAACTGCAGGCCTTCCTCAACCCGGGCGACGCCATAACCATCTATCCCCTGCAGGCGACCAGCCAGGCCAGCAACACCGTGACCGTAGGCATTAGCCTTTACCATCGCCAGCACCTTGCTGGCGGGCGCACAGGCCCGCGCCAGGTTCAGATTATGCTGAATCGCCTGCACATCAATGCTGGCGACGGGCGCATTAGGCAGGTTTTGGCCCGACAGGCGACTCATACTGACCTCGGTAAGTCCCTGCCCAGGCGTCTTTCGAACATTCTGTTATTCATAGTCATAGTTACCGTAACCCTGCGCCAGGTCTTCAAACTTGGTGTACTGACCAATAAATGCCAGCTTCTTGCGACCAATAGGGCCGTTTCGTTGTTTCAGAATAATGGCCTCAGCAATGCCTTTTTCTGCATCCTCGTGATAGACCTCATCACGATAGATCGCAAGAATCACATCAGCGTCCTGCTCAATAGCGCCAGACTCACGCAGGTCAGACATGATCGGGCGTTTGTCGGGGCGCTGCTCCAGGCCCCGATTCAACTGCGACAGGGCAATCAATGGACACTCAAATTCCTTGGCAATACCTTTCAGGCCGCGGGAAATTTCCGAAATTTCCGTCGCCCGGTTTTCTGAGCTGCCGGAAACCTGCATCAACTGCAGATAATCGACCACAATCAGGCCTATAGGTCCGTGCTCGCGGGCAATGCGGCGGGTTCGGGAACGGATTTCATTCGGCGACAGGGCCGCCGTGTCATCGATAAACAGCGGCTTATCGTTGAGCAGCGTCACGGCCGAGGTGAGTCGGGGCCAGTCCTCATCGCTGAGGTTACCACTGCGAATCTTCGACTGGTCAATGCGCCCCAGGGACGACAACATGCGCATGATCAATGACTCAGCCGGCATCTCCATACTGAACACAATCACTGGCTTGCCACCGGCAATGACGGCACTTTCAGCCACGTTCATGGCAAAACTGGTTTTACCCATGGAGGGCCGCCCGGCAACAATAATCAAGTCGCCCTTCTGCATGCCCATGGTCATATCATCCAGATCACGAAAGCCTGTACTCAGGCCAGTGAGGGC
>JANQYP010000047.1:0-1481 GCA_030728785.1 Pseudomonadales bacterium
AGGCTCGAAACCCAGGCTCGAAACCTAGGCTCGAATGATGACTTGCAGGTCTTTGATGCCATGGATAAAACTGGTGGGTAGGTAGACGGGCTCACCCACCACCTCAATCCGGGAGAAGCGCTGCATGATCTCTTCCCACATGACCCGCAACTGCATCTCCGCCAGTCGATTACCCACACAACGGTGTACACCATAGCCAAAGGCGGTGTGTTGGCGAGGGTTGTCACGGTCGATAATAAACTCATTGGCATGATCGATGGCTTCCTCGTCGCGATTACCCGAGATATACCACATGGCCAGCCGGTCGCCTTTTTTGATCTGCTTGCCACCCAGTTCTGTGTCCTGCAATGCGGTGCGCGCCATGTGAGCCACGGGCGACTGCCAGCGGATAATTTCCGGCACCATCTTTGGAATCAGGCCGGGATTCTGCAGTAACTTCTCATACTCGCGCGGGTGTTTGTTGAGCGCCAGGACGCCGCCGGTAATGGAGTTGCGGGTGGTGTCATTGCCGCCAACAATCAGCAGCAAGACATTGCCCAGCAGTTCCTGAGGGGTCATGTTATTGGTGGACGGGTCGTGGGCAAGCATGGAAATCAGGTCAAACTTGGCGGGCTCGGTTTTGCGCTGGTTGTAATACTCAGTGAAGTAGGCGAGACACTGGAACAGTTCCTGGAAACCCTGTTCCGGGGTATCAAAATATTCCGGGTTGCCCAGGTTGGAAACCGTGTCAGACCAATTGATCAGCTTCATGCGGTCTTCCTGGGGCACGTCAAACAGGGTCGCCAGCATTTGCCCGGTGAGCTCCACTGAGACCTCACGAACCCAGTTGAATTCCTGATTGATGGGCAGCTTGTCGAGAATCTGGCCGGCGCGTTCGCGGATCAGTGGCTCAAGCTCGGCAAGGTTGCGAGGAATAAACAAGGGTGTGATAACCCGTCGCTGGGCATCATGTTTGGGTGGGTCCTCGGCAATAAACATGGGCAGGGCATAGGGGTCTTCGTCTTCTCGAGGCTGCCCGCCAAGGGCGATACCGCCGGCGCGCTGCTGGGAAGAGAACAGCTCATGGTGCGTGTCGACATACATGATGTCGTTGTATTTGGTCACCGACCAGTAGGGCCCCACCATACTTTCGGCGGTGTAGTGCACCGGGTCTTCGGCGCGCAGGCGCTCAAAATGGGCCCACAGGGTGTCGTTGGCAAACAGCGCCGGGTGCGCCGGGTCCAGCTCTTCAAGGGGCACTGAATAAGGGTCAAAATGCGGGTCGATCTTGAAGGCTTCGAGGACTTCGGCGTTGGACAGGGTCAGGTCACCGCTGCGCATTCTTGCCAATACTGCCTGGCGTTCAACACTCATGATCATGCTCTCCATGGCGAGGTGACTAAAAAGCTGCAAGTTAAACCTATCCTTGGGCATTAATAAAGTGCTCTGCGGCAGTCACATAAGTGATGCCGTCGGGTTTTGCTCGCGACCACCTGTAGCGA
>JANQYP010000047.1:1581-21180 GCA_030728785.1 Pseudomonadales bacterium
CACCTGTAGCGACCATCTAATGTGGCATAAGGTTGCAGTGAGGCGGGCCAAAATGACCGCACTCGGGCATAATCGTCCTTTTTATACCAGAACCGTTGAAGCCTATGCCTGACCGGCGCCTGCAAAATGTTATTGACCCGGATGTTAACTTCGCCCTGCTGGCACCTGTGTTGCGGGTGTTGCTGCTGACGGACGGTACTGTCACCCATAGCCTGGCGGCTTATTTTGCAGAGGCGATTGAGGTGCGTTGCCTGCGTCAGGCGCGGCGGCCGTTGACGCCGGCGGAGCATCTGCAGCTGCCCCTGGCCGCAGGTACCGCGGCGGCTGGCGTGGTGATTGAGCGCGAGGTGTTGTTGTTGGGTTGTACATCTGGCACTGCCTACGCCCACGCTTACTCCACCATCCGCTCCGATCTGCTGGAGCCGGCTATTCAAGAGCTGCTGGACTCAGCCGGGACTGGCATCGGCGAGTTGCTCAGTGCGCGTAATCTCGAAACCTACCGTGAGATTACTCATATTGGTTACTGTGCCTACGGCGAGCAGCGGCCCGATCCTTTTCTGGCCTTTATCGCCGGTCCGGTGGGAGCGGTTATTGCCCGGGACTACCTTATCCGCAGCCGGGGCGCGGCGGTGATCAAAGTGCGGGAGGAGTTCCCGCTGCGGGTTTACGCGCCTGGCTGAGCCATCAGCGCGGCTGTTGCAGTTGGCCTGGCTGGAAAACTCATGGTTTAAAACTCATGGTTTAAAACTCATGGTTTAAAACTAATGGAATCCATTATAGTATCCATGGCAGCTTATCCCGATGCCTGTTAAGGAGCGTTCTATGACTGATTCCACTGTTATCCCGATCGCTATCCCCACGCCTTTGCGGCTTAAGGGTGCACCCGGCTCACCCTATACTCGCAAGATGATTGCTTATCTGCGCTTTCGGCATATTCCCTATGAGCTGCTGATTGGTGACCATGCCAACCGGCTGGGGTTACCTGAACCCAAGGTCAGCCTGTTACCCACTTTCTATCTGCCGGATGAGCATGGCAATGTCCAGGCAGTGGTGGATTCAACGCCTCTGATCCGGCGTTTTGAAAGCGCTTTTCAGGGTCGCGAAACCATCCCTGAAAACCCGGTGCTGGCATTCCTTAACTATCTGATTGAAGACTATGCCGACGAGTGGCTGACCAAGGCCATGTTTCATTATCGCTGGTACTACGCGGCTGATATCAAACAGGCCGGGGCTATCCTGCCGCGCTGGCGCGGCCTGCAGCTGCCCGAGGCCGAGCTGCAGAAGGCAGAGCGATATATCGCCCAGCGCCAGATAGGCCGCCTTTATGTGGTGGGTTCCAACGACGTCACGGCGCCGGTCATTGAGGCCAGTTATGAACGTTTTCTGGACATTTTCGATCGTTTGATAGAGGCCGGGCCCTTTGTGTTTGGCCAGCGCCCGTCTTCGGCTGACTTTGCCGTTTATGCCCAGCTGACCCAATTGGCGCGTTTTGATCCAACCCCCGCAGCCTTGTGCCTGGCGCAGGCGCCGCGGGTCTATGCCTGGACCGACGTGGTTGATGACCTCTCAGGGCAGGCTGCAGATGCCGAGGCCTGGCTGCAAGTGGCCGATGCCAGACGACACCTGGGTGAGTTGCTGACCGAGATTGGCCGGGTTTATGTGCCGGCCCTGCTGGCCAATGCCAGGGCCTTGGCCTCCGGTGAAAAAGAAATGCAGACGCAGATTGATGGCAGGCTCTGGATTCAGCCGACCTTTCCCTACCAGGGCCGGTGTCTGCAGTGGATTCGCGGCGCCTATGCAGACCTGGCAGCAGCTGACCAGCAGGCGGTGCAGGCGATTCTGGCGGATACGGGTTGTGAGCCCCTGTTAGTCCAAAGCCGCGGCGGCTAACGGGGTGTCGCGGCGGCGCCAGTGTCAATTGACTGTACTGTAACATCGCTGGCCCTGCGCCAGCCGGAGCAAAAAATCATGGGCAAGTCCCTGCCAAGATCCCTGTACACCCTTGTCCTGCTGTTGCTGTTCAGCAGCGGCGTCTTGGCCGCCGAGGCCCGGCGGCCCAACATTGTTCTGATTGTCGCTGACGATCTGGGCTTTTCAGATCTGCGCAGTTTTGGCAGTGAAGTTGCGACGCCGAACCTTGACGCCCTGGCCGCTGCCGGGGTGCGTTTCTCGAACTATCATACTGCCGCCAGTTGTGCGCCAACCCGTGCCATGCTGATGTCCGGAACGGACAGTCACCTTGCCGGGGTGGCGAATATGCCAGAGTCACTGCCTGCTGATCAACGCGGCCGACCGGGTTACGCAGGGGTGCTGAATGAGGACATAGTCACCATTGCCGATATGTTGTCCGATGCCGGCTATCACACCTACATGACCGGCAAGTGGCACCTGGGAGAAACAGCTGCGCTGTTACCCAGTAGTCGTGGTTTCGATCGCGCGCTGGCGCTGGCAGACAGTGGCGCCGATAACTGGGAACAAAAACCCTATATTCCGCTCTACGCCGAAGCCAACTGGTATGAAGATGGCAAGCCGACGATCCTGCCAGAGGACTTCTATTCGTCGCAGTATTTTATCGACAAGACCATTGAATATATCGACAGCCAGCAGGCAGATGACAAGCCATTCTTCTCCTATGTGGCGTTTCAGGCGGTGCATATACCCGTGCAGGCACCGCGGGAGTTCACCGAAAAATATCTGAATACCTATGTGGATGGCTGGAGTGAACTGCGCCAACGGCGCTATGCGGGTGCGGTAGCGAAGGGCGTGATGCCGGCAGGTCTGGCCGTGACTGACATGCCCACCACCACGGACTGGTCAAGCCTCAGTGACGAGCAACGGCGCTTTGAGGCCAAAAGCATGGCGGTCTATGCCGGTATGATTGATGCCATGGACCATCACATAGGTCGGCTGATGCAGTACCTGAAAGATATCGGTGAGTATGATAACACCGTGTTCATATTTATCTCTGATAACGGTGCTGAGCCGTCAGATATTATTGAGCAGGGGCGTGGCAAGGCGTTGGGGACATTGATGGGTTGGTGGATGGCCAGCAATAATTACAACGAGGACTACGCTACCCTCGGTGAGCAGGGCAGCTACAATATGATTGGCCCGGGGTTTGCGAGTGCCGCTGCTTCACCTCTGGCCTATTACAAGTTTTTCACCAGTGAAGGTGGCATGCGTGTGCCCATGATTATCTCTGGTATGACAACGCCACTGGCCGGGCAGGTGTCCGCTGCTTTCAGCTATGTCACAGACCTGGTGCCGACGATTCTGGATATTACCGGGACGCCAGGTCCCGGTGCAAGTTACCAGGGCCGCGCCATACAAACCTTGTCTGGGAAAAGCCTTGTTGAGTTGTTAGCAGGCAAGGTTGACGCCGTGTACGGCGCGGATGATGCGGTGGGTTTTGAGCTGGGTGGTAACGCTGCGTTGTTTCTGGGCGATCTGAAGCTGGTGCGCAATCGCAGCCCGGTGGGTGATGACACCTGGCACCTGTACAACATTGTCGTTGACCCGGTGGAAGCCAATGATCTGGGGTCGGCAGAGCCGGCCTTGCTGGCAATGATGCAGGCGCGTTATGCAGCCTATGCTGAGCAGCACGGCGTGTTGGCGGTAGCTCCAGGTTATGACCAGCGCCGCGAAGTTGGGCGCAATGTTATTGAAAAGCGTTTTCCGGGCGGCACGCTGGGATTTCAGCTGACGGCGCTGCTGCTTGTATTAGCATTTAGCTTGGTGCTGGTATTCAGCTGGCGACGCTTGCGCAGGCGTCGCTGAGATGGGGCAAAAACCTGCTGAGACAAGCCCGGCACTGGCAAAAGGTGAAATCACCCGGCGGCAGATGATGCGTGCCGCGGAAACCTTGTTTGCCCGCGACGGGCTGGAGAATGTCTCGGTCCGTGCCTTGATCCAGGCTGCCGGGCAGAAGAACGAGTCTGCACTGCAATATCATTTTGGCAGTCGTCAGGGCCTCATTGAAGCGATTCATTCCTATCGAGGTGGTCAGGTTCAGCGCCAGCGCGCCGTGATGTTGCAGGAGTTGCTGGGCCAGAGCAACAACCCCAGCCTGCGCGAGCTGTGCACACTGATGGTTGGCCCTGCCTGCAGGCTGGCTGTTGTTGATCCGGGATTTCGCGACTATATTGCTGTCTTTGGCCAGAAAGTAGCCCTTGGCGAGCGGAAGATGAGCGTCCAGCTGGCAGCGGCAGGTGATCGGAGTCTGGAGCGGCTGCGGCCGTTGCTGCGCCAGCACTTGCAGCAATGGAGCGAGGAGTTGTTTGAGCTGCGGCTTGAGCATGCCATCCGTTATGCCAGTCTTGCCATGTCCCTGCAGGCCAATAAGGCCGAAGGTTTTGCGGATGCCAATGCTGCGCTTTTTTATCATGACCTGCTGGATATATTGGCGGCAATCCTGGCGGCACCGGTGGCGGCAGAGACAGCGCTGCTGTTGCAGTCCGGTGAAGGTGCGGTGTGATATGCGGTGTGACATGTGGTGTGGCATCTGGTGTGCGGAAAGTCTCGGACCCTGAGGAGCGCAGTGGTGAAGTTCATTTTGGTCATGTTGTTAGGAGTATTTATGTCGACGAAGAGTTTTTCGCAGGAAAGCACTGCCGGATATGCCAGTCAACTGGCATTGCCTGACCCGGCGCTTGCAGAAATTAACAACTTCCGCCAGTACACGCCGGTTTTTGCCAGCTCAGGCCAGCCGACGGTGGCACAGCTGAGCCTGCTGCAGGAAGAGGGTTTTGAACGTATCGTCTACATTGCTTTTTCCAGCCACAAGCAGGCAATTGCTGATGAAGACAAGCTTGTTAAGGGGCTTGGGCTGGAGTACCTGCATGTGCCGGTAGACTGGGAGCGGCCGCTGCGCAGTGACTTTTATGCCTTTGCTGATTACCTGCAACGGGCGCCGCTGAAAAAAACCCTGCTGCATTGTCAGGTGAATATGCGCGCCACGGCGTTCAGCATGCTTTACCGGGTTATTTACCAGCAGGTGGCCGTGGGCCAGGCGAAAGCCGACATGAATACCGTCTGGCAACCCAATGCGGTCTGGCGCGACTTTATTTTTGCCGTCCTGGCGGAACACAATATCTCAGCCCAGTGCGAGGGCTGTGACTGGGCGCCACCCGCCGGGTCATAACCAGCCGCTGTCAGCTAGTTGCAGCCATGCGCCGAGTATAGTCCCAGGCCGAGATGCGCTTGATGGCAATCCGAATCGCGTATTCGCCGTCTACTCGGCTCAGCAGCCATTGCCCAAGGGACGAGTCGCTGCCAATGTCATAGCGGTGGAGCAGGGTTGTCAGTATCTCAGCTGCGCCTTCGCGCACCAGTGAGGCCGTTCCCTGGCCACGCACACCCTTGTAGGGCGGCGTGTTGACGCCAATATCAAATCCCACCTTGTTGTTTGCCAGCAACACCTTCACCAGATGTGATGACTCGTGGCTGGCACACCACAAAACAGTCTCGCCGGCGTCCTCGGCACAGGTAAACCATAAGGAGCATACCAGCGGGAAGCCTGCACTGTCGTTGCAGGCCAGGCGCATAGGCACCCTGGTGGCTGCCAACAGGGTGCGGATGGCTGTGCTGGCGAGCTGGCTGCTTTTGACCACGGGTAACTCTTTCATGTTGGTTTTCCAGTGGTGGCACTGAGCCCGGGTAGTTCACAGAATTGGTCTGCCTCAACCTTGACGCTGCTGGGGCTGTTGCGATGGGCGCCGGCACACCAAGACGGCATTACCATGGAGTAAATACCGCTGCCGCCGGCCATGAGGATAAGGATATCGGCTGGGCTTTGGAAGCTGTGGCGTGTTGTACTGGAGCTGCTGGCACGGGCAAAGCCAGGCACCAGGCGCGCCATCTCAGCAGTGGAATGTACGCAGAGGGCATAGAGTTTCTCGGCTACCTGTTGTCGATCAAGGCCCGCCCCGGCAAGAATGCTGGCGTGTTCCGGGTTCAGCACCACCGTCGCTGCACCGTTGCCGAGAATCGCGTTGTTGGTTGCCAGGTTGGTCAGGCCAATGGCCAGCAGTTCGAGCAAATGCTCATGGTTAAGGGGGTCGTCAGCATTGCCACTGAAGATGACGGAGTGAGGCGCCTCGGCACCGATAACAGTCACCACGCTGTCCTCGGCGGCAAAACCCAGGGCCACATGCAGGGGCGTAAACGGGCTGTTCTCCTCGTCTTCTGCCAGGCAATAGGTGAACTTGCCCGGATGGCCAAGCAATGCCATATCTGACTCGCCGGGACGGGCACCGCCAATATTAATCATGGTCAGGCGCAGGGCGCGGCCGATGCTGGCATTAGCCCGAAAGCCCGGTCCCAGGGCGCCAAAACCCGAGGCAATGGGGCCACAGTTATGCCGTGCCGGGCCATTCACAATAATCAACGGTGCAGTGCAGTGGGTGGTGGACTGCATTTCCGTCAGGTCAAAAACCGGGTCAATAACGGCTTTAACAGCAGCAATGACCACTGGCATATAGTCAGGCAGGCAACCGGCCATGACAGCGGCCACTGCCACCTGTTGGACGGTGGCAACGCCACCGGCAGGACCCATGGTACCCAGCACCATATCGGCGTCCATACCCGAGGCGAGGACCATGCGGCTGACCCGCGGGGCGGTGGGAATGATCACGGGCAGGCCATCTGTGCAGCCCCTGGCGTGCAGAGCTTCAAGGGCGGCGTGCTCGTCGGCAGCCTGGAGTAGAGTGGACATTAATGTCTCCTGATAGTGGTCCGGGCGGCCAGGGTCGTTTAGCTGTCCTGGAGTGCGGCGTTTGGCGTCTCGCCAGCCAGAGCTTGGATAATGGCCGGTAACACCTGCCGGGCAATGCTGCGCATATTTGCCACGCCGCTGCCGGCGACTGGATGGGGCAGTTTCACTCGAGGTACTCCCGGCATGCCCAGGGAGTTGGCCACAAAGTCGCCCTGTGGCCAGTAGTCCGTTGTTACCAGGGCCACGGCCGGAATGCCTGATCTTGCTACTGCAATGCCGTCACGCACGGTGCCGGTAGTGCAACTGCCTCAGTGTCCGTAGGCAGTGATAACCGCCTGGCATTGACTGGCAATGCCGCTGAGAATCTCGGCGCTGGCTGGAATTGAGGCGTTGCCCTTGTTGTAGCGGGCAAAACTGATACCGGGTACCTCAACGGCCAGGGCTTCTGCCACCAGGTTGAGGAAATTTTCGGAATCGGGGAAACCGTTGGCCAGCAGTCCCACGGTCAGTGGCCTGCCGCCTGCCAGGCTGACGCCCAACTGGTATGGCGTGACCGCGACACTGCTATTGGCCTGAGGATCATGGTATTCAATCATGGCGGGCTCCGCTGCGTGATGATCAAGCGAGTATACTATTGGTTGCCATCAACGTCTTGTGGTCGTTACCGTTACCCTTGGCGCTTGGCTGCAGGCTTCACTCTAATCTTTGCCCTGCCTCGGTTTGTCCGGTACTGTACTGGCATCGTCGTTTAGTCTTCAGCAGCGGGTGCCCATGTCGCGAGCCAAGAAAACCCCCAGCCTCCTTGATGCCCTGATTCCTGTGGTGTTCCTGGTGCTCATGCTGGCATTGTCGGTGTACCTGTACGGTGACAATTCTTCCTATGGGGCAAACCAGATTGCCCTGATTCTGGCAGCAGGCCTGGCGGCGCTGGTGGGCATTAAAAACGGCCATGGCTGGAAGAGTATTGAGGCTGGCATCGTCAAGGGTATCTCCACAGCCCTTGGCGCCATACTTATCCTGTTGGCGGTGGGTTCCCTGATCGGCACATGGATTCTCGCCGGCACCGTGCCCACCATGATTTACTTTGGCCTGCAGATTCTGCACCCCTCAGTATTTTTTGCTGCTGCCTGCCTGATCTGTGTTCTTGTCTCCGTCAGCATCGGCAGTTCCTGGACCACGGCGGGTACCATCGGTGTGGCGCTGATCGGTATTGCCCAGGGGATGGGGCTGTCGTTGGAGATGACGGCCGGCGCCATTATTTCCGGGGCCTACTTCGGTGACAAGATGTCACCTCTGTCAGATACCACCAACCTGGCGCCGGCAGTCGCCGGCAGTGAACTGTTTGCCCATATCCGCCACATGGTCTGGACCACTGCGCCCACTATCACTATCGCCTTGTTGCTGTTTCTGGTGATTGGTCTGGTCCAGTCCCCCCCTGAAGCGGCGATTAATCTCGACGCAACCCTGACAATTCTGGATGCTAATTTTGCCATCACCCTGTGGGCCCTGATGCCACTGGTGATTGTCCTGACTATGGCGGCGCGTGGCTTGCCAGCCTTTCCCACTATTATGACCGGGGCCCTGGTAGGTGGGGTCTTTGCGGCATTGCTGCAGCCGGAGGCGATTGCCAGGTTTGTCGCGACGGGTGGCGCAGGTAGCGTCCATGACAACCATTGGATTAACACGGTCAATGCTGTCTGGCAGGCGTTGTTTAATGGCTTCAGCATTGACACGGGTAACAGCGCCGTCAATGACCTCCTCAGCCGCGGCGGCATGAGCAGCATGCTCAATACGGTCTGGCTGATTCTTTGTGCCCTGACCTTTGGTGCGGTGCTGGAACATGCGGGTCTGTTGCAGCGTCTGGTGGAGGCGGCGCTGCAGCTGGTGAATGGTACCGGGTCACTGGTGGTCACCGTGTTATGTACCTGTATTGGGATCAATATTGTCGCGGCAGACCAGTACATTGCCATCGTCCTGCCCGGACGTATGTACAAGGCTGAGTTCAAGCGGCGCGGCCTGGACCCCCTGAACCTGTCCCGAACGCTGGAAGATTCCGCTACCATCACCTCACCACTGATTCCCTGGAATACCTGCGGCGCCTATATGGCGGGTACTCTCGGTGTGGCGACCCTGGCGTATCTGCCGTTTTGCTTTTTTAACCTGTTGAACCCCCTGGTTGCAGCGCTCTATGGCATTTATAACGTCAAAATCATACCGCTGGCGGCGGACGCGGCGCTGGATTCAGGCGGCACTGAAGTGGTCCGCGCAGAAGTTTGAGGACTGGATAAAAATGCACATCAGCGACATCACGATCTATCCCATTAAGGGCTGTCAGGGCCAGATTCTGCAGCAAGTGACCGTGACACCCATGGGCCTGCAGGGCGACCGCGAATTTACCGTCTTAGCCGGTGGCAGGAGTGCCAACCAGAAGTTGCTGCCAGACCTGCGTCAGCTGCAGGCAACCTGGCAGGATCAGGTGCTGCTGCTGGCTTATCCGGGGCTGGCTGATTTTGCGTTTGTTCCCGGTTCGGGGGAGGAGGAAACCACATTGCCAATATTCGGCCAGCCTGTGGCCGTACTCGACATGGGTAATGCCGTCGCCACTTGGCTCAGCCAGGCATTACAGTCCCAGGTGCGGCTGGTGCGCGCCAAGGCGGCGATTGCCTGGCACCTACCCCTGCCGGAGTTTGCGCGAGTGATTGGTCAGCCGCAGACCAAGTTTGTTGATACATCACCGGTGCTGCTCACCAGCCAGGCGTCCCTGGATGATCTGAACCAGCGTCTGGCAAGCCCTGTACCCATGAATCGCTTTCGGCCCAACCTGGTGGTGACGGGATTGCCCGCCTATGCCGAAGACCAGGTCCAGAGATTTGATTTTCCCGGGCTTATCCTGGAAACAGTGGCGCCCTGCGAGCGCTGCACCGTGACGACCATTGACCAGGCACTGGGCACCATGGCCAAAGAACCCTTGCGCACCCTGAGTGGCTATCGCCGCCGCACACCTGACTATGCTGGCGGCATTGTCTTTGGCAGCTACCTGAGTGCCAGTGTTGCTGGCCAGGTTGCGGTGGGTGATAGTTTCAGTGCTGCTACCGGCTAGGCGGGTCGTGCCGCGAGTCTTCGCCAGTAGTCTGCTAACAGCGGCGGGAAGGGGCCTGGCAACAGCCATGCCGCCACGGTTAGTTCCAGAGCCTCCATGGATAAAAATGCCCGCGCCATACCAGCAGCACTGCGGTTGTTTTAATGTTGGGCCAGGCTGTAGTCCACAGAATACCAGGTAGCAGGGGTCAGTGAGACGATCAGGCTCCCCTCCTCACCGGCACCACGGGCATAGGCGCGGCCTTGTTTGTCGCCCAGGTAGCGGATGGCCATGTGCAGGTTCTCGGCGGCCGTTGCCGGGCGGGTACTGAAGGTTCCCTCCACTGAGACATATTGATAGGGAACAGTTTCACTCTGGGCACATAAGCTGATGCGGCTGGCATTGGCCAACAGTTTGCCCTTGATGGACTTCTCGCCGGTAATCATCCAGACCACGCCGCCGGGTGTGTAGTCATACCAGATGGGAACCGTTAGCGGGCCACGGGTCTGGCGCGGAATGCTGATAATGCCGACATGCAGGTCTGCAAGAAAGGTCTGGCGCTGAGTTTCAGACATGCTCATTGACATGTTCAAGCCCCGCCTTTGCTGAGTATTTCTTCGAGTCGAAGCAGCGCGCCGGCCATGCTTTGCTGGATAAAACCTTCAAATTTTTCCGGCAGAACGCGGGTCTGCCACTTCAATCGACAGCCAGTGTCAGTGGCAAACACCTGCATGCTGGCCAGGTGCTCGGCAAACGGCACAGGACTCTCGATGCAGCTGTATTCGATGCGCATCTGCTCATGGTTCAGATCGAGGATTCGCTCTTTCAGGGCGCCAGCTCCGGGCAGAGAAAAGGCCCTGACATCGCCCTCAAGCTGACAGCCGGCAACGCCGGGAACCCAGTCCACCCGGTCCGGCTGGCCAAGAATCTGCCACAGGGTTTGTGCCGGGCAGGCAAAATCTTGCTCTAGATTGATCATGTCATCTCATCCTCTAGTCTGGTGATGCAGCTGTATGCTGCTTAACTACCACCAAGGCTATTGGCTGCGGCTGCCAAAATCAATCCTTCTGCCTGGCGCGCAGGGCTTTCAGCTCTCGTGCCAGGGTGGCTGGCGTTGTCAGGCTGGTGAGCAGGAATGGCCCAACCTTGCGAACCCCGCGCCAGCTGGCCACAAACGCGGCCACCTGCATCAGCGCTGTAATGCCACACCCGACAAGACACAGTGCTGCCAGCCAGGCGACAGAGGCCAGGGCCTGGTAGCCGATAAACAGGGCTATGGGTGTGCCAAGGCTACCCGCCAGGTGGAACATGACCCGTCGTTCTGCGGGTAATGCCAGATAGGTGCCGTAGCGCAGTTTGAAGCGCGGCTCTACATACCACAGGTACATATAGCTGTAACGGACGCCCAACAGGAGCCCCATTACCAGTTTCATGGCAGGCTGCAAGCTGAGGGTGATGGCGCCCACGGCAACAATCCGTGGCAGCAGGTCAGGATGATCCAGCCATTGCAGACCAAGCATCAGCAGCGCCCCCTCAAGCAACAGGCCCGCCAGGAGCGGCCACTGCTGATGGCCTTGCTGGCCGTGCAATTTATTGCTGACCCGGTCCAGGTCCGGCGCCAGGCGCTGGCGCTCGGCGAGTGGCATTTGTTCCACCTGCTGGGTGAGTGCCTGCCAGGGACCTTTGCGATAAGTGCCCTGGTCGAGTGCCTGCTCTATAGCGAGCAGGCTTGCTTGCGGTGTCTGTGTCAATGTTTCTGGCCTGTGAGTTACAACAGTAATGGTACGACATGGAGGTTGCTCCAGATTGGCAGCAGCGGTTATGGCCGTGGCTGATAATAACATCTGTCCCTTGAGTGTGGGGGTCCTGTCTTGGTATAAACCAATCCTTCACCCCTGTTCCCGAGAGAGAGCCATGCGCAGAGCCGCCATCGTTTCACCTGTACGCACCCCTGTAGGCAAGTTTCTTGGGACCCTGAAGGATATACCGGCGGGTGAGCTGGCCGCTGTGGTCATAAAGGCCCTGATGGCACGTACCGGCATTGATCCTCAGTGTATTGATGACGTGGTGTTTGCCCAGGGCTACGGTAACGGCGAGGCGCCGTGTATTGCCCGTTGGGCTGCATTGGCCGCAGGTCTGCCGTTGAGTGTCCCCGGTTATCAGCTGGACCGGCGCTGTGGCAGCGGCCTGCAGGCTGTGATAGACGGGGCCATGATGGTTCAGACAGGGGCGGCAGATGTGGTGCTTTGTGGCGGCGTTGAGAGCATGAGTAACGTCGAATATTACAGCACCGATATGCGTAGCGGCGCCAGGTCAGGGCCATCAGTCATGCATGACCGGCTGGCCCGTGGCCGAGTCATGTCCCAGCCGATTGCGCGCTTTGGTGAGATCAGCGGCATGATTGAGACCGCCGAGAATCTGGCCCGCGATTATGGCATCAGCCGCGAGGCCTGTGATGAGTATGCGGTGATGAGTCACCAGCGCGCCACCGCTGCCTGGGCAGCGGGCAAGTTCGACGATGAACTGGTGCCGGTGCCAGTACCCCAGCGCCGCGGCGAGCCAAAGATGTTTACTCAGGATGAGGGCTTTCGCCCCGATGCCAGTATCGACAGCCTCGCCGCCCTGCGCCCCCTGGAAGGCGGCGTAGTGACAGCTGGTAATGCCAGTCAGCAGAACGACGCGGCCGCGGCCTGCCTGGTGGTTGCAGAAGATAAGCTCGAAGAACTGGGCCTTGAGCCGATGGGTTGGCTGGTGGGCTGGGCGGCCGCCGGTTGTGATCCCGCACGTATGGGTATTGGCCCCGTACCGGCAGTTGAACGTCTGTTCGCACGCACCGGTATGGGCTGGGATGATATTGGCCTGGTTGAGCTCAATGAGGCGTTTGCGCCACAGGTGCTGGCAGTATTAAAAGGTTGGGGCTGGGATGATCGTGAGCGTCTGAATGTGAACGGCTCAGGTATATCCCTGGGGCATCCCATTGGCGCCACAGGCGGCCGGATTTTGGCCAACCTGCTCCGCGAGATGCATCGTCGTGAAGCCCGTTACGGACTTGAGACCATGTGTATTGGTGGCGGTCAGGGACTTGCGGCTATTTTTGAGCGAGCTTAAGGCAGCGGCTCCTAGAGGAATTGCGGCAGGTGGTGGCGAATGGCCCGGTTATCCGCGCCCACCAGGTCCAGTTCCAGTTCTTTCACGACAAGTTTTTTGGCGTGTTTGCTGATAGCTTTACGCAGCATGCCAAGGAAGCGCGCGGGCGCAATCAGGTAGATTTTGCTGATGCCCTGGGGCAGGGCGGCATCAAGCTGGGCACACAGTTCAGTGGCAAAGGCTTCTTCCTCGTGGCGATGGGGTTCGCCCTCATGCCCCATGGTATGCCGGCCATAGGCTGCTGAGCCCCGGCCAGTACCTGGGCCGTCGCTGGTCAGGTCACGATTGCGGGCGCGACTTCGAGGGTGCTCAAAGTGTTGCCAGTCATCAAGATCGCTCGCCTGGGAGTGAGCCGCCAGAAGACGGGCATGAGCGCCGTCGGCAACCAGCACAAGAATAGTCATACGGGCAACCTCCTGCCTTTGTGTAGAGAAAATAAACAAACCACAGGCTAGGCCGATCGCGATCTGTCGGCGCAGACTTGGGTCAAATTTTTTCTGAACAGGATCTTCGAGCCTGACTATGTCCGTGTATATGTCTGTATAATGCCCCCTGTGAAAATACCTCCAGGCCCAATCCCATGTCCCGCTATCCGCATAAAGACCTGCCGTTAAAAAAAGCCAAGTTTGACAATGCCGTGTTCCAGAACAAAAAACCCGCGCGTCTCGGTTCCAGCCGGGCACCCCTGACATTGCAGGTCCAGACCGAAGAGCGTATGACTGAGATACTGCAGATTTGTACCGACAAAGACTGGTTCTGTGAGATTAATATCGATCCCGAGAGTGCTGAAGATATTGCTGAGATGACCTTTCTGCTGAGCAAGCAGGTGGTTGCCAGCAGCACTCGGTTGGCTGGGCGTAATGACCCTTGCCCCTGTGGCAGCGCCAAGAAATACAAGCTGTGCTGCGCCAAGTAGGCGGACATGGCAGGCGGTATAAGTCAAAAGCCAGGTCATCAGGCACACTATGACGTGATTGTTCTCGGCGCCGGCGCGGCGGGCCTGATGGCGGCCCAGACTGCCGCGCAGCGGGGCCGCCAGGTGCTGGTGGTGGAGAAGGCCAACAAGCCGGGGAAGAAGATCCTGATGTCCGGTGGCGGCCGCTGTAACTTCACCAATCGTTATGTTGAAGCCGACAACTATATCTGCAGTAACCCGCACTTCCCCAAAGCCGCCCTCCATCGTTATACCCCCTGGGATTTTATTGACCTGGTGGAGCGCCACGGTATCGCCTACGAAGAACGTCAGCACAGCCAGCTGTTCTGCCGGGACTCAGCCCGTGACATTCTCAACATGCTGCTGGCCGAGTGTGACGCTGCTGGTGTGGAGCTGCTGTGCAGGTGTGAGGCGCGGTCCCTGGCGGCTCGCGAAGCCGGCGGTTATGAATTGCAACTGCTTGTGGATGAGCGACCCAAAACGGTCACCTGCCAGTCGCTGGTAGTTGCCACCGGCGCCTTATCGATTCCCACCCTGGGAGGCAGTGACCTGGGTTACCACATTGCCGAGCAGTTTGGCCTGTCGCTGCAGCCCCGCCGCGCCGGCCTTGTGCCCCTGATGTTCAGTGACGCCATACATGGTGTCTGCCAGCGTCTTGCGGGTTTGGCGTTGCCGGTGACGGTGACGTGCCAGCAGCAGTGGTTTACTGAAAATCTGCTGTTTACCCACCGCGGGATCAGCGGCCCCGCTATCCTGCAGATCTCGAATTATTGGGCACCTGGTGACAACATCAGCCTTGACCTGTTGCCCGGCGCAGACCTGCGGGCCTTGTTGTTGGCGGCCAAACAACAGCAGCCGGCCAGCCGCCTGCGCACACTGCTGTACCAGCATCTGGCCAAGTCGCTGGTGCTGGAATTGCAGGCCTTGTTCTGGCCTGCCGAGGCGGAAACGGCATTGGCACAATGGAGCGACCAGCAGTTGGGCCAGATCGGTGAACAGTTGCAGAACTGGCAATTGAAACCCTCTGCGAGTGAAGGTTATCGCACGGCGGAGGTCACTCTTGGCGGTGTTGATACAGCAGGTATCAGCTCCAAGACCATGGAAGCGAGGCATTTTCCAGGGCTGTATTTTATTGGTGAGGTACTGGATGTCAGCGGTCATCTGGGCGGTTTTAATTTTCAGTGGGCCTGGTCGTCAGGTTACAGCGCCGGTCTTGTGGCTTGATGGCATTTTTGCAACCCGGGCATGCTAAAGTGAGCCACCATGTTACGACTCAATGAACTTAAATTACCCTTGAACCATCTGCCGGCTGATCTCAACGAGGCGGTTATGGCGCACCTTGGCGTAACAGCGGCTGATCTGCTGGACGTGGCGATTTTCAAGCGCAGCTATGATGCCCGCAAGAAAACCCAGATTCTGCTTATTTACCAGCTCGACATCACCCTGCCGGACGCCGTTGAAGCGGCCTTGCTGGCCAGTGCCCATAAGCCAGCTGGTTTGCAGCCTAGCCCCGATACCAGCTATCAGTTTGTTGCTCGGGCGGCGGCTGATTTTCCGACCGCAACACAGCAGCGTCCCATTGTTATCGGTTTTGGCCCCTGCGGTCTGCTGGCTGCGCTGCTATTGGCCCAGATGGGTCTCAAGCCCATTGTCCTGGAGCGTGGCCAGGATGTTCGGCAACGGACCAAAGCGACCTGGGGCCTGTGGCGTAAAGGCAAGCTCAACACTGAATCCAATGTTCAGTTTGGCGAGGGCGGTGCCGGCACCTTTTCTGATGGCAAGCTCTACAGCCAGGTCCGGGACAGGCGTCACCTGGGTCGCAAGGTGCTCCATGAGTTTGTTGAGGCCGGTGCCCCGGCAGAAATCCTGATGGTCAGCAAGCCTCACATTGGCACCTTCAAACTGGTGACAATGGTGGAGAGTATGCGCGCCAAGATCATTGCCCTGGGTGGTGAGATACGGTTCGAGCAGAAGGTCGAGGTGATTCACCGTGAGGTCCTGGCAAATGCTGGTGATGCGAGTTCCGTCGGTCAGGTTACAGGTGTGACACTGGCCAGCGGCGAAACTCTGCACACCAGGCACCTGGTGCTGGCGGTGGGTCACAGTGCCCGCGACACTTTTGAAATGTTGGTGAACGAGGGTATTTTTGTCGAGCCCAAACCTTTCTCCATTGGTTTTCGCATTGAGCATCCGCAGTCGGTCATTGATGCGGCGCGGTTTGGCGACTTTGCCGGCCACCCGTTGCTGGGCGCTGCCGACTACAAACTGGTGCATCACTGCAAAGATGGCCGCAGTGTTTACAGCTTTTGCATGTGCCCCGGCGGCACCGTGGTGGCGGCCACCTCGGAAACGGGCCGAGTGGTTACTAATGGCATGTCCCAGTATTCGCGTAATGAGCGCAATGCCAATGCGGCGATCGTTGTGGGCATTGAGCCGGAACGGGATTTTCCTGGCCGAGTGCTGGCGGGTGTCGACCTGCAGCGCCAACTGGAATCACTGGCATTTGAACTGGGGGGCGGCGACTACAGCGCTCCGGCACAAAAGGTCGGCGACTTTCTGGCTGACCAGCCCTCTACCAGCCTGGGTGCGGTGGTGCCATCTTATCGCCCTGGCGTGACCCTGGGTGATTTGTCAAAAGCCTTGCCGGCTTATGCTGTCGCGGCAATTCGCGAGGCTATTCCGGCATTTGAACGCCAAATAAAGGGTTTTGCCATGGCTGATGCCATCCTTACCGGGATCGAAACCAGAACCTCAGCGCCTATCTGTATTCGGCGCGACCAGGACTGTCAGAGTATTAATACCCGTGGCCTTTATCCGGCGGGCGAAGGCGCAGGTTATGCCGGCGGGATTCTGTCGGCCGGCATTGATGGTATCAAAGTCGCCGAGGCCATTGCGCTGGACCTGTTGGGTTCCGCCGGCGGCCAGACGCCAGGCGCTTAGGTGCCAGGTGCCAGGTGCCAGGTGCCAGGTGCCTGAGCACCTGGCAGACTTGCGCAGCAGCGCCGGCCCGGGTCTTTTAGTTTTATGTCACCGATCGCGCCAGGCCAGATGCCGGTTGTTTTGCGGCCATAGCCTGCTCTGTTGCAGCAATCTGCTGGCAGGCTGCGGGTATGGAGTCGGGATTCAGGGAGATGGAATCAATCCCTGCTTCAATCAGGAAGGCGGCAAAGTCAGGGTGGTCAGAGGGTGCCTGGCCGCAGATCCCAACGACCCGGCCCTTGAGATGGGCGCCGCGAATCACCTCGCTGATCATTTTTTTAACGGCCGGGTCGCGGGCGTCAAACATGGACTTTAAGGCGGCAGAATCCCGGTCTATACCCAGCACCAACTGGGTCAGGTCGTTAGAGCCGATGGAAAAGCCATCAAAGCGCTCGGCAAATTCGTCCACCCGCAGGATATTGGCTGGGATCTCGCACATAACATAGACCTTCAGGCCATCCCGGCCGCGCACCAGCCCTGCCTCGGCCATCACCGCCAGGACCTTGTCAGCCTCGCCCGGGGTGCGGCAGAAGGGCACCATGGCAATAATGTTCTGGTAGCCGTTCATCAGCCTGGCCCTGGCCAGGGCCTTACACTCCAACGCAAAGCCAGCGCGATAGCTGTTGTGGTAGTAACGTGAGGCGCCGCGCAAACCCAGCATCGGGTTCTCTTCTTGTATTTCAAAGTCTTCACCGCCGAGCAATTGGCGGTACTCGTTGCTCTTGAAGTCAGACATGCGCACCACCACAGGTGCTGGATAAAACACCGCGGCAATCTTGCAGATGGACTGGCATAACTGGTCAACAAAGTAGTCGGCGCCTGACTCATAACCCGCCGAGAGTGTGGTAATTTGCGCGCGGACTTTTGGGTCTTTGACCTTATCGGGTTGGAGCAGGGCCATGGGGTGGGCTTTGATAATACTGGAAATAATAAATTCAAGGCGTGCCAGGCCAACGCCTTTTACCGGCAGGGCCCACCAGCGCATGATGGCGTCGGGTATGGCGGCATTGATCATCAAGGGTGTTCTGGTGGTCGGCAGGCTGGCCAGGTCGATGGTTTCCTGGCTGAAGGCCAGGGCGCCGCGATAGATTTTGCCGATATGGCCGACGGAACAATCCACCGTGATGGTGTCGCCGTTGGCGAGCATGGTGGTGGCGTTACCGGCGCCAACAATAGCAGGCACCTGCAGTTCGCGGCTGACAATAGCAGCGTGGCTGGTGGTGCCGCCGGTGTCGGTGATAATCGCCGCGGCTTTGCGCATCACTGGCAGCCAGTCCGGGTCCGTGCGTTTGGTGACCAGGATGCCAGCATTCGGGAATTCGGCAGCGTCCTGAGGATTATCGAGGCGGTAAACCTTGCCGCTGACGATGGCGTTGCCAACGCTGGCGCCCGTTAACAATTCGTCGCCGGTTTCTTCCATAAAGTAGTGCGACAAAACATTGCCCTGGCGGCCAGATTCGACGGTTTCCGGGCGAGCCTGGAGAATGACCAGGGCGTTGTTGCGGCCGTCTTTGGCCCATTCGATATCCATGGCACAACCATAATGCTGTTCGATAGCCAGGGCCCAGCGGGCCAGGGTCAGAACCTCCGCATCGTCCAGGACGCGGCCGCTGCGCTCGTCCATAGAGGTGGCAACCGTGTGTGTATGGCCCTTGTCGCTGTACACCATCTTCACCAGTTTGCTGCCGGTGCTGCGGCTGATAATTGGCACGCAGTCAGGCCGTTGGGCTGGGTCCAGAAAACGCTTGTCCACCAGATACTGGTCGGCCACCACGGCGCCCTGGACTATGGTTTCGCCGAGCCCCCAGGCGGCACTGAGTTCGACCACATGGGGAAAGCCGGTGGTGGTGTCGAGGCTGAACATGACACCTGAGCCGCCAAGGTCACTCCTGACCATTGCCTGGACGCCAACACTCAACGCCATGCCCCGTTCGTTATAGCGTTGTTCCTGGCGGTAGACGATGGCGCGGTCTGTATACAAAGAGGCATAACAGTGTTTGACAGCATCAACCAACGCCGCCTCAGTGCAAATGTTCAGGTAGCTTTCGTGCTGGCCGGCAAAACTGGCAGTAGGCAGGTCTTCTGCTGTGGCTGAACTGCGCACCGCCACATCCTGCTGGCCGGTACGCTGGCAGAGGTCATGGTAGGCCTGGGTGATGTGGTCAATTTCGGCATGGGTAAATCTGGCTTCGAGTATTCGTTCGCGAATGGCGCTGCCAGTCTCCGCGAGGCTCTTGTCACCCCGGCGGTAAGCCTGCAGGCGCGCCTGAATATCGTCAGCCAGGCCATCGCGCTCGATAAAGGTGCTAAAGGCAGCAGCGACAATGGCAAACCCCGGGGCAATGCCCGCGCCAATTTTGCTGGCTGCCCGAGTGATTTCTCCGAGGCTGGCATTTTTGCCGCCGACCCGGGCGACATCATCCCGGGACAGGTCTTCGAACCAGATAATGGTTTGCACGCTAGTGGGCCTTTGGTGGGCGACGGCGGTTGATAGTAGCGGCTTGTGGTGGGGGGTTGGTGGCTTGGGGTCATTTGGGGTGGGGTGAGTTGGTGCTGGGGGAGGGGTGTCGTTAGTGGGGGGGTGAGTTGGTGCTGGGGGAGGGGGTCTCGTCTGTGGGAGGGTGAGTTGGTGCTGGGGGAGGGCTTTCGTCAGTGGGGGGGTGAGTTGGTGCTGGGAGAGGGCTTTCGTGATTTTCGCTGCGCGAAAACACTGTCGCCAGGTGCGTTTGCTGCGCAAGCCGCACCTTT
>JANQYP010000048.1:0-9669 GCA_030728785.1 Pseudomonadales bacterium
GCTAGTAATATAGCTTCGCTAGTAATATAGCTTCGCTAGTAATATAGCTTCGCTAATAATATAGCTTCGCTGAATACGGCTGCTTGTAACCTTGAGCCAAGCCGAAGCTCGGCTCAGAAATTACAATGCGACGATGTTCTCAGCTTGTGGGCCTTTCTGACCCTGAGTTACGGTGAACTCAACTTTTTGGCCTTCGACCAGAGTCTTGAAGCCTGAACCAGAAATGGCGCTAAAGTGAGCGAAGACGTCAGGACCTGACTCTTGCTCAATAAAGCCAAAACCTTTTGATTCGTTGAACCATTTTACGGTGCCAGTAGTTGTTGCCATGATGATATATCCTAGATAACCAATTTTAGATTTTGCCCCAATATGGAGCGATTTTTGCTGGAAGTGTATTTCAATGACTTATGGTAACAGGACGAGGTACAACTGAGGGCCTTCGAAAACGGTGTGCATAAATTCAATACTTACTTTCTAGCTGTGCCGAGTATACATACGATAATGACCGTGTCAAATATTTATTCTTGAATATTCTTGAGTATTCTCGGACTTTTACAGTCACTCAATTCATGTGGGTGGCAGCAGTATACGGCGCAGGGTCGCATCCAGTGATGTCAGGGATATGCCAAGTTTGGTGGTCGCCGCTGAAGTTGCAACCGCATCATCATGATCAAGGACACCCAGCATGGCACGGGTCACCGGCGGCCGGGCAAGCAGCAATTCGAGCAGACCAGCAACCACCAGCCCCGGCAGCAAAGGGATTGACATCACCCGTGTTGTCCGCCCAAGGACTGACGCAGCACGTTTGATCAAGGCCCGCCGGGACAATGACTCCGGACCCGCCAACTCAATTACGTCACGGCAGGGACCCGCCTCAATACTGGCAACCAGAGCAGCGATCACATCCCCGGCATAAATGGGTTGCTCCAGGCTGGCCGCATGTAATTCGACATTCAGCCCTCGTCTGGCTTTTTTAGCGAGGGCCCTGGTGGCAAAGTCCTTCTCACCCAGCACCATGGGTACCCTGATAATCCTGGCGGGTACCACACCGTCAAACAGCAGGTTTTCAGCCCGGGCCTTTGACAACAGACAGGGGTTAAGGGCATTAACATGGGCGCCAAGGATACTCAGGTATAAAATGCCGCGAACCCTGGTTGCCGGCAGCGCCTGCAACAAAGCGGCGACCGTGTTCTCGTGGGCCATCACAAAGGTGTTGTCCCGAGATTGTTTGATGATACCCGGCAGGTGCACAACAAAGTCCGCATCTGCCATGGGTATTGCAAGGTCTGCAGCACTGCCATAGTCACACACCACAATCTCTGCCAATGCGCCCACCTCAGCTGCCAGGGCTTGTTTCGCCGCAACTGAGCGAACTATGGCAACCACGCTGTGCGTGGCGGCCAACGCCCTGACCAGGCGGCGGCCGAGATGCCCATTGGCACCGGTGATGACAACTTTCATGGCTTAAACCTGATAGTTAATGGCCAGCGCTATTGACCCTGCGCCCTTAGGTCCCGATGATGTTACATCATGCCGGGCGGATGGTCGCTCTCCATATGCTTTGCGTGTGCGGCGCATAGGCGGCATATGGGCTGTACTCGTGAGGATAAATATCAAACTGCCAATGGCCAGACCGCACCTGCCCAATCTGCTGAGTGGCTCGCGCCTGCTGCTGGCGCCCGTGTCTTTCCTGCTGATCTACCAGCAGCACTGGGTGCCTGCGGCGCTGGTACTGTTGACAGCGGTGCTGACAGATATCCTCGATGGCTATCTCGCCCGTCGTCTGCGAGCCAGCAGCACATTGGGTGGCTTGCTGGACCATAGCAGTGACGCCGTGTTTGTCAGTGCGACTCTTGCCGCCCTGGCAAGCCAGCAGGTGATAACCTGGTTATTGCCGCTGCTGGTGATCAGCGCCTTCAGCCAGTATCTGCTCGATTCCAACGCCCTGCGTGGCCAGCCACTGCGCGCCAGTCAACTGGGCCGCTACAATGGCATCGCCTATTTTGTCCTGGCTGGCTGGCCGGTGTTGCAGTACGCCCTAGACCTGCCGCTGCTGGCGGACGCCTGGTTCGGCTGGCTCGCCTGGATACTGGTAGCGTCGACCCTGGCCTCCATGTTCCTGCGCGCCCAGGCATTACTCCAACTGCGCGGTTAACGCGACGCGTCTGCTGCCAGCGCCTTGTCGGCAAACAGCTCCTTGTTGGCCTTCGGCAGGAACAACAGACCTATAAAGGCGTTAAAAACCACAAAGAAGGTATGCATCACGAGGGAAAACGCCCCCACTTCCGGGTACTCGGGAAATAGCACTGTCCACAACAACAAAGCCCCGGCATGAAACGGCAATGGCAGCGCAGCAGCAAGAAAGATCACTGGCAGGAAGGCCAGCATTTGGCCGAAGTCCACATCGACGCGGAACAAGGCCAGCGCTGACGTGTACACCAGGACCGCCATCAGCAGATTGGGGGCTTTGAACAACAACAACAGCAGATACTGCCAGGGTCGCGCTCGCCGGAAAGCCTGCAGCAGGGGTTTATCCCGCAGGGTCGAGCCAGGCAGCAAGCGGCCGCTGAAATACAACAGATGTACAGGAATATACAGGGCTGCCAGGACAAACACGCTGATCATTATCTGCGGTAATGGCAGGTGGGTTGCGGCCTGCTGCACCAGGTCAAAGTACAATGCCACACCCACGGCCGAGAAAAACAACAGCTGGTAAATTTCCACCAAGCCAAGCATGACCATGCTCGACAATCCCTGCCAGAGGGGCACATCGTAGCGGCGCTGCAGATACAGGGTCATGGCCCCCTTGCCCACCTGTTCATTCACCAGCGACAGAATATAAGCGCTGGCGCGCACCGGCAGAACATCCAGAAAACGGATCTTGGCGGTATTAAACCAGCGAATCACTCGCCAGGTGGCGTGGGCATCAACGATAAAAAAGAACAGGGAGTAAGGGATCATCAGCAACAACCAGGAAACCCAGTCGGCCTCACCAAAAAAGCTGCGCATAAATGCCCAGGGTGTCAAGCCGTCCCGCAACGCCGCTGCCTCAACCCGCCCATAAACGAGGTAAAAACAGCCAAGCGCCAACAACCAGGTAATGGCCTTAAACAACAATGCCCTGCCTCGACGATCCTTAGATTCCATTGTTCATGCTCTCTACAGCGGTAACTCTCGACCCCAAGGGCGAGACATTAACAGGAACAGGCTCGCAACAGTGCACGAAGCCAAGTTGCAGCCACGCTCTTATCGACAAGCACAAAAGACCAATGCGATGGACCTCTGTACTGCTCCTGCAATGCAACTAACAACTGCGGCGCTGATCATGGGATTTATTTACCATAACGCCGCTCGCGCTGCTGGTAGATACGTAAGGCTCTCCAGAAGTCGATCATACGGAACGCGGGCCAATAGACCTCGGTGAAGTAGAGCTCAGAATAGGCACTCTGCCATAACAGGAAGCCCGACAGGCGCTCTTCACCGGAGGTTCGAATGATCAGGTCCGGGTCTGGAATACCGTCGGTATACAGATACTGACCAAACTGCTCTTCATTAATATCTGCAACTTCCAGGGTGCCGGCCTTGATTTCACTCGCCACTTTTTTGACGGCGTCGATAATTTCCGCCCGCCCGCCGTAGCTGATAGCAATATTCAGCTGAAAGCGGTCATGATCCTTGGTGAGGGCCTCAACCTTCTTGATTTCTTCGACCATCTCCGCCGACAGGTCTTCCCGTCGCCCTATGACCTTGATGCGCACTCGCTCTGCGAAAATCACCGGATCGACCTGATATTGCTTGAGCTTGGACGTGATCAGCGTCATCAGATAGTCAACTTCCTCGGGGCTGCGTTTGAAGTTTTCCGTCGAGAAGCCAAACAGGGTGATGATCTTGATATCCAGACGCCAGCACCAGCGCAGGAAATCCTCGAGTTTCTCTGAGCCGGCACTGTGCCCCTCGATGGTATTAGCAAACCCCTTGCCGCGCGCATAACGTCGATTACCATCAACGATCAGGCCTATATGGTGGGGCCTTGGGCCGGCGTTAATCTGTCGCCAGAGCAGACGTTCATAGACTTTGTAGAAAATCTCTGGAACCTTCATCAATGCAGCTTTTTGCTAAATGAACCGCGGATTATTCCAGACTGCCGGCAAACCGCAACCTCTATTATCGACAGAGGCCATCACGGCCTTTTGCGGGCGTTGGCGTTGCGCCGCGAAGATGGTTATGATCCGACCAACAATATCCATTCAGGAGTGTTCCATGTCTGAAGCCAAGGTCATCACAGCAACCGCCGAAAATCCCAACCAGCCTGTTGCAGGCATCCCCTACCCACCGGTCCAGGGCACCATTGTCGAGGAACGCCGCGAGCGCAAGCGCAAGCTGACTGCTGCATTGCGGGTGTTTGGCCGGTTAGGTTTTGACGAGGGTGTGGCTGGTCATTTTACCGTCCGTGATCCTGAACACACAGACCAGTTCTGGGTAAACCCCTTTGGCCGGTCGTTTAAGCAAATGCGGGTCTCGGACCTTATTCTGGTAAACCATGCTGGCGAGATCACCCAGGGTAAAGGCCGCCTCAACGCGGCTGCGTTTGCCATCCACTCGCAGATTCACCAGCACCTGCCCCATGTCACGGCGGCTGCCCACACTCACTCCCTGTATGGCAAAACCTGGGCTTCCCTGGGCCGCCTGCTGGATCCTCTGACCCAGGACTCCTGTGCCTTCTATAACGACCATGTCCTGTTTGATGATTTTACCGGCGTGGTGCTCGACACATCAGAAGGCGAACGTATCGCCACGGCCCTGGGCACCAAAAAAGCCGCCATCCTGCAAAACCACGGCCTGCTGACAGTGGGCCAGACCATTGACGAAGCGGCCTGGTGGTACATCACCATGGAGCGCAGCTGCCAGTCACAACTGATGGCTGAAGCCGCCGGCAAACCCGTCCAGATCCGCCCGGAAATCGCCGCCCTGACCCAGCGTCAGGTAGGCTCTGCAGCCGGCGGCTGGTTCAGTTTTCAACCACTGCTGGATGTCATCAACGCCGAACAACCCGATATGTATGATGAGTAAGGTTGTGGCTTTGCGCGATTAGCGCAAAACACAACCGCCGACAGGTGTTTCGCACAGCGAAACACCGAGAGGCAGCCCCATCAGCTTAGCAACCCCTCCCCAACTCCAAGCCACCAACACCAATAGGCAGTTGGTGGCTTTAGGTTGGCGCCCTTAGGTTGGCGCCTTTAGGATTGTAGCTTTACCTCTCCAGCCACATACCCCTCCCCCCACACATCACTAAACACCAACTTATCCAACCCCCGCCGCCGCAACGCCCCATGGCCCTTCAACACCGGATACCCGACAGGCACATGGGCACAGGTATACCAACCTTGAGGAATACCCAGCAACGCTTTGACCTGCGGCTCCCGCAGGCATAATAGTGTCGTCAAAACACACCCCAGGCCTTCAGCCCGACAGGCCAGCATGACATTTTGCACTGCCGTATACACTGAACCGCCGCCAACCACTGACGGCCGCCCCAGGTCGCTGTCGGTAATGGCCATATAGTCCGGATTAAAACAAAACACCAGAATCACTGGCGTCGAATCAAGATGGGCGGCCAGGTAATCGCCGGCCTTGAGCATGCGCGCCATCGCCAGGCGCGGTTCCTCCGCCATGTTTTCCATGGCCGCCAGATGGCCCTTGCTGTAGGCATGCCATTCGCTGTGATACCACCCCTGCAAGGCGGCCTTCAGCACCGGCTGCTGCACCGCAATGATCCGGAACGGCTGCACATTACCGCCCGTTGGCGCCCAGGCAGCAGCCTGCAATACGCGCTCCAGAACCTCAGCAGGGATAGGGTCGGGCTTTAACCGGCGCACCGCCCGCAAAGTGCTCATTGCCTCATACAGGTCAACCATAACTGCTCCGCTATTTATACTTATTGGCTTGCAACCAACCCAAAGCCACCGGCCGGGTTACAAACATACCTTTACTTATCCAAAAGGGTTTTTACAATGTACCATCGCAACGCCACCCAGAGCCAACATGACCTACCGTGCCAGCTTTATCGCCCTGCCGACCGCTGCCCCAGATCAACACCAGGCCGCCATTAACGCCGTCAGTGGGCGCAGCTCAACCCTCTACCGCGAAGGTGTGGTCAGCAGTTTCCAGGCTTATGGCTGGACCACCAACACCTTTATCGACCTGCTGGGCGACCAGTGGCTCGACCAGGGCTGGGTCGACCTGGCCTTCAAGAAGGCCACTTACCAGGGTGAAAACATCGAGGTCATTATTGCCACTCGCAAGGGTGGCGAATTTAAGGTTACCAATCAGAAGGATGTCTGCCTGAAGGGTAGTGTCGGCCTGGGTGAGGCGCCCTGGCTGAGCAAGATTCGGCGTACCCGCCTGACGCGCAGCCTGCCTTCGCCGAACCCACTCGCTGCCCTGACCCTCGAGACAGCACCGCTGAAACGCAACCTGATCCCCATGTCCGTCTACCTGTCAGTGGCAGACAACGAACACTACATCAAAACCCACCTGGGTGAACTGCTGGCCATCTACCAGGGCGAGGGCGGTCGCTGCCATCCGGCCTGGCTTGCCAGTCGCCTCACCGACCTGCTGCATCACTCCTACAGTTATGGACCGGCCATTCACACCCACAGCCACATCCAGAACCTGGCCCCCGCCTATGCCGGCCAAACCTTTACCGTGACTGGCTACTGCCACGATGCCTATGAGCGCAACGGCCATCACTATATCGAAAACGATGGCTCTATCTGGGCGGCAGATGGCACTGAAACCTGCCGGCTGCGGCATACGGCGATTTTTAAGCTCAAGGAGTCCGGCAGTCACTAGGTGCCTGTCGGACTCAGGTGCCTGCCGGCTGTTCTGCGCCGGCCGCTACCTCCGCCATAAGCGCCCCAATACGCGCCTCACCGGCGCGAGTCTGGGCGCCCTGGTCCATGGCAGCCTGCATGTTGATGCGAGCCGCAGGCAGACGCAGGGTCTGCTGAAACAGGAATGCCTCGTCCAGTAAACCCTCCGTCATGGGCGGCTCAGCATTCAGCACTGATGCCTTGGCCAGCGCCACTGCACCTGCCGGCCAGGCCGCCATACGTAATGCCAGGCGTTCCACAAAACTGTCGAGGGTCGCCGTATCGGGGAAAATACGGTTCAGGTAGCCCCAGCGTTCAGCGGTTTCGGCGTCCAGGTCTTCGGCGCCGAGGATCACTTCAAGGGCGCGACTGCGCCCCATTAAGCGCGGCAGGTGTTGCGTCCCGCCACCACCGGGCAGAATACCCAGAGGCACTTCCATCTGGTTGATAATGGTGCGGTCCCTGACTCCAAACCGCATATCACAGGCCGCCGCAAACTCATTGCCACCACCACCGACCCGACCCGCCAGCTTGGCAATAGTGGGTTTACCCATGGTCCGCATCAGTTCACACATAGTGTGGAAAGGGCTCAGGCTTGTCGCCCGTTCAGGCGCCGTATCAATAGGGAATGTCAGGATCACTGAGACATCGAAGTGGGCAATAAAAAACTCCGGGTCGGCACTCTGCATCACCACCACCCTGACGGCATCGTCGGCCGCAACCTTGGCGGTAAAGTCCACCAGGTCGGCGTACAACCCCAGGGTCATGACATTCACCGGCGGGTTGCTGATGGTGGCGTATAACACACCATCCTGCAGCGCCACTGACAGGGTGTCGTAGGTATAAGTCACATTGGTTTCACTCATGGCAAAGCTCCTGCCTCGATTAATACAAGAAGTAACAAATAATTCACGCCGCCGCCGCAGATCAATCCTGAGTCCGACAGGCGCCTAACGCTGGAATCGTTGCCGGCGCCGATAGGGATAAACATCCATCACCCGATCATTGCGAATATTGTCCTGCAGCTCTTCCCAGTACTCAGCCGTAAACAGATCGGCATGGTGCTCACAGAACAGATCCTTCAGCTTGCCGGAATTAAACAGGAAATTCTTGAACTCTTCCGGAAAGACATCGTTGGGCGCAACGCTGTACCAGGGCTCGGCCGCCATCTGGTCTTCCGGATAGCGGGGCGGTGGAATGCGCCGGAAATTCACCTGGGTCAGGTAACAGATCTCGTCATAGTCATAAAACACCACCCGCCCGTGCCGAGTGACGCCAAAGTTTTTCAGCAGCATGTCGCCGGGAAAAATATTCGCGGCTGCCAGTTGTTTAATGGCATTGCCATACTCATCCAGCACCTGGCTCAGCTCAAAATCACTTCTGTCCTTGATATACAGGTTCAGTGGTGTCATCAGGCGCTCGGTATACAGATGGCTGATCACCACGTGCTCAGCGGTGATGGTCAGGGATGAGGCGGCCACCCGCTGCAGCTCCGCCAGCAGCGCCGCAGAAAACCGGGCCCGCGGAAAGACAAAGTTGGAAAATTCCTGGGTATCAGCCATACGACCCACCCGGTCATGGGTTTTTACCAGGTAATAGGCGTCTTTCACCTGTTGCCGGGTGACAGACTTGGTCGGTGAAAACTTGTCCTTAATGACCTTGAACACCACTTGGTAGGAGGGCAAGGTAAACACTGCCATCACCATTCCCTTGATGCCTTCGGCGATCACAAACTCGTCAGTGGACTCATCCAAGTGATCGATAAACCCCCGATAGAACTCGGTTTTGCCATGTTTGTAATAACCCAGGGCGGTAAACAACTCCCAGCGCTTCTTGTTCGGCAGCAGCTCCTGCAGAAACGCCACCAGCTCATCGGGATAGTCTGTATCCACCATAAAATAAGCCCGAGTAAAGCTGAAGATGATACTCAGGTCACTGTCGGTCCAGATAATCGTATCGACAAACAGCGCCGGTTGGCTTGCGGCTGCCGCACTGGCACCCTCACTGCGGTTATGAATGGGGATGGCGATAGGAAACAGGTGTTCACCCACATACATTCGGCCAATCAGGTAGGCACCCTTGTTGCGGTAAAACACCGGCGCCAGCATCTCAAAACGCAGCGCCAGGGATTGCCGCAGCAACGGGATTGAGGCCCGCATGGCGGACACCATGTGGGCGATGCAGTCTGCCTGGTTGAGCCAGGGCACAGTAAAACCGACATCGTCCAGCACCTGCTTCAGCAGGCCGGCAAGGTCATAGGCGGGCCCGTAGCAACGCAACAACTGGACCCCTGAACTGGGCCTGGGCTGCAGTGGCTCCTCCACAAAGGCGTAGTGATCTGACAGATGCTCGCCGCCCCAGGTACGTCGATAAATCGTGTTAAACACCGTCTCTGCCAGGCCAAAGTCCGGGCGCTTGCGAATCAGGGTCTGGTATTCACGCTTGATCACCGGCCAGTCGTCGACGGGCACCGCCGCTGGCTCAAGGTCCATCAGCAATGACTGCACAGTGCGATCAGTGGCCTTGGCATATAACTCGATGCGCTGTGCCGCTGCCTGCTGCGCCGCCCGCCAGTCAGCCTGTTCAAAACGTGCCTGGGCACCGCATGTGATGAGCTTAAAGTCACGTCGATAGGCATCAAAACCCTCAAGGATAAGCTCAGCCACCCGCCTGGCGCGGTTTATCTCTATGGTCATGGTTGGCGTTTTTCCTGTTGAATTCCGGATACCTGGGCCTATAATACGCAGCTATCTGGTCCTACCAATTCGGTTTGTCCAATTTGGTAGCTCCAATTTGG
>JANQYP010000048.1:9769-21136 GCA_030728785.1 Pseudomonadales bacterium
TCCAATTTGGTAGCTCCAATTTGGACCTACCAATTTATTCACCACCGCCTACAGGCAGCAGTTGACGCTTATGACCCTATCCACTGACGCTATCCATAGCAAGTCCCGGGCCGAGGAAATCAGCGCTATTCTGCGCGATGAAATTCTCTGCGGCCAATACCGAGCAGGGGAACGCCTGCCCTCCGAGCGGGATCTGGCAGCACGTTTTGCCACCAACCGTGGCGCGGTCCGCGAATCCCTGAAAAAACTCGAACAACTGGGTATCGCCAGCATCAAGCCCGGCGGTGTTAGGGTGGTGCCCATCGAAGAGGCCTCACTGTCAATTCTCGGTCACCTGCTGGAACTCGAAGCCGTCCCCAATGCACGCCTTGTGGGCCATGTACTTGATGTCCTGGGCGCCTTGATTGCGCAGTCCGCCAGGTCCGCAGTGGAAGCTGCGACCCCGGTTCAGCTGGCTGAGATGCAAGCCCAGGTAGAAACCCTGGTAGCGACAGTGGATGACCCTGAACTCAGCCAGCAGAACTGGAGAGTTCTGGCCCGCCAGTTTGCCAGCATCAACAACAACCTGGTGTTGCACTTGATTCTTAATGGCCTGAAGACACAGTTTGTGGGCCGCCTCGACGGTCTTGGGCTGGAAGTCAGGTTGCCCAGGCAGCGTAATATCGAGGCCTTGCAGGCACTCGCTCGGGGCATCAGCAAGCGCCATCCTGAAACCGTCACCAGTGCCATTAATGACCACTTTGTCAGCCTTCGCGAGAGCGTTCAGATGGCACTGCTGGCCAATACCCCGCAACAACCCGGAAACCACGGGCCAGCACCTTTCACCCGCACTAACGCCACAGAGGAATCATACTGATGTCGAACTTGATCAAGGGCCTGCTGACTATCGGCGTATTGTTTGTGGCGGCAGTTATGGCCTATGGCATTGTGATCACGGCCCCAACTCCCGCCCAGATAGAACCTGATGAAGTGGCAACGGCCATCCGTACCCAGGTGGCGGAGAAGCAACAGGTGCGCCTGATGGTCAGGTCCCAGGGGAATGTTGAACCGCTGACAGAGAGCGACCTGATTCCCGAGGTCTCCGGCAAGGTAAAGTGGATTTCACCGAAACTTGTCGCCGGCGGCTATTTTACCGCCGACGAGGTGCTGCTGCAGATTGATGATCGTGACTATCGCGCGCTGGTGTTGCGCGCCGATGCCGCCCTGGCCCGCGCCAGGGCTGAAGACGAACATGCGCGCTTTGAATTCCAGCGTCTTGATGAACTGGTGAAGAAGAAACTCACCAGCCAGTCGACCCTGGAGAGTGCACTGCGCAGCCAGCGGATTGCCGCGGCGACCCTGGCGGAGGCGGAGGTTGCTCTCAACCAGGCCCAACGGGACCTGCAGCGCACAGCCATCCATGCACCCTATGCGGGCCTGGTGCGCAGCAAAAAAGTTGACCAGGGCCAATTTGTCAGCCGCGGCGTCGCCATCGCCTCGGTCTACTCGGCCACCACCGTAGAAGTCCGCATACCCCTTGCCGACAGCCAACTGGCCTATCTTGACCTGGCACTGGGGCAGCGCGGCGGCATCGCACCCGCAGCCCAGGCCAATGTCACCCTCAGCACCCATTATGGTGGCCAGTATTACGAATGGCCGGGCAAACTGGTGCGCACCGAGGCCGAAATCGACGCCCGCAGCCGCATGGTCAACGCCGTGGTGCGGGTGGATAACGACCCCGCCAGTGGCCAGCCGCCCCTGCCCGTAGGCTTGTTTGTACAGGCCGATATTGAGGGTCGACTGGTCGACAATATTGTTGTCCTGCCACGGGCGGCCATTCGCAACCAGCACCAGGTGCTGGTTGTCGACAGCGAAAATCGCCTGCGCTACCGCGATATTGAATTGCTGCGTTTTGACCGCGACCAGGTCTATATCAGCGGTGGTCTGGAGGCCGGCGAAGCCGTCAACCTGTCACCCATCCAGACCGTTATCGACGGCATGCGGGTCAAAACGGTGCCCGATAATGCATAGGGCCATCGAGTGGTTTGTCGACAACCCCGTAGCAGCCAACCTGCTGATGTTCATCTTCCTGGTGGGCGGCCTGATGAGCATGTTCAGCATGCACAAGGAAGAGTTCCCGAATATTGAGCCGGGTGTTGTGCAGGTGCGCATTCCCTACCTGGGTGCCGCACCGGAAGAAGTTGAACAGGCCGTCTGCATTCGCGTGGAAGAGGCCATTGAAGGCGTCAATGGCATGGACAAGGTGCACAGCAATGCCTCTGAAGGGATGTGCAGTGTCACCATCGAATTGGACCAGGAGTCCAATTACAACGCCGTTCTGAATGAAATCAAGGGCAAGATTGATGGCATCTCGACCTTTCCGAAGGAGACCGAAAAACCCATCATCTCCATGCTGCAATTCCGCGGCCAGACCATCGTTGTAGCCCTGTCCGGCAATACGGATGAGGCAACTCTAAAACGTATTTCTGAAACCATGCGGGCGGATATCTCCGATCTGCCCGACATCTCCCAGGTGTCGGTGAACTATGTTCGGCCTTACGAAATATCCATTGAAATCAGCGAAAACACCCTGCGCCAGTATGGCTTGACCCTTGCCTCAGTGGCAAATGCGATCCAGCGCTCATCCCTGGATATGCCCGGTGGCTCCATCAAGACTGACGGTGGTGAGATACTGCTGCGCAGCAAAGGCCAGGCCTACACCCAGAAAGATTTTGAAGACATAGTCGTACTGACCCGCCCGGACGGCACCAACCTGACGGTTGCTGACATCGCCACGGTACATGATGATTTTCAGGAAGGCTTCCTGCGTGCGACTTTTAACGGCGAACCGGCTGTGATGATCACGGTGTACCGGGTCGGTGATGAAGACACTATTCGCTCCTCCACCGCTGTGAAGAATTATGTTCAGCGTATGCAGCCGACCCTGCCCCAGGGCCTGCAGATGACTGTCTGGATTGATGAGTCAGTGTCACTCGGCCGGCGGATTGAAGCCCTGACCAAAAATGCCTGGGCCGGCCTGGTGCTGGTGCTGATTATCCTCACCCTGTTTTTGCGTTTTAAGGTGGCCATGTGGGTGGCGGCCGGCATACCCATTGCGGTGATGGGTGCCCTGTGGATGTTTCCGGCGGCCGGGATCAATATCAGCTCACTGACGGTGCTGGCGTTTATCCTGGTACTGGGGATTGTGGTTGACGACGCCATTGTGGTGGGCGAGCGGATCTATAGTCACGAGTCCAAGGACCGCACCAATCGCGAGGCGGCCATCGAGGGTACGGTGGAGGTAGCTGTGCCGGTGATCTTTGGGGTCCTGACTACGGTGGCTGCGTTTTTACCCATCCTCCTCATCGAGGGCCGCATGGGTCCCTTCTTCTCGGTGATTGGCTGGGTAGTTATTATCTGCCTGCTGTTCAGCATCATCGAGTCCCAGTTGATCCTGCCATCCCACCTGGCCCATCGCCGCACCGAGGGTTACCTGTTCAGTGAGACCCGCCTGGTCAAGGGCTGGATCAAGTTCCAGGGCAAGTTTGCCAGTTCCCTGGAGTGGTTCGCGGAAAATATGTACAGACCCTCACTGGTCAAATCCCTGGAGTGGCGTTGGGTCACCTGGGCCATTGCCACGGGCGTCCTGCTGATGGCGCTGGCATTAATCGCCAGTGGCCGAGTGATATTCCAGTTTTTCCCCGCCGTTGAGGGTGAGGAAATCTACGCCACCCTGAGCATGCCCGAAGGCATCAGCGTCGAACTGACGGAAAACGGCGCCAGGCGTATTGAGGCAGCCGCCATCGAACTGGGCCGAGAGATTGATGCGGAACTGGGTTATGGCCCGGACAAACATGTGATCACCAATGTTTTTGCCTCCATCGGCTCCAATGCGGCCCGCAGCAACGGCCCCAGCCGGCCCGGTGCCGGCGGCAGTCATATGGCCGAAGTGGTGATTAAACTGCTGCCCATGGAGGAACGCCCTGGCCTTACGGCCAATGCCATTGCCGAACGCTGGCGCGACAAGACCGGCGCTATCGCTGATGCCGTTGACCTGAACTTCAACGCCAACTCCTTCAGCGCCGGCAACCCGGTGCAGGTGCAACTCAAAGGCCGCGACGTCGAGGCCCTGCGCCGTGCCGCCGTGGGCCTGCGTGAAGAACTGGCGCGTTATCCCGGCGTGATTGACCTGGCTGATTCTTTTCGCACCGGCAAGCAGGAAGTCAGACTCAATGTTCTGCCTGAAGCCAAACCCCTGGGACTGAGCCTTAATGACCTGGCCCGCCAGGTGCGCCAGGCGTTTTACGGCGAGGAAGCCCAGCGTATCCAGCGCGGCACAGATGATGTTCGCGTGATGGTGCGTTATCCCGAAAACGAACGCCGTTCTCTGGGCAATCTCGAAGATATGCGCATTCGCACTGCCGATGGTGCCGAGGTGCCCTTCCTGTCTGTGGCTGAGACCGTCTATGGCAATGGCTACTCCGCCATTAACCGTGAGGACAAGCAGCGGGTGGTGAATGTCACCGGGGATGTCAATCGTGCTGTGGTGACACCTGAGGAGGTGATGGCCGCCGTAGAAAAATTCCTCTGCAAGGAAGGCAGCAGTTTTTCCAGCCGCCAGAACAGTTGCCACAATCCGGACCACCCCGGCATCACTTATTCCCTGGGTGGTGAACAGGAGCAACGCGCCAAGGCTGTTGGCAGTATTGTTAGTAACAGCCTGCTGGCCTTGCTGATCATCTACGCGCTGCTGGCCATTCCGCTGAAATCCTATATGCAACCGCTGGTGATTATGAGCGTTATCCCCTTTGGTGCCGTCGGCGCCATTGTCGGCCACTATATTATGGGCTGGAACCTGATCTTCTTTTCCCTGCTGGGCATTATCGCGCTGTCGGGTGTGGTGGTGAACGCCTCGCTGGTGCTGGTGGACTATATCAATCGCCAGCGCCGCGAAGGTGTGCCGCTGTTTGAAGCGGTGACCCTGGCGGGGGTGGTGCGCTTTCGTCCTATCACCCTGACATCAGTCACCACCTTTGTCGGCCTGGTGCCGCTGATGACCAATCCGCAGCCAGAGACCTTTATGTTTATACCCATGGCCATATCACTGGCTTTTGGCGTGCTCTCGGCAACGGTCATCACCCTGTACCTGGTGCCAAGCCTGTACCTGATGCTGGATGATGTGCAGCGCTTTCTGGGTATCGACAAGCTCGAAGATCCGGCGCTGGTGCACCATAAGCCCGCAGCCGAAGAGGCGCTACCACCGCTGGTTTGAAGAGCTGGTTTGAGGAGCTGGTTTGAGGAGCCGGTTTGAAGAGCCGGATCAAGCGGGCCGTGGACCATCACCGCCGGGCGAGGCCGTTGATAAAAGCCGTCAGCAGCACATTCAGCTGCTCCGGCTGGTCGTAGTGCAACATATGCCCGGCGTCAGCAATCACCTCATGCCGGGCATCGACAAACAGCTGCTGGCGACGCTGCAGCTCTGCCGCATACAGCGCCTCGCTGGCCTGCAAGCCCATACGGCCGCCGGTCCAGTACTGCAGCGCCCGGTCGCCGGTGACAATCAACACCGGACATCTCACCCAGCGCATATGGTCCTCGGTCTCCTCGGACGAGAAGGTCTGCCAGACCATGTTCATCGCGGGATCCCAGCGCCAGCGAATGCCACCTTGCGGATGGGGTTCAACCCCGGCGGCGACAATCAGCTCGGCCGTTGCCCGCGCCAGCCCCGGGTTATTGCGCTGCAGCCGCGCCAGGGCGTCAGCATGATCAGCCATGGGCCGCAGATCGCTGCCCAGGGCCAGTATGGACTCGACCTGCAGGCGCAGCTGTTGCTGCAGCTCGGCCTCTGACGGTGCTGCGGCCGTTGGCCGTGGCGGACCCATACCATCGAGTAACACCATGGCTGTCAGCTCATCGGGAAATGCCGCCGCATAACGGCTGACGATATGCCCACCCAGACTATGGCCAACCAGAATCGGCCGCTGTAACTGGCAATGCAACACCAGTGCCCGCAGGTCAGCCACCATCTGCACCATGGCATAACTGCCGGGATTATCACTGTGACCATGGCCACGAACATCCAGCGCCAGTACTCGGTGGCTGGCCTCAAAGGCACGGGCGATACTGGTCATGCTCAGGGCATGGTCACGCATGCCGTGGACCAGCACCAGGGCCGGCTTAGCCTGCTGGTCCTGGTGCTGGTTAGAGCCGGCGTGCCCAAATTCCACGGCAGAAAGGCGGCAGTTGGCGCCAGCAAAAAACAGGCGGGTTTCCATCAGGGCGGTATCGGGCATACTATGTCTTCGCTGATTAACTGTGTCTTTGCTGATTAACGATGTCTTCGCTGATTAAATGAAGCTTTTGGTCTGCGGCACTGGCGGTCCGGTGAGCGCCGCTGAGCCGTCGGCGAGTATAGCCCGCAGTCACTGCTGAAGCCCAGCCCAACGCTTTCTCGACCCGCCATGGGCTCGACCTGGCGCGGCCATGGTTTAAATTTTGCCGCGCTTAGTTTATAAGTTGCGCCAGCTCGGAGTTTTTGTGTGCATAAAACCTGTACAGTTCGTCATGTGGGCCTGTTTTTACGCGCCCACCTGTTGTTCAATCCCAAGGTGATGGACGCCATCACCCCGAAATAAACGATCTTTAATCCCGGTAGCCGCACCCTGTGGTGGTACCCGCCCTGTCAGATAAGAAAGGTAGCTCATGATTCGCATTGTTTATCCCCTGCTCGCTTGCCTGCTCTTGCTCAGCACTGTGTTACCAGCCAACGCCGCCGACCCTTTTGACCTGGATGTGGATATACCCCACCAGCTGTTCAAACTCGACAATGGCCTGACGGTCATTGTGCATGAGGACCACAAGGCGCCAATTGTGGCGGTGAACCTGTGGTATCACGTCGGCTCGAAAAATGAGGTCAAGGGCAAGACTGGCTTTGCCCACTTGTTTGAGCACCTGATGTTTAATGGCAGCGAAAATTATAATGATGACTATTTTCGTGCCACGGAAAAAATTGGCGCCACCAACCTCAATGGCACCACCAACTGGGATCGCACCAACTATTTCCAGAATGTCCCTACCAGCGCCCTGGACACCATCCTCTGGCTGGAGTCAGATCGAATGGGGCACCTGCTCGGCGCCATCACCCAGGAAAAACTCGATGAGCAGCGTGGTGTCGTCCAGAACGAAAAGCGCCAGGGTGAAAATCAGCCCTACGGCCGCGCCGCTGAAATCCAGTACAGCAGCATCTATCCGCCCAACCACCCCTATTCCTGGACCACCATCGGCTCAATGGACGACTTGAATGCTGCCGACCTGGAGGATGTCAAAGCCTGGTTTAAACAGTATTACGGTGCGGCTAACACCACCCTGGTGATTGCCGGCGATGTGGTTACCGCCGATGTGATGAAAAAAGTCGAACACTACTTTGGCCCCATCGAAGCCGGCCCGCCATTAACCAAACAGACCCAGTGGGTAGCCAAGCTCACCGGCACCCATAAACAAGTCAGTTATGATCGTGTGCCGCAGACCATGCTGATGAAATCCTGGAATATCGAAGGTAATCACAGCACTGACACCAACTACTTGGATATGGTCGCCGCGGTGTTGTCATCAGGAAAAAGTTCACGGCTATATAAACGCCTGGCCTACGATGAGCAGCTTGTCTCCTCCGTTAGTGCCTATACTTCCGCCGGCGAAATTGCCGGCACCTTTGAGATCACCGCCATGATTACCCCCGGCGTCGACGAGGCGCTGGTGGATCGCATCATTGAGGAAGAGCTGGCAAAATTCCTGAAGGACGGGCCAACCAAAAAAGAGCTGGAGCGTATCAAAATCGAAACCATCAGCGGCTTTGTCCGCGGTATGGAGAAAATTGGTGGTTTTGGTGGCAAATCCGACATTCTTGCCAGCAACTATACCTACACCGGCGACCCAACTTTCTACCAAAAGGAGCTCGCCCAGATTAAAGCGGCCCGCGCCAATGACCTGCAACAGGCAGCCCGACGCTGGCTCAGCGACGGCCTGTACCAACTGGAGATTCGGCCTTTCCCCAAATTTGTCACCAGTGAAGACACGGTTGATCGCAGCAAGGTGCCAGAACCAGGCCAACCGCCCCTGGCCAAACTTGATGATTTCCAGCGCGCCGAGCTGTCCAACGGCCTGAAAGTTATTGTTGCCACGCGCAGCACCATTCCTGTCGTCAACCTGCAACTGTCACTGGATGCCGGTTACGCCTCTGACCAGTTCAGCAGCCCCGGTGTGGCCAAGCTGGCCATGAACATGCTGGACGAGGGCACCCGTTCCCGCGATGCGCTGCAGATCAACGAACAACTGGCATTACTCGGCGCAAGCATCAGCAGCGGCTCCAATCTCGACACATCTTTTGTCTCCCTGAGCACATTAAAAACTACCATCGATGCTGCCCTGCCAATTTTTGCCGACGTGATTCTGAACCCCTCTTTCCCTGCCGCAGAACTGGAGCGCCTGCGCACCCAGCAGTTGACAGGCATCAAGGCAGAACAGGTCAGCCCCCAGTCCATGGGCCTGCGGGTCTTTCCGCAACTGATTTATGGTGAGGGCCATGCTTACAGTAATCCCCTGACGGGCTCGGGCACCCTGGACTCTGTGGCGGGCATTGACCTCGCTGCACTCAAGGATTTTCACAAAACCTGGTTCAAGCCTGACCACGGGACAATTATTGTTGCAGGTGATATCACCATGGCGGAAATTCTGCCGCGGCTCGAGAAGCAGTTTGCCAACTGGCAGGCCGGCGACACCCCGACAAAAAACATTGGCAAGGTCGGTAAACAAGCCAGCACCCGCATTTACCTCGTAGATCGCCCAGACTCCTCTCAGAGTTTTCTGTTTGCCAGCCAGATAGCCACACCCAAGGCCAACCCGGACGAAATTGCCACCGAAGTCATGAACGATATTATTGGCGGCATGAGCACCTCACGTATCAACATGAACCTGCGGGAAGACAAACACTGGTCCTATGGCGCCTATACAGGTTTGGTCAGTGCCCGTGGCCAGCGAACTTTTTATATGCTGACCAGCGTCCAGACCGACAAGACCAGCGAGTCCATCGCGGAAGTCATGCAGGAATTGCGGGCCTATATCAGCAACGCCCCCGCCACCGCAGAAGAACTGCACAAGACCGTGACCAATAACACCCTGTCTTTATCCGGCACTTGGGAAAGTGCCGGGGCGGTGCTGGGTTCCATCTCGCAGATTGTCCAGTACGGCCTGCCTGATGATTATTTTGCGACCTATGCCACCGAGATGGCGGCGCTGGAGTTAGGCGAGGTGCAACGTATTGCAGCGAAACTTATCGACCCGGATGCGCTGGTCTGGGTGGTAGTGGGTGACCGCAGCAAGATCGCCGACGGCCTGAATCAATTGGGTTATGGCGAGGTTATCCTGATTGATGCCGATGGCAACAGACTGACAGAATAATCTCGTCAGGGAGCTCGAAGGCCAATGCGCAAAAAGGCCCAAAGGCTGCCATGAACTGACCAGCGATTGAGAATGCACTTGCGAGCTGATCCCGGGCTTGGGACACACCCACGTCTGGGATCGGCTTGACACACAAGGGCACCAATCTGAACCGCGCCTGGCCGCGTACCTTGTTGCTTCATTTAGCCTGAATACGCAACCGAGAGCATACAGATGCCGGAAGGTCCGGAAATTCGCCGCGCCGCTGATCAAATCGCGCGCGTGCTCGAAGACCACATCGTGCAAGTCGGCTTCGGTATGCCAGACCTCAAGCACTACGAACAAATCTTGTCCGGTCACGCCGTTACCCATATTGAAACCCGAGGCAAGGCTCTGTTGCTGCACTTTGACCATGGTTGGAGTGTCTTTACCCACAACCAGCTGTATGGGGTGTGGCGGGTGATCAAGGGCGATGTGGTGCCGGCCACTCGACGCTCGCTGCGCCTGGCAGTGCGCACCGACAGCCACAGCGCGCTGCTGTTCAGCGCCTCCAATATCAGTGTCTGGCGTCGCGAAAGCCTGGAAGAACATCCGTTTCTTGCGCGCATTGGGCCGGACATACTGGATCCCACGGTAACCTGGCGACAGCTGTCTCAGCGTTTGGCGTCAAAACCCTTTGCCAACCGCAGCTTGATCGCTTTATATCTGGACCAGGCTTACATCGCTGGTCTCGGCAACTACCTGCGCTCGGAAATCCTATTTGATGCCGCCATCAATCCCTGGCTAAAACCGAAAGACCTCAGTATCACCCAACGCAACTGCCTCGCCCGCTGCACGCTGAATCTCAGCCAGCGCAGCTACAAGACTGGCGGGATTACTAATCCACCCGATCGAGTCAAGCAACTCAAATCCCAGGGCCTGCCACGCAGCCGGCACCGTTTCGCGATTTTTGATCGCGAGGGCCTGCCCTGTTATCACTGCGACAATGACATAATCCGCAGCGAAGCCGGCTCGCGGCGGCTGTACTGGTGCCCCCATTGCCAGGCAGCGTAGCGCTGCTAGGCTGATCAGTTCTTGGGATCAGCGGAGGCGGATCGGGACATCCAACATCGGGGGTTGGGATCGGGACATCCACGCACCTGGGGACGGGGACTGGGATCAGGACATCCAGGGACTGGGATCAAGACATCCACAGATTGGGATCAGGACATCCACGAATTGAGCTGGGATCAGGACATCCACGAATAGCAGCAGGATGGGATCAGGACATCCAAGGATTGGGATCAGGACATCCAACATCGGAGGAGACCTGGGATCAGGACATCCACGAATTGGGATCCACGGGACTGGGATCAGGACATCCAAGAATAGCAGTGGCTGGGGTCAGGACATCCACAGAAGAGCAGTAGGATCAGGGCATCCACCAGTTCCTGGGATCAGAAGGAGCTGGGATCAGGACATCCATAATCCAGCACTTCTCCTACGCCAATTAGGCCGATGATCCTTACTGCCCACCCTAAAGAGCGCACACTCGTTTCACGCATTGACAAGTATAGTCGTCTAAATGACATACCCAAGATCACACCTCATTGACCCAAACCAAGGGGTTTATCACATCTGCTCACGTTGTGTGCGACGAGCATGGCTGTGTGGCACAGATGAGCTAACCGGGCTTAACTTCGATCATAGACGACAATGGCTTGAAGACCGCATTCTCAGGCTGACTACCACCTTCGCCGTCGACCTGTATGGCTATGCTGTCATGTCGAATCATTATCATCTGGTGTTGAGCATTGATGCTATCGCGCTTGAGGGCTGGAGTGATGCCACTGTGGTTGATAAATGGCTATCGCTCAACCCTCGGCAGCAGCATCAAGGCGACCATCTAAAACGTGATACCAAGCGTGCGATGATCCTGCAGAACCCAGCCAGACTAAAAGTATTGCGGGAACGCCT
>JANQYP010000049.1 GCA_030728785.1 Pseudomonadales bacterium
TAGATGGTGGCATAGGCGCTCAAAGGGTGGATGGCAGACGAATGCCCCAGAATAGTTTCTGTCGTGGCCTGATGCAATGCCTGCAGATCATGCCTGCAGATCCGCCAACAAAAGCCCGGCGTACCACAGGCAGCTGCAGGCCAGCAATAACGACATATTTACCGTGGAGCATTATGACTGACAGTGTTTTTATTTTCCGCCGGGACCTGCGCCTGGTAGACAACACCGGGTTGCTGGAGGCTTCACGCCAGTCCGGGCAGGTGCATGTGTGTTTTATCTGGGACGACAACATCATGGCGCGTTTTACTGACCATGATTTTCGCCTTGCCTTCCTTCGTGCCAGCCTGGTGGATCTGGCGCAGCAGGTCAGTGACCTGGGTGGCCATCTGAATATCTTGTCTGGCGAGCCGTTGCAGGTACTCAGTCACCTGCTGGGCCAGGTTAAGGTTGGCGCAGTGTATGTAAATCGCGATTACACACCCTTCAGCCGCCGCCGTGATGCGGCCCTGGCAGGCTTGTGTGCGGCCCGCGGGGTGGATTTCCATGTCAGCAGTGATGCTCTGCTGAATGAGCCCGAGCAGGTTTATAAAGGCGATGGTGGCCACTATGCGGTGTTTACGCCTTTTTACAATCGCGCCAGGCAATTATTTGTGGCTCCGCCGCAGCTGGATCTGCCCCTTAACCTGTCGAAACAGGTGCTTGGCCCGGCCGCTGGTGTAAGGTCGCCGTCTGCGGCAGAGGCAATGTCAATGTCAGCGCCTGGCCCAACTAGCGCCTTTACGCCCGGGCGCAGGGGTGCCCTGCAGGTGCTGGAAAACCTGGCGCCACTGGCCAACTATGGCCACGATCGGGATTTTCCGGCGTTACCCGGCACCAGTCATTTGTCTGCCCATTTAAAGTTTGGTACCTGCTCGGTACGCGAAGCCTGGCAGCAGATCAGCGAACAACTGGGAGCGCAACACCCCATGTTGCGGCAACTCTACTGGCGGGATTTTTACTGCCACATTGCCCACCACCGGCCGCGGGTCTTTGGCCACGCCTTCCGTCGACTTTATGATGGGATTCGCTGGCGCACCGATGCCGCTCTGCTGCAGCAATGGGCGGCCGGCAAAACCGGGTTCCCCATTATCGACGCCGGTATGCGCGAACTGGTGGCAACCGGTTATATGCACAATCGGGTGCGCATGGTGGTGGCCTCTTTCCTGGTAAAAAACCTGCATATTGACTGGCGTCTTGGTGAGGCTTTTTTTGCCCGCTACTTGGTGGACTATGATCCCAGCGTCAACAATGGCAGCTGGCAGTGGGCGGCCTCTACCGGCGCTGACGCACAGCCTTATTTTCGCGTGTTTAATCCCTGGCGGCAGCAGCTCAGGTTTGATGCCGATGGGGTATATATCAAGCGGTGGCTGCCTGAGCTGGCAGCCTGGCCGGCAAAAGCCATTCACCGGCTGGAGCAGGACTCGACGGGCTATCTGCCACCCATGGTTGACCTGCGCAGCAGCGCCGAAGAGATCAAGGCGCAATTCAAGGGTTTGAATGATGCCCTTGGCTGAGGCGCCTGCAGCTGTGGTACCTCAAAATTGCACCCCTCATCGGTGCCGCTGCCCCTGAACTCCATGCCATGGCGCTGTAGGCCTGGCATGTGGAGTTGGGTCGGTTGTGTATGGCTCTGGCGGCACCGGGCCATTGTGGTAGACTGCCGCCGATGAAAAACCGCATATATTTTGCTACCGCGCCCAAGGGCATGTCTGACCTGCTGGCGGCCGAGCTGACCCAGCTGGGCGCCACTGGCGTTGCTGAAACCCGGGCTGGTGCGCGCTTTGAAGGTCCGCTGGAAATGGCCTATCGCGCCTGCCTCTGGTCGCGCCTGGCAAACCGCATCCTGCTGCCCATTGCCACCTTCCCGGCGGACTCTCCTGAAGCCCTGTATGCTGGCGTACGCAGCATCAACTGGTCTGAACATATGCGGGTTGACCAGACCCTGGCGGTGGATGCCAATGTCAGCGCCTCGAAGATTACCCACAGTCACTATGCCGCCCTGAAGATCAAGGATGCCATTGTTGATGACTTTGCCGAGCGCGAGGGTGATCGGCCTAATGTGGATGTGGACCGACCCGATATTCGCCTCAACTGTTATATCAACAAAGATACCGCAGCCCTGTATCTTGATCTGTCGGGCAACAGCCTGCACCAGCGTAACTATCGACTGGAAGCTGGCCAGGCACCCTTAAAAGAAAACCTCGCGGCAGCACTGCTGCTGCGGGCCCGTTGGCCGGAAATAGCCGCGGAGCGGGGCGCCTTTGTTGATCCCATGTGTGGCTCAGGCACCCTGGTGATTGAGGCGGCAATGATGGCCGCGGATGTGGCACCGGGGCTGAGCCGCGACTATTTTGGGTTTCTTGGCTGGCGCCAGCATAACGCCGCCACCTGGACCCGATTGCTGGCGGAAGCTGGCTACCGCCGAGACCAGGGCCTGGCGAAATTGCCCGCCATGCTGGGTTTTGACATTGACCGCCGGGTCCTTGAGCAGGCCCGTGACAATGCCCTGCGTGCTGGTTTGGGTGACCGGGTGAGTTTTGCCTATCAGGATATCAGCCAGTTCCGCCACAACTTTCCCGCCCATGGCCTGGTGGTGACCAATCCGCCCTATGGCCGGCGCCTTGCCGAGTCGAACGAATTGCCAGCCTTGTATTCTGCCCTGGGTGGCATGTTGCGAACCCAGTTGCGCGGCTGGAAAGCCGCACTGTTTACGGAAGACCAGGCCTTGGGCAAACACCTGGGAATTCGCGCCGACAAATTGCATACCCTGTTTAACGGCGCCATCGAATGTAAGCTGATTCATTTTCAGATTGAAGAGGCTAATTTTTACCGGGACGCCCGTTTGCCCCATCGCGTTAAGCCAGACGCCTTGTCTGAGCAGGCCCTGATGTTCAAGAACCGGCTGGAGAAGAACCTTAAACAGTTATCGCGCTGGGCGCGCCGCGAGGGGGTCAGCTGTTATCGAGTGTATGATGCTGACCTGCCGGATTATGCCGCAGCGATTGATATCTATCATGCCGCGCTGGACGAGGTGGGGCCAGGTGCAGAGCAGTGGGTCTGTATTTCTGAGTATGCCGCGCCCCAGACCATCGACCCGGACAAGGCCCAAATGCGCACCCGGGAGTTGTTAACAGTGGTGCAGCAAGTGCTGGCCCTCGACGATGCACACCTGTTTTATAAGACCCGGGCGCGCCAGCGTGGTGACAGCCAGTATGAGCGCATCGCCACTGAGCGACGCTTTCACGAGGTCAGGGAAGGTGCCGCACGGCTGCTGGTGAACTTCGAGGATTATCTCGACACGGGCCTGTTCCTCGATCACCGGCCGGTGCGCCAGCGCCTGTTTCGCGAGGCCAAAGGCAAACGGTTCCTTAACCTCTTTGCCTACACGGCTGCGGCCACGGTGCAGGCCGCGTTGGGTGGCGCCGTTGCGACCACTACCGTCGACATGTCGCAGACCTACCTCGACTGGGCGCGGCGCAATCTGCAGCTCAATGGTCTGGCTGAGACCCAACACCAGTTGCTGCAGGCAGATTGCCTGCAATGGCTGGCGCAGCAGGCGCGCCTCAAAAAGCCTGGCAGTTATGACCTGATTTTCCTCGACCCGCCGACCTTCTCCAATTCCAAGCGTATGGACCAGCCCTTTGATGTCCAGCAGGATCACGAAGCCCTGATCCAGCAGGCTATGGCGCTGTTGAGTCCCGGCGGCACCCTGTATTTTTCCACCAACCAGCGCAACTTCAAGCTGGGGGAAACCGTCCAACAGTTGTTTCAGGTGAAAAATATCAGTGCCGAGACGATTCCGCTGGACTTCAAGCGCCGCCAGAATATCCATCACTGCTGGACCATTACCCCGCAGTCCAGCGTCTGGGGAGCACGACCGCGCAAACTACAGGCTTAAGCCGC
>JANQYP010000050.1 GCA_030728785.1 Pseudomonadales bacterium
GCCGCCGTCACTGAACCGGTATTAATAATTGAGCGGAAACATTCCAAACTTTTTAGATTCAGTCCATAGGAGGCAAGTGGCATACGATTCCCTGATCAATAAGTCCTGCGGCAGACACAAGCTTACAATAACAAAACGTTATCAAGCCATACCCATAGATCATAATATTGCATGACATGGATTGTCTTCCTATTATCCCTGTTGATTATGGATAGCTGGATCTACGTCCTGAATAAAAATACGTTCACTGACTCCAAAGGGGGAGATGTTATGCTCGATAAATCCACGAAATTCTGCCGCCTGCCACTGGTAAGCGCTGTACTGATGGCCTTTGGCAGCATGACGTCTGCACAGGCTCAGGACACCGCCGCGCAGGTCGCACCCGCTATTGAAGAAATCATGATCGTTGGTTCACGCATTATGCGTCAGGACGAAGCATCCAGCAGTCCGGTACAGACGCTTTCTGAAGACGATCTGCGTGCTGATGGCTCTTTATCACTGGGTGAGACTCTGCAAAGCCTGCCCTCTGTCGGCCCCAGCTTGAATGCCAACGGCTCTGCCGGCACCAGTCATGGCAGCAGCAGCCTTAATCTGCGCAACCTGGGTGAGAACCGCTCACTGGTGCTGGTCAATGGCCGACGCTGGGTGAATGGTGCCGGAACCCGTGGCTTCCGCGACTTCGTGGATTTGAATACCATTCCTCAGGCGATGATCCAGCGTGTTGAAGTGCTGCAGGACGGCGCTACCGCAATTTACGGTGCGGACGCGATTGCCGGTGTGGTCAACATGCAGACTTACCGAAACTTCGAAGGTCTGCGCGTTAAAACCAATTTGGGTCAAAGCAGTGAAGGTGATCGCGAAACTCAGGGCATAGATATTCTTGCCGGACGTAACTTCGGCAACAGCAACTGGACAGTGGCGCTGACTCATGTCGACCAGAAGCCCATTTATACACAGGACCGTTCGCTGACTGCTATGCCTTTAAATGGTCTCCCCCTTGGCACCCCGGAATTATTGTTCCGTGAAAGCAGTCTGGCATCGAAAGTTAATTTCACCATCCCCTCTAATGGCATTACCCGAAACCCAGGTGCAGATGGAAGTTCAATCGGCAACTGGCGTGGGGTTAATACGACAACTGATGTTTACAATCGCTATGATAATAACTATGTAGTCGGCCCGCTGGAGCGAACCTCTCTGTTTGTGCAGAACACAACTCAGTTTGCCAGTGGCATTGAGTTCACGCTTGAAGCACTCTATAACCGTCGCAAATCAGACCAGCAGTTCTCGGAAGCCCTATCGTCAATCCAGGGCAGCCGCGGGTTTTCGATCCCCAACAATCCCGCGGTGAACCCCTTCGGCGTAACCTTCGCAGGCAGTGACTTCCGAGTGACCGGCTTCCACGTTGAAAATGGTCTGCGCCAGAATCAACAGGAAGTAGAAACTCTGCGTCTGGGGGCCGGATTCAGTGGTGAGCTGGCAAATACATGGCGCTGGGATATGTTTTATTCCTGGGCGGAAAATGAGGCCAGCTTCACTTCGGTAAATCAGATGGATCTTGATCGTCTGGCATTGGGCATGCGTGCCTGTGACAGCACCGGTATCAGCGCTGATGTTTCTGATCTGCTGGCCGGTTGTGTCGCCGTCAACCTGTTCAATCCCCTGACACCTGGAATGGTGGACTATATTAATTATACCGGCCGTGACAAAAACGCCGCTGAACAGACTGACTTCACTGCTAACCTGACCGGCGACCTGATGCAACTGCCTGCCGGCGCACTGGCCTTTGCTGCCGGCATCGAATATCGCGAAGAAAAAGGCACTGATGTTTCAGACAGTTATATTAAGGCCGCTGCTCGCGTTAATACTTATCGAGCTACCAGCTCAGCGCCACGTGACGGCACTAATGGTGAGTATGATCTAAAAGAAGCTTATGTTGAGTTCAGCATCCCTCTGCTGGCCGACCAGCCGCTGGTTCGGGATTTACGCGCTGATGTAGCTGTCCGTTACTCGGACTACAGTACCTTCGGTGATACCACTAACAGCAAGATCGGTGTGGCCTGGCGGCCAATCGACGATCTGATGATCCGAGCTACCTGGGCGGAAGGTTTCCGTGCCCCCTCCATTCTGGAACTGTTTGAAGGTGCCCGAGAGACCGCTATTCCCGTCACTGACCCTTGCAGTGGCGGCGGCGCAGGACTGGTTGGTTGTGCGGGTATACCCAGCGACTATGTTCAGCTTAGAACCACGCTGCCAGCCAGCGTTGGCGGTAACGGTAATCTGAATCCGGAGACATCAGAGAATCTTTCCTACGGTTTCGTGTATACCCCAGCCGCCATTGACGGCCTCAGCCTGACCATGGACTGGTATGATATCGATATCGAAGACACTATCAGCACTTTTGGTGCGCAGAACCTGCTTAACCTGTGCGCGACGACAGGCCAGCGCTGCAACTTCATCACCCGTGCCAGCGACGGTGAGATTCTCAACATGGCTGACGGCCCCATCAACCTGAATGGCACCTCGGTGAAGGGTATTGATCTTGTTGCCCGTTACGGCATGGTAAGCAGTTACGGCGATTTTAATTTCACTTTGAGTGCTTCAAAACTGCGCGAGGTCACTGAAAAATCCACGCTGCCGAACGGTGCCGTTCAGGTCAGTGACAAGCTGGGACGTGCCTTATCGCGTGAAGCTTATCCGGAAATGCGTGCTAATTTCTCGACCCGCTGGAGTATGGATAAATGGGCAGCAAATTATTCCGCGCGCATGATTGGAGATACCGAAGAAACTTTTGGTGGTCAGCAATTACATATTCCGACCATTGTTTATCACAACATCGCCGGCAGCTATCAATACAATGAGCAGTTTAATATCCGGCTTGGTGTAGATAACTTTACGGATAAACAGCCTCCAGTATCACGTGTCAATCTAAACATTAACTTTGATCAGCAGACATACTCAGCAGTGGGTCTTTTTATGTATCTGCAGGTAAGCTATGCGCTGTAAACTGCGACTCTGATGGTGTTGCGACTGGCAGCTGACACTCCCTTGTCAGCTGCCGATCACAATGCTTCGTACACAGAGGCTTCAGCACAGCGGCTTTATGCAGGCCGCTGGAGAGTTCAGAAGGGCCCGATAGAGGGCCTGATAGAGGGTCTGATAAAAGACCCGGTGAAGCTCTATAAAAAGCAGGCAGGCAGATAGCATGAAAGATGAAACCGCAAAAACACTGAGCAAACAAACCAATCCGATTGTCGTATTACTAAGCATACTGGTACTGGCCGCCATCCTGACTTATGTGGTTGATTCCGGCAGTTACCAGCGCGATGGCCGCCTGGTGGTTCCGGGCAGCTACGAAGTGCTTGAGAAAGATCGCAGCCTGAGCAACCTGTTTTCTACTCACAATGGCATCGAAGAAGGCGTGGCACGTCCAGTCAGTGTGACCGGCACCCTGATGTCCATTCCCATCGGACTTGAGCGCATGGCAGGCCTGATCTTCATGGTGCTGCTGATCGGTGGCATGTTTGGCATCATGACCCGCTCCGGCTCGATTGATGCTGGACTGGAGCGTTTACTCGGCAGTGTCGGCGGCAATGTCTATATCCTGGTGCCAGCTCTGATGATTGTATTCGCGGCAGGCAGCACATTTCTGGGCCTGGCCTCTGAGTATCTGCTGATAATCCCGCTGATGGTGGCGATGGCCAATCGCCTTGGCATGTCGAATCTTATCGGCCTCGCGATTGTGACTGTCGCGGTCAAGGCAGGCT
>JANQYP010000051.1:0-6525 GCA_030728785.1 Pseudomonadales bacterium
TATTAGGCGAAACACTGCCTTGATTAAATCGGACCTGGCACTTGGTCCTGACCCCTAAATTGCTGGATTAAATCGGACCTGGCACTTGGTCCTGACCCCTAAATTGCTGCGCCGCGGCTGGTCAGAAGGTTTCAGGGTAGTTGGGTGTGGCCCATCAGGTCGCGGTCAATCTCGCGGGCCGCTTCACGGCCTTCGTTGATTGCTCGCACCACCAGGTCTTGTCCACGGCGACAGTCAGCGGCGGCGTAAACCTTGGCCACAGACGTGCGGTAATCGCTCTTGTTGGCCACAAAGTTGCCGCGCGGGTCCGTTTCCAGTCCCAGTGACTCGTTGATGTAATGTTCTGGCTGCAGGAAGCCCATAGACAAAAAGACGAGGTCTGCCGGCCAAGTTTTTTCACTGCCAGGAATTTCCTTCAGCTGCTGGTCAACATTGACAGTGATCACACCTCTGAGTTGGCCAGCGTCGTCACGAATAAAGGACTTGCTGGCAATCTGGAAAACCCTGGGGTCATCACCAAAGCGACTGGCCGCTTCTGCATGGCCATAGTCGACACGATGAATCTTTGGCCACAGGGGCCAGGGATTGTTATCGCTGCGGCCGGCGGGTGCCTGGGGCATCAGCTCGAAGTTGACCAGGGACCTGCAGCCATGGCGCAGGGATGTGCCAATGCAGTCGGTACCGGTATCGCCACCGCCAATGACGATCACGTCTTTATCTTTGGCCGATATGTACTGGCCGTCAGCATGGCCGGAATCCAGATAGCTCTTAGTATTGGCCGTCAGGAACTCCATTGCCAGGTGTACACCTGGGCCCTCGCGACCAGGAATATTCAGGTCTCGCGCCAGGGTTGCACCGGTAGCCAGCAGCACTGCATCGTTGTTGGCGATCAAGGTCTGAACAGCAACGCCATTAACATCTTTGCCACCGACATCAGCATTGACCACAAAGGTTACGCCCTCTGCTCGCAGCAGGTCGATGCGGCGGTCGATAACTGACTTCTCCAGTTTCATGTTCGGAATGCCATACATCAGCAGGCCGCCAAGACGGTCAGCACGCTCATAGACGGTGACGTGGTGACCGGCGCTGTTCAGTTGCGCCGCTGCAGACAGGCCAGCAGGTCCTGAGCCAATAACCGCAACAGACTTGCCGGTGCGGTTGACTGGCGGCACGGGAATAACCCAGCCTTCAGCAAAACCCCGGTCGATAATAGCCATTTCGATATTTTTAATGGTCACAGCGGGATCGGTAATCCCTAGTACACAGGCCCCCTCACAAGGCGCAGGGCAAACCCGACCAGTAAATTCCGGAAAATTATTGGTCTTGTGTAAGCGATCAAGGGCATCACGCCAGCGACCGTGGTACACCAGGTCATTCCACTCAGGAATCAGGTTGTGAATTGGGCAGCCATTGGTGGACTGGCAAAATGGCACGCCACAATCCATGCAGCGCGAACCTTGGGACTGCAGGTGCGTGGCATCATGGGGGGTGTATATTTCTTTAAAATCTAACATGCGCACGGCTGCATCCCGGTAGGGTTCGACCTTGCGTGCAACTTCCTTAAATCCTGTTGGCTTACCCATATCTTTCTCTTACTGCTTGTTATTGGTGCTGCTGTTCATGGGGTGTTCATGGGGTGTTCATAGGTTCTCTTCAGGCGCTGGCGACCCTCAGCGCCATACTGTTCTTGTCAGCCATCAGGACGCGCTTGTAGTCAGTTGGCATGACCTTCTTGAAGAGCCCGAGGCTGTTGTCCCAGTCGGCCAGTAACGACTTGGCCAGGGTTGAACCCGTGGCCTTCTCGTGCCGCTGGATAAGTGCGCGCAACTCAAGAATATCTTCAGGGTCAACCATCGATTCGAGTTCCAGGGTTTCCATATTGCAGCGACTGGCAAAATCACCGGCGCGGTCCAGCACATAAGCAATACCGCCGCTCATGCCGGCGCCGAAGTTCCTGCCGGTGCGCCCCAGGATAGCCACTCGCCCGCCCGTCATATACTCACAACCATGGTCGCCGATACCCTCGACCACGGCGCTGGCACCACTGTTACGGACACAGAAACGCTCGGCGGCTATGCCGCGGAAGTAGGCTTCACCGCTGGTGGCGCCATACAACACAACGTTACCGACGAGGATGTTGTCCTCTGCAACAAAGGTACTGACTTTGGATGGATAGATGGCAATTTTGCCGCCAGACAGGCCCTTACCGACAAAGTCGTTGGCGTCGCCTTCAACACTGATACTGATCCCCTTGGCCAGCCAGGCACCAAGGCTCTGGCCGGCGGAACCAGTCAGTTTGATGTTGATGGTGTTGTCCGCCAGCAGGGCGCCGCGGGTTGCCTTGGCTACCTCATGGGACAGCATGGTGCCAACAACGCGGTTGATATTGATCACCGGCAGATCAATATTGACCACCTCACCATGCTGCAGGGCTGGCTGGGCAAGCCTGATCAGTTCGTTATCGAGGGCTTTTTCAAGACCATGATCCTGGGCCATGACCCGGTAAACTTTGGTGTTGTCATAGACGATGGCTGCCGGCTTGAGGATGGCCGAAAGATCCAGGCCCTTGGCCTTCCAGTGTTGCAATGCCTCATTCATTTCCAGTACATCGACCCGCCCGACCATTTCATTGACCGTGCGAAAGCCCAGTTCGGCCATGATCAGGCGCATCTCTTCGGCGACCATAAAAAAGTAGTTCACCACACTCTCGGGTTTACCGGTAAATTTCTTGCGCAACTCCGGATCCTGGGTGGCGATGCCCACGGGGCAGGTATTCAGATGGCACTTGCGCATCATGATGCAGCCAAGAGTGATCAGCGGTGCTGTTGCAAAGCCAAACTCTTCGGCGCCAATCAGGGCGGCAATGGCCACATCCCGTCCAGTCTTCAGCTGGCCGTCGGTCTGCAGGTAGACCCTGGAGCGCAGGTTGTTCATGACCAGGGTCTGGTGGGCCTCGGCCAGGCCCAATTCCCAGGGCAGGCCGGCATGTTTGATGGAGGTGATGGGTGACGCACCCGTGCCGCCGTCATGGCCAGCAATCACCAGGTGGTCGGCCTTGGCCTTGGTGACGCCCGCGGCGATGGTGCCAATGCCAATTTCGGCACCCAGCTTGACGCTGATGCGAGCCGATGGGTTGGCGTTCTTCAAGTCATGGATCAGCTGCGCCATGTCCTCGATAGAATAAATATCGTGGTGTGGTGGCGGGCTGATCAAGCCAACGCCGGGTGTGGAGTGGCGAATTCTGGCGATAGTTTCGTCAACTTTGCCGCCGGGTAGTTCGCCACCTTCACCGGGTTTTGCACCCTGAATAATTTTGATCTGCAGTTCGTCAGAGTTTGCCAGGTACCAGATGGTAACGCCAAAGCGACCCGAGGCGACCTGCTTGATGGCTGAGCGTTTTGAGTCACCGTTGGCCATGGGTGCAAAGCGCACGGCATCTTCGCCACCTTCGCCGGTATTGGACTTGCCGCCGAGGCGATTCATGGCGATGGCCAGAGTCTCATGGGCTTCGGCAGAAATAGACCCAAAACTCATGGCGCCAGTGCAGAAGCGTTTAACAATTTCCTGGGCTGGTTCGACTTCGTCCAAAGCAATGGGCCCGCCATTAACCCCGGGCTTGAAGGTCAGCAGACCACGGAAGGTGCAGCGCCGGGTGGTTTCCTCATTGGTGTGTTTGGCAAACGCCCAGTAGGCATCTTGGCTGTTGCTGCGAGTCGCAACCTGAAGACTGGAGATGGCAGTGGGATCCCACATGTGGGCATCGCCTTCGCGGCGCCAGTGAATATCACCGGGGTTGGGCAGCACGGGAATCAGGTTGGTGTTCCGTTGCGGGTAGCCAAGCTGGTGACGCTGCAGCATTTCGGCAAACAGCACCTCAAAGTTAACACCCTCGACTCGACTTGCGGTGCCGACAAAACATTGGCGGATAATCTCGTCAGCGAGACCTACAGCCTCGAATATCTGTGCACCCTTGTAAGATTGCAGAGTAGAGATACCCATCTTTGCCATGACCTTGAGCATGCCTTTGGCGACGGCTTTTTTGTAGGCATAAACAATGTCGTCGTCAGTTTTCAGGTCAGATTCGTCCAGCAGTCCATCAAGTCGAGCTTGCCAGAGTGACTCAAAGGCAAGGTAAGGATTGATGGCATCAGCCCCGTAGCCGGCCAGCAGGCAGTGGTGGTGTACCTCCCGCGCCTCACCGGTTTCCAGTAACAGGCCAATTCTGGTGCGCTGTTGGCTTGCCACCAGATGATGGTGGACGGCACCGCAGGCAACCAAAGCACTGATGGCCATGCGATCATCAGCAATTGCCCGGTCTGACAACACCAGTAAAGAGAAACCCTCATTGATGGCAATGGTGGCCTCTTCGCAAATACGTGCTAAGGCTGCCGTCAGGCCGGCTTTACCCTCGGCTTTGGCAAAGGTGATGTCAACGGTACAGGTCTTCCAGCCACGGTAGTCCATATGCCTGAGGGAGCTCAGTTCTTCGTTGGACAGGATCGGGTTCATGATCTTGATGCGATTAACATGCGCTTCAGTGGTTTCCAGCAGATTGCTTTCCGGACCAATAAAACACTCCAGCGACATGACAACTTCTTCGCGAATGGAGTCGATGGCAGGGTTGGTTACCTGGGCAAACAGTTGCTTGAAGTAGTCATAAATCATCCTCGACTTGTCTGACAAACACGCCAGGGCCGAGTCGTTACCCATGGAGCCCAGCGGATCGCGGGCCTCGGTGACCATTGGGATGAGCATAAATTGCATGGTTTCTACGGTATAACCAAAGGCCTGCATTCGTGGCACCAGGGTTTCTCCAGAGAAGCCATGATTGTCTGGTGCGCTGGGAATATCTTCGAGTTGGATGGCCTGGTTCGCCAGCCAGGTGCCATAGGGGCGACGATTGGCAAAGTCATGCTTCAGCTCCTCGTCAGGAATCAAGCGGCCCTGCTCAAAGTCGATCAGGAACATTTTTCCGGGCTGCAGGCGCCCCTTCACTTTGACGTTGGACGGATCAACAGGCAGAACACCAACTTCTGACGCCATGATGACTTTGTCGTCGTGGGTGACATAATAGCGGCTCGGTCGCAGACCATTGCGGTCAAGCACGGCGCCGATGTAGTGGCCGTCTGTAAAGACGATTGACGCAGGGCCGTCCCAGGGTTCGAGCAGTGCAGAATGGTATTCGTAGAAGTCGCGTTTGTCCTTGGACATGTTGACATCTGATTGCCAGGCTTCAGGAATCATCATCATAATGGCTTCCTGTAGTGAGCGGCCGGACAGCAGCAGGAATTCGAGGACAGCATCGAAGGTGCCTGAATCTGAGTACCCTGGCTCGACAATCGGGAACAGCTTATTGATGTCGTCGCCAAACAGCTCGGAGGCGACCACGCCCTGGCGTGCCGTCATCATGTTCTTGTTACCCTTGAGGGTATTGATTTCACCGTTGTGACTCATGTAACGATTCGGCTGTGCCCTGCCCCACGAAGGGAAGGTGTTGGTGCTGAAGCGTGAGTGCACCATAGCCAGGTGAGTCTCGTAGTCGGTGTTTTCCAGGTCAGGATAAAAAGGGTATAACTGGCCAGGCGTTAACATGCCCTTATAGACAATGATTTTGCTGGACAGGCTGCAGGAGTACACCATGTGTCCCTGGGTAAGGTGCGGCGAATTGCGTTTCAGCAGTTCCGCGAAGCGGCGCCGGATAATATACAGCTTGCGCTCGAAGTCATCGCCAAGGACACCCTCTGCACCAATAAACAGTTGCTCAATACTGGGTTGTGCGGCCTGCGCAGCGGGGCCAATATCTGCGCCCCTGGCATTTGTTGGGACCAGGCGCCAGACAATAAAGGTCTGGCCTTCTTCGGCGATGATGCGTTCTATTTGTGCTTTGCAATACTGCCGCTCAGCCACATCCTGGGGTAGGAAAATATTGCCGACGGCATACTTGCCCGCAGCCGGCAGTTCGATATTCAGCTCGCCGGCGAGTTTGCGGAACAGGCCATGGGGCAGGGCGGTCAGGACACCCGCGCCGTCACCGGTGTTTTCCTCAAAGCCACAGCCGCCGCGATGATCCATGCGGGCATTAATATGGTAGGCATCGAGCATGATCTGGTGGCTCGCCTTGCCTTTGATGTTGGCGACAAAGCCCACCCCACAAGCATCTTTCTCTTGCTCGGGATCATAAAGGCCCGTCTTCTCGGGGTAGCAGCCAGGCTGTACGACTGTATTTTTCATCATTGATGCCTACTCTTACGTCTACACTACTTATAGCCACCGGTGGTGGTTATCAATCTGGACAGCAATCTGGACAGCCAATTGTGCTGCACAGTACGCCATTTTTGCTCGAGCGGATCGAGCCCAGTCCAAACAATTCGGTTCAAACAATTCGGTTCAAACAATTCAGTACAAATAATTCAGTACAAAAAAGGGAATCGCAGGCTCAGCTGTGGAGGCTGCGTTGGTATTGCACCAGCGCCTGGCGAATGCGGTCAAGATGTGCGGTCAAGATGTGCGGTCAAGATGTGCGGT
>JANQYP010000051.1:6625-61623 GCA_030728785.1 Pseudomonadales bacterium
TGCGGTCAAGATGTGCGGTCAAGATGTGCGGTCAAGATGTGCGGTAGCGGCGCGTTAACAAGGTGCGTTAACAAGCAGCGCTTTGAGCCTCTCGTCCAATCTATCGCCCATTCTTCCGCAGAGCATTTCGCCAAGCGTCTTGTAATTGGGGTGCCTACTCTTGTGGAGCGTGCCCGTCTGAGTGATACATGGTGTGGTCACTCTGCGACCGGCCGGAAACAATACCATCAGAACATGGAATGTCAAGGGTGCGGGGGTCTGCCTTGCCCTGGCATATCTATATAACCTGCTGTTATATATAAAAATATCGAATCTTGATAATTGTTCAAGTGCAATCTTGCCGGTAGCAGCGCGGCGTTTCGAGTGACTTGTCGGCGCGACCGCCCTGGGAATTTACTGCGCAAGATCCCGGCACGGGTCATTGATGGTCTGTGTCTGGTCTTTCATGGCCCCGTGCATTGTCCGTGAATAACGGTGTAGCGCAGAGCCGGGTAATTATTATTGCTCAGGCGGTATAAGACCGACGACAGAGGCTTCGATTTGGGTATAATTCTTGCCTTTTGCAGTTGCGAGCCACACGAGGGGAATCATTATGAAAGAGCCAGTACGCGTTGCGGTCACCGGTGCCGCAGGTCAGATCAGTTACTCACTGCTATTTCGCATTGCTGCGGGTGACATGCTCGGCAAAGACCAGCCAGTTATTCTGCAACTGCTGGAAATTCCGCCGGCCATGGGTGCGCTTAGTGGCGTTGTTATGGAACTTGACGACTGTGCCTTTCCCCTGGTGCAGGGCATTATTGCGACGGATAATCCCGATGTTGCCTTCAAAGACGTGGATTACGCCATGCTGGTAGGTTCGCGGCCGCGGGGCCCGGGTATGGAGCGTAAGGATCTGCTGGAGGCCAATGCGGCAATTTTTTCCGTGCAGGGTAAGTCATTAAACAGCCATGCGAAAAAGACAGTGAAGGTGCTTGTGGTGGGTAACCCCGCCAACACCAACAGCCTGATCGCCCAGCGTAATGCGCCGGATATCGACCCGCGTCAGTTCACCGCCATGACTCGCCTGGATCACAACCGGGCACTGACCCAGGTCGCCCAGAAGACCGGCAAACATGTTACTGATGTTACCGGCCTGGCCATCTGGGGTAACCACTCTGCAACCCAGTATCCTGACCTCTACCATGCCAGGGTCGCAGGCACAGAGGCGCTGTCGCTGGTAGACCAGGCCTGGATCGAGGGTGACTTCATTCCAACAGTACAGCAACGTGGCGCGGCGATTATCAAGGCCCGTGGGCTGTCCAGCGCAGCATCCGCGGCTAATGCGGCGATTGAGCATGTGCGTGACTGGGCTCTGGGTAGCAATGGCGCAACCGTCAGCATGGCTGTCTATGCAGATGGCAGCTATGGCATTACCAAGGGCCTGATTTATTCATTCCCCTGCACCTGTGCCGACGGCGACTGGAAAATCATCCAGGGCCTTGAGATCAGTGAGTTCAGCCAAGGCAAGATGGCCGCCACCGAAGCCGAGCTGGTTGAAGAGCGTGACGCCGTAGCCCACCTGCTGCCGTAAGACTGCGCCGGGCCAGACCTGTTCTGGCCTGGCATCGCCTGCCGCTTATGGGCGGAAATAGTGGTCCGGCACTCCGGCCTTAATCAGAGGTTCCTTAGACAACGGCCTCGCGCGGTATGGCAAGCAGCACAACTGCGCTGGTTGGGCCATTGTTTGTAAGTACTTGCTCTCTCGCCAGTCCGCTGATTAAAACACTCTGTTCATTGCCCAGTGCCTGCCCGGCAATACTGGCTGTGCCTTCAACACCGATTAAAACAGCATAATTTGCCAGCGCCAGCCGGTAACTTGCGGCGCTCGCCAGACGAATGTTGTGCACCTCAAACTCGGGGAAACAGACGATCTGGTCAACGCTGCAGCCGGGACTGCGGTGAATGGCCAGGGGCTCGGGTGCACCTGGCGTCGCCAGGCTGGCCCGCTGGATGGCGACCTCACTGTCCCAGTGGGGCTGGGTTAAAACCTTCTGGCCAAAAGACAGGATAAACCGCTCGTAGTGGGGTGACTGGAACTCAATCACCCGCACGCCGTGCTGCAGGGAGTGGGGGGTCAGGGGCTGGACCTGGATAACGCTGCCTACGGCCAATTCCTGCAGGCGGGTGAAGCTGTTCATCAACCCGCGGCAGCGCTGCTCCTCATGGTTTAAGTCGGCATCCAGCTCGGCGCGCCAGGCTTCCAGCAGCGCTGGCGCCACCGGGGCGTCAAGGGCATAGCCATTGGTCAGCCTGACATTGTCGAGTTCGGCGTCAATGGTGCTGCGAATGGCGCGATAGTCATTGACGGCAGCCAGATAGGCCTGCCGGAATGCCGCCTCAGTGGCAAAGGACTGCAGGCGTTTGGGGCAGAAGCCATAGCGAATCTGGCCGCGGCCGTCAGGCCAGGCACCGGGATCCACTTGGGTTACCACATAGACCTCGATTTTTTGCTCATGCAGCTCCAGATACAGATCGCCATAGATCTCTTCCTTGAACGGCGCCAGAATTTTCAGCAGGACCGGATCTCGTTGTCCCGCGCCCAGCAAGCGTGTTGGGTGCAAGGCAATCAGCCAGGGCAGGGGCGTTCCCTGAATGGCGCAAACGCCTCTGGCCTCAATACCCGTATGCCAGATTTCAGCGCCCCAGGGTTTCGCCACAGTGACAGGTTCAAGGCAAAGTGGGGTCATCAGGTCGATGCCGTCGGCGGGCATTTGTGCCGGGTCGGTGGCGATGCGGCAAGACAGGCGACCACCTTGCCATTGGCAATGGCAAAACAATTGCAGGGGTTGTGGGGCCGGGTCGTAATAAGGCAGGAAGCTGAAGTTGAAGCTCACCTGGGCATCCGTGGCGCTCGCCAGCAGGTCATCAATGACCTTTGCAGGATCTGTTACTGTGCCGAGGTTTTGGGTCATAGGCTGCTCAAGTGTGACGCCCGGGTTAGACAGGCCCGACCATGTAGTGGGCGGGCCTGGCCTCTGGGAATGGTAATACGCGGCGAAATAGTGCCATCATCTGCGGCCTCTGAACAGCCTCGCTGGCGATTTAGGCCGGCTGGCGCTTTCGCGGCGATGGCACACGCCGGCGCAAATACGCATTGCCTCCAGCTCTTAAAGACCTTCTAATAGCCGTTTGGGGATGACACCTACCCCTTAACCTGGCGATTAACCTGATGAGCTTGTCCACCCTCCTTGAATCCCCGGTCCGGCCAGTGTCGGACCAGCGTGATGCGGTGTACCGGGAGGCCTTGGTACTGCTGTACCGCGGCATGCCCAACGCCATGCTCGGGCACATGATTAGCAGTTGTTTTGTGATCTATGCCTTGTGGCCCGTGATGGACAACCAGCACTTGCTGGTCTGGGGTCTTGTCGTCTGGGCCGTGGCCCTGCTGCGCGGCGCTGGGGCCTGGCGTTTCCTGCGCCTCTGGCCGCACCTGGATATGTTGGCGTTGCCTGCCTGGCAGTATGGTTTTGTCCTTATGACCCTGGTGCAGACATCCCTGTGGGGTTCGGTAACGGTGTTCCTGTGGCCAGAAGCGCTAACCTACAGAGCCTTGCTGGTGGCTGTGCTGATTGGCATTGTCGCCGCTGGCGGAGTGATGCTGGCAGTGCAACGCCAGTCTTTCTGGTTTTATTGCCTGCCTATTGCCGTGCCGGTGATTGTTGCGTTGCTCCTTGATGGTGGGCGGCTTGAGCGCGTGATGGCGGTGCTGGTGTTGTTGTTCAGTCTGCTGATGCTGGTGTCAGTGAACCGTCTGACGAATATCTTTCTGGATGGCCTTGATGTGCGCTTTAAAATGCAGGCGCTGTCGCGCATTGATGCACTGACGGGGCTGCAGAACCGGCGCTGCTTTGATGAATCTTTCAGTGACACCTGGCACCAGAGTGTCCGAGCCGGCCAGTCCCTTGGGTTATTACTGCTGGATGTGGACTTTTTCAAGCAGTACAACGACCATAGCGGCCATCTGCGGGGCGATGAGGCCCTGCGCCAGTTGGCAACAGTGATGCGCAAGGTGGCGAGCAGAAGTACCGATAGCTGCGCTCGAATAGGTGGTGAGGAGTTTGCGGTGATCGTCCCTGCCACTGACCTGCAGGGCGCACGTCTGGTGGCCGGGCAGATTATTGAGCAGCTGGCGGCTGAGCGCATTGTCCACAGCGGCAGTCCCTTCGGCGTGCTGACTGTCAGCATTGGGATCAAAGTCGGTGTGCCGAGCCGCCATGACACGCGCGAAAGTTTTATGGGTGCTGCGGACCAGGCTCTTTACCGTGCCAAGGCGGCTGGCAGGAACAGAATTGAGATTGCCGCTGATGAGTTTAGTTGAGGGCTGATATCGACGTCCGATAACGGCTGGCGAGGGTCTGGCAGCGGGACTAAGATACGGACCACACATCATTTCAGTTAAACCCGTTATGACCGCTGTCCAGCCTTCCTCAGACCTGTCTGCCGCTGCCCAGGCCTCGGCCGTCCAGCCGTCAGCCCCGCGGCTCCCTGCCAGTCGCCAGGCGCTGGAAATTGCCCGCCAGGCCCGCGACCCCAGATTTGACGGGCGGTTTTTTATCGGTGTGACCACTACCGGTATCTACTGCCGGCCTGTCTGTCGTGTGCGCCTGCCGAAACCGGAAAATGTCGAATTCTATCCCTCGGCTGCCGCGGCTGGCGCTGCGGGCTTCAGGCCTTGTCTGCGCTGTCGTCCGGAGGCGGCGCCAGGCACGCCAGCCTGGTCGGGTACCAGCACCACCGTCAGTCGTGGTTTAAAGCTGATCGGCGCGGGTGCGCTGGACGGAGCCGGGGTTGAAGCCCTAAGCATCCGCCTGGGTGTCAGCTCCCGCCACCTGAGTCGACTGTTTCAGCAGCACCTGGGGGCATCACCCATTGCCGTAGCCCAGACCCGGCGCCTGCAGATTGCCAGGACCCTGCTGGACCAGACGCCGCTGGAGATCACCCAGATTGCGCTGTTGGCGGGCTATGGCAGTGTTCGGCGTTTTAATGCGCATTTCCTACAGGTCTACCGGCGTCCGCCAGCAGCCCAGCGGCGCGCTGCCAGAGCACCGGGGGCAGAGGGTTTCAGCCTGCGCCTGGCTTATCGACCGCCGTTTGACTTCGCCGGGATTCTGGCCTTTCTGGCCATGCGTGCCATCCCGGGTGTGGAGCATGTGGACAGTACACGTTATGCCCGCAGCATTGTCGTGGATGGCGAGCCTGGCTACGTTTCGGTGACTAACGACAACCTGGACCATACGCTGGTTTGTAATATCAAGTTGGCCAACCCAGCAGGCCTGATGCGGGCAGGGCAGCGTATCAGGGCATTGTTTGACCTGAATGCCGACCCGCTGGACGTTAATCAATGCCTGCAGCAAGATCCCTTGCTGGCGCCGCTGCTTGCCGACAATCCTGGCCAGCGTGTGCCTGGCGGCTGGGACCCCTTTGAGATTGCAGTGCGCGCCATTGTTGGCCAGCAAATTTCTGTTAAAGGTGCCACAACAGTGATGGGGCAGCTGGCACGAGATTACGGCGTTGTTGTTGATGGAGTGCTGTATTTTCCCACCCCGGCCCAGTTGGCGCAGTTGGTGCCGGCAGATATGCCCATGCCCCAGGCTCGGGCCAGGGCAATCCAGGCCTTGGCGCTGGCAGTAGCAAACGGCGAGATTAACTTTGCGGCGTTTAATGATGCCCAAGAGCTTGTTGATGTCTTAACTCGCATCAAAGGTATTGGTGGCTGGACGGCGCGTTATGTGGCCATGCGTGCCCTGAACGACCCTGATGCGTTCCTGCATGACGACCTGGTGCTGGTGCGGGTTGCCCGCCAGTACCTTGGCCTGGCCGACAGCCAGGCGCTGCTGGCGCACTCCCTGCGCTGGCAGCCCTGGCGCGCCTATGCTGGCATGCATCTGTGGCGCCATGCCAGCACTGTGCCAAAGGTGCTGGCCACTGCTAACTCGCCAGCAAGAATGGCAGGAAAAAACCGCGTAAAGCCGGTTTAAAAACATCAATAACAGGAGTCTCGCTCATGCAGTACCGTTATATCAACAGCCCCCTGGGGCCGCTGTTGTTGGCCGGCGAAGCTGAAATTTTGCACTTTATTGGTTTTCCGCAGGGCCGACCCATGACGCCGGCAGTGGACTGGCAACAGGATGATGGTGTCTGCGCCATCGCAGCCCAGCAATTGGCGGAATATTTTGCCGGTCAACGCCAGGTGTTTGACCTGCAACTGAGGCCCACGGGGACAACCTTCCAGCTGGCAGTGCTCGACGCGCTGCAGCAGATTCCTTACGGCCAGACCTGCAGCTACGGTGATGTGGCCAAAACAATCGCCAGGCCGCGGGCGGTGCGGGCAGTGGGTGCCGCCAACGGTCGCAATCCGTTACCCATTGTGATTCCCTGCCATCGTGTGATCGGCGCCAATGGCAGTCTCACGGGGTTTGGTGGTGGCATGCAGGCCAAACAATGGCTCCTCACGCTGGAAAGTCGTCAGGCGCCGCTGCTCTGAGTTGCCTCAGGTGTGGCCGACAAGCTGTTGCAGGGTCGCAAAGTAGTTGGGAAAGGTCTTGGCCACACAGTCAGGATCGTTGATGGTGATCACGGCATCACCCATGGCCGCCAGGGAAAAACACATGGCCATCCGATGATCGCCATAGGTGTCGATGGTGGCGTCGCGCAGCTGCGCCGGTGGGGTGATGACAATATAGTCAGCGCCGGTCTCGACAACAGCGCCGAGTTTGCGTAATTCCGTGGCCATGGCGGTCATGCGGTCAGTTTCCTTGACGCGCCAGTTATAGATGTTTCTGATCCGGCTGGTGCCGTCGGCAAACAACGCCAGCATGGCAACGGTCATGGCGGCGTCGGGGATATGGTTCAGGTCCAGGTCAATGGCGCGCAGCTCGCCGCGGCTGACTTCGATCCAGGTGTCGTTGCGGTTGACCCTGGCCCCCATCTGTTCAATGACATCGAGAAAGGCAATGTCGCCCTGCACTGAGTTGGCTCCCAGGCCATTGACCCTGACAGTGCCACCCTTGATGGCGGCGGCGGCAAAAAAGTAAGAGGCGGATGATGCATCCCCTTCAATAAGGTAGTCGCCTGGAGAAACATACTGCTGCTGGCCGCTGACATTAAACACCTTGTAGTTGTCGTGGCTGGCTGTGACACCAAAGTCCTGCATGATTTTCAGGGTGATATCCAGATAGGGTTTGGACACCTGCTCACCAATAACATGGATCACACTGGCGTTTTCTGCCAGGGGCAGGCTCATCAGCAAGGCCGTCAGGTACTGGCTGGAAATATTGCCCTTGATGTCGACCTGGCCGCCGCGAATGCGCCCGCCGTCGAGGCGAATGGGTGGGCAGCCGGGTTTGCCAAGATAGGTGACCGACGCGCCCAGTTGCCGCAGGGCATCAACCAGGTGGTCGAGGGGACGTTCGCGCATATATTCATCACCGTCAATGACAAAGCTGCCCGAACACAGTGCCAACATGCTGGTGAGGGGGCGGATAGCGGTGCCGGCATTGCCAAGGAAAAATTGCGTAGCGTCGAGCGGTGCGAAAAGCCGCCCCAGACCCTCGACGACGCAGGTCTTGCCGTCCTTGCTGAAGGTCACCGGAACATGCAGTTGGTGCAGAGTGTCGAGCATTCTGGCGGTGTCGTCGCTGGCCAGCAGGTTATGCAGGGTGGTTTTGCCCTTGGCCAGGGCCGCCAGCAGCAGGGCCCGGTTGGACAGGCTTTTTGAGCCAGGCAGATTAATGTCGCCAACAATCTGGGTGATTGGCCGGAGTTGTAATTGTTTCATCAGTGCAGTCCGGGGCTAGAGGTGGCCGGGGTCAGTTGGTCGAGAAAGGTCGCGATGTTGGCGGCGACGCTGCGTCGCGGCGCCTTGCCGGGCTCTTCCAGCATGACCCTGCCGGTGCGGTTGTCGATGCTCAGGAACAGCTCCGAGTCAGGGTCTGTGGTGGCAAAAAACACCGTATAGTCAAGTTTGGCCCGCCGCTGAACGAGAGTATGACCCACCAGATTTTCGATTAATCGGTCAAAGTCTGCCGGGTTCCAGAGTTGAATCAGGCTGACATGACCGGCGTCGGTCGTGGCCTCAAGGCTGCCGCCCCAGAAGCTGCCAAAGTAGGCGTAAATATCAGGATGAACGGGTTGTTCGAGGGCGTTGGCGAGACCATCAAAACTCACCGGCGATGCCTGGGGCACTGGTCGCCAGCTGATTTCATCGGCTTCGCGGTGGTTGTTGAGTTCGCAGGGCGAGCGCCAGTCCGCATCAAACGGTGTCCAGAAACAGCCGTCGTCGGTCTCGGCCAGGGCGCGCTCAATAAAGTCCTGCAGGGCGCTTTTAACGGTCTTCATAGGGTTCCAGGTGCTTGCCCGTGATGGTCCAGCATCATACCCCAAGGCGGGTGGCTTGGCTTGCCCTGAACCGGCAATTTGTTGGTCTCAGTCGCGCGACTCGCGGTCACCATGGCGACCGGGGCGGTGCAGGAAAGTTGCGACCCGGGCGCGCTCTGCTGGCGAGAGCTGCGGGAGAATTACCAGCATTTCCTGATGCATGGTGTGCTGAAAGGCCGCGGACGCGGCTTGCAGCTGTTTAAGGGACGCTGCCAGTTCGGCCTCGTTCAGGGGTTCGGTTAACAGCGCCTGGCGAAATGCCCGTTGTGCCTGGCGCATTTCTTTGCGCAGGGGCATGGCCTTGCGGGCGTGCTCCGCAAGCAGTGGTCTGAATTGTTTGCGGGTGTCAGTGTCCAGGTCGCGAATAATCCAGCCCAGATGATGGGGCATGGGGCCTGGCAGCGGCCCCATCAGGACGCGGCCCAGCACTGCGCCAGCCACGAGCAGATTGACCGCCACTGAGATAATCAGGGCAATAACCAGTCCGCGGCGCGGCCTGGCGGCAGGACTGCTGGTGCTGACTGAGTTGGTCATGGCATGGTCTCCGTGGCATCTGGGACCAGGGCCAGCAGAGTGACCTCGTCTTCCCAGGTATCCGTATAGTCGAGCTCGTCGAGTTGCAGGTTGCCGCCAATCAGCAAACCCGCGATGAGTGGCAAGGCCGCAAGCAACGCTGGTCTCCAGATGAAGGCTGGCTGCGGTTGGGCCGGCAGCAACCAGGCGATGAAGTGATCCAGAGTACCGGCCAGCAGCGCAACAAGGCCGGCCAAGGCTGGTCGCGGCTGCCGGGCCTGAGCCGTTGGGGCGGTCGCCGAGTTGTTGCTCGCCTGCTGGTTGATATTGGCCAGCTGTTCAATGGTTGCCACCTGGGCCAGCAGGGTCGCCTCAAGGCGACTCAGGTTAAGCTCCTCGCCGGCTGCCAGGGTCTGCGTGTGAAGATACTTGTCTAGTCCACTGTGCTGCTCCAACAGTTGCCTGGCTGTGCTGTGTGCAGCAGCAAACCGGCTGGCCGCAGCGCGTTCGTCTGCTGGCCAATGGCCAGGCTGGCTGCCGTAAGCTTCGATAATGCGGGTAAACCTAGTCAAGTCCATGGGGTTTTTCCAAGGTTGAGCGCAGCCTCCGACGGGCGCGGGCCAGCAGGGATTCGAGGGCATCTACTGATATTTCGAGCACGGCCGCGGCCTCTTTGTTTGACAGTTCCTGAAAGTGGCAGAGAAGCAGCGCGCTGCGCTGGCGCTCAGGCAAGTCCAGCAGGGCCAGCCTGACATCCTTTTGCAGAATGTCGCTGCGGTGTTCAGCATCTGGTTCACTGCCGCCACTTTCGTCTTTGGAATGCGCTTCAAAGTCCAGTGGTTGCTGTTTGCGAAAATAATCAATACACAGGTTGTGGGCAATTTTGTGCAACCAGGTGGAGACCTGCGCCAGCGCCGGGTCGTAGCGCTGGGCCTGAGTCCAGAGGCGCAAAAAGACCTCCTGCACAATATCTTCGGTTTCGGCGGCCTGGCCCAGCATACGGGCGACGTAGCGACTGACGGCAGGCAGTTGGCGTTGCAGCAGCTGCCGGTAGGCATCCCGGCAGCCGTGCGCAACCTGTGTGATCAGTTCCTTGTCGCTGACCTCATACAATTACGCTGCCATCCATGGTCGCCTCGCACTCAGCCGCCTGCTGGCTTAATCATCATCGCCGTCTGGGCCCATGCGCCCGAGACCCATATCATCGCCACTGTTTTTATGGCCCTTGCCGCCTTTCGGGCGACGCAATTCGGCAGCGGACAGCTGGCCATCCTGGTTCACATCCATATGGTTGAACATGGTCTGACGGGCCTCTTCCTGAGTCACAGCGCCGTCACCGTTGCTGTCCATCATGGTAAAACGCTCGACCATTTGTGCCTCGTGCTGCGCCATCCTGGCGGCGCGCATGGCCTGCAGCTCTTCAAGGGTCACTGCGCCGTCATTGTTGCTGTCGGCTTTTGCCATGGGGTTCTGGCGTTTACTCGGTGGCTGGAATTCTTCGAGGCTGATTGTGCCGTCTTTGTTGGTATCCAGGCGCTCGAGGAGACGCTGCTGGCGTTTGCCACCCTCTGCCAGTGCTGGCAGGGTGAGACTGATAAGCGCCAGGCCAAGCAAGTAACGTGAGCTGAAATTCATGGTTAATCTCCGGTCATTGACGTGGTTGTCAACAGTTCTACGGGTCAGCAGAGAATATCTGTCGGTCACTTTTGGGTTAAATTGGCGCCTCATAAAAACAGCTGTCAGCCTAAAAGGGTTTGACCGTCACCAGAATCAGGATGGGAATCACGATCAGCAGTGCGCCTTCGTTATAGACTCGAAAAAACACCGAGCTTCTGATCTCCCGGCCCTGCGCCATGCGCTGGATATAGCGCCATGACTGACCGTGGTAGGCCAGCAACAACAACACAAAACCAAGTTTGGCGTGCAACCAGCCACCGGAAAAGCCAAAGCCGAGCCACAGCCAGATGCCAAGACCAAGGGCGAGGACCGCCATCACACCAGAAAAGCGCAATAACTTCTGGCCCATGATCACCAGGCGCCTGACATCTTCACCGGCCGCTTTACCCTCCACATAGTGCACCAGAATTCGCGGCAGGTAGAACAGGCCGGCCATCCAGGCCATAACAAACAGGATATGAAAAGCTTTAACCCACAACATGACAATTGGTGCTCCTGGTGAAGTCCGCCCGAGGCCGGGCGTACCAACCCTAGATGATACCCAGTGCACCACCATCAACGCGAATGTTTTGGCCATTGATAAAGCTCGCTCGCGTGCTGCAGAGGAACAGCACCACATCAGCAACTTCCTCGCGGGTCGCAATCCGGCCCACCGGGTTGGGCGCATACTCCTTGACTATCATGGCCTCGGCCGCCTCAAAGGTGTCTCCCCAGCCAGCTTTGCGCGCCCGTTGCAGATAGGCATGTTCAACCTCAGCGGTACGAATCAGGCCCGGTGACACCAGATTCACCGTGATCCCGGTGGCGCTTAACTCCTGGGTCAGGCTCACCGTCAGGTTGGCGAGGGCGCCCTTGGCGGCGTAATACTGGGGTGAAGTCCTGTTCGGCCGGGTTGATCCCACTGTGCCAAGATTCACCACCCGCCCCCAGCCACGCTTGATCATGGCCGGTGTCAGGCCCTGCACCAGGCGCACAATCGACAGGGTGTTCTTCTGGTAGGCATTGAGCCAGTCTTCGGTGGTGGTGTTCTGCCAGTTGCCCGGGTCGGCCACACCATAGTTGTTCACCAGAATGTCCACGTGGCTGGTCAGCCCTTGTATTGCCTGCAGGACCTCTGCCGAGCCGGCGGCGCAGCTAATGTCGCCATGGACCGCAAGGCTGCCTGGCATCTCGCTGGCAACGGCGGCAGCGGCGCCCTCGGCAAGACTATGGAAAATCACTCGCGCACCCTCGGCCGCCAGTCGCTGGGCAATCATCAGGCCGGTACCGCGGTTGCTGCCGGTGACCAGTGCAATTTTGTTCTGCAGACCCAGGTCCATGCTGTTTTCCTGTTGTGTTTGTGTTTGAGATCGTGTTTGAGATTGTGTTTGTGGTTGAGGTGGTTGTCTTAGCTGGCGACTGGTAGCTGGTGGCTGGTGGCCGGTGAGTGTTAATTGATTTCGCCCGCCGGACTGTGTTCCCATAGGCGCCGCCTACGAATGATGCGCCAACCCCATGCTTGATATCAACAGTCTGATCTTTCTGTTTCTGGTTGGCTTCGCCACCATGGTGCAGACCATCACCGGATTTGCCATGGGTTTGATTGTTCTGGGTGGCGTGACTGTGCTTGGTTTGGCGGGCCTGGCGGAAACTGCGGCGGTGGTGAGCCTGATCTCCCTGGCAAACACTCTGGTGGCGCTGCGGCGCTGTTACCGAGTGATTGATTACAGTTATGTCAAATTTATCGCTGCTGCCATGTTACCCATGCTGGTGCTGGGTGTGGTGCTGCTCGACTACTTTTCCAGCGCCTATTATCACAATCTGCAGATGTTGCTCGGTGGCGTTATTGTCGCCTCGGGTGTGTTGCTGATGCTTACACCCAAACCCTATGCCGAGCCGTCGGGCAAGCTCAAGAAGGCCCTGGCAGGAGTCGCTGCTGGTTTGATGGGCGGCATGTACGGCGCGGCCGGCGCACCACTGGCTTATCTGATGTATCGCCAGCCGTTAGCTATTAACGTGGTGCGCGCGTCACTGTTGTGTCTGTTTACCCTGTCGGCACTGGTGCGCACGCTAGTGGTGGGTGTGGCCGGGCAGCTTGATACCAAGGTGCTGACCCTGGGGCTTATTGCTGTACCACTGGTGATTGTTGTGACCCTGGTGACCGCGCGCTTCAGTCACCGCCTGCCGGATGCCTTCATCAGAAAGTGTGTTTTTGTGTTGCTGATTCTGCTGGGTATTTTTCTGATGACAGGCGCTTGATGCCAGGCGTTTGATGACAGGCGCCTGATAACATCAAGCCTGGCTTGTTGCTTCAGCCGGCTCGAGGGGTTTTTCCATCCACAGGGTGTCCCAGTATTTGCCAAACTTGCGGCCTACCTCTGTCAGTCTTGCAGTATCCGTAAAGCCAAAACGGCGATGCAGGGCGATGCTGGGTATATTGGGCAGGGTTATGACACCGTAGCAGCGATGTACATCCAGCTGCGCCAGGTTGGTGAACAGCTGTTGGTAGAGCAGTGCTCCATAACCTTTAGCCACTTCGGTGGGGTTCAGGTAGATGCTGCACTCCACTGAGGTATCGTAGGCCGCCTTGGGGCGTAGTTTGGCACTGCTGGCGTAACCCACCAGTTGGCCATCCACCTCAAGCACCAGGCACTGCCAGGGCGAAGCCGGGGCAAATTGCTCGAGCCAGGGGCGGCGGGTAGTTACCGTGAAGGGCGTCAGGTCGAAGGTGATGGCGGTATTGATGATGTAATGGTTGTAAATAGCCGTCAAAGCCGGCAGGTCGTCCATAACAGCGTGGCGGAGTAGGTTGGGCATGGCGCTCATTTGTGTTTGCATCGCAAAATAATAAACCATTCGGCCTAAACCAAGTACTATATCGCCTCCCAATTACGCCAATAGTTTGCGAGTCTGTAACCATGCGCTTGCTCCATCCTGCGACTCACCGACGTCAGTGTTGATGTGCCTATGCCTGAACTGCCTGAACTGCCTGAACTGCCTGAACAGCCCGAATTTGATGATATTCGACCCTACCATGACGATGAGGTCGACCAGGTTCTCGCGGGCTTGCTCGAGAACCAGGAGTTTCTGGACTTCCTGGCGCGCTTTCGGCTGAAGCGCCTGGCGGCTGTCTGGCCTTGGCTGGGTCGGGCATTGGTGCGGTTGGTCCTGAGGCGCCAGTTCCGCCGGATTCACTCCGTGCGAGACTTTCAACGGGTAGTTGCCAGTTATGCGAAGCAGCTGGTGGCAGAAACCACGACAGGTTTTGTTTATGAGGGGCTGGCGCAACTCGACCCGCAACAGGCTTATTTGTTTATGGGTAACCACCGGGATATTGCCGGTGACTCCATGCTGCTGGACTATGCCTTGTATCTGACCGGCCGTGAGACTGTCCAAATTGCAGTGGGTGACAACCTGGTGCAGCGCCAGTTTGCCACCGACCTGATGAAGCTCAACAAGAGCTTCTTGATTCGGCGCTCGCAGAGTGGTGCAAAAAAGATTTATGCCGCGCTGCTCGAGTCATCCCGTTATATCCATGCAGCCATTCGCAGCGGTAACTCGGTGTGGATTGCCCAGTCTGAGGGCCGAGCCAAAGACGGTATTGACCTGACTGACCCGGCGCTGGTGAAAATGCTGGCATTGGCCGAGCGTAAGCAGGAATTACACAGGACCATTGCCGATTTGCATGTGGTACCGGTGGCCATCGCTTATGAATACGACCCCTGCGATATGATGAAGGCCCGTGAGTTGCATGGCATTGCTGTTGACGGCAGTTACCAGAAGGCTGCCGGTGAGGATCTGCTGAGTCTGGTGAAAGGCCTTGGTGAGTTCAAAGGCAAGGTGACCTTGCGTTTTGGTCGCCCGCTGAATCAGCACTTTGAAATTGCCGAGCAGGTGGCAGCAGAGATAGATCGGCAGGTGTTGGATGGCCTGCAACTTTACCAGATTAATTACTGGGCCCTGGCCCAGCTGGCGGCCTTGGCCAAAGGCCTGCTAGCGCCCCCGCCTGAAGAGCTGTCTGCAGCCCATGCCGAAAAGCCATTGCCGCCGCTGCCTGAACCGCGGTCTGCTCCTGCGGCGGCGCAACAGGCCGCAAACAGTGCCGAGCTGGCGCATTATCTGTTTGTCTGGCAGCAGGTTGGACACCTGGCTAACCTTGATAGCGAGACGATATTAACCGAGCGATTTGAGGCGTGCCCCGCAGCTTATCAACTGCAGTGGTTACAGATGTATGCTAATCCTGTGGTCAATAAGTTTAATCACGGGGCGGAAAATCTGGCGCCGCTTTAGGAGGGTGTTGGGGTTTGTTGGGGGTTTGTTGGGTAGTGTGTCTGGGCTGTGGGGGGGAGCGCCTTTCGGTATTTTCGCTGCGCGAAAAACCTGTCGGCCTACACGATTTCGCCGGGGGCGAAATCGTATAGCTTCTCGGTATTTTCGCTGCGCGAAAAACCTGCCGGCATTCGCGTTTTGCGCCTTGGGCGCAAAGCCGCGAATTTAGTCATAGAGTTGCAGGGCGGGTTCTGCGAGTTTTGACCACTGTTCCCGCAAATCCAGGACATGCTCAGACCAGTAGCGTGGCGTGTTAAAAAACGGAAACCCCAGTGGAAAGGCAGGATCATCCCAGCGGCGCGCTATCCAGGCTGAGTGATGCATCATGCGCAGGGTCCGCAGTGGTTCAATCAGGCGCAGCTGGGCCGGGTTAAAGTGGCAGAAATCTTTATAGCCACGCATGATTCGCAACAGCTGTTGTTGCTGCTCCTCGCGCTCACCCGATAACAACATCCACAGATCCTGGATCGCAGGGCCGTTGCGGGCATCATCAAAGTCAACAAAGTGTGGCAGGTTGTCCCGCCACAGGACGTTGCCCATGTGGCAGTCACCATGCAGGCGTGTTTCCATATACGGCGTCTCCGCAAAAATCTGGTCTAACTCCTTGAGAACAAATTCTGTCACTGAGTTATAGGCCGGTTGCAATTCTGCCGGAATAAAGTGGTTGTCCACCAGAAACGCCCGTGACTGGTGGCCATAATCGAGCACCGATACTGTTGGCCGCACCTCAAACGCACTGTCACCACCGACCGCATGAATACGGGCGATATGGCGGCCAAGAATCTCCAGGTTGTCGAGGCTGTCCAGGTCGGGTGCGCGGCCACCGCGCCGCGGGTACAGGGCAAAGCGAAAGCCTCCAAACTCCGTCAGGGTTGCCGCACCGCGAATCTGCAGGGGCGGCACGGCAGAAACGTCGTCGTCGAACAAGTCCTGGGTGAAGACGTGCTCCTCAAGGATCTGTTGGTCAGTCCAGCGATCCGGTCGATAAAATTTCCCAATCAGCGGTTCGCCATCTTCAATGCCAATCTGGTAAACCCGGTTTTCATAACTGTTGAGTTGCAGGATGCGGGCATCACAACGGTAGCCGACACTTTCAACGGCATCCATCACAAGGTCGGGCGTAAGGGTGGTAAAAGGGTGCGAGCTAATGCTCATGGGCTTATGGCTACCTGTTGGCTGAGGTCGCTCAGCAGAGCGACGGTCTTGATCTGGACATACACCGCCTTGCCAGGCTGCAGTTCAAGCTGCTGCAGGGACTTGCGGGTAATACGACTCAGGATGTACTGGCCACCAACCTGCACCCTGACCAGCAGGCTTGGGCTGGCTGACAATGGTTCTATGTCGCTGATAACACCTTCGAGAACATTCAGGATGCTGGTCTGCGCGGGCACCTGCAGCGCCAGGCTGACATCTCGAGCGGGAATACGCAGGCGGATAGGCGTGCCCGGGGATTGCGCGCACCGGCTGACATAAATCGACTGGCTGTCAAGTCGCAGGCAGGTCAGGCCAAACGCCTGGTCATGGTGCTCAACCCGGGCCTCGACAACAGCGGCCGCAACATCACCCTCCTGGCTGTTGAGGGTCAGCGAAGAGGCCAGCTCAAAGACCGTGCCGAAAGCTTTGATGCGGCCTTGTTCAAGCATGTAGACCTCATCTGCCAGATAAGTAATTTCATCCAGACCGTGGCTGACATAAACAATGGGAATGTCCAGCAAGCGCCGCAGGCGGTCAAGATAAGGCAATATCTGCAGGCGGGCAGCGTGGTCCACGGAGCCAAGAGGTTCGTCCATCAGCAGGCAGCGGGCACCACTGAGCAGCACCCTGGCGATGGCAACCCGCTGGGCTTCGCCGCCAGACAACTTGGCAGGACTGGCTGTCAGCAGATGGTTGATCCCAAGCCAGTCGCAGACCTGGGCCAGAGGCGCGGATGGCTGGCTGCCCGCGCGCTTGCTGGCATAGGCCAGGTTGCCGCGAACATCCAGATGGGGGAACAATTGGGGCTGCTGGAAGACATAGCCAACATGGCGCTTATGGGGTGGCACAAAGTGGCTGGCATCCTGCCAGATATTGCCGTCGCTGCTGATATTGATCTGGTCACCACGACTGCCATCCTCGAGGCCGGCGAGCAGTTTCAGCACAGTGGTCTTGCCGGAGCCGGATGGGCCATACAGGGCCGTCACCCCCCTGGGCTTAATGGCCATGGCAACCTCAAGGCTAAAGCCGGAGGGGCGTGTCAAACTGATGGCGGCGTTGATAAACATGGTCAGTGCCGCGCCGCCAGGCGCATTTGCCAATGCCGGTTAAGGCCATAGACCAGCGCCAGCAGGGCAAAAGAAAATATCAGCAAGCCAAGGGCGAGGCGGTGGGCGGCCTCATACTGCAGGGATTCAACATGATCAAACAGGGCAATGGACAGTACTCGGGTCTCACCGGGGATGTTGCCGCCAATCATTAAAACGATGCCAAATTCACCCACTGTATGGGCAAATGCCAGGCAGATAGCCGTAACAAAGCCGCGGCGCGACAAGGGTACCACTACCGAGAAGAAACGATCTGCCGGACCAGCGCCCAGGGTTGCGGCAGCATCCAGCAGGCCTTGCTGGATGTTCTCGAAGGCCACCTGCAACGGCTGGACATAAAAGGGCAGGGAATAGAAGATCGAGCCAATCACCAGCGCATTGAAGGTGAATGCCAGGCGCTCGCCGGTGATGCTGAACCACCATTGGCCCAAGACACCGTTCGGTGCCATGGCCAGTAACAGATAAAAGCCCAGCACTGTTGGTGGCAGAACAACGGGCAGGGCGACAATGGGCTCAAGGATGACGCGCCCCAGGCTTTTGGTCCGCGCCAGCCACCATGCCAGGGGTGTACCCACAAGCATCAGTAGTCCGGTGGTGGTCAGGGCCAGTTGCAGCGTCAGCCACAACGCCTGGCTATCGGGGTCCGGCAGCATCTAGGGGCTGGCGGGTGTCAGGTACCCGGCCTCACGAATAATCTGGCGCGCCGTGTTTGAGCGAAGAAACTCGGCAAATTGCCAGGCCGCCGGGCTGGCATTGTTTAGAACCACGGCCTGTTGGTGGACAGGGGGATAAATGGCGGCTGGTATCAGCCACCAGTTGTCAGCGGCGCTGCGACCCTGCACCTGCGACAGGGCAACAAAGCCTGCTGCGGCATTGCCACTCTCAACAAACTGGAAGGTCTGGTTGATATTGTTGCCATGCACCAGGGTCTTGTGGTCGGGTTTGAAGTGGTCAATGACACTCTGCGCTGCCACGCCATAGGGCGCCAAAGCGGGGTTGGCAATGGCAATAGCGCTGTTGGTGGTCATGAGGGTTGCCAGGCTGACGGGCTTGGTCTCGCTCGGTGCCCAGAACACCAGCTGGCCGGTGGCATAAATAAAGCGAGATTTGCTGCTGGCAAAGCCTGCCTCGACCAGCAACCTGGGGCGCAGGCTGTCAGCCGCGAGGAATATCTCATAAGGTGCGCCATTGACAATCTGGGCATACAGGGTGCCGGTGGCACCGGCGATGATGTCTATGGGCTGGTGTTCAGCAGGCTGTAGCGGCGTCTCTGCCGTAGCCGCAGGCGTGGCTGCGTAGGCCGCCACCAGGGTCTCCAGGGTTGACTTGAAGTTTGCTGATACGGCAATGCGCAGGGGCGCTGCTAAAGCATTGCCGCAGTGCATCAGCAGCAGTGCGGCTGACATGCCTGCAATGGCGCGCCAGTGGCTGCGGCGCTGGTGTTGCCTGACGCGCTGGTCCATTTCAGGTTGCGCCCTGCTGAACTCGCTGCAGGAAGTCATGAATCAGCCAACCGGAAATAGACATCATGGCCGGTTTGCTCGGCAGGTTGGTATGGTGAAACCACTGGGCGTCAGCAATTTCGGCTTCCTGCAGGACAAATTCTCCGCCGGCATATTCTGCATGGAAACCCAGCATCAGCGAGTTGGGAAAAGGCCAGGACTGGCTGGCGAAATACTTGAGGTTCTTTATTTGAATGCCAACTTCTTCAAGCACTTCGCGGTGCACGGCTTCTTCAATTGACTCCCCAGGTTCAACAAAACCCGCCAGGGTGGAATAGAAGTTGCCGCGAGCATTGGCGTTGCGAGCCAGCAGCAACTCGTCGCCACGGGTCACCAGCACAATGATGGATGGCGACAGCCTGGGGTAAAACATCTGCCGGCATGGTGCACATTTGCGGGAGCGATCCATGTCAGAAGGTTGAGTGGGTTGGCCGCACTGACCACAGAACTGGTGGTTGCTGTGCCACTCAACAATCTGTGTTGCGCGGCCCAGCATGTTGAGTGTCGGTTCTGCAACGCGGCCGAGGAAGGACCAGAGTTTGCCGAACACGTAACCCTCAGGTTCATCGGTCTCGGGATCAACCTCGGTGGCATACAGGGGAATATTACCCACCAGGCCGAGGAAATGTGTTGATACCGTCGTCAGGCCAAGCCAGTGTAACTCGTCCTGGTTCAGCGGTCGCCAGGGCGCCGCCTCGTCGACTGACAGAATTTCTCCGTCAGAGATGACTATATGGAAACTGTGTTGGGCGTCGCCGGGTGATTGCACGCCAGAGATAAAGTCTGTGCTTAAGTTGAACTGTGACCATTCCATAGACATAACCCAGATAGATATAACGCCAAATCATATAAGCATTTGAAAACGTTCACTTTAGCACAGGCTATGGAGGGGTGTTCAGGAATTTCTGGGAAATCTTGGTGGCGCCGTGCGGGCCAGGGTAATGACGTCGACACTGCTGGCGCCGGCGCGCAGCAACATTCGGCTTAATTCGGCGACGGTAGCGCCGGTGGTCAGTACATCATCGACGATGGCGACCCGCAAGCCGTGCAGGCGCCGGCCGACAACAAACGCCTGTTGGATGTTTTGCTGCCGGGCCGCAGCAGACAAGCCCTTTTGCGGGTTTGTCGCCTTGACTCGCCGGCAGAGCCGGGTATCAACGGCAATACCATTCAGGCGGCCGATACATTGGCTGATCTCGGTGGCCTGGTTGAAGCCACGCTGGCGCTGGCGACGCTTATGCAGGGGCATGGGCACTAACAGGTCGACCCTGGTCGTGGCAGCAACCTGTGCCTGGCACCAGCACTGGTAACGCTGGGCCAAAACCATTGCCAGGACATAACCGACACGATGCTGGTGGTTGGTTTTAAATTCACTGATCAGTTGATCGACGGGTGAGCTGTAGGCAAAGGCGCTGAAGGTTCGGCGAAACGGTGGTGGGTGCATGCGACAGAGATGGCAGACCGGCGCCGCTGGCACAATGTTCAGAGGTATGTCGGCCGCAATATTGGCTGGCAGTGCCTGTTGGCCGCAGCGCACACAGGGCCAGGGTGTTGTCGGCAGGTCTGCTTCACAGGCTCGGCACAGGTCCAGACGGCGCTCCGAGGCGCTCAGGCAGAGCATACATTTGCCGGGGAAGAGGCTGTAGGACCAGTGTGCCAGAAGCTCGAGCATAAGCCAGCCGCGCTGCGGTGAAAGGCTGACTATGGACCTGTGCCTGCAGCTGTAATAATGGCCAAGGCCCTGCGGCGCTGTAAGTCATTGGCGCTTGCAAAGGTCAGATCAGCGCTGTGGCTGAGTGCCTAAATCATGCCAGGAGCAGCGCACCCTGGGTGCGCAGCCGTGCCAGTATAGCCGGCTTGCTCTCGCCTAGCCGGCAGTTGGGCAGGGATGACTGGCATCGCGTTCGTCACATGCCAGAATGTTGCTCAGGTAGGTGGACCATGCGGCAATTTCTGGTTGCGCCATGTTCGGTTCGCCCTCAGTAAAGCTCGGTAGACGTTTCACCAGGCGCACAATATACAGATAGTCATTGCCCTGGATGACCTTCAACATACTGATCTCACCCTGCTTGCTGTAGGCATTGTTGCTGCACAACAGCAGGCGGGTGGAAGTGGGGTAATTGTTTTCCAGGCCGGAAAACAGGTTGTAATCCTTCAGGCCGGAGCAGGCTTCGCGACTTTTCTCGACCTCGCGAAGCAGAGTCTCAATGGGGTCCAGGTCAGTGAGGCGCTGATGCGCCTCAAAGGAGACGCGATTATGCCAGTCGGGTTCTGTCTCATTGTTGGGCAGGTAGTCCCGAAGGCGGGTACTGCCCGTGTTCAGGTGATAGATCAGTTTCCAGTCGAGTGGTGGCAGGGCGATCAGGCGCTCCTGGGGTGCTCTGTTGTTCCCATGACTGCTAATGACTGGGTCCGCAGCCGCGCCGGCGGGCGCCAGCGCGCTGGTGCAGTTGGTCAGCAGGGCCAACACCAGGCTGGCGATAAGGATGGGCCGGGCAAGTCTGGTCACAGCGGTGCTGCTCAACAGCGGTGCTCCTCAATTGGATCTACATCAAGTCACTGGCTTCCTGCTGCAGGGCAATCAGGCGTCGCACCCAGTTTTCGATGCGTGCCAGGTGCTGAGGACCAACATTCAATGCTGCAGCCAGATCACGAATAAAAAACTGTTCCTCGATCTCAAAGGCGCCATCGGCATAACCCAGGCGCAGCAGCGCCATGAGTGCAATAATGCGTGACCGCTGGGTCACAAAAATGCGTTCAACGCCAGATAGTGGCAGATAGTGAGGCGCAAAACCCGGATCGAGATTCATCTCCCTGTGCATGTCGGCCATCATCAGCTCTTCGCCGGTACTCAGCAGGCCATCGGAGACGACGACATTATGCGCCAGGCACATCAGGGTTTCTTTCTGCTGTTGACTCAAGCCTGCTAAAAACATGACAGCTGGTGGTTCCTCTTTTAATGATCAGTTGGCAGTCCCGGAAATCAGGGTTCCGGTGCCGTCAGAACCAGTTCGTAGTTGATGATTTTTTCATCCCGCAAGCTAGTAACCTTGACCTTATCGCCGGGGGCAAAGGATTCCAGAGCGGTGAGCAGTGAATCTTCATTGGTTACCGGCTGGCCATCAATGGCAATGATGACATCGCCAAGGTGGATCTGGCCGCGGTTGTCTTCCCGCACGCCAACCATGCCAGCCTGGTCTGCGGCGAGGCCAGGTTTTACTGACAGCAGGGCAATGCCTTTGACGCCAAGACGTTTGGCCCAGTAGTCCGTCAGAGTTTCGATACCCAGTACCGGCCGATACAGCTTGCCGTATTGGAGCAGCTGCGGAATCAGGTCTTTTACCGTGTTGATGGGTATGGCAAAGCCAATGCCGGCGCTGGCACCGCTGGGGCTGTAGATAGCTGTGTTGACGCCAATCAGCTGGCCCAGCGAGTTCAGCAGCGGGCCACCGGAATTGCCTGGATTAATCGCCGCATCTGTCTGAATAACATCCTTGATGGTGCGATTGTTGGCCGCCTTGATCTCCCGCCCGAGGGCGCTCACCACACCCACCGTCAGGGTAGTGTCGAGGGCAAATGGGTTGCCGATGGCGAGTACCTTACGACCCACGGAAAGGGCTTTGGAATCGCCCAGGGTCATGGGTTTCAGAACCTCATCGGGGGCATTGATGCGCAACAAGGCAATATCCTTTTCCGGGGCTGTGCCGACAATGTCGGCGTCATAGGATTGGCCTGACTGGAGGGTGATGATGATGCGGCTGGCACCGGCAATGACGTGAAAGTTGGTGACAATCAGGCCGTCCTTATCCCATATGAGGCCAGTACCAGAGCCGCGGGGCGTCTCCATGACGTTCATGGAAAACATCTGCCGCCGCAGCAGTGTGTTAGTGACAAATACCACGGACGGACTGGCGTTGCTGAATACCGCAATATTGTTACTTTCATCGTCAGTGAGGAAGACGTTGTCGGGCTGGCCGGCAGCAGGCGAGTGGGCTGAAGGCTGGGTCGGCTGGTCGTTGTCGGCCAGCACAACAATGGTCAGTAACATGCCCAGAGCCAGTCCGAGGATACCGGCACCGGCAAGTATTTTTAATTTCATAGACTCTTCACGGGCTCAGCGCCAGCTGTTTGAAGTTGCGTTTATGATGCTGCGCGCAGAAAGACTCGCCAAAGAATCCCTCGCACCACAGTTACACCACAGTGTAGACGACAATTTCCCCTGGTGGTTCCCGGCTAGCGGGTTGTGGCGGTAATTTTAGTGACCTTGGCCGTGGCTGACAGGTAGCTGTTCAGGTCTGCAATGTCAGCAGGCGACAGGGTGCCAACGGTCTGCTTCAGGCGCAGGGTGTCGCGGATGTACTGGTAGCGGGCGCTGGCATACTGAAACTGGGCCAGAAACAGGCGCTGCTGGGCGAGCAGGACGTCGACGATATTGCGGGTGCCGACTTCATAACCCGTCTGGGTAGCATCCAGGGCGCTCTGGCTTGACTCGATACCGCGCAGGCGGGCCTTGACCCTGGCCACATCGGTGTTCAGGGCGCTGTACAGGGTTCTGGTGTTTTCCACCACGGTTCTCTGGGTCAGGTCAAAATTGCGCTGCGCCTGCTCCAGCAGAAAACTGGCCTGCCTGGCCCGTGACTGGGTGGCGCCGCCGGCATAAATGGGCAGGTTGAGTTGCAGGGCCATGGAATTCTGTTCTGACTCGGTGCCGCTACTACCAAAAAATCCGCGGCTGCCAGAATTATTCCGGTTCATCGTGACCTGGGCGTCAATGGTGGGCATGTGGCCACTGCGGGCGATCTGGACATCACGTTGAGCGGCATTGACACCCTCACGCGCCGCTAGCAGGGAGTAGTTTTGCTGCAGGGCTGACCTGACCCAAGCTTCTTCGTCGCGGGGCTCGGGGAATTCTACCGGGAAGCTGGGGCTCAGGCCCGAGACTTCATAAAATGGCTGGCCGGTGAGGCGCAGCAAGGCTTCAAAAGTCACTGCCTGGGCACCTTCGGCCTCAATCACGTTGACCGTTGACGAGTCAAAGGCGGCGGTGGATTCAAGCACGTCGGTGATGGCCACCAGGCCCACGTCAAATCGCTGTTGCACCTGTTCCAGCTGGCGCTGCACGGCTTCGCGCTCGGCATTGGCGGCGCTCCAGCGATCCTGGGCCTCAAGGATACCCAGGTAACTGTTGGCGACTCGAAAGATCAGTTCCTGTTGTTCGGCGGTGAGCTGGGCCAGGGCCTGGGCTTCCACATTTTTTGACTGCTTGAAGGCAAACCAGCTGTCGAGGCGAAACACCGGCTGGCGCAATACTGCCTGCCAGCCATTGTCATTATAATTTTCGGTCAGCTCCGGTGTTGCGGTGAGGATAGTCCGTTTATTCTGTGAGGTTGAAGCGCCAACGCTGATGGTCGGCAGGAGCCCCGCCCGGCCCTGGGTCAAGACTTCGCGGCGGGCCATGTAACCGGCGTTAGCAGCGGCCAGTTGCGGATCGTTGCTGACCGCCAGGGTATAGATGTCCTCGAGGCTGGCGGCACTGGCTGGCATGGCGCTGACCAGCGCCAGTGGCAGGCCCGCTGACATAAGCAGCGACACAGACAGCGACACAGACAGCGACACAGACAGCGACATAGATATTGACTGGCAGAGGCGCTTCAGGCCGGTGGGCACAAATCCTGGTTTCATGGCAGTTCCTTACAGTACACAAATTTTTGTTAAAGGCAGGCGCACGGTCCTGCCCAAGCACTTTTATTCGGCGCGTAACTGGTGCATAACCGGTCTATAGCTGACGCACAAGCCGCGTAGCTTACTCACAGACAGTGTGCCATGCCAGTGGGCTGCGATAATCTGACGACTATACGCGGCTGGCGGTGCAGCAGGTTGGTCCGCCAGGGCAAAAAGTGGGGTCATTGTCGCAGGAATAGACCTTTGACGCGAGACAGGCCCCATGGGTTTGCCATGGGGATTTTATCGCGGCCCGGTAAATTCGCCCAGGTGGTTGTGTAACACCGTTTCCAGCCAGGCACCCAGCGCCAGGCAATGATCTTCGCGAAACGGCCTGGCGACAATCTGCAGGCCGATGGGCAGGCCGCGCGCATCGGTACCACAACGGATCACCAGCGCCGGCCAGCCGGTGAGGTTGTAGGCGAGGGTATAGCTGTAGGCAAGCATGTCTTCCGTTTCATCATGACCGATAGCCGTATGGGCATTCACCGGACACACCAGCACATCAAAGTCGTTGAAAAATCCCAGCATGCCGCTGCGATAGTTATCCCAGAGATTAATCGCGTAGTTGAATTCTGACTGGCTCATGGTGGGTCGGGCCTGGGTCGCGCTCTGGGCAATCTGTGGCGAGGGCTCTGTGGTTCGGCTGTCTTCCAACAGCAGGTCAAGAGTGTCGCCACCATCGGCGCCGAACAGGCGGGAATAGATGAAGCTCGCCATCTCCACGCCCGGCGGCCGGGTTTCAGTGGTTGTGTGACCAGCCTCGTTGAGCAGTTTGAGAGCGTCTTTGATAGCCGACTGGATTGCGTTGCTGGGCGTGGAGATGCCATTGTCAGTGTGAAAGCCAATACGCAGCTGGCTGACATCCACAGCTGTTGGCGAATAACTGCGGGCATCCACGGAGTGCGGGTCGAACAGATCCGGGCCCTGGATAATATCCAGCAGGTAGCCCAGGTCAGCCACCCGGCGCGCCATGGGCCCTGGTTGCGACAGGGTCGATAACAAGCCTGAAGAAGGCAGGGCATTGCCGGTACAGGGTACTCGGCCAGTGGTGGGCTTGAGGCCGGCGATGCCACAGAAGTGGCTTGGCAGGCGAATGCTGCCGCCAGTATCGGTGCCAATATCAAAGGGCGTCGCGCCACTGGCGATTAATGCCGCGGCGCCACCGCTGCTGCCGCCCGGCGTCAGCGCCAGGTTATAGGGATTGTTGGTGCGCCCGTATACCAGGTTGTCGGTCTTAAAGGCCAGGGTGAATTCCGGCGTGTTGGTCTTGCCCATGAGGATGCCGCCGGCAGCCCGCAGGCGCGCCACGCAGGTGGCGTCGCGGCCAGGGCGAAAATCCTTACGCCCCAGGGTGCCCCAGGTGGTGACGGCATCTTTGGTGTCGAGGCTGTCCTTGATGGTCATGGGGATGCCATGCAAGGGACCGTGCAGGGTGCCGGCCAGCAGGTCGGCGTCGGCCTTGTCCGCCTGCTTCAGTGCCTGCTCGGCAGTACTGTAAACCAGGGCATTAAGGGCCGGGTTAAGACGCTCAATTCGGTCAAGAAAGCCCCGCACCAGGCGCGCTGAGGTGATGGCTCTGGTGGTGACAGCCGTTGCCATCTGCGCCAGTGAGCCGTCCAGAATCTCGTCCATACCACTTCTCCAGGGTCGTCAGCGGCCAGTGTGCCATGCCGCTTGCAGCGCCACCAGTGCCAGCTGGCTTATGCCAGCCGGACTATGGCAATAGACAGCTGCTCATCATCAATGTCAAAGCTTGTGGCCAAGGGTGCCGCTGCCATGTCCAGCTGCAGTGCCAGGGTATCCTTCATGATGTGCTCGCGATGTTCGGCAATGGCTGCCGCCAGTGCCGGGGACGCATGTAATGTCAGGCCGATTCGGTCAACCACATTCAGGCCAAGGTCCTTGCGGGTGTTCTGGATGCGGTTAACCACTTCCCGCGCCAGGCCCTCACGAATCAGCGCGGGGGTGAGTTCACACTTCAGGTCGATGGAGATAAACCGGTCAGAAATGGCATCTGTGCCTGCCTTGGCTTCACGGAACACCAGAATGTCGTCCACGGAAAACACTTCGTCATCAATTCGAATGTCACCTTGTTGCTGCAACTCATCAATGGCGGCGGAGCTCAGGCCGTCAATCTTCTGCCGGTAGGCGCCAAAGGTTTTACCCAGGCGCTTACCCAGCACTGGTGAGTTGGGCTTGGCATAGAGACTGATATAAGCCCCTTCGTCGGTGTCATAGTCGACCGCCTTGACGTTCAGCTCGGCCTGGATGTAATTCTCCAGCTTGCTGATTTCCTCCAGCAGGGCCTCGTCCTTGTGAATCACTGTCAGCCTGGCCAGCGGCATCTTGGTCTTGACCTTCGCCTGATTCCGCTTCTGCCGACCCAGCAGGATAATGTGCTGCATGCGGGTCACCGCCTGTTCCAGCATGGGCTGGATCAGTTCAGTCTCGGGTTCGGGGTAAGCACACAGATGGACAGACAAGGGTGCCTGGGTCGTGCCAAAGGCTATCATTTCCTGGTAGATGGTCTCTGCCAGGAACGGCGCAAAGGGTGCCATGCTCAGGCTTAACTCATACAGGGTGGTATAGAGGGTGGTGTAGGCAGCGCGTTTGTCCTCGTTCATGTCTTCCTGCCAGAAGCGCGCGCGGTTGAGGCGGATATACCAGTTGGTCAGCTCCTCGATAAACTCAAACAGTGCTGGCACCACGTTGTACAGACGATAACTTTCCATCTCCTCGGCAATGGTGGTCTTCAGAGTCTGCAGCCGTGACAGAATCCAGCGGTCCATGATGTTGGCGGACGGCCCGGCACTGTCGGCGGGTGACCATTGGTCGATGCTGGCATAGGTCTGCAGGAAGCGGAACGAATTCAGCCAGGGCAGCAGTGCTCGGCGGACCATATCCTTGACCCCGGCGTCGGCGAAGCGCTGCTCCTCGGCGCGCACCAGACCCGAGTTGATCAGGTACAGGCGCAGGGCATCGGCGCCATAGGTTTCCATCAACAGATCAGGGGGCGTGTAGTTACGCAGGCGCTTCGACATTTTCTTGCCGTCTTCGGCCATGACAATACCGTTGACGATCACGTTCTTGAAGGGGTGGGTGTCAAACAGCGCTGTGCCCAGCACAATCAGGGTATAAAACCAGCCACGGGTCTGGTCCAGGCCCTCGGCAATAAACTCCGCCGGAAAACCCTTGGCAAACAGGTCTTGGTTCTCAAAGGGATAATGCAGTTGGGCATAGGGCATGGAGCCGGATTCAAACCAGCAATCCAGCACCTCTTCGATACGGCGATAGGTGCCGGCCTCGCCTGCCATGGTAAAGGTCAGGTCGTCGACATGCTCGCGGTGCAGGTCATCGATGGTAACGCCCGTGAGTTTGGTCAGTTCTTCTATTGAACCAATACAGACCTGGCTGCCGGTTGCATCATTAATCCAGATGGGCAGGGGTGTGCCCCAATAGCGGTTGCGGGAGATGGCCCAGTCCAGCGCGCCTTCCAGCCACTTGCCCATACGGCCGGTCTGGATGTGACCCGGTACCCAGTTGATATCTTTGTTCACGGCTACCAGACGCTCGCGCATCTGCTCCACGCGTACATACCAGGAGTCGATAGTGCGATAGATGATGGGTGTGTCTGAGCGTGGGCAGAAAGGGTAGCTGTGGACAATGGTTTCCTGGCGGTACAGGGCGCCAGTGTCTTTTAATTTGCGAATGATGCCCTTGTCTGCGGCTTTGACATGCTGGCCGGCAAAGTCCGGAACCTCAATAGTAAACTGGCCGGCCATATCTACCGGGCAGACGGTGGCGGTAATACCGGCAGCCTTGAGCACTCGATGATCATCTTCACCAAAGGCCGGCGCCTGGTGGACAATACCCGTGCCGCTGTCGGTGGACACATAGTTGTCGGCAACAATCTGGAAGGCGCCTTCACTGCGCAGGTCGGTAAAATAATCGAAGATGGGCTCGTAAGTGCGGCCTACCAGGCTGGCACCTTTCATCTCGGCCAGCACTGTCAGCTGTTTGCCACGGCTCATGTCCTCCAGGCGCGCTCTGGCAAAATACAGGTCCAGGTTACGCTCTTCGTCATGGGCTTTGACGTAGTCGATATCGGCGCCCACACACAGGGCCAGGTTGGAAGGCAGGGTCCAGGGTGTGGTGGTCCAGGCGCTGATATAGGCATCTTCGTCCTGCAGCTTGAACAACACGGTTACCGCCGGATCCTGTACCTCCTGGTAATTGGAGGTGGCCTCAAAGTTCGACAGTACTGTGCCCAGGGCGGTGGAGAAGGGTACGACTTTGATGCCCTGGTAAATCAGGCCTTTTTCCCACAGTTGCTTAACGACCCACCATACCGATTCCATAAACCAGGGATCCATGGTTTTGTAGTCATTGTCGAAATCGACCCAGCGGCCAATGCGGGTAATGGTACTTTCCCACTCGCTGGTATAACGCTGGACAATGGCCCGGCACTCATCGTTGTAGCCTTTGATGCCCAGTTTGGCGACAGCCTCCTGAGAGGACATGCCAAGGGCCTTGTCGATTTCATGTTCAATGGGCAGGCCATGGCAGTCCCAGCCAAAGCGCCGCTGCACATAGCGGCCCTTCATGGTGAAGTAGCGCGGCACGGCATCCTTGAGAATGGAACCTACCAGGTGGCCATGGTGGGGCAGGCCAGTGGCAAAAGGCGGACCATCGTAGAAAATGTATGGCTCGGCCCCTGCGGTCTGCTGCAGCGACTGTTGGAAAATCTGGTTGTCTCGCCAGAATGCCAGAATCTTATGCTCTGCTGCGACCAATGAGAAACTCTCGGCGCCGTCCTTGTGGGTCTCAGCAGTGTTATTGTCTTCGGCCATGGTTCACCTTGCCTGGCGACTCGCTTGCGTCGCCCATGTCTGAGTAGTCGTGTATGGGGATGTCTATTCGCGGTCCTGCTGGACCTGGCGGACACTGCCCCGGGAATTGATTTTCTGAACGATGGTGGCGAGCAGTCGCTCAATATGAAAGGTGTGGTACCAGTCCGGTGTGTTGTCGTGAGTGACGGTGCTGGTGCCGACAAAATTGAAGGCCCAGCCTTCGCTGACAGAGCGGTTCTTGAGGGTCGTCAGGCGCTCCCAGGCCGGTGGCGACAGGATCGGGTGTACGCAGGCCACCACTATGTCACCTGCGCCACGACTCTTCAATTCATCAACGGCTGCGGCGACTGAGCCGGCAGAATCAACAATATCATCCACCAGCAGGACATTCTGGTCTTTGACCTCGCCAATCAGGGTGGACCTGAAAATCTGGTTTGGCTTGGAATAGTCCCGCTCTTTTGACAGTGCGGCGAGGTCTGCAGACAATTCTTCTGCATAGGCGCGGGCCCGTTCCAGGTAACCCACATCCGGCGACACCACAACGCCGCCGGTGAGGCCTCTGGCAACCAGCCATTCGCTCAGGTGCCGCGTCAGAAAAACATTTTCCAGGTGGGTAAAAGATGGGTTAAACATGCCGGCAATGGCGTCATTGTGAATTTCCACGGCCATCACTCGGTTGGCGCCGGCACTCTGCAACATGCGCGCAAACAGACCGGCACTGATACCTTCGCGGGTCCGGCCCTTGCGCTTGTCCTGCCGGGCCCCCGGGTAATAAGGAATAATGGCGGTGACATACTGGGCATCGGACAATGCCGCAGCCTCGACGGCATGCAGCAGCATGATAAAGCGGTCATAGACAGTCCGTTCGTCCTGCTGACCGATCATGGACTGGAACACGTAAACGTCGTGCCCCCTGACATTGGCATTAATCGCCAGCTTACCCTCACCGCAGGCGAACCAGGTTTCTTCGGTTGGGATCAGGGGCAGGCCCATGTGGTCAGCGACGGTCTGGGCAAATACCCGACCTGATTCGCAGGCCATCAGGGCAATGGGCGCGCGGGGTGTCGGGCTCATGGGCGGCTCTCCGGTAATGCAGATTGGGTCAGAGTGGCCAGAGTTGCAACCAGCAGGTCATGTTCTTCAGCCAGGACTTTTGCCGCCAGAGATTCGGCGGTATCGTCGGCCGCCACGGCAATGATTTTCTGGGCTATCACCGGGCCTGTGTCATAGTCGGCTTCGACCCAGTGAACTGAGATGCCCGTTTCTTTGTCGCCCTTGTCCAGTACTGCCTGGTGGACGCGCATGCCATACATGCCGTGCCCGCCATGGCGGGGCAGCAAGGACGGGTGAACGTTGATTATTCGTCCCTGGTAACGCTGCAACGTCTGTGGCCCGAGCTTTTTCATATAACCGGCGGTGATCACCAGATCGACCTGATGGGTCTCAAGGGCCTGGAGAATGGCCAGATCCTCGGCCGCGGCCTGCGGGTGAGTGACGTTGGAAATGTGCACTGCCGGGATGTTGGCCGTGCGGGCCCTGGCCAGGGCAACGCTGCCGCTGTTGTTGCTGATGGCAACCACGGGCTCGGCATTGAGTGTGCCATTACAGCAGGCATCAATTATCGCCTGGAAATTGCTGCCGCGGTGCGACGCTAGGATGCCGAGTCTGGTCATAACTGCAAGAGGCGCTGTTGTGCTGCCGATGAAGCACGGGAGTTTATCACGGCTGTGGTGCCAATTGCTGCAAAGCTCAAGATTGTCATAGATTGTCATAAAAGCTGGTGTTGAATCTTTTATGGTGACATCAATCGCAGCCCGACTGTCCGCAGCCCGACTGATCGCAGCCCGACTGATCTCGACTAAACAACCCGACCATACTGCTCACGCAGCAGGTTCTTCTGCACCTTGCCCATGGTATTGCGGGGCAGCGCCGCGACAAAGTGGACTGACTTGGCCACCTTAAAATTTGCCAGGTGTTGTTTCATGTACTGAATAACCCTGGCTTCGTCGAGGTCAGCACCCTCGACGGTGACCATAATGGCTGTCACCGCCTCGCCAAAGTCACTGTCGGGCAGGCCGATGACGGCCGACTCGGTCACCCCTGGCAACTTGTCGAGCAGGGTTTCAAGTTCCTTCGGATAGACGTTCAGGCCGCCGCTGATAATCATGTCCTTGTTGCGACCGACGATGGCGATGTAACCGTCCTGATCTTCTGCCGCTACGTCGCCGGTCTTAAAAAAGCCGTCGGCGGTAAACTCCTCGAGGGTCTTGGCGGGCATACGCCAGTAGCCCTTGAAGACGTTGGCACCGCGTACCTGCAACTCGCCGGCGCTGCCTCGGGGCAGCACCTGGCCTCGAGCATCGACAATACGCGTGGTGACACTCGGCAAGGCCGGTCCCACAGTGCCGGGTTTACGTTCGCCATGAACCGGGTTGCTGGTATTCATGCCGGTCTCAGTCATGCCGTAACGTTCCACAATGTGCTGCCCTGTGGCTGCCGCAAAGGCATCAAAAGTTTGTGGCAGCAAGGGTGCCGAGCCGCTGGTAAACAGACGCATGTTGCGGCACACGGTGGTTGTCAGGCCACCGTGTTTGAGGAGCCGAACATAATGGGTGGGCACCCCCATATAGACCGTAGCTGCCGGTAACAGGCTGATAACCTCGGCTGGATCAAATCCCGGCAGCAGGATAATGGGGCTGGCGTTGTAGACCGCCAGGTGGGTTGCCACAAACAGGCCGTGAATATGGAAGACCGGCAATGTGTGCAGCAGGACATCGCCTGCCTGCCAGTCCCAGGCCTGGTGCAGGGTGCTGGTATTGGCCAAGAGATTACCATGGCTCACCATGGCGCCCTTGGGTTGACCCGTGGTCCCTGAGGTATACAGGATCACCGCCGTAGTATCGGGCTGGGTTGGTGGCGAATTAAACGCCGGGAGATAGTCGCCGCTGTCCAGGTCTGTGGCCAGGCTGCCCCGGCCATCAGCATCGAGGGTCGCGAGCCGGCAATCCCGGCCTGCCAGGCGGTGTGTAAAACTGGCTTGCGCGGCGGGGCTGCAGATCACCAGTGAAGGTTCGGCATTGCGCACAAAGTATTCGATTTCTTCCTGCTGATACGCCGTATTCAGCGGCAGATAAATAAGCCCGGCACGCAGGCAGGCAAAATAGACAAACAGGCATTCAGCAGATTTTTCGACCTGCACAATGACCCGATCGCCGGGTCGCAGACCCAGTCCTGTCAGGTAGTTGGCATACTGGCCACTGCGGTGGTGTAAGTCAGCATAGGTGTGCAGGGCAGCGCCGTTGGCGGCCTGAATGAAAGTTGTGCCTGACGCAAAGCGCTGCTGCAAGGCATCGTAAAAATTCCCCGCCGCACTTGCGGCGTTGGTATTGGCGGGTGTCTGCGGCTGTTGCATGGGCAGGGCTGCTCCTGTGTACGGCAGACCGCTTTAGGCAAGTCTGGTAGGCAAGTCTGGTGGACGGGAATGACTGCGGCTGAATGCCGGTCAAAAGATGCGATTCAGTTGCAGATGCATACGGCTGCGTTGGCCCTCGGTCTGGCCATAGACAAAATACACCCGCCCCAAGGGTGAGTCGATACCGAAAATAAGCACGCCGCCAAAAATCAGGTCTTTCGCGCTGGCATCCTGCTGGCTGTGCCAGCCATTAACTGCTGCAGAGACAAATGCCAGGTAGAACGGCGGCGCATGAAACCGCAGGCCGTGACAGGGAAATGGTCAACACGCCAGTTCGGCGGCGATGGCCTGATGCCCCTGTGAGCCTGCGTGCTGATTCAGGCCCGCCTTGGGGGCTCCTGCTGGCGTTTGTGGTGTTATACTCTGGCCCCTCAAATGATAAGCCGGGTCTAAAGCCATGTTGTTGAAATTCTGTCAATGCCTGTTGCTCGCCAGTGCCAGTGCCCTCTGCCAGGCCGCCAGTCTTACCGTCGACTCTGCCTGGGCGAGAGTCAGTCCGCCCGGTGCCAAAGTTGGCGTGGCCTATATGACGCTGTTTAATCCGGGCGCTGTTGCGGTGGAGATTACCAGCATTGAGACGCCGGCTGCGGCCAATACCCAGGTGCATGACACCATCAATGACAATGGCATGCTGAAGATGCGCCAGATAGTACCACTGGTAGTGGCTGCCGGTGAGCGCCTTAGCCTCGAGCCCGGCGGCAAGCACATGATGTTGATGGGACTCCACCAAGGATTGACCGCTGGCACCGAGGTGGTGGTTAGCCTGACGCTGGCAACGGGTGAGGTGGTGTTGGTGACTGTACCCGTCAGCCAGACTAATCCCGCTGAGCAATAGTTTTTGCAACGAGCTTATTCGCTGACAAGCACCTGTTGTGCCTGCAGCCTGCTGATTTGGCTGGCGGAATAGTCCAGCCACTCGGTTAGCACCGCCTGATTATGCTCGCCCTGAAAAGGTGCGCCACCGCGCACCCCGCTGCTGGCGCCTGAAAAACGGTAGGGGCTCTGGAACAGGGGCCGGGTGCCACCATGGCGGTCGTCAACGGCAATGACACTGCGGCGATGAGCCAGAGTCGTGGAGTCCTGCAGGTAAGTGCTGGTTGACGTGACATTACCCCAGGCGATATTGGCCTTGTCGAGTGCCGCTGTCAGTGCCTGCCGGTGTCTGAAGCTCACCAGGAAGGCCTCGGTAGCAGCGCGCCGGGCAGCTATTTTTGCCGCCAGGGTGGCGTCTGCAGGCGTTGGCTCCTGGACCCCGAGCACCGTGTTCAGCAGCCGCCAGATATGCCGAAAGTCACCGGCCATGATCACCGGCCCGCCGGTGGCAGCCCAGACCTCACTGGCACCGTTATTGACTGGTGCACCCTCAAGGTAATAGTGGGTCTGGTCGTCGGTCGCCAGCATGGCATCAACCATCGCAATATCAATATGCTGGCCTTCACCCGTGCGATGGCGCTGGTGAACGGCCGCCAACAGTCCCACCAGGCCATGCAGGCCGGCATTGGTATCGGCAAAAGACATACACATCTCTACCGGATAGCTGTCGGCCTTTTCTGCCTGGCGCTGGATGGCTCCGGTTTCGGCATGCACAATCGGCGCATAGGCTGCCCGCTGGGATTCAGGCCCGTGCTGGCCGAAGCCGGAAATAGACAACATGATCAGCCGCGGATTAAGTCTGTGCAGGGTGTCCCAGTCCAGGCCCAGGCGCGCCATCACTCCCGGGCGAAAATTCTCCAGTAATATATCCGCTTTGCAAGCCAGGTCCAGCAGCAGTTGCGTGCCCTGAGGCTGGCGCAGGTCTATGCTGACATTGCGCTTGCCGGCATTCTGCTGCTGATAATAGCCGGAGATGGAGCCAACTGTGTGCCCCCAGTGACGGGTCACATCCTGGTCCGGCGGTTCTACCTTGACCACCTGCGCGCCCAGGTCGGACAACATTCGACCGGCAAAGGGGCCGGCCAGAACCCTCGACAGGTCCAGTACTTTTAAGTCACTGAGCGGGTAATCCTGCGGCATGGGACAGACATCCGTGGCATGGTTGGAGGGATGATACTGTAACTGCTCGGCATAACAAAATGGCGTGTCCAACCCTGCTGCCAATGTTAGAGTAGCCAGGTGTGTGGCTATTCACAGGCTACTTATTGACGGCGCTGGCAGCGCGCATGAGAAAGCCATTTAAAACGGGAGACAAGATTGACCGCAATATCATGGCAAGAGCTGGAGCAGCAGGCCCCCGAGCTGGCGACCTTTGGCAAGGCCCGGATCGACGGCAAAGTGGCCTACCTGGCGACTATTCGCCACTCTGGCTGGCCTCGTACCCATCCGGTGACGCCCATTGTTGGTGCTGGCCGATGTTTTATTTTTGCCGATCCTGACTCGCCTAAGGTCCGTGACCTGCTGAACGCGGGCAAGTTCTGCCTGCATTGTGGTATGAGCAATAATTCCGGTGCCAGCGGCGAGTTTCAGATTACCGGCGTCGCCGAGCAGATTACTGAGCCATTGATTCGAGCCGCAGCCGAGGCTGCCAGTAACTTTCGACCAGCGCCACGCTATGTGCTGTTTGAACTGAAGCTCAGCGAGGCCCTGTCCACCCGTTATTTTGGTGGCCTGCCAGAACGCCAGCGCTGGTCCCTGCCTGGCTGAGGGGCGCGTTGAAGACCACATATAAAGCGCAATATGCAGAGGCGTGTTGATGGACGGTATTCATGATCTGGGTGGCAAGCAGGGTTACGGTGAGGTGTGCAGAGACCAGGCGCCCGCTGCAGGCCCGGCACCGGTGTTCCACAAGCGCTGGGAGGCGGCGGTGTTTGCCATGGTCAATGCCGGCGCCCAGGCCGGGGCCTGGACCAACACCGATCGCTTTCGCCATGCTGTTGAGCGCATTGATCCCGTGGCCTATCTGTCGCATGGCTATTACGGGCGTTGGTTGGGAGGTCTGGAAACCCTGCTGGTGGAGGCGGGCATCATCACCACCGCAGAGCTTGAGGCCCGTTTGGCGACCCGGCCCGGGCAGCTGGTCAGCAGTGCCAACGAGCATGTTGCAGCCCGGCCCGCCATGGTCCCAGAGCCTTTCGGACCCCCGCCTCGGGGTCGCGGCAGCCAGCGCCCGGTGACTGCCGCACCCCGCTTTGCCGTAGGTGCCGGGGTGGTGACTGCAAGGACTGTCTGCGCTGGCCATACCCGCCTGCCAGCTTATGCGCGGGGCCGGCAAGGCTGCATCACCGCCGTCCATGGCGGCTGGATATTCCCTGATACCAATGCTCATGGTGGCGGCGAGTGCCCGCAACATCTGTATACGGTGACCTTCAGTGCCGCCGAGTTGTGGCCAGGTGGTGATGCGCATTTTGATGTCAGTCTCGACCTGTTTGAACCCTATTTATTTGCGACCGGCAGCAGCCTCGCCCAACAGCAGAAGGTCACCCTGTGAGCACAGATCATACGCATCATCACCTGCCACCCCAGGCCTTGAGGGCCGAGGCGCTGGAATCTTTATTGCTGGAAAAAGGCCTGCTCGACGCCGGCGCTGTAGACAGTGTGATTATTCGTTATACCGAACGGGTGGGGCCTATGAACGGGGCCAAAATTGTCGCTCGTGCCTGGTGTGACCCGGCATTTAAACAGTGGCTGCTGGCCGATGGCAGTGCCGCCATTGGTGAATTCAACCTGGAAGGCGGGCAGGTAGAAAAGCTGGTGGTGGTGGAAAACACTGCCGCCATCCATAATGTTGTGGTCTGTACCCTGTGCTCCTGTTATCCCTGGGCAGTGCTTGGCTTGCCCCCAACCTGGTACAAGGATCCGGCTTACCGGTCACGGATTGTCCGTGAGCCGCGCACGGTGCTGGCAGAGATGGGGCTGGCTCTGGCACCCGAGGTGCATATCAAAGTCTGGGATTCCAGTGCCGAACTGCGCTATATGGTGTTGCCCCAGCAGCCGGCAGAGACCCTTGGCCTGCCAGAGGCCGAGCTGGCGGCGCGGATCAGCCGCGATGCCATGATTGGTGTTGCCCTGTGACGGCCGGGGTCGAAGCAGTGTCGGTGACGGCTCGGGATATCACCGGCGACGAGTTGCAGGGTCCGGCGGCACCGCCCATGGTTAATGGCGAGCTGCTGTTTGAGCACCCCTGGCAGAGCCGTACCTTTGGTATGGCGCGGGTGTTGTGTGAAGCAGATGTATTCAGCTGGGATGAGTTTCGGGCCGGGCTGATAGGGACTATTCGCGCCTGGGAGGATGATCACAGTGATCAGGCTTATGCCTACTGGGACCTGTTTCTGGCAACCCTGACGCGGCTGCTGGCGCAACAACAGGTATGTCCTGAGCCAGAGCTGCAGGCTCGCCAGACGTTATTGGCAAACCGGCCCCACGGCCATGATCACTAGGTTCGGTGTTTGATGAGTGACGAGACAACAACACGCAGGAGTTCCGCCAAGGTCCGGCGGCAGCAGATCCTGATGCTTTACAGCCGTTCTTCAGCGCTGGATTCTGAGGTTGTTGGCTGGGCTTTTTATGATGGTACCGGTGCCACTGTGCACTATGCAGGGGACCAGGATGAGGCGCCTTTTGTGACGCCGCTGGCGGCCATGCAGGCCGGCTGGCGGGTACTGCAGGTTTCACAGCTGCAGGCCGCCGTGCCCGGCAGTGAATACGATACCGGTTATCTGCCGTTTGAGATTATGCTGGAGCAGCTGGTAACCTTGGATAAGGCGCCTATATGAGCAATTTCCTGTGAGCTATTTCCTGTGAGCAATTTCCCGTGAGCAGCGCTGTCGCAAGATCCGATTTGTTAACGACTCGGCAAATGGCCCAGTTTGTTGCCAGAGGCTTTCTGCGTTTTGACGAGCTGGTACCCGAGGCGTTAAACACAGCTTTGATGGCGGCAATTGCCGCCGATGAAGTGGCCGGCCATCCTCCCGGGACGCCTCTGGCGGATTGTTACGAGGATTGCGCGCCCATCCGCAACCTGCTGCAGCTACCCGCAGTGCGCGGCATTATCCAAAGCCTGGTGGGTGCCGAACCGACCTTTGACCATCACGCCATTCACCATTGTCCACCCCGCCAGGAGCGGGCTCAGGACACTCACGCCGATTCCATTATCGATATGCGGCGGGGTGCTTTTGATATCCAGATCATGTACTACCCCCATGCGGTGACGCGGGATATGGGTGGCACCCGGTATATTCCCGGCAGCCATTTTCGGCGCATTAATGAAATGGCTATTGCCCGTTACCAGAATATTCTTGGCCAGCAGCATGTGGTCTGCCCGGCGGGAACCTTGCTGGTGATGCATCACGGGATCTGGCACGGCGGCGGCTGCAACCGCAGTAACGAATCCCGCTATATGCTGAAAATTCGCCTTAATCCGACCCAGCGCCAGACCCTGTTGTGGAACACCGACGATCTGATTGATGCGTCCGCCGGTCCCAGTGCCATCTTTGCCGCAGATGCCTACCGCCATACTGACCGAGTACAGACCATCTTCGAGCGTCCGGAAAAATGGTTTCCGCTGGATGAGAGTCGACTTGAAACTGTGAACCGGATTCGACTCTGGCGGCACCTTGTGGGGGATGCCAGTTTTGACAGCCACTACTGGCTGACCCGCGTGGAAAACATTCCGGGCTGCGATCAGTCGGGCCGCGAACGGTCGGGCTGCGATCAGTCGGGCCGCGAACGGTCGGGCTGATATTGTCCTGCCGTGCGACAGTGACCGGCAGTTTTTTGAGCACTGAACAGGAGCATAAGCATGGAAATGACAACCATCGTCGCGTTGGTGATTATTGTTGGTCTGGTGGTATTTGCCATTGCCATATACAACCAGTTGGTGGCGCTGAAAAACCGTTATAAAAATGCCTTTGCGCAGATTGAAGTACAGCTCAAACGCCGTTATGACCTGATTCCCAATCTGGTGGAAACTGCCAAGGGTTATCTGGCACACGAGCGTGAAACCCTGGAGGCTGTTACCAAAGCCAGAGACGCCGCAGCGAACGGTTTGGCTGATGCGGCACGTGATCCCGGCAATGGCGAGGCGCTGAAGAAACTGGCCAGCCAGGAACAGGCTCTCGGCGGTGCCATGGCGAAGCTGAATTTAGTCATGGAGGCCTATCCGGACCTGAAGGCGAACCAGAACATGATGCAGCTTGCCGAAGAGCTGTCCAGCACAGAGAACAAGATCTCTTTTGCCAGGCAGGCGTTTAATGACCAGGTCATGGGTTACAACACTTACCGCCAGTCTTTTCCGAATGTCATTCTCGCCAACTTTTTTGGCCACGGCAGTGATGCCCAGTTGCTGGAGTTTGCCGACAGCGCTGCCATTCAGGACGCACCTGGCGTGTCCTTCTAGGCGAGGTTCGAGCGCATGGATTTTTTCCAATCCCAGGACCGTGCGCGACGCAACACAAAGCTGTTGTTAGGCCTGTATGTGGCCGCCGTAGTCTGCATTATTCTGCTGACCAATGTGCTGGTTGTAATGGTTGGTGGCTTGCAGACTTCCGCCAGTATGGGTGGCGCTGAAACAGGCTTCAGCTGGGGCTTGTTTTTGGGGGTCAGCCTGCTGGTTGTCATGATGGTAGGGTTAGGCAGCGCCTATCGCATTCACGCCTTGTCCAAGGGTGGCTCCGTGGTGGCTGAAATGCTCGACGGGGAGTTGCTGCTGGATGCCGGTGGCGATCTCGAAAAGCGCCGTTTGCTGAATGTCGTCGAAGAGATGGCCCTTGCGGCGGGCACGCCTGTACCGCCCGTGTACCTGATACCGGACGCCGCCATTAACGCCTTTGCGGCTGGCTACTCGCCAGGGGATGCTGTTATCGGCATAACCCAGGGGGCCCTGCATAACCTTAATCGCGACCAGTTGCAGGGTGTTGTGGCGCACGAGTTCAGTCATATCCTCAATGGCGATATGCGCCTGAATATCCGCCTGATGGGTGTTCTGTATGGCATTTTGATGTTGGCGGTGGTGGGGCGGTTGGTGTTGCATGGCAGTCGGGGTCGATCCAGTTCCAAGCGCGATGGCGGCGGCGCCATCCTGGCCATTGGCCTGGGCCTGTTGGTGCTGGGTTATGTCGGCAAGTTTTTTGGCTCTCTGATCAAGGCGGCAGTGAGTCGTCAGCGCGAGTATCTGGCTGATGCCTCGGCGGTCCAGTTTACTCGTTACCCGGCTGGTATCAGCGGCGCGCTGAAGCGTATTGGTGGTTATGAGTCGGGTTCGGTGCTGCAGCACCCGGAAAGTGAGGAGCTGAGCCACGCCTTCTTTTCTTCTGGGGTGAGCTTTGCCTTTGGCAGCCTGATGTCGACCCATCCGCCACTTGAGGAGCGTATAAGGCGCCTTGATCCTGGCTGGGACGGCGGTTATATCACCCAGGTCATGCCTGATCGAAGTGAGTCGGCGCCCAAGCCTGAGGTGGCAGGTATGGCCTCAGGTTTTGCCGGTGGCGGTGTACATACAGGTGTACGTATAAATGCCGAGCAGGTATTTGACGCCATGGGCCAGCCAGGTGCCGCACAGTTGGCGGAGGCGCGCCATGTGCTGGCGGCGATCCCCCAGGCCTTGTTGTCTGCCGCTCGCCAGACTTATTCAGCCCGCGCGCTGGTCTATCTGCTGTTGCTGGATCAGGTGCCCAGTGTCAGGGCAGTGCAGATGGCCCATCTGGCAGGCGCTGCTGATGCGACTGTGGTCGACGCCTTGAACAAGATGTTGGCGCAGGCTGCTGGTATTGAGCTGTTTATGCGTTTGCCATTGCTGGAAATAGCCATGCCGGCGCTGCGCCAGCTCAGTCACAGACAGTACACAGTGTTTATGGCTAATATCGACGTTCTGATTCGGGCCGATAAGAAGCTGGGTCTGGGTGAGTGGGCCCTGCAGAAATATGTCAGTAAACATCTGGGGGAAGCCTTTGAGCAGCGTCATCGCGCGCCGCGCCACCTGGATCTGGCGGTGGTGCGGGATGACTGTGCGCGGCTTCTGTCGGTCCTCGCCTACACCGATGCCACGTCAACAACGGTGCCTGCAGAGGCCTTTGCCATGGGACAGGCGCAGCTGGGTATGGCGATGGTGCTGCTGGCAAAGGCTGATCTGGGGGCGCGGGCGCTGGATGCAGCGGTTGATAACCTGGCGGAACTTCGTCCATTGCTGAAGCCCAGATTGCTGAAGGCCTGCATTGCTACCATCACCGCTGATGGCATTGCCACAGCCCAGGAAGTCGAGTTGGTGCGAACCATTGCCGATGCTCTTGACTGTCCGATGCCGCCGATTGTGCTGCAGAGGTAGCGACTGTCGCTGCCAGAGTGCAGGGGTAGGCGGCGGCGAAGGTTGGCGCGACACGCCGCTGGTGTCGACATTTGCCCCTGTGCCTGAGGACCTGGCGTTGATCCAGGCTTACTTCAGATACTGGTGCTTTGGGTCTTGGCATGAACCAGGCTGAATGCCTTCAGGCCTGGCACCTGGGCCTGCAGATTTTGTTCTGCAGTCTGTAGCTCTGCCATTTGTCCGCACAGGTTGCTGGCCCGCCCTTGCAGGGCGCCAGTGCGCGACTTGATCCTGGTTTCCAGTGCTTCACCCAGATGCTCGAAGCGCTTGGTGAAGCGTTGCAGGCGCTCATCGAGGCTGCCTTCGCCAGCTTCGATAGTCTGGCCCAGGTCCATGATGAGGGTGCCGATACTGCTGGCCACGGCTGACGCCATGGCTGCCTGCAGGTCTGAACTGATTTGGTCGAGGGCGGCCCCGGATAAATCAGCGCTGTCGCCTTTGAGCATAACCACCTGACCCTGATGCGCCAGTCTGGCGTCGATTGCAGCTCGAAAGTCTGCAAGGGCCAGGCGCAGTGCGGGTGGTGGTGCAGTGCCCACCAGGGTCGAGAAACTCTCGCTGACCGCGGTGATGCCTATTTCAACGGCCTCAAGCGCTATGTCAACCACAGCCGGAATGGTAGTTCGAAGCTGTTGTCGGTAGGCGTCAACCAATGGCTGCTGGCGCGGGCTGATGGTGATGAGCTGGTCGTTGACCAGTAGCTGGTTGTCAGCTTTAAGCAATAACCGCTCGCCATCAGTATTGGTGACCTGAATGTTCTCTGCATCCATGGTGACATGGCTGTTGATGGTCAGGTGACAACTGTCGGTGTATTGACTGTTGGTGAAGATGTCTGCAGCCCGGGCATGGGCACTGGCGGCAATCATCAACATGCAGGCATAACAAAAGGTGAGGGTCAGCAGCGCTTTTTTCATAGTGGTGTTGTCAGTTAGTGGTCGTGATTGACTCACAGCAAGTTACAGGCCAATAAGCCTAAGCTATTGATATAAAACGCATGACCTGCCGCTGTTGGCGAACCTCGCCACCTAGGGGTGGTGCTGTCGACCAGAACTTCACCTTGTCTTCTAACGGCTATCGACACTGACGCTAATGACACTCAGCTCTGTTTGCACTTGTTTGACGCCCTTGTAGTCCCGAGCAATCTTCACGGCTGTGTCTTTCTGCTGGGTGGAGTAAACCTGGCCACGCAGGGTCACAACCTGCAGGTAGGTATCGACATTGATATCCAGGGCTTTGATATCTTTGGAGCGCAGCAAGCGGGTTTTAATACCGGCCGTTATGGCCGCATCGTCTGCAATCTGGCCAACGGTGCGCTCATCGGTGCCCAGCATATAACCCCCCGCAGCGGCGCCGCCGGCTACCACGGCAATACAGCCGGATAAGAGGCTTGAGCAAACCAGCATAAGCAGGACCAAGCGAGCGTAGCGCATAATAATACCCGAGTAATTAGCGATCCTTATGGTAGGCCAAATAAAGGGACTTAGATACTGCCGCACTATTCCCCCGCCGGCAACCAGGCCAGGACTTTCGGGTACATGGGGGCGGGTACCGGCCCCGCTGCCAGCAACCCTTGCCAGGGAGTCGCCTGGGGCAGATTTTTGATAGCCAGCATGCCGAGATAGGGTGCCAGCATGGTCGCCGGCGAAAATCTCACTTCGTCCACCAGCTGTGCCGCAGCGTTTGCTGCGACTGCAGTATTGGCCAGCAGGAAATCAATGGCTTGCTGCCGCGGCCAGCCTAGTTGATGTATACCCGTGTCGATCACCAGCATGGCCGCCAGCTGGACATTGAATGTCAGTACACCGAGGCGGGCGCTTGGTTCATCGGCAAACAACAGGTTTGTCAGGTACAGTGCCCAGCCGGCAAAGTGTGCGGGGTCTTCCGCCTGACCGAGCAGACCAGAAAGCCTGTCGGGTTGGTGTACTACCAGGTGCAGGCCAGGGATGGTGTGATAGCTCGTGCGAGCAACGAGTTCCCGTTGGTTGGGTGCGCTGGCAGCTTCAAAGTTGACCACTACGCGAGCAACATCAGTTTGACTCTGCAGGTAGGCAAAGGCCTGACGGCTTGTTCGCAGCTGGGGTGTTGCGGCAACGATATCCAGGTCTGGCAGCTGTAACGTCGCCAACCAGGGTGACAGGGCGCTGCTGCTGGTCGAGACTTGCTCCGCCATGGCCGACAGGTACTGCTGGCGAGCTGCTGGGTCCGACCCTGGTGTAAGCGTTGCAGCGCGAATGGTGTCGAACAGGGTCTTGTCGGTTTGTTGTTGGTACTGCCATGCGCTGCTGATGGCCTGGCGCAGGTCGGCAACAGCCGCCAGGCCAAGGTCATGGACAGCCTCGGCACTGAGGCTGTTGGCGCTGAAACGCCGCAGGCGATACTGGTAATACGCCGGATCAGCCGCCACAGCCAGGTTGGCCGCGCGGCAATCCATGGTCTGCTGCAGCTTGTCGAGTGCGGGCAGAATGGTTTCCTGCAGCCGTGCCTGCACCTTTGCGAGGCTGCTGGCCCGCGCCGCCGCCGGCATGCCTGCCTGCTGCAGGTGTTGCCCCAGCTCTCTTGTCAGTAAACCGGGTTGCAGCATATGGGTAATGTCGGCGCTTATTCCTGCACACTCGGCCGGGCTCAGGCCGGCACGCAGTTGCCAGGGTTGGCCCAGACTTTTTCCCAGTTGAGCTAGTTCTTCCAACAAGTTGTCGGTGTTGCGGTGTGGGTTAGCGGCAAAGTCGTCGAGCAGCTGCCACAGGTCCAGATGGGGGCCGTGATAGGGCGACAGGGCCTTGTCGGCTCGGCCAAAGCGCACCTGCTGTTGCAATAGCAAATGGCTGTAGTCCAGCAGTTGCAGGCGCAACTGGTTCCCCGGGTCGAGCAGCCTGCGGTCAATGCCGGCAATCTGTGCCTGGTAATAATTGAGGATGCCAAGTTTGTCATTGGCGCTGTTGAGGACACTGTACTGCAGTTTGAGGTTGGGGCTGGAGGCTTCGGCAAACTCTTGGCGCAGCTGGTCCAGCAGGCGCTCGGCTATCTGGTTTTCAAAGTCCTGAAGCAGACCCGCAGATTGTTTTGCTGCGGTCGCAGTGGCGCCGGTGCTGGCGCGGCTTGGCCCTGGCCAGAGTGCTATTGTCAGCAGGGTTAGCAGGGTCAGCAGCAGTGGCGTCAGTAAACCGTTCCGCAGTTTTTGCCGATACTCAGGCAAACTGTCAGTGTTGTTATGACGGCGCGCTGCAGGTTCTGCAGGAATCGAAGGCTGGCTGCGGATAATGGTCCTTCCCGTGACTGATTAACGTGTTCTAGCCCCGGGCCTCAATGGGCATGGGATTGGGTGCTGGCACAGGGCCTATAACCTTGTCTCAACGGCACTGACCATTTCGCCGAAGGCGGCGAGGCCTTCCTCGCTTGATGCCAGCAGGCGCTGGCTGGCGCGAATAAACGCCGGGTCTTTTATGGACCGAAGATTGACTAACAGGTTCAATCTGGATGATTGCAGACACGATAGCAGCAGGCTGGCGGCGATACCGACATCGGTAATCAGGTTCTTGTTACCTGTGTCACATAACTGTTGCGCAATCGGCAGCAGCGCCAGTGCCGCCCTGATCATCGCCATGGGAGCCGCAGCGGCAGTCTGCAGGGCCGCCTGCAGTGCCTGTTGTTTATGTTGTTTGGCTGCGGCATCGGTGGCGCTCAGGCCATAGGCTGCCATCACCGCGTTAAAGCCCTGGATGTCCTGCTCGGCAAGGTCCAGGTAGTGGTTGCGACTGGTCTCGCAGGTGGCAATAATGGCCGCCATAAGTGTCGCCTGGTCTTTGCTGAATTCGGCCACCATGGCCAGCAGCGCCGCCGCCTGGGCGCCAGATATGCCCGCAGCAGCGCCCCCGCCGGGAGTAGAAAACTTGCCTGCCAGGTGTTGCAGGTAATGGCTGATGGTTTGTTGGGCCAGCATGGGTCAGGTTCTGTGGAAGTTGTTGAACAAGCGCACCGTGTTGCGCATACACATGGCGACGGTCATGGGCCCCACCTTGGGGATATAGGTTGCTGCGCAGCTTGCAATATCGTCGGCAAAGTTTGGCACACTGGCAAAGTTCAGGCAGACCGTTGCCGGTCGAATTTCATGGCACTGAACCTTGTCGAAGTGCTCGCTGGGAACGCCGGTAATGACAATGTTTGAGGCAGCCAGCGCCGCTTCCCGGCTGATGTCCACTTCAGCCGGCCTGGCATCACGGAATTGCAGTGGGCCGTTGACATCAAAAGAATAAACCAGGGCGCCATCATTCGATAACATCACGGCCAGGGGTCGGCCAATCACTTCGCTGCGGTTGAAAATGGTCACAGTCTGGCCGCTGAAGGGGCGCGTCTGGTGGTCTGCATAACCCGCCACTTCGCTCAGCATCTTGATAATCGCCAGCGGCGTGCAGGGCAGCAGGGCTTTGCGGCGTGGGTCATGGGCCAGCGCCAGGCGGTCGTTAGCATAGAGTTTATGGGTCCAGTACTGGCTGCCGGCCTCTATGTCCTTGCGGTAATCCACCAGGTTACGCAGATAGCCATCCTGTTCGTTATTGAATACCGGAAAGTAGATAAAAATACCATGTACTGTCGGATCAGCGTTTAACGCCAAAATCTGCTTTTCCAGATCAAGCCGCTCCACATGTCGCACCTCATAACTGATGCCAATGGCGGCAAATTTTCGCTGGGTGGCGTTGGCATAAGCCAGGGACGGTTTATCGTGACTGGCAATCAGGCCAACCACCTGCGGGCGCGCGCCGAGATGCTGAATCTCGGCCCGTATTGTCTTTACATAGTTCTCCGCCAGGACGCTGGGATCCAGTGGCGTGGTGGTATTTTGCCGAGTAGTTTTCTGCACGGGTCATTCCCTGATCAAGGCCTGCCAAAAATTGTTTGCAGCAGCCGGGTGTCAGTCGTCGTACTGGTGTTGTTTGCGTGTAATTGAGCCAAGGTAACCCTTGTGGTGGCGCATGCCGTAGTCACGGGTAGTAAAACCCTTCAGCTCCATCAGGGTCAAGGCCAGGGCGTCGCCGATGGCTTGCATCACAGCAATGCTGGCGCTGGGTGTGACCTTCAGGGGGCAGGGTTCGACGATATCACTGCCCATATCAAGAATCAGTTCGCTTAAGCCACGCAGGGGTGAATCGGCGTGGGAGGTCACACCGATGACGCGGCTGACACCCAGGTGGCGGGCGTTCTGCAACATCTCAATGACTTCGATGGACTTGCCGCTGGTGGAGAACGCAATAATGGTGTCATCAGGGTCGACCATACCCAGATCCCCGTGTCCGGCTTCCGCTGGATGAATAAAAAACGCCGGCGTACCCGTCGATGACAGGGTGGCTGAAAATTTGTTGGCTACATAACCGGCCTTGCCAATGCCCGTGGTAATGACCTTGCCGGGGCATGTCAGCAACAGGTTCAGGGCTTGCTCAAAGTCATCAGTGACGTTGATATTGTTAATGGCTTCGGCTTCTTTCTCAATAATAAAGGCCATGCGCTCTTTTACATTCACGTCGGTTACGTCCACAGGGTCACTGATACAGGTGCGGCATTATACGCGATCACCCTGCGGCTGTGGGGGCCAATTGTCACCCTTTTAGAAAAACCCAGGCCTTGTCTGCGAGTCGGCGCCTGCGAAGTCGCTGTCTCGGCCAAGACAGTAAGCGCCAGCGCGCTGCTGTGCAGAGTTACTCCCCTGGCGCAGCAGGGGAGAAGCCGCCGGGATGCCAAAAGGAAGGCCAGAATGGTAATGCTCAAACAGGCTTGATCCACTGCTGGCTTTGCTGCGTAGTAATGCCGTTTGGTAAAAGAAGGATTGAATCGTTATGATCACAGCCAGTAAAAATACAAGCGATGTTCATAAGGTGGTTATGCTAGCCGAAGCCAGGTCTGACATTTGGAGCGAATTGCTGGTGAAGGTGGGCGCGGGCCGTGACCGCGAGGCCTTTGGCGAGCTGTTTGCCCATTTTGCGCCCCTGTTGAAGGGCTTTTTGATGAAAGGCTCGTCCCTCGGGCCCGAGCGCGCCGAAGAGCTGGTGCAGGAAACCATGATCAAGGTCTGGCGCAAGGCGGACAGTTTTAATGCTACCAAGTCATCCGCCAGCACCTGGATATATACCGTTGCCCGGAATTGCCGGATCGACTGGTTGCGCCGTGAGGCGAAGTCGAGCCGCGATATTGAGGCTGAGGATATTTACGAGTCCAGTGAAGAGAATACCTCGTACACCTCCCTGGTGCAGATCCGCAATCGCGATCTGATCCGGGAAAACCTCGCTTTGTTGCCACCTGAGCAACTGGAGGTCATCGCCAAGATATATTTTGAGGGCAAGTCCCACAGCGAGGTCGCGGCAGAGCTTACTCTGCCGTTGGGCACCGTAAAATCAAGAATAAGACTGGCACTCAACAGACTACAGCTGCGAATGACCGCAGAGGAGAACACCCCAGATGTCTAACGTCAGTCGTCATCCAGACGCTAATTTTCTTCTGGACTTTGCCTCCGGTGGCCTATCGGCCGCGCAGGCCATCGCGGTGTCTGCGCACCTGCATTTCTGCAGCAGTTGCCGGTCCCAGGCCGAGTCACTGAACGACATAGGCGGGCGCCTGTTGGCGGATGTTGAGCCTGCTGTGTTGTCAGCTAACTGCCAGGCCGCTGTGTTTGCGGCCCTTGATAGCCCAGTACCTGTCAAGGCTGAGATTGAACGGCGGCCGGCAGAGGTTGTGCGCGGCCTGACCCGATCTGATCAGTTGCCAGCTCTGGTCAGGCAAATCACACCTGTTGATGGCCTGCGTTGGCGGCGCTTATCCTCTTCGTTGCAAGTTGCACGCCTGCCGGTGGGCGAGCAGCGTTATGAGCTGGCTTTGCATCATATCGAGGCCGGCGGTAAAGCGCCGGCCCACGACCATCGTGGCACAGAGATCACCGTTGTTCTGCAAGGTAGTTTTTCTGATGAGGCTGGGGTTTATCACCAGGGCGATTTTATGGTCTGCGAACCTGGTTACACTCACACGCCGGTGGCGACTGCCAATGCCGAATGTGTCTGCTTGTCGGTGCTGGAGGCGCCTATTCGACTGGTGGGTGGTTTCAAGCGCCTGTTGAATCCTTTTCTGTCCTTCAGGCCGGCCTGACTGTTCTTTTGGTGGTCATTGCGCTTAAATCTGGCGATTAACAGTTTTTTAACAGTTTTTTAACAGTTTATTAAGTACAGGCAGAGCGAATCGTGAATCACCCCCAACAGACCGGCGCAGAAATCATTCGAGAGTTTATCAACTGCTGGGCCAGCCTTGATGCTGCGGCCCTGGCGGCGTATTTCAGCGTTGATGGCGTGTACCACAATATGCCCTCAGCACCTGTCGCCGGCCGCGATAACATTCAGCGTTTTATTGGCGGTTTCGCCGCAAACTGGACCAGCACTGACTGGCAGATTCTGAATATTATTGAGCAAGGCAATATTGTTATTGCCGAGCGCGTTGACCGGACCCAGCTGGGAGACAAGGCCATTAACCTGCCCTGCTGCGGCGTGTTTGAAATGCAGGATGGCAAGATTAAGGTGTGGCGCGATTATTTTGATTTGAATACCTATATGCAAGGTCTGCAGTAATCTTCTAATCGGCCTTGCTCAATCCAGCAAGTGGCATGACACCAGATGGGTTTTGTCTGCCAGCGGTGCCGTCAGGCGGGGTATGTCTACCTTGCAGCGCGCCACGGCCTGGGGGCAGCGCGGGTGAAAGGTGCAACCTGATGGTGGGTTTATAGGGCTGGGCACATCACCCACCAGGAGCTGGCGTTGCACCTTGTGGTGCGGGTCGGGAATGGGAATCGCTGCAATCAGGGACTGGGTGTAGGGGTGCCGGGCATTTCGATAAATCTCTTCGCTGGCGCCGGTTTCGACAATTTTGCCCAGATACATGATGGCGATACGATCTGAGATATGTTTCACCACAGCCAGGTCGTGGGCAATAAAAAGGTAGGACAAGTTGAATTCCTGCTGCAGGTCGATGAGCAGGTTCAGAATCTGGCTCTGGATGGAGACGTCCAGGGCTGAGACGGGTTCATCGCAGATAATCAACCTGGGGTTCAGGGCAATAGAACGGGCAATGCCGATGCGCTGCCGTTGGCCGCCCGAAAATTCGAAGGGATAACGGGTCAGTGAACGCGCCGGTAAGCCGACAATGTCCAGCAGCTCCAGGACCCGTTTGTGCCGCCAGGCTGCATCACCCAGCTGCTGCACGATAAACGGCTCTTCAATAATCTCCCCCACCGTGTGCCGTGAGTTCAGGGATTCCATGGGATCCTGAAAAATCATCTGGATATGTTGCCGATAGGGCTTTAATGCTCGAGCGCTAAGGTGCGCAATGTTCTCCCCGGCAAATTCAATACTGCCTGCCGTAGGCTCATAGAGACGCGCCACGGCGCGTCCCAGGGTTGACTTGCCACAGCCGGATTCACCTACCAGGCCCAGGGTTTCGCCGGCGGCAATATCAAAGGAGACACCATCAACGGCCTTGTTTGATTTGCTGGCGCGGAGCAGGATGCCGGCCTTGACGGGAAAGTGCATCTTCAGGTCGCGGACTTTGAGCAGCTTGGTTTGATCTGCTCCTGCATGGCCCTTGGGCTGCTGCGCTGACGGCTGCTCTGGATTTTTCTCGGCGACAGTCGCGGGTATTGTCTCGGGTAGAGCGTCTGGCATATTTGCGTTTCCCTGATTGGTCACTCTGCCCACCGGTAACAACTCACTTCGTGGCTTGGCGAGACAGGCTCGGCAGGTGGTGTGGCCAGTGCGCAACGGGGTTCGCGGCGTGGGCAGCGGTTTTCGAAGCGGCAACCCGCAGGCAGGTCAAGCAGGCCTGGGACCATGCCGTCGATGACGCTGAGCCGGGCCTTGGGTACTGTGTCCAGGCGCGGAATAGACGCCAGCAGGCCCTGGGTATAGGGGTGACTTGGGTGATCAAACAGGTCAAAGACAGTGCCTTTCTCTGCCACCTTACCGGCATACATGACCACCACGTCGTCACAGGTCTCGGCAATAACGCCCAGGTCGTGGGTAATCAGGATCACCGACATACCCAGGTCGGCCTGCAGTTCCTTGATGAGTTCCAGGATCTGGGCCTGGATGGTCACATCCAGCGCTGTTGTCGGCTCGTCAGCAATCAGCAGCGCAGGCTCGCAGGCCAGGGCAATGGCAATCACCACACGCTGGCGCATGCCACCAGACAACTGATGGGGATATTCACCCATGCGAATATCCGGTGACGGAATACCCACGCGGTCGAGAATCCTGACGGCTTCCTGAATGGCCTGCTGGGCTGTGATGGCCTTGTGCAGCAGCAACACCTCGGTGATCTGCCGGCCGATGGTGTGTACCGGGTTGAGGGCGGTCATGGGCTCCTGAAAGACCATGCTGATCTGGGCGCCGCGGATTTTTTCCATTTCCGGCAGGGGCAGGTTTGTCAGGTCACGGCCGTTGAAAAGGATTCGGCCGCCGACAATTTTGCCCATGGGTTGGGGCAGCAGGCGCATGATCGACAGGGCTGTCACACTCTTACCGCAGCCTGACTCGCCGACGATGCCCAGGGTTTCACCGGCACGGGCGGTGAAGCTGACGTCATCAATGGCGCGCACCACTCCCTCGTCCGTATCGAACTCGGTGACCAGATGTTGTATTTCCAGCAATGCCTCAGGCATACACGCGGGTCCCCAGGTCTGGCGTTTGCCAGTTACATTTATTTGAACTGGTCATACACGTTGATCTCGGCAGACAAGGCTTGGCCGGCCTTTTTGGCATCAAGGGTCTGCTGGCGGATAGCCGGGTCCAGCCAGTGCACATGGTATTCACCGGCTGAGCCAGAATGTTTGTGATTAAAAAACGTCGGATAACGTACCCAGCGCCAATGGCCAAGCCGATAAAAGGGCTGGAAAAATCCGGGTACAAACGAGGCGTAATTGTGATGAATCTCGGTCATCTGGTGGGCCAGTTCAATCATTTCCTGCTTGTCACTTGACGCCCTGTAGCGCTCAATCAGCTGGTCCATCTCAAAGATGGCCAGCGCCTCCAGATTGTTGGTCTGGGTCTTCAGCTTGCGCTGCGGGTTGACACTGCCATCATCCAGAAAGGCATCGTCGTAGGCATTGTCTGAGTGGTAGGTTTCCCAGAACCGCGGATACATTTCCAGGGATGTGTTGAAGGCCGAAAAATGCATGTCGTGTTGTTTTTCCTGAACCTTCTTCCAGCCGGCGGTACCGTCCAGCACCTCAACCCGCAGCTCAAGACCGGTTTTTAAGGCCTCTTCCTTGAGAATGGTGAGTACGTCTTTCATGACCTCATAACCCGTGGACAGGGTAAACGCCAGCTTCTGGCCCTTGTCGTTGACCAGGATGCCGTCCTTGTTGCGCTCGGTGAAGCCGGCCTTGGCAAAGTGCGCCAGGGCCTGGTTGATATCATAGTCGCGGGCCCGCAGATGCGGATTGCTGAACTCGCCATAACCGTCGGAGGAGGTCTGCAGGCGGGCATAGTCGCCGCGGAAAAACTTGTCGATGACCAGTTGCCAGTTAGTGGCATGGTTGATACCAATACGCACGTCCTGATTGTCCAGCAGCGGCCTGGAGGTATTTATCCACAGGCCATAAGTAGGGCGTGGCTTCTGGTTATAGAAAACCGATTTCTGGATATAACCATTGGCCACATCAGCATCCTGGTCAGGCAGTTTGTCGTACCAGTATTCCGCCAGATTGAGCCCGAACTGGTCTATGTCACCCTTCTTGAAGGCCTCAAAAACCTTGGACGGATCGCGGATGACGGTGAGTTGCACCTTGTCCATGTTGAAGCGATTTTTCCAGAACTTGTTGTCCCTGGCCCACCAGTCCTTGAGGCGAGTAAGGGTGATAGAGGTACCTTTGTTGATGTCCTTGTCGGCAATCACATAGGGGCCGGTGGTGGGCTGGAAGCGCCACTGGTAACGATCAACAAAGTCTTCGCCCAGTTCCTGGTAAAAATGTGCCGGCATGGGTCGCAGCTCCAGCACCCGTGAATTCATATCGGGTTTGGCCTCGGGAATGGTGATGGAAATGGTCAGGTTGTCATATCTGGTGATGTTGGTGTACTGGGTGCTGTACCAGTTTTTGTACCAGGGCGCGACGATGTAATCCGACTGGTAGATAAAAAACATAAACAGGTAGTCATCGGCAGTCACTGGCTTACCATCAGACCAGCGGGCATCAGGGTTAAGCTTAGCGTAGACGGTGCGCTTGGCCTCATCTACGGCCCAACTGGTGGCGAGGCCGGGGAAATAGGTGAACTTGTCCGGGTGACGGTGGGCCAGGCTCATGGAGGTGTCGTCCAGCAGCCAGGGGCGAAACGAGCCGTTGGAATCTGGTCCAATGGTCCGCAGGGTGCGCGGGAAGTCGGAAATCTGGCTGTACTCAGTGCCCCCCTTGATGGCATCGTCAGAGCCAAGTTCAGGCAGATCCATGCCATCTTCCCAGGTCAGGTCGGCGGGCAGGTCAGCCAGGGTCTTGAAGGCAAAGAACTCAGGCCGGGCGGCGTAGTAGTCTTTGACCTCTTGGCGGTTGTCCGGCAGGTCTGCCGCCGGCGCCGCCGTCTCGTCCTTGTCGCCACCGCCGCAGGCGGTGACGAATAAGCCTAAAAGAAGCAGTCCCAGCAGTTTACGGCTGTTGTGGTCAGGCAATAATGACGACATAAAAACCTCGTTGTTGGCTGCCGTGGTGGCCAGCGTTTATTTGTAGACGGTAAATTTTTTCGGGTCGAATGACTCGCGTACCGCCTCGCCGATAAAGGTCACAATGGTCAGCAACAGTACCAGGGTCAGGAATGCCGATGTGACAATCCAGGGTGCAGTGCGCAGGTTGGCTGTCCCTTGTTTTAACAACTCGCCCAGGCTTGGTGTGGGTGGTGGCAGGCCAAAGCCAAGGAAATCGAGGGCAGTAATGGCATTAATGGCGGCGACAATGGTAAATGGCATAAATGTCACCAGGGTCGACATGACGTTCGGCAATATGTGTTTGAAGATAATCCGTGAATGACTGGCACCAATAATCCTGGCCGCCGCCGTATAGTCCCGAGCCTTTTCTTTGTAGGTTTCAGTGCGCATGTAGTAGGTCATGCCCGTCCAGGAAAACAGCACCATCACCGTCAGCAGTATGCCTATCCTGCTGGAGACGGAAAACGTCGCCGGTATCACCGAGAACACGATAATCACTGTGTACAGGAAGGGAATGTTTGACCAGACCTCGATCAGGCGCTGGAACACCAGGTCAAAGGTACCGCCAAAATAGCCCATGGCGCAGCCGATGCTGATACCAATGACATACACCCAGACCATAAAAGCGATGGAAAACAGCAGGGCAATACGCGTGCCATAGAACAGTCGCGCGAGAATATCGCGGCTGGTGGTGTCTGTGCCCAAATAGTGCTGCTGCGCCATTGACGGTGGCATGGGTTTATAGATGCCGCCGGGTGCGTGGTTTTCATAGGCGCTGTAAGGCACCAGCGGCATGATCACATAGTCACCGTCGCCGGCGGCGGCAAATTTCGCCTGCAGGTCCCGGTAGTTAGTCTCGTAGGCGTAATCGAGACCAAAGTCCGTACCCGGGTGATAGTCGCCGTAGGTGGGGAAGTACCAGCTATCCTGGTAGCTCACCAGCAGGGCCCGATTGTTGACAATTAATTCGCCCACTGAGGCCAGCAACATCAGCCCGACAAGGAACAGGAAGCTGTAATAGCCGCGCTTGATATCACGAAAGCGCCGCAGTTTCTTCAGGGTTTGTGGGTTCAGGCGCATCACTGGAAACGGATCCGCGGGTCAACCAGCGCCACCAGGAAGTCGGAGATGATATTCCCCAGCAGCAGCAGGAAGCTGCTGAGCAGGACCACACCCATGACCACAGGATAATCTCGATCCAATATGGCGTTCAGGCCCAGCAGGCCAAAGCCGTTAATGTCGAACACGGTCTCGATCAGGAAGGAACCCGACACCAGCAGGGTAATGTTCTGGCCAAAGGTGGTAGCAATGGGGATCAGCGAGTTGCGCATGGCGTGCCGGGTGACCGCCTGGCGGAACGACACACCCTTAGCAATGGCCGTGCGGATATAGTCAGAGGCCAGATTGTCCATCAGGTGATTCTTCAGCAGCATGGTGGTAAAAGCAAAGGCGCCGATCAGGTAACAGATCAGGGGTAATACTGAGTGGCTGAGCAGATCCATGGCCTGGTCCCAGGGCCCCATGTCGTCAAAGCGCATGCTGACAAAGCCGCCCATGGGAAACCATTCGAGGCGCACGGAAAAATATAACAATAACAGGGCCCCAAGCACGTAGCCGGGCACGGCATAACCAACAAATATCAGTATGGAGGAGATGTTGTCGACGGCAGTGCGGTGTTTAATGGCCTTCACCACCCCCAGGGGTATACACACCAGGTAGGTAATCACTAAGGTCATCAGGCCGTAATACAGGGATACCGGGAAACGATCGCTGATAACATCAAGCACCGGTTCGTTGTAGCGATAGGAAGATCCCAGGTCGCCCTGCGCCACCTTGACCATCCAGTCGGCATAACTCTCGAGTACTGGTTTGTCGAAGCCGTAATACTCTTTCAAGCGCGCCAGTTGGGCTTCGGACAGTGCCATGCCTTCGCCCGCCACCTGGCTGCTGACGCCCGCGGCGTTCATCTGCTGGGATTCCATCATTGCCCGTTCGAGGGGGCCGCCGGGCACCAGGCGGGTGATGGCAAAGACAATGATTGTGACGCCAATCAGGGTCGGCGGAATCAGCAGTAGTCGTCTGAGAAAGTAATCGCGCATACGACTTTTAGGATTTCCTGCACAGGTTAAGCGCTCTTTTTGAGCGCTGCGATAAAAAGATGAATGATCTTTAAGGGCAGCAGGTGGCCGGCTATGCCGGCCCTGTAAATGGGCCGCGCCTACAGTTAAC
>JANQYP010000051.1:61723-79985 GCA_030728785.1 Pseudomonadales bacterium
AACAGTCAATCAAAAACCCGCCAATCAACGCCGAACAAGCACACAATACCGAATAAGCACACAATAAATAGCAGCCAGCAGGGGTTCGTCTGCGGCGCTGAGTGATGCTGGTGAAGCGGGTAGTTGCTTGGTCAATAGCTTTGGTTCGAGGATGTTGCCACAAAGCGGCCAGCTGTGAAAGGATCTTGGGCTGCTGCAGGTTTTGTTGTCTGGCCGCAGTGCGCTATGCCTTATTCTACTGGTGTGGACCGGGTTTTTTAGATTTAATCAACCACTGCACTGCTTGCCGCGGTAACAACAGCACCAAAGGAGAACCCATGGACCAGGATTTGGAACAGATAGATAGGTACGCTGCGACCGCCATTGAGATGGGTATGAACTACGCACCGCAGCTTTTGCTGGCACTGGTGACCCTGTTTGTTGGTCTGTGGATTGTCAAGGTGCTGAGCGCCGGGGCTAAGGCAGGCTTTACCCGCAGCGGCATTGAGCCGACCCTGCAGAATTTTCTTCTCAGCCTGATCAATGTGGGTTTGAAGGCGCTGCTGGTGATCAGTGTCGCCTCCATGATTGGTATTGAAACTACGTCTTTTATTGCTGTGCTGGGTGCCGCCGGTCTTGCCATTGGCCTGGCGCTGCAGGGTAGCCTGGCGAATTTTGCTGGTGGCGTACTGATTCTGATGTTTCGCCCCTTTAAGGTGGGTGACTTTATCGACGGTGGCGGTCAAATGGGCAGCGTGCAGGAAATTGGTATTTTCCACACCGTTATGACCACCGGGGATAACAAGACCATCATCATTCCCAATGGCGCCCTCTCCAACAGTCCGATTACCAATTATTCCAAGCAGGCGACACGGCGTGTTGATTTGGTCGTTGGCATTGACTATGGCGATGATCTGCGCAAGGCCAAGGAGGTGATCCTGGCGTTGATCGAAGCTGACGAGCGTATTCTCAAGGACCCGGCACCCCTGGTAGTTATTTCCTCGCTGAGTGACAGTTCAGTCAATATCACCACCCGCTCCTGGGTAGATGCCGCGAATTATTGGCCGGTGTATTTTGACCTGACAGAGAACGTCAAGCTGGCGTTTGATGCCAACGGTATCAGTATTCCCTTTCCACAGACTGTTGTGCACCTGTATCAGGCGAGCAAACCCTGAAGGCCGTCATAGTTTCAGCACAAGCCCTGTTTTTGGGCAGTCCTTCAAACTGCCCTGAATAGGGTGTGCGCTGGCAGCGCTGATCATTGGGATATTATTCGCCGAGTTTTTCCAGGCAGGCATAGACAGCATCACTGAGCAGCGTGGAGCGTGGTGTCGCATTGGCGTCAGCCTGCATCTGGTTCATGGCATAACCCATGGCAAGCTGCTGGATGGGGTCGGCAAAACCCACCGAGCCACCGGCGCCTTCGTGGCCAAAGGCAGCCTGGTTGGGGCCAAACTGACCGCCCGTGTTGAGCATAAAGCCCCGCGCCCTGCGCATGGTTTTGGCCAACACCAGGTCCAGTTCTTCACCCCCTTCCTGTTGTGTGGCGGCGGCAAGTGCCGCTTCGCTGATCACGCGTGTACCATTTAACGCTCCGCCCATGGCCAGTGCTGCGTACACCGTGGCGATACCGCGACCGTTGGACTGGCCGTTGGCGCCGGCAATTTCTGCCTGGCGCCAGACGTCACTGCTGGCATCCTTGAAGGGGCTGATGGAGGGGTTCTGCAAGGCGATAGGGAACAGCGCCGGCATGGTCGGTTTTGGTCCCGGCGCAGGGAGTCTGCGCGCCCGGTTTGGTCCCACCATGGTGCCACAGCGGGCCAGTTCAGTGGCTGGCAGGCCAATATAAAAGTCTGCCTCTAAGGGTTGGGCCACCTTCTCATGAAAATACTGCCCCAGGGTCTTGCCGGTGATGCGGCGAATCAGTTCGCCGGGGAAGAATCCCCAGGTAATAGCGTGATAACCGGCACCAGTGCCCAGGGTCCACAGAGGTTTCTGGGCGGCCAGCAGGTTGGTCATTTTTGGCCAGTCATACAGGTCAGCCACCGTTAGTCTGGTCTCGACACCGCACAGGCCAGCCTGGTGTGACAGCAGTTGGGCAACGGTGACCTGCTGTTTGCCCGCTGCGCCAAATTCTGGCCAGTAGGTGGCCACCTTCTCGTTGTAATCAATCTTGCCTTCGTCATGGAGGATAGCCAGCGCCAGAGAACCCATGCCTTTGGTGGTTGAGTAGACATTAATGAGGGTGTCTGCTCGCCACGGTTGGGTCATGGCCGGGTCCCTGAAGCCGCCCCACAGGTCTACTACTTTGCGGCCACGGTGATAGACGCACAGGCTGGCGCCTATTTCAATATCTTCCCACAGCTGCGTAAAGACCTCTTTGACGGGTTCAAAACCCTCGGTGACTGTGCCAGAAATAGAAATGTCCATATGCCTGTCCTGCCTGTTCCGGGTGTCGGTCTTTAGACCGCGATGGTGTGTCGGGTTGTGGATGTCCGCATTTGTGCTGCCTGCTGCTGCAGACAAGCAGGGTCACGTAACCCTCGACATTACTACAGTTGCGGTGTGCAAAGGAAATCTAACCGCGGCTGGCCCCATTCAGCTTGGCAGCGGTTGGTCGCGAAAATGCTCCGGGTCCGCCAGGCGCGCCTGCTGGGCGCTCTGCGCCAGGTCTGCAAACCAGTTTGGCAGGGGCGGCTCGCCGCACTGCCGGGCCAGCTGGTTGTAGTAGTGGGTCTGCTTGTCAGCCAGCTTATGGTAGTTGCGCATTTTGACCCTCGCGCTGGTGAGCGCCGCCAGGTGATCTGCCATAGCCTGCTGCATGGCTGTCTCAGAGGGCCGGCTGAAGCTGCCGGCCAGCCAGCGGGCAAACCAGCGGGCCTGCATCGCAAACAGAGGGAAGGGCACAACCAGATACGGCAGGCCAATAAAGGCCAGGCTTGGGTATGCGGGTGCTACCAGGTCCTGATACAGGGGGTTCACCCAGTTGTCTGTGACCTGGACAATATCTGCCGCCAGGAACGGGAACTGGTATCCATAGCCGGTACAGAACATCAACACATCAATATCTGTCAGACGGCTGCCATCGGCAAACAGCAGCTCGCCCTGGGGATTAAAGCCCACCGGGTCATCATGGCGGTGCAGGTTGGGTCGCGTTGCCGTGGGGCCGACTGCGGCGCCTGCTGCCACCAGTGCGGCACCACACCAGTGGACCTGGCGCGCACAGCTGGCAATTTCACGACTGATATCTGCGCCAGAGGCCGCAGCGCCCCAGACCACAACTGTCTGGTCGGCAAAGGCGGTTGGTTTGCGGTAGTTGTGACTGTGAATGACCAGCCCCTGAAAGTGCTCTATGCCTGCCAATGCCGGCACCCTGGGTTTGGAGTAGTGGCCATTGCAGACGACCACCGCATCAAAATGCTGAGTGACGGGTGCTTGACCCTGCTGCCTGCTGCTGACTTGCCAGCCTGACACCTGGGGTTCGATGGCCAGCACCTGGTGTTCGAGACGCAGGCAGGGTGTGATGTCAAAGTCGCGACAGAAGTTCTGCAGATAAGTGAGCACACAACTGTGGTGGGGAAATCTTGGCCAGTGGTCCTGGCCGCCGCCACGGCTGTCAAAAGGATAGTCGAGAAATGCCATCAGGTCGCTGGGCAGGTTGGTCCGCAGGGTGGCATATATAGATGAAAAAACAGCTCGCTCGACTGCTCGACCACTTTGGTCGTCATCAACGTTCGGGGTATAGACCCATACGCCACCGACGCTGGCCGATTGTTCAAACACCGTCGGTTGGTGCCCCGCGCGAAGCAATTCACGGGCCGTCACCAGTCCCGCCGCGCCGGCGCCAACCACGGCGACATGCTGGCCGGAAAGTGTTGCAGAGGGCGGGTGAGGGGATGAGGAAGACAGTGCAAACTCCGGTGCTGCCAGCTTTATGGGCAGCAAATATAGCACAGAGCCGGTAGCTGTCGACCCCAGCGTTGTCGGTGTTTGCCCGGCCGGGGATACACTCGCTCGGGGCTGTGGCGGTCTCTGTTTAGCCCTGCCGGCAAAACCAGTGCCAGGGTTCATAGCTGATGCCAAAAGTATTGTCCCGCGGGTAGGACATTGCGAAGTCGAAGTCTCGAGCATTGACCTGCAGCCAGGCAAAGGCGGCTGTCAGCTCAAACGTCTCCGCCAGGGGCTCGCTGCCGGGCGTTGTCAGGTCCAGAGCCCTGCCGGTGTGATGCTCGCTGTAACCAGGCAGGGCACTGACTTTGACAATGTCCTGAAGACACTGGCCGCGATCCAGTTTGTTGCGGATAAGCTGGCACTGGTAGTCAACAGAGCGAAAGGCCGAGACCAGCTGCAAGATCACCCCCGCGTCAGCAGCGGCAGCAGACATGGCCTGCCAGCGGCTAAGGGTGTCAGGGGTCATGGACTGGTGGCGACCAAAGATATCCGGACCGGCACCCACCAGGTCAACAGCCTCCACCTGCAAGGGCAGCTGGCAGTGCTGCTGCAGCGCCGTGGTGACGCCGAGTTGCTGCAGCAACTGGTCGATCAATGCCTGGTAAACTACTGTCTGGTAAAGCTGCGTCATAGAGTCATCACATTGGCGAGCATACCCATGGTAAAAACCGCGATAAACAGGCCCAGGTAACACAGGCCCAGGAGAATAAACTTCAGTGTTGTCACAAAGTAGCCCTGGCCGTAGACCTTGCGCAGGCTCAGAAACAGATAGGCCGGTACCCAGGCAAAAATGACACCGGACAGCAGCTGGCCGCCGGTCCAGTTTTCAAGGGCCGATGCCAGTGCCTCGGCCATCAGGGCAAGAAACATAAAACTGTGATTATGCACAGCCAGAATCAGGTGCTGGGTGTAATAACGGCTGCTGCCGATGTAGGCGAGTTTCAGCAGGAAGGCGAACAGCGGTAAGAGGATAAACAACAAGGGTGGCGCGGCGTCAATGAGGGTTGCCACGGCCTGTTGCGGATCTGCCCTGACCAGCTCAACGGCCTTGATAAGTTGGCTTTCCAGGCGCTGGTTAAGCTGCAGGTTGGCTTCGCTCGACAGCCAGGGCAATTCGACGGAGGTGTTGATGTGGTCTGCTGTGGTATTTAACTTGCCGTCAGCAGCATTGTCAGGTGCTCTGTCAGCAACACTGTCAGCAACACTGTCAGCAACACTGGCAGGTGCAGTCTGGCCGACGACCGGGTCGGCAATGTCAAGCTGCACTATTGATGTGTCTGATGTGAAATTTTTAACGGATAAAAGCAGGAAAAAGCTCAGACTGACAAACAGATACAGGCGCAATGGCTGAATATAGCGGGCGCGTCGGCCAGCGAAATACTCACGGGTCAGGAAGCCGGGGCGGAAAAACAGATTGAACAGGGTTCTGGCCGAGCGCGAATCGAGGCTGAAGATGTTGTCCAGAGACTCGCCCACCAGTGACAGGAAAAACCTATCCATGCCCTTTTGGTGCTGGCCACACTGATAACAGTAGGGCCCCATCAAGGGCGCCTGGCAGTTTGGGCAGCCAGAGCCTGCGCTGTTTTCTGTCAGCGTCTGGCGGGTTGGGCTCTGGCCGCCCTGGTCGGGAAAAGAATCGTCAGGCAACAAAACGTTCAAGATGGTGATCTGTGTTGCCAAACTGCGAGTCGATGACCATCAGCCGTTTGAAATAATGAGCCACTCGCAGTTCCTCGGTCATGCCCATGCCGCCATGGAGTTGGACGGCATTCTGGCCAACAAAGCGCGATGCTTTACCGATCAGGTATTTCAGCGCGTGAATGGTCCGTTGGGTTTCGGCGCTGCCCTGGGTCTCGAGCATGGTGGCTTTCATACACAGGGACTTGGCCAGTGCGTGCTCCATGAACATCTCGGTCATACGATGTTTTAACACCTGGAACTCACTCAGGGGATGGTCAAACTGGCGGCGCTGTTTGGTGTAGGCGATGGTGTCCTGGTAGAGCACTTCCATGGCACCTACGGCCTCTGCTGCCAGGGCCAGGATGGCGCGGTTGGCAATACTTTCAACGATGGCATAACCCTTGCCGGTTTCGCCTAGCTGGTCGGCAGCACTGACGCGAACGTCCGTAAACTTGATGTCTGCAGCACGCAGGCCGTCTACCGTTGGGTAGTCTGTGCGTTTGATGCCGCTGGCGGCAGCGTCGACAATAAACAGGGTGATGCCAGTATGGTCCTGGCTGGTGCCGCTGGTGCGGGTTGATACCAGTAATTTGCCGGCGGACTGGCCATTCAGGACAACACACTTCTCACCGTTTATCAAATAGCCGTCACCGTCAGCAGCGGCACTGGTCTCGATGTTATTCAGGTCGTGGTGGGACTGGGCCTCGGCGTAAGCAAAGCTGGCCATCAGGCTGCCGTCCATAATGGCAGGCAGTAACTCTGCCCGCTGGGCCTCATTGCCAGCCATGCTGATGGCCGAGCCAAACATCACTACCGTGGCCAGGTAAGGTTCAAGTACCAGGCCACGGCCAAACTCTTCCATTAGCACCATAGTGTCAACGGGCGTGCCGCCTATACCCCCGTCGGCCTCGCTGAAAGGCAGCGCCAGCCAACCAAGTTCAGCATATTGCTGCCAGTAGTCGCGGCTGAACCCAGCAGCGCTCGCCGACAGTTTATTCCGGCCGCTAATAGCATACTGGCTGTCGACAAATTTCCGCACACTGTCGCGGAGCAGGTTTTGTTCTTCAGTAAAAGCCAGATCCATAATAATTCCTTTTAGGGTTTAGCAGTGATGATCGATGGCGGCTGTTAGCCCAAGCCCAGGACATTTTTGGCAATGACATCTTTCTGGACTTCGCTGGCGCCACCAAAAATGGTTGTTGCTCGAGTGCCCAGATAAGCGCTGGTTGCCGCGCGTGCGAAACCCGGTCCCACCTGCTCGCCCCAGGCGGCGGCGTAAACCCCGGCGGCCTCGAGGTTCAATTCGGAAATCCGCTGCTGAATTTCGGTGCCCTTCAGTTTCATGATAGAGGACTCAGGGCCTGGATCGCTGCCGGCTGAAACGGAGGCAAGACTGCGCAGTTCAGTGAACTCCAGGGCCAGCAGTTCGGCCTCTAACGCCCCAAGCTTGTTGCGAAACGCCGGTACATCCAGCAGTGTGCCGTCACCTACCTTGACCTGCAGGGCGTTGTTGCGGGCCTTGGACAGGGCCAGCACAGAGTTCTGAATGCCGGCAAGGCCGGTCCGTTCATGGACCAGCAAACCCTTGGCGTAGGTCCAGCCTTTGCCTTCCTCGCCAATCCGGTCAGCCACGGGCACCTTAACGTCGGTGATATACACTTCATTGACTGAGTGGCTGCCACCGAGGGTGATGATGGGTTTGATTTCGATGCCGGGATCGTTCATGGGTATGAGCAGGAAGGTGATGCCCTCCTGCTTGATGCCGGTGTTATCGGTGCGCACCAGACAGAACATCCAGTGGGCGATGTGCGCCAGGGTGGTCCATATTTTCTGGCCGTTGACCACATAATGACTGCCATCAGCCGCCAGTACGGCTTTGGTCTGCAGGTTCGCCAGGTCAGAGCCGGCACCGGGTTCGGAGTAACCCTGGCACCAGTTTACCGAGCCATCACGAATGCCTGGCAGAAATCGCTCCTGCTGTTCCCTGGTGCCGTAGTTCATAAGGATGGGCGCCAGCATAGTGACGCCAAAAGGAATTTGTGGTGGCGTGCTGTTGCGGGACATTTCCAGATCAAAAATATACCGTTGAGTCGGAGTAAAGCCCGGCCCACCAAACGCCACGGGCCATTTCGCCACATCCCAGCCGCCCTTGTCGCGCAGGGCCTGGAACCACTCGCTGCGTTTGGTCCACATGTCCATGCCCCGCGGCAGGTTGGCTTTGATGAACGCCTGGACGTCTTGCTGGAAAGCCAGGTCTGCTGTGCTGAATTCGATATCCACGGGCGTTAGTCTCCTGGGTTAAGGGCGCCTGTGCGCCGCCTGGCTGATCATCATAGGAAGATTAAACAGGCGATACAACCGCCACGCTTCAAGGCTTGCCCACAGCATCAGCAGCACGGGACAGCAGGGGCAGGCAGTCGCTGCGACTATGCTGCGCCTGCAACTGGCTGCACAGGGCCTGGGCGGCAGCAAGGCTGGCAAATGGACCAGCCTGGAGTCTTGATATCAGGCGGCCCTGACGATTACCAACAGTGGTGAGGATAGTGTGTTGCAGGTGCTGAAAGAGTTCGCTGTGGTTCTGCCGGAGCAAGCTCCAGAGCCTTTCGGCCGCGGCATGAGTGGTCATGGCGCCGAGTTGCACTCGATACACGGCGCCGGTAACCGTCACGGTGGGGTCGTCTGGTGCCTGGCGCGCAGTATTGGGCAGCCGAAGGTTCCAGGTGATCTTGGGTCCCGGGTCGGCGGTGGTCGGTGGCGCGCTGCCAAGCTCGGCCAGACGTGCCGTTGCTCGGCTGAAGTCAGATGCCTCGGCTTTGCGTAGCCAGCTGATGGCGAGCTCAAGGTTCGCCGCGGTGCCCTCACCTTTAGCATAGAGATCGCCGAGCTGGAACTGCGCCGGCCCATAACCTGCCAAGGCAGCTTGCTGATACCAGTAAAACGCCCGGCTATTGTCCTGTGCCACCCCCTCGCCAAATCGATACATCAGCGCCAGCACGGTTTGCGCCTGTGGATCGCCAGCGGCTGCCAGGGTGCTGAAGTTACTGAACGCCTGGGCATAGTCGCGCCGCAGATACTGGGCCTGGGCTGCTGCGGCCAGGGTTGCGGTTGCCGGCATGGAAGTGGCGGCCAGCGGCAGCAAGGCCAGCAGTGCGGCCAGACTGAGACAGATAAAGTTCATGGCAGCAGTCTAATCAATCATTGCAGTCTGCGGTAGATGAGGCTGGTGTCCAGCTGCGAGTTTCTGTATGTTTGAGCTCAGGCTCCTCGGGTCAATATCTAATCAATATCTAATTAATATGAGTAACAAGCGTCTGTTTTTGGTTTTTATTGCTGGCCTGGTCGTGTTTGCACTGCTGGCTATCTGGCAGCAGCCAGCGCCGCCGCCAGTACCAGATCCCTCCATGCCTGCAATGACAGCGCCAGCCACAGAGCCAGGCTAGGGAACCTCTGATTAAGGTCTATTTCCGCCATTGCTGCGTTGGCTCACATTTTCGAAACCTCGCGGATTTAAAGCGTATCCGCGATTTTCTAAAATGTTCCCCGCCTTGCCCTGACGAAAATATCCACTTAATCAGAGGTTCCCTAGCTGTCTTATCGATCCGTGGTCTGGCAGAACGACATAACAAGGTGGGCACAGGTAGTGAGATTATTATGTTGACTGAGTCACCCGCACTAGCCGCAGTTGCGCTGCCTGCCGCCGAACGCCTGGTTGCACTTGGGCAGACTGTTGCCGTTGCCGAATCCGCTGCGGGTGGGCTTATATCCGCCACCTTGCTCGCTGTTGCCGGTGCCTCGAAGTTTTATGCCGGGGGCATAGTTATGTATACCCGCCAGTCTCGCAAGACCTACCTTGACCTTGACCCGGTTGCCCTCAAGGGCCTGGCGCCGTTGAGTGAGGCGATGGTGATGGTATTTGCTGCGGCTGCCCGGCAAAGTCTTGGCGCCACCTGGGGTATTGCGGAACTGGGTGCAGCCGGGCCAGCGGGTACACCCTATGGGCATCCGGCGGGCAGCTGTGTGATTGGCATTTCTGGCCCCGTTGATATGTCCGTGCGTATCGACACCGGCAGCGCCGACCGTGAGGCAAACATGTGGCGTTTTACCCAGGAGGCGCTGACGCTGCTGGCGCAGGCGACAGGCAAGGCCCTCGACCAGCGCTAACTACAACTCTATGGTGCGCATGGAGGGCTGCAAACGACAGTCTTGCTGGCGCCGTCATTGACGTTAACATTGCCGCAGGCGGCAGGGAATAATACCATCATGAGCCACTTCAGTTTTTCTAGCAGTCGTCGTTGCCAACAGTTGCTGGCGTTGTGCGCGGTTATGACTCTGGCTGCCTGCGCCTCTGCGCCGCCCGTAGATGGCCGGCTGTTGCCTTGCCCGTCTGCGCCCCATTGTGTTGCCAGCGAGGCGGCGGTCAGCAGCAGTCACTATGTGGCGCCTCTGGCGCTGCAGGGTCGGAATCTTGAGACCGCAAAACAACAGTTGCAGGCGGTCATTGCAGACATGGGTGGCAAGATCTCGCACAACAGCAACACCTACCTGTCAGCCACTTTCAGCAGCGCCGTGTTCGGCTTTACTGATGATCTTGAATGTCGCATTGACGTTGCAGCCGGTGTGGTGCAGGTCCGTTCAGCGTCGCGACTGGGTTACTACGACATGGGCGTCAACCGCCGCCGCGTGGAAACGCTGCGGCACGGGTTTGAGGCCGCGCTTAGGCAGTAGCGCAGTTGTTGTTACAAGTTGTTGTTATAAGTTGTTGTTATAGGTTAATGCCATAAACAGCCCAGCCGTTCTGGCAGTTGCTTACAGATATTGTTTCGATAGCGACTCCAGGGTCGCAAAAAAGCCATCCCGGGTCTCATTGAGAATATCTTTCACTGACTTAACGCTCTCGATGCGGCCACTGACCTGGCCAGACAAGGGAATAGCCGCTTCCATATCGCCGCCGTAATACAGGTCTTTCGCCACGCCAAATTCAGGCATGATGTTGTCGGCTGTATTCTGCTCCAGGCGGGTGGTACGGTTGGTGCGCAGGGCGCGCAGCGCCGGCGAATGAAAGCGGTTGAGAAAAACCGTGTCAGTTTCCTGAGCATCAACAATGGCTTGTTTCCAGTTCTGGTGTACGGGTGACTCCAGCGCTGACACCATGCGTGTGCCCATCTGAATACCTTCTGCGCCCAGGGCAAATGCTGCGGCCATGGTGGGTCCATCGACAAAACCGCCAGCAGCAATAATCGGCACGTCAACCTTGGAGCGAATCAAGGGCAGCAACACCATGGTGGCCACATCTCGCGGATTCTTGAAACCGCCGCCTTCACTACCCTCAACAATCAACCCGTCCACACCGGCGGCGACAGCTTTCAGGGCGGCGCTGAGGGTGGGTACAACGTGAAACACCGTCAGGCCGGCTTCCTTGAGGACGGCCGTGTATTTAGTTGGGCTGCCGGCTGATGTCGTGACAAACCTGACGCCCTGGTCGATAACAAACCGGGCAATGTTCGGGTCGCGGACAAATGCCTGGGCAATGTTCACCCCAAACGGTTTGTCAGTCAGGTCGCGCATCTTGCGGATCTCTTCCTTGATGACTTCCAGTTCACCGGAAGAGGTTTCAATGATGCCCATGCCGCCGGCGTTGGAGACGGCAGAAGCCAGGCCGGAGCGGGCAATCCAGCCCATGGGGGCCTGGATGATGGGTAATTCAACACCGAGCATCCGAGTCACGCGATTATCAAATTTCATGTTTGGGTCCCTCAGTCTGTGCGGATTCTGATGAAGTGCTGGTACAAATAATTGATGTTCGAGTTGTGCAGCTGTTCGTCTTGCAGGACAAATTCAGGCGTGGGAAAGGCCGGGAAATACACATCACCCTCGGCTTCGGCCTGAATAGTGGTCAGGTGTACACTGTCTGCCAGTTGTTGCGCCAGGGCCTGGCGGTAGATTTCGCCACCGCCAACAATAAACACGGGGCGCGGGTCATTGCCGACCTGTGCCAGAGCGTCGGTAAGGGAGCCGGCAGTGCTGCAGCCGGCGGCGCTGAATTGATCATTGCGGGTCACGATGATGGTGTCGCGGCCAGGTAAGGGTTTGCCAATTGACTCATATGTCTTGCGTCCCATGACCAGAATCCCACCCATGGTAATGTCGCGAAACAGCTTCTGTTCACCCTTGACGCGCCAGGGAATATGCGGACCGTTGCCAATTACATCATTGAGGGATCGAGCGACAACCAGACTGACGCTCACTTACATCTGCTCAACGGTGTCTATGCCCAGCAACTGCAGGCCCTGCTGCAGAATCCTGGCAGTCAGGTCAGCCAGCAGCAGGCGGCTGGCGGTGATCTGTGGTTCGGCCTTGAGAATGGGGCAGGCTTCATAAAAGCCCATAAACAGTCCCGCCAGTTCATATAAATAATTGCATAACAGGTTGGCCTGGTAATCTTCGGTCACCGCGTCGATGGTCTCGCTGAACTGCAGCAGTTTCAGGCCCAGCTGCATTTCCAGTGGCTCACTAATCAGTATCTCGCCCTGCAGTGTGCTGGCATCAATCCCGGCTCGGCGAAACACGCTGCGGATGCGCGTGTAGGCATATTGCAGATAGGGCGCCGTATTACCCTCAAAGGACAACATGGTGTCCCAGTCGAACACATAGTCGGTGAGGCGATTCTTCGACAGTTCGGCATACTTGATGGCGCCGACACCCACCACCCGAGCGATATCCTCGCGCTGGGTAATATCCAGCTCGGGGTTCTTGCTGGTCACCAGGTCATAGGCACGGCTGATGGCCTCGTCGATCACCCCCGCCAGTTTGACATCAGCACCGTCGCGGGTCTTGAAGGGTTTGCCGTCCTCTTTCAGGATGACGCCAAACGGCAGGTGCCGAAAGTCCTGGCCCGGCTGGATATAGTTGGCCTTGCGGGCCACGGCAAACAGTTGCGCCAGATGCAGTCTCTGGCGGGCGTCAACAAAATACAGGGCCCGGTTGACCTGCAGGGTCTGGCTGCGGTAACGCACGGCGGCGATGTCGCTGGCCATGTAGGGGTAGCCACCGTCAGATTTCTGGACGATAGCGGGAAATGGCGTGCCGTCCTTGCCGGTAAATTCATCGAGGAATACACACTTGGCGCCATCCGACTCGGCAATCATGCCCAGTTGGCTGAGTTCCTCCAGCACCACGGGCAGGGCATCATTGTAGGCACTCTCGGCCATGATGTCGGCGCGGCTCAGGCTGATATTCAGGCGATCATAAACTGCCTGGCAGTGGTTGATGGACTCGTTGATAAACTGTTGCCAGAGCGCCCGGCAGCGTTCGTCACCCGACTGCAGGCGCACCACATACTCGCGGGCCCGAGCGGCAAATACCGGGTCCGACTTGAACAGGCTGCTGGCCGCCATATAGAACTTTTCGAGATCTTTCAATTCGCTGCCAAGGGCGACACCCTGGGCATCCAGCTGGTCCATATACGCCAGCAGGCTGCCAAACTGGGCGCCCCAGTCACCGACATGATTGGCGCGCACCACGCGATGGCCCTGGTACTCAAGTACCCTGGCAGCGGCGTCGCCGATGGAGGTACTGCGCAGGTGACCAATATGCATTTCTTTGGCAAGATTGGGTGCTGAGTAGTCAATCACAATGGTTTCTGCCGGCCGTGGCTCCACACCCAGGTGTGTGTCTGCGCGCAACTTTGTCAGGCTGTTGGCGATAAATTCAGCAGAGAGGTGGATGTTAATAAAACCCGGGCCGGCAATTTCGACCTTGTCGGCAGCAGGCAGATCCAGTGCGGCAATAATGGTTGCCGCCAAATCACGGGGCTTTTGGCCGAGAATTTTCGCCGCGCCCATGACGCCATTGGCCTGGTAGTGGCCAAACTCCGGGCGCTGCGAGTATTTGATCACTGCCGGGCTGTTGCTGGCACCGGCGTCGGCTAGGGCCTGCTGAATGGCCTGGTCTAAAAAAAGCTTAAGATTCATGAAGGTAAATATCGACTCTGCAAAGGCCAGCCATGTTAGCGGTTTAGCTATCGGCGCGCCACAATCTCAATTTCCTGGCGCAGTTTGACCACCCGGTGGTCGAGGATTTAACCCTTGGCGACAGGCACATTGGCATAAATCAGCGTGTGTCTGCCCATCAGGGTGCCGGGGTTGGTGACACAGTTGCAGCCGGTCTGGGAGAAATCACCGATGCTGGTGCCGAGTTTGGCAAGGCCCGTGTCATTGGTCATGCCATTGATCATGCCATTGATCATAAGGCTGATGCCGGGTCGCTTGCCGGTGACGACATCTGGTTCGCTGGACACGGCCAAGGATGCTGTCACCCACTTAGGCAAAATGCGGCAAAATGCGGCACCTTGGCATCCTTGGACAAGACCGCGTATGGTATCAGCCTTCGCAGTTCAGTAGGATGCGAAGGCCAATCAGGAGAGATCATTATGCGTAATACCGGCTTTCATCATGTGGCGTTTGCCTGTCGTGACCTTGATGCCACCGTCGCCTTTTATGCAGGGTTGCTGGGCTTTCCCTTGGTCCATACAGAGGTTCAGGGTAAAGGTGAGAACTTTATGCGGCACATTTTTTTTGACCTGGGGGATGGTTCCAGCCTGGCTTTTTTCTACCTCCATGGTATCGGCGAACCAAAAAATTATGCCACTGCAATCTCGACGGACCTGGGCTTGCCGGTGTGGGTCAACCACGTGGCCTTCAGCGCCGACCAGGCCCGCTATGATGGCATAAAAGCGACCATGACGGCGCAGGATATTCTGCCGGTCATGGAGGCGGATCATGGCTGGTGCCATTCGGTGTACTACGCCGATCCCAACGGCATTTTGATTGAATTCTGTCTCGATACACCAGGCTTTACACCAGATCAGGCGCAGGCCCGGCGGCTGTTGCATGCCCTGCCTGGCTAGGCGCGGTCAGCAGGTCCCATCGAGCAGTTGGCGGATTCTTGCACACAGCACATCTGTGCTGTAAGGCTTCTGGATAAATGGCAGGCTCTGAGCATGAATAAAGTTCGTGTGCAGCCCCCTGTCGGCGTAGCCACTGGTAAATATCAGCTTCAGTGCCGGGTTAATTGTCCGCATCTGCGCCATGACTTCGCGCCCGCCCAGCCTGGGTAAAACCACGTCGAGAATTACCAGGTCAATGTGCTGGTGGTGGGCCGCGTAAATTTTCAGGGCTTCGACACCATCCCTGGCTTCAATCACCTGATAGCCAACACCACGCAGGATCAGGCGGGCAAGATCACGCACAGAATCACTGTCTTCCACCAGTAACAAGGACTCTGTGCCGCCCATAATGCGTGGTCTGGTTTGCTCTCGGAGTGCCGGGTACTGGTCAGTGCAGGCGGGCAGATAAACCTCAAAGGTTGAGCCCTGGCCCTCGGTGCTGATAATGCTGATGCTGGCCTGGTGCTGCGCAATAATATCCTTGACGACCACCAGGCCCAGGCCGGTTCCCTGGCCCTCGGGTTTGGTGGTAAAAAAAGGCTCGAAGATACGCGCCAGTAGCGGCTGGCTGATGCCTGTGCCGGTGTCGCTGATGGCGAGCACCACATAGTGGCCTGGCTGGATTGCGCCGTCTTGGTCATCGTTACAGAAACGCCGGTGCGGCTGACCATGGGAGAGCATTACTTCTGTGAGTAACTGCGCGCGAGTATGGATGTGTAGCTCTCCTGGTCCTTGCATGGCATCGCGGGCATTGATCATCAGGTTGATCACCACCTGCTCCAGTTGGCCCGGGTCAGCATACACCAGCACGTCATTACTGGCGGGGGTGATCAGCAGTTCAATATAGGCGGGTAACAGGCGCCGAATCAGCAGGTCCAGGCCCGTGATCAGTTGGTTGACATCGATGATCTCGCGGCGTGCCAATTGCGGGCGGCTGAACGCCAGCAACTTGTGTGTCATGTCGGCGGCCAGTGTCCCTGCATGTCGAATCTGCTGCAGATAGGTGCGGGTTTCAGTGGCCGCGTTGCCGGGTTGCAGGCAAAGTTCGGCGTAACCGTTGATGGCTACCAGCAGGTTGTTGAAGTCGTGGGCGACGCCGCCCGCGAGTTGGCCGACAGAGGCCATCCGTTGTGTCGCATGCAGTTGTTGTTGCAGTGCCTGGCGTTCGCGATCGGCTTGGCCGCGTTGGGAAACGTCATGGATAATCAGTGTGCTGACATGAGCACCCTGGCGCTGGTGGCTGTTGAGGGATATTTCTACTGTCAGGTCCCGGCCATCTTTGTGCAGGCCTGTGGTGCGATAGCGCGGCCGGGTCCTGAGTTCAGCCCTTTTCGGGCTCTGCAGGGTTGTCGGTAGCGGTGCGCCGACGCCATGACCTGCCAGCTCTGCATCTGTGTGGGTGCGCGGATCGTCAAACAGCGCGGGCAGCAGGTCGTGCAGTCTGGCACCGGCGAGCTCTACTTGGCTGTAGCCGAAAATACGGCAGGTTGAAGGGTTGGCCAGAATGATCTCATGCTGCTGGTTGATATTGATAATAGCTTCCGCCGTGTGGTTGGCCAGAATTTCGTAACTGGCGGCAGCCTCGCGGATTTCTCGCTGCAGTTGACGGGCGTTCACCAGCGAGCGGGCGACGATGATGATCTGCAGCGTCTGGGTGTCCACAGCTTGGTGAATCTGCCACTCGATGGCCACCGGCAGCCAGTGACCGTCGTTGTGGCGCAGTTCAATTTCCATCGGCGGGCCGCCGCTGGCGGTGGCCAGTGCGGTAGCAAGGCGCTGGGTCAACAGTGTTGCCGTGGCCGGCGTTAGCAAACCAATGAAGCCCAGTGTTTGGGATTTTTGCGGTGCATAGCCCAGCCAGCGTCGGGCTGAGGGCGTGACATATAACAGTGCCAGATTATCGTCGAGCACCCAGATGGTCTCGGTCATCGCTGCCGTAATGATATTGTTGCGGTAATTTGCAGCCGCCAGTGCCTGTTCCGCTGTGGCCGCGCGCCGCGACAGCTGTTCGATTCTGCGATGTTGCCGCTGCATGCTGTCTACTCTGGTCATCAGCAAGACGCTCATGTCGCGCAGCAATGTGCCGAACGGGTACCACTGACGCAACCTGTGGCGGGTAATGCTGGCGGCTGGTAAGCGAATTGTAAAAATTGCCCCATCAACGGTGGCCTCGCTGGTCACGCAGCTCAGGTGTTTCAGGTTTTGGCCGAGCAACGCTGCCATCTGGCCGTGCAGCAGCATGCGCAGGGTTCGTCCGGGAGAACAGCCGGCCTGCATGTGCAGGTGTATCCGCAGTTGGCGTTGACCGATCGTTTCCAGTTGCAGACGGCAAGGCAGGAGTTTTGTCACGCTGCCACCCTTGCCAAAAATAAATGCGTAAGCGTCTCGCAGGTCACGAAAGCTCTGGGCTAGTTTCTGGTAGGGGTATAAGCCTCGGTGTTGCCATGATAAAAAGCCGGCGGTGAGGATTTCGGTCTCGCTGGCCAGGCCTGCAAGCAGGTCATCCAGGGCGAGAAAGGTAGGCCAGCTGGTATAAGCCTCAGGATTGTCGAGTTGCACGAGAGCATAGCTGTTGCCCACCAGCTGCAAGTGATCGTTGGGACGTTTTTTGTGCAGCAACCGAAGCAGGCAGCTGGTATAGCTGCAACTGGTATCTGGTGACGCATCCACTTCGCTGGCAGGCAGGGTGTTCTCATCCATGAGATAACCTGAGAGTTGGCATCCGAAAAGCTCCCACACTTTGCGGGAGGATTGGCGACTGGTCAAGCAGGGCTTGATGAACCGTCGAAGCGCATGATGACCCATCGAGGTTGATATTGCCGCAGTGGAACTGTCTGGTCGACACAGGCAGATTGATCCGGTTAGCCCGGCCTGGGATGCGGGGGTTGTGGTTGTCGGTCTTGTCGGCTTTGGTCTGCTGTTTTACTTCCATGGCAGCTTTGCCGGGATGCCGCTTGATTAGAGAACCAGCTTGCGTGCGTCATAACGGATGTGCAGGGCTAACTTGTTGATGTCAGTGGTTCAACATCATGCGCGTACGCAGCGGGGAATTTCCACGCTACGGCGACCACACTGCTAATCGGTCACTGTGCGGAACTTGGTTATGGTGAATTGAGTGCCCTCAGCCCGACTTTTGGCCAGCTGGATTTGCTTCCACAGTTTGCGGGCCAGTCACATGCGGCAATGCGCTTGGTGGTTGTTGCATGTTTATTGATAAAGTTGGGTTTTTATTGATAAGTTTGATAGCATGCCGAAGGCAAAAAACCGGAAAAAATGTATCGCAGGTGTCCTATCACATAGGGCATCTGTTAGTGAATGTAACTAAGCGGTGGAAAACGAGATGAAAAATCAACAAATTTTTAAGAAAACCATGCTTGCTTTGACGATAGGGCTGTTTGTTAGCGGGTATTCGATCAATTCACTGGCTGTAAACGGAAATAATGGTAATGCCGGCACAGATGCACTGCCTGCAGTGGGCGGGCAAGGTGGCCTTGGTGGTTCGGGCAATAATGCTAATGGCGGAGATGGTGGCGATGGTGGGAACGCGGCAACCATTGGAACGGCCGCGGGCAATGGTGGCGCTGGCGGCGACGGTGCGGACGGTGGAGTTAGTGGGCCTGGAGGAATAGCTGGACCATCTGGTGTCGCCGGTAACCCCGGTAGCGTCGGAGCCGCTGGCGTCGCTGGTGCGACGACAGGGTTGGGTGT
>JANQYP010000052.1:0-6565 GCA_030728785.1 Pseudomonadales bacterium
CCCCCCCCCCCCCACACGTCCCGAACCCAAACGTCCCGACCCCACACTTCCCGCCCCCAAACTTCCGCTGGATTGACAGTATCGGCGGGCTACCGCACTATCGGGCAATTATCTGTAAACCTTAGGAGCAGTGTTATGGTCAATAAAGTCCAGGTTGCCGGTGTCGGCATGATTCCTTTTACCAAGCCCGGGCAGAGTGACGACTACGCCACCATGGGTGAAACTGCGGCGCGCCTGGCGTTGCAGGATGCCGGTGTGCCCTACAGCGCTGTGGGCCAGGTTTATGTGGGTTATGTGTATGGTGATTCCACCGCTGGCCAGGCGGCGGTTTATGGTCTGGGTCTGTCGGGTGTGCCTATTATCAATGTCAATAACAACTGCGCCACCGGCTCGTCAGCGCTGTTTCTCGCCCGCCAGGCGGTTGCTTCAGGTATGGTGGATTGCGCTCTGGCCCTGGGCTTTGAGCAGATGGTCCCGGGTGCACTGGGCGCTACGTTTACAGACCGGCCTAATCCCATGAAACGTATGTTCAAGGAAATGGTGGAGCTACAGGGTGTAGACAAACAGGCCCCGGGTGCCGCCCAGTATTTTGGCGGTGCTGGCCGGGAATATACGGAGCAGTATGGCACCCGCCCGGAGACCTTCGCAAAAATAGCCGAAAAGGCCCGTCAGCACGGCGCTAACAATCCCTATGCGGTGTTCAGGGAAAAGCTCAGCGTCGAGCAGATCATGGCATCACCCCATATCTACGGCCCCCTGACCCGCTACCAGTGTTGCCCACCCACCTGCGGTGCCGCCGCGGCGGTGATCTGCACGGCAGATTTCGCCAAAAAACATGGTATCAGCCATGCCATTACCATCAAGGCCCAGGCCATGACCACAGATTTTCCCAGCACCCTGGAAGATCACTCCATGCGCAAGTTGATTGGTTATGACATGGCCAAGGCCGCGGCAGATGCGGTATATGAAGCCGCCGGTGTGGGCCCGCAGGATATCCAGGTGGTCGAACTGCATGACTGTTTTACGGCCAATGAGCTACTCACCTACGAGGCCCTCGGCCTGACGCCGGAAGGCACAGCAGAGAAGTTTATCTGGGACGGTGACAACACCTATGGCGGCAAATTTGTTACCAACCCGTCCGGTGGCCTGCTGTCCAAGGGCCATCCGCTGGGTGCCACAGGCCTGGCCCAGTGCACTGAACTGGTGTGGCAGCTGCGGGGCACTGCCGCTGAGCGCCAGGTAAGTGGTGTGACCCATGCCCTGCAACACAACCTGGGTCTGGGTGGCGCCTGCGTGGTGACCCTTTACGCCAGGGAATGATCCCTGGAGGCTTGCCATGAGCAGTCAACACTCTCACCACGCTGTGGTCACTGGTCTGGCTGCCGCTGGTGCTGTGCCTTTTGGCGCCTTTGTTGTGCTGGCCCTGACGGGCACGGCGACGGCGTTCGCCTTGCATGGCTTACTGATTTATTCCCTGGCCATTCTATGTTTTCTGGCGGGCAGCTGGTGGGGCCTGGCCTTACTTATGGCGGAAGTCACAAGCCGCCAGAGGGGCTGGATACTGGTGTTAAGTAATGGGGTGGTGGTACTTGCCGTGACGGCAACCTTGCTGCTGCCACCGCGCTTTGCGGTGTTTGCCCTCGGTGCCATGTATCTGCTGCTGCTCAGCGGCGAAGCCAGTATTGTTGGCCTGCAGCGCCAGCCCGACTATTACCGCAACATGCGCCTGCGGGTCAGCATGTTTGCTGTCGGTGCTCACGTGCTGGTGGGTCTGGCCAACGTCTCGGTCCCGGCCTGAGAGCAGTCGCGCTTCGCTCAGCAGGCCTGCCCGTCGGCCTTATCAGCTTCATCAGCTTCGATTCAGGTGTCGGCTCTCGGCGCAACCTCTCAGGCAGCACCAGCGCGCCACCTGCGAGGGTCGCAAGGTGCTCAGGTCTCGAGATTAAAGGTCATGCCGGCACTGGCCACCAGACGCCTGATCAGCTTGTTGCCCATGGCGGGGGCGGGGGTATAAATGCCGCCCGCCAGATCCGGGCAATCCTGCACCAGGCACAAAGCGCTCTCGGCAATCATCTTTGAGGTAGACCCATAACCCGGATCCATATCGCCAGTGACGGCGGCACGGATCTCCCGACCGTCTGCCGCGGTGCCCACAAACAGCACATCATAGTGGCCCGCCTCACGGCTTTCTTTCGAAGGGCCTTCGCCAGGCTTGGGCACCTTATCACCCACCAGCGGATTGATTGAGGCAACCATTTCTGCCATGGCTTTGCCCGCCGCTCCCGGGCCGGTCATCATCATCTCGTCATACTGAAAGTCTTCACCATAGGCATGGCCCAGTAAGGCGTTCGAACGGTGGACATTTTTGCTGTTGATGGTCGCCATAATAAACGGCGCGACCCACTGCCCCACAATCTCGTCAGCATAAGGCTTGTTATCCGCAGGCTGGGTTGGGCCGCTGAAGCCATCAGCAAGGGCAAAAGGATTGCCAAGGCGCTGCAACAACCCTGGATTTTCACCCACGGCGGCCACCGTGGCATTCAGCGACGCCGCTGTACCGCCTGAAAATTCACCCTGCATCGCCCGCACTCGACCGCGAACCCTGGGCACCGGGCCACCCAGTTGCTCTTGTGCCGCCTGCTGGAGGAAGTACACACCCAGGTCAAAGGGTATGGAGTCAAAACCGCAGCTGTGGACAATACGGGCGCCAGACTTGACCGCTGCGGCATGGTGAGCGGCAATCATGTCGTACATCCAGCCCGGCTCACCGGCCAGGTCCACATAGTCGGTACCCAGCTCGGCACAGGCTGCCACCAGGTCAGAGCCATACAGCTGGTAGGGCCCAACGGTCGAAATAACACATCTGGCATCTGCCACCATAACCCGGATTGATCCAGGGTCTGTGGCGTCAGCCACCAGCAGCGGCGTCTCTGCAGCCACACCCAGGGCGTCACGCACACTGGCAAGCCTGGTTGCGCTGCGGCCTGCCATCGCCCAGTTCACCGACCGGCCATACTGTTGCTGCATGTAGTCTGCGACCAGCTGGCCAGTAAAACCCGTTGCGCCGTAAATCACCACATCGTATTGACTGTTCTTAGCCATATTAATCTCCATCATGTTTACCCGAGGAGCCTGTCGGACTTTCGAGTGTATGGCACCCTGAGCACCGTGAATGTACCAGGATAGACCCAGCCAATATGCCTGCTCGCTTGATATAGGTCAAAGCCTGCTTTGGGCCATTCCACTAGATTCTGACTTTGCTTGACACACGCGGTACGCATGTCCCCGATTGACCTTACCTCCTCCTACGCAATGATGATGTCAAGGGTCCACGCTAAACAGCATATCCCGCCGCCTCGCAGCCTGATATGTTCACGGCCACACGCTACCAACCGGCCAGGCCGTTTTGCGCCGCAACATCAGATCACGATTCGACCCAACATCCACAGGCCAATATTTGGTCAACACTTGATCAATAAGAGCAAAACCTTATGCCAACAGCAGTAACACGCGAACATTTTGACACCCTTATCGTTGGTGCCGGCATCTCCGGTGTTGGCGCCGCCTATCATCTGCAAACCCAGTGTCCCGAGCAGCGGTTTGTGGTGCTTGAAGGCTTGGACAGCTTTGGTGGCACCTGGCACATGCACCGTTACCCGGGCATTCGCTCCGACAGTGACCTGCACACATTTGGTTACCGGTTTAAACCCTGGATAGGTGCCCCCATCGCCTCTGCAGAAGAGATCCTGAAATATATGGGCGAAGTCATCAGCGACAACCAACTGGCGCAACATATTCGTTACCAGCACAGGGTTGAGACAGCTGACTGGTCAAGCGAAGACCAGCAATGGATCCTGAAGGGTACCCGCCAGGACACAGGGGCAGCGGTCGAGTTCAGCGCCAGCTTCCTGTGGATGTGCCAGGGCTATTATGAACATGCCAAGGGTTACACACCCGCTTGGCCGGGCATGGAAAACTTCAGGGGCCAGATAGTCCACCCTCAGACCTGGCCGAAGGATCTGGACTATAAAAACAAACAGGTAGTGGTGATTGGTTCCGGTGCAACCGCTGCCACTGTGGTACCTGCCATTGCCGCCGAAACCAGTCACACCACTGTGTTGCAACGCTCACCCACCTACTTTATTCCCGGTCGTAACGAGAATGAACTGGCTGAGCAGCTGCGGGCCCTGGATATTGATGAGACCTGGGTACACGAAATTACCCGGCGGCAGATACTGAAAAACCAGGCGGAATTTACTGCACGGGCGTTTGCCGAGCCTGAGGTGGTCAAAGCAGAGTTGCTAGGCGCAGTGCGCGCATTTCTTGGTCCCGATTACGATATCGACAAACATTTCACACCTGACTATCGCCCCTGGCGGCAGCGTATCGCTTTTGTGCCGGACGGTGATATTTTCCAGGGCATTCGCTCCGGCAAGGCCTCCATGGAAACCGCTGAGATTGATCACTTTACGGAGCACGGCATTCTCCTCAAGTCAGGCAAAGAACTGCCGGCCGATATTGTCATCACGGCCACCGGTTTTAACCTGAGCGTTCTCGGCGGTATTCATTTTTCTGTGGACGGCACACCCATCGACTTTGCGGACACGGTGACCTACCGCGGCATGATGTTTACCGGCGTACCCAATATGGTGTGGATTTTTGGCTACTTTCGCGCCAGCTGGACCCTAAGGGTTGATATCATCGGCGACTTTGTCTGCCGCCTGCTGAAATATATGGCGGCCAATCATCTGAAGTCCGTGGTCCCCGTCCTGCGCCCGGAAGATGCGGACATGCCATTACTGCCATGGATAGACCCGGAAAATTTCAATCCCGGTTACCTAATGCGATCCATGCACCTGATGCCCAAGCGCGGCGACAAGCCAGAGTGGCAACACACTCAGGACTATTGGCTGGAGAAGGATGAGCTGCCAAAAATCGATCTGGCAGATTCGGCCTTCGCTTATAAACAGTAGACTGTTACTGTCGGCCCCTTAATGCTGCGCTGGGTACTCATGGCAGCCAGACACCGCTTTGTCTGGTCGTTCATTGAACGGCATCAGCAAAACCTGAACCGGCAAAGAATCAGCACCCAGACTGGGCTTTACGCTATGATGGCGCCTTCCACTCCCATTGAGGCAACACAGCCCCATGTCCGCCGAGAGAGCCAACACCTCAGCCCAAGATCCCGCAGAGACCGCCGTGCACGCACAGCCTGTGCCGCTGCAACCCATCAAGACCAGCTGGCTGGAATCCTGGCGGCTGATGCGGCAGAGCTACAACAGCCCGCTGGAGCACGGCCAGTACCTGCAGCAACGCTACGGTAATGTGGTGCTGCAACAACTCGGCAGAATAAAATTTGTCCACATGTTTGGCGCTGACGCCAACCGTCTGGCCCTGCTCAATCCTCAGCAAATATTGTCCAATAAAAAATCCTGGGACATGATTATCGGCCGCATTTTCCCCAATGGCCTGATGCTCCGCGACGGCGAAGACCATCGCTATCATCGACGCCTGATGCAGGCCGGTTTCAAGAGTCGTGCCATGCAGGGTTACCTGACCCAGATGGCACCACAGGTCAGGCAGGCCATAGACGCATGGCCAGGGGCGCAACATGACAATTTCCTGGCTTTCCCGGCTTTTAAGAAGATGACCCTGGATCTGGCCGCCACCATTTTTCTGGGTATGGCCCTGGGTAAGGATGCCAGCATGATGAACCGGGCCTTTGAGACAGCGGTCGCCGCCTCTATGCCCCGAGTGCCCGTACCCATACCGGGCAACCTGCTGTGGCGCGGCATACGGGCCAGGCGCACCCTGTGCAGGTTTTTCCTGCCCCAGGTGGCAGGCAAGCGTGCAGGTAACGACCAGGATCTGTTTGCCCTGTTATGCCGGGCCGAGGACGAAAATGGCAAGGGTTATACGGACCAGGAAATTGTTGACCATATTATCTTCCTGATGATGGCCGCCCATGACACAACCACCAGTACCCTGACCAGCATGACCTACGCCCTGGCTAAAAATCCTGAGTGGCAGGACAAACTTCGCGAGGAAGTTAACAACCTCGACAGCCGCAGTTCAGACCACGAACAACTATCCAGTATGAGCCAGACAGAGTGGGTGATGAAAGAAGCGCTGCGCCTCTATCCACCGCTGTCGACCCTGCCGAAATACAGCAATGCCGAATTTGAGTTTGAGGGCCACTTGATACCAGCCGGCGCCATGGTCGTGACTTATCCCATCCATACCCATTACATGCCGGCCTACTGGGACCAACCAACGCTGTTTGACCCCGCACGCTTCAGCCCGGCACGGGCCGAGCAGAAACGCCATGGCTATTCCTGGGTGCCCTTCAGTGGCGGCGCGCACATGTGTATTGGCCTGCACTTTGCCGAAATGCAAATCAAACTGGTGATGCGTGAAATGCTTACACACTACAGTTGGCAAGTGGCCCCTGGCTACACCATGCCGGTGCAGCAGTCACCTATTTCTAAACCACGCGACAACCTGCCGATCCAGCTGCACCGGCGCTGATATTTTTCAGCCCGGGGCTTCAGGTCTGGCACTCAGG
>JANQYP010000052.1:6665-11623 GCA_030728785.1 Pseudomonadales bacterium
GACGCAGCCCCAAATTGATAAGGTTCAAGGGTCTGCTGGGCGCGGCTGCGAAACTTGTGCCATTGGCCACCGCCATAATAAGCCAGGCTGCCGGGCTCAGATTCACCGTGACCATTGTAATAGGAGATACAGTCCCGCAGGGGTGCCGTACCCGTATCGGCGGCGCGGCAGTGGGCCGCATACTCATCCTCTGGCGCTTGATAAACATCGACGATGGTTTCACCGCGGTCACGCAGGGTGGTCAACATCCAGACGATATAGTCAGCATGTTCCTCAATGGCGTTGGTAAAGTTAAAACTGCCACCGCCACCTTGCGGGCCGGAGACAATAAACAAGTTAGGAAAACCATGGCTGTGCAGCCCTAAAAAGGTACGGGTACCTCCGCTTCGCCATTTTTCATTCAGGGTCTGGCCGCCGCGGCCGGTAATCATGTTAAAGGTTGATGTTGCCATCCACTGAAAGCCAGTGGCATAGATCAACACATCCAGCGCATATTCTTTGTCACCGTGGAGCACACCGCGACTGTTAATTTTGCTGACCCCCAGAGGCGCCGTATCCACCAGTGTCACATGCGGCTGATTAAACACCGGCAGATAACCATCGTGAAAGGTCGGGCGTTTGCAGCCGTAGGGATAATACGGTTTTAACGCTGCAGCCGTCACCGGATCTTTGACGATAGCGTCAACCCGAGCGCGAATCTGCTCCATAATCCGAAAGTTGCTCTCCAGTTGTTTGCTCACCATCTCTTCCAGGGACAGTTCCCGGTCAAAAGTCTTACGCTCTTTGAAGTCGTCGACCTTGCCAGCCAGATAGTCATCGTTAGCTTTCATGGCGGTTCGACCGGCTGAAATTCTGGCAAACCTGGCCCGTCGCGCCCGCGCCCAACCCGGCTCGTCAGCCCAGGCCTGGCGCTCTTCGTCAGTGGTGGCGCGCTGATCACGGACATCAATAGATGACGGGGTGCGCTGGAAAACATAAAGTTCTTTAACAGTTTTCGCCAGCTCCGGAATGACCTGCACTGCTGTGGCACCGGTGCCAATAATACCCACTCGCTTGCCCGCCAGGTCTATGTTGTAGTCCCAGCGCGAGGTGTGGAAGGATTCGCCGGCAAAGTCGCTCATGCCCTCGATACGCGCCAGCTTTGGTGTCGTCAGGATGCCGTTGGCAAGAATCACATAGCGCGCCCGCATCTTGTCATCCCGGTCTGTGGTCACGGTCCAGCGCCCACTTACCTCATCCCAATGGGTGGCGGTAACTGTGGTATGGAACAGGCACTGATCGTAAAAACCGAACTTCTCGGCCAGCTGCTGGCAGTACTCCATAATCTCGAAGCCGGAGGCAAACTTCATCGACGGGATATATCCCATCTCCTCCAGCAGCGGCAGGTAACTGTAGGCCTCCACATCACAGGCGATACCCGGATAGCGGTTCCAGTACCAGGTGCCGCCAACATCGCCGCCCTTCTCACAGAAGCGCACATCGGTAAAACCCGCGGCGCGTAATTTGTGCCACAGCAGCAGGCCGGCAAACCCCGCCCCCACCACCAGAATTTCACACTCGTCGTTTAATGCATCCCTGGGCACAGGTTCGGCGGAATACACGTCCTGCAGATATTTGCTGAACTCACCTTCCATGGCCATATAGTCCGCAGCACCGCGGCGGGCCTCTTTGAACTCACGGTATCTGGCCTGCTCTTCGGCGTTAAACACGGCGCCAGGCGGTGCCGGCGGCAGGGTTTTCAGCGCCTCGTCGGCAACAATGCTGTAACCCTGGCCGGCAATTTTGCTGTTGGCCCTGGCGGCGCGTGTGTTGAATTTTTTCAGGCCCGTGACTGCATCAATCTGAACAGACATCATTGTGTCCTCCGCCTTAATCGACAATTTTATGGGTCAGGCTCATATAAGCACGATTGATAAACCGCACGTTGTCACCCATTTTTCCGTCGAAGTCGGCGGTGGGCCTGGCAGCAAACACAGCATCGAGACTGGCACCCTTGTGGATCAGCACCAACATGCGGTCGCGGACAGTTGTTAGCATGGTCACATAGTCCGCCAGAGCCTGGTAATTGGTCACGGGGCCATGACCGGGAATCACCACAGTATCTGCATTGATAGCCTTAAGGGCCTGCTCGCAAAAGTGAATCAGACCCTCCAGGGTGCCGCCGTTACCGGCATCGATAAACGGATAGCCGGCGTTATTAAACACATCACCCATGTGCAGCACATTACTTTCATGGAAATACACCGCCGTATCACCCGTGGTGTGGGCCGGGCCAAAATGCATCAGATCGATGGTCTGGCCATTCAGGTGAAACTGCATGGCGTCGGCGAAGGTAATGTCCGGCAGGGCACTTTGCGGGTAGGCCTGCTGGTCATAGGCCACTGATACCAGGTTAACGATATTATCCTGCTGCATCATTTGCCGAGAATTCTGTTGCGCTACCAGCCAGGTACCCTCGGCACCAAGCACCTTGTTGCCCTCGGCGTGATCAAAATGCCAATGGGTGTTGACAGCAAAATCAACACCCTCGCCACCCAGCTCACCAATCGCTGCGTGGATCTTGGGCGTCAACTGGGGAAACTGGTCATCGACAATAAACACGCCATCTTTACCTATGCTGACGCCAATATTGCCACCGGCACCAAACAGCACAAAAAAGTCATCGGTAATTTTCTCGGTGCGTATTTGCGTGCCGGTAAAATCCCAGCCAAAAGCCTCTGCCAACTCGTCCAGGTCGATAGCTGCGGGGACCGCAGGGGCGTTGTGAGGGAAACTATTGGCTGTCCATAACAGGGCCAGCAGAGGTAGCAGAGGTAGCAGGGTCTTGCGCATAAGATATTTCCCTTGGTTAAAACAATGATCTTCCAGACAATAACCCAGCCCTTCGGCCGCTATTGCCGCCAGCTTTTTTATCCGGCTTTTTTATCCGGCTTTCTCACCCGGCATAAGCCGCAATGGTGGTGCGGTGCAACAGGCGATCGTAACCCTCATAACCGCCTGTTGCTCGATGCAGCTCGCTGCGGTTATCCCACATCACCAGCATATTGGCCTGCCACTGATGGTCATACTGGAATTCGGCCCGGGTCTGCCAAGCATGCAGGCGCTTCAACAAATCCAGGGCCGCAGCATCTTCCATCCCTTCAATACCAACAATGTAACCAAGACAACCGTAGAGCTCTTCGATACCTGTCTCCGGATGCGGCCGGATAATGGGGTGGGCCTGCACCACCATGGCGGTTTCGTTAGCAATGATTTTCATGCTGCGGCCAGATGCTTTGTCACTTTTACCGTACATACCATCAGGGGAGTAAGCAACCCGCGCTGAGTGTAATGCCCGCTTGCCTGTCAGTTCCTGGCGCAGCGCCGCCGGCATGGCCGCCAACGCCAGGCGCTGGTTGACAAACAGTGTGTTGCCGCCGTGGGGTGGAATGGTAATAGCATACAGACAAGTGCCCGCGGGTGGTGCTACCTGGAAACTCCAGTCTGTGTGCCAACCCTCGGCGAATATCGATGCCGTCTCATCTTTGTTGCGCTGCACTGCAATTACATGTTTACGCCCGGCAATGGGGGCGATAAACGGGTCTTGACCAAAACCGCCAAAATAGGTGGTAAAACGTTCCAGGTCATCATCTGTCAGGTCCTGCTCGGCAAAGGCCAGCACGCCGTGCTCAAGCCAGGCCTGGCGAAGCGCAGCAATGGTGGCAGGTGCTAGTGGTGCCGCGAGGTTAAGGCCTGTGACCGTGGCGCCGTGGGACTGCCCGGATGGTGTGATGTGCATGTTGAATTTCCCTCAAGCTCGGGTTGCCCGGCATGGCCGCATTTTTTATTGGGCTTTATCCTATCCCATTCGAGCGACCGCCGACAATGCCACAACTGGCGCCGCCAGCAGCGGCTGACAGAGCCTGACGGACCGGAAGGCTGACATAGTCCGCAAGAGTGTTACCATAGGCCAATGCCATATCTTCAACCCCATACTAAACACTATTAAGGGTCTGCCCCATGAAAATCGCCGTCGTCACCGGTACCAGCACCGGCATAGGATTTACCACCAGCCTGCATCTGGCCCGCAATGGCTACCAGGTTTTTGCCGGCATGCGCAATACGGCCAAGGGCCAGGCTCTGGTGGATGCTGCCAGGGCAGAATCCCTGCCGGTGACCGTGTTGCAAATGGACGTCACCGATGCAACCTCACTGGCGGCCGCCTTTGCGACCATACACCAAGCCGGGCAGGTCTCCCTGCTGGTGAACAATGCCGGTATTGGTGGCGCCACGCCGCTGGAGTTAACCCCCGAAGCAGAACATCGGCAGATATTCGAGACTAATTATTTTGGCACCATCAATTGTATCCAGGCAGTGTTGCCAAGCATGCGCGAGCGCGGCGCCGGCGATATCGTCAACATTTCGTCCATTGTCGGCATCATGGCAACACCCAACCAGATTGCCTATTCCGCGTCAAAATGGGCTGTTGAGGGTGCCACCGAGGCCCTGGCCCATGAAGTGTATCGTTTTGGTATACGGGTTTATTGTGTCGAGCCCGGGGTTGTCGCCACCAGCATTTTTGACAACTCGGCAAGCGCCACCCGCTATGACAAAACCTCACCCTATCAGCCCATTATGCGGCGCAATGGCAAACTCTATGCCGCCGGATTCCTCGCCCCCGCCGTACCCCAACAGGTCGCTGATGCGGTACTCACCGCCATCACCCAACCCACCTACCAGTTTCGCTGGCCAGTGGGCAAAGATGCTGACGGCATCTGCAACGGCCGGCCGAAAATTACGGCAGAGCAATGGATAGAAATGGGCGACAATCTCACTGACACAGAGTACAACCAACGCTTTAAGGAATATTTTGATGTCCAGCTCTAAGCCCGGCGCCTAAGTCCGACAGGCTCCCAGCCCCTGCAACTGCAGGCAGCCACATAAAGACACGCACCAGGCAAATAACGCACAGCGCCGGC
>JANQYP010000052.1:11723-13678 GCA_030728785.1 Pseudomonadales bacterium
GCTTATACACAGCGCCGGCGGCTCAGGTGGCGCTGACGCCGCCATCTGCCATATAAACACCACCCGTCAGGAAGCGACTGTCATCGCCCACCAGGAACAACATCAGGTTGGCGACATCCTCGGGAGTGCCATAACGCCCCAAAGGTATACTGTTAGCGATGCGGCTATGGGCACCGGCCTCGTCACCGGGGGTAAAACCAGCCTCAAGCCGGCGCATCATCAGGGTTTCTGTCGGGCTGGGGTTGACCGTATTGACCCGGATATTATCCGCTGCACCTTCCAGCGCGGCATTGCGCATCAGGCCAATTACCGCATGTTTGCTGGTGGTGTAGGCACAGATGCCACGCGTGCCCTGAATACCCGTGGTCGACGAAGTCACCACAATGCTGCCGCCGCCGCGCTTGCGCATGGCAGCAAAGGCATACTTCATGGCCAGCCAGACGCCCTTGACGTTGACGGCCATGACCTTGTCAAACATCAACTCGTCATAATCCATCATAGGCAGCACCGGGCCCTCAATACCGGCATTGGCGAGGAGGATATCAACACCGCCATAGCGCGCCACAGCCGCGGCGATATAGGCCTGGCTGGCGGCGGCACTGGTGACATCGGCGGCAAAACCACTGACCCGCGGGCTGTCAATGTCTGCCACCACTTTATCGAGCTGGTCCTGCTGCAGGTCCACCAGCAATACCTGCGCGCCTGCGGCGACAAAACGTTTTGCCGCGGCAACGCCTATACCGCCGGCGCCACCGGTAATAACCGCCACTTTGCCTGTTAATTGGTCCATTTTTCCTCCACTCGGTGATTTGCGCGATGGGCCACTATAACGTGTTTTGCAACCTGATTTGCCGAATTCTGGTTGCCGCCATCAGCCGGCGTCAGCGGCTGGCATAACACCCCTCAGGCGCTGGCGCGCCCACCTTACCCCTTGGTATTCATTGACCTGTATCAGGCGCTTGCGAGGATCGGATCGCTATAGTGTCGACGTTTTAGTTTGCTCAGCCTGCAATAAAAGGAATAGATATGCCCAATATTCTGGTTGTTATTGACCCCGATGAATCTGCACACTCCGCCCTGAACCGGATCAAGGAAATTCCCCCGGCCGCAGCTGTGAACTACACCGTTGTCCTGTATCTGCCTGCTGTGCCCGTGATGGCCGGCAAGGCCGATAGCGCCGCACTGAAGGCCCGCAAAGACGCCAAAATCGCCTGGTTACAGGACCTGGTGGCTCCACTGCAGGCGGTGGGTTACAAAATCCACACCGAGACAGTGACTTTTAATCGTCTCCACGACGAGATCATCAAAACCGCCCAGGCCATCAATGCTGACTTTATCCTCAAGCCCCTGCGCCAACACAATACCTTAAAACGCGTGTTCTACACCCCGACAGACTGGAACCTCATCAGGCTCTGCCCAACGCCACTGATCCTGGTCAGCGACCAACCGGTTATTCATGGCAAGGCCATTGTCGCCGCCATTGATGTCGGTGACGAAGACAAGGCGCACCAGGACCTGAATACGGTCGTCATGGAGCAGGCGACGCGCCTGGCAAGCATCCTTGAGGCACCGCTGCACCTGGTTTATGCCTACAGCCGCCTGATTATTGCCAACCCGGTGCCCACCGCAGACCCCCTGGCTTACCAGATCATGCGCGACAAGTATGCCAGCGAACACGCCGCCGTTATTGCTGTGGCAAGTCTCTATGATATTCCCGACGAGCGCGTGCACCTGCGCGAAGGCACAGCTGCCGATGTTGTTACCGCCTGCGCTGAGGAGGTTGATGCGGGTGTGGTGGTGCTCGGCACAGTGGCTCGCTCAGGCGCATCTGGCCTGTTTGTCGGCAATACGGCTGAATCTGTGCTGGAGAAAACCAAAAAGGATGTGTTTGTGGTCAAGCAGGCCAGTTTTACCACGCCTGTGTGAGGGATTTAGCGGCAGACCCTGCAGCGCCG
>JANQYP010000052.1:13778-22609 GCA_030728785.1 Pseudomonadales bacterium
AATTAACCCATGCGGTGCAGGGCGCAGATCTTGTTACCGGAAGGGTCGCGCAGGTAGGCCAGGTAAAGTTTACCGCCACCACCTTCACGAACACCGGGAGGATCTTCGCAGGGACTGCCGCCATTTGCCAGACCGGCAGCATGCCAGGCGTCTGCCTGGGCGGCGTCTTTAGCCGCAAAACCTATGGTGCTGCCATTACCGTGACTGGCAGGGCTGCCATCGATCGGCTTGCTGATGGAAAAAATACCCGCTGGGGTGATATAAAAACAACGACCGTGGGGGTCTATCACGCCGGGGTTGTGCCCCATTGCACCCAGTACCGCGTCGTAAAACACCTTTGCTGCCTGGACGTCATTAGCGCCCACCATAATATGACTGAACATGGTTGTCTTCCTCTGTAGTATTTCCAAGTAATAAACTGCCAAACAAAAGCATACCCGAACCTATACTCGGGCCGCTGCCAGCAGACCGTCGATCTTACCGTGCCTGTTGTGCGAATAACATGGTCACAGACCAGACACCGTCGGCGGCAAAATCGAAGTCCGACCAACCACTGGCTACACAGGCGCTAGCAGCCCGGCTGCACATGGGTCATGCCCTCATAAGATAGTTCGGTGGTGCGCGCTGCGCTTGAACTCACTGCTAGATAATCGTTGGGATTCTGGCGCACCGGATGCATATTTTCGACGACCAGATAACTGCGGCCCTCCAATTTCTCAGCACTGCAACGCCGACTGATAAACTCTGACAAATCCTGAAATCCCGTATTGAGATTCGCACTTGTAGGATTCACTGCTTGATTGGGCGACTCTATCGCCACCAGTCCGTCAATTCCTTGCTGCGATGAGGCCGAGATCAAGGTTTCTGTATCCGCAATAAAGTTTTCTGCCACCAGCAGGATATTACCACCGTCGCCAACATTGGCCTGCGCCACGATCTGACTTTGCCTGAGGGTAAAAAGTATTGGATCGATGGTGACATTACCACCATCATCCCCAGACTTAACCCCGCTGGCTGAGGCCGAGATCACGCTGTTATCAATCTCTATGCGTTGCACTGCGGAGATAAGGATGCTGCCGCCACCGGAAGTCAGGGCCTCTGTCTGGACCCTTGCATCAACTGCCGTAAACCGATCTGCTGCAACCAGATTAATGCGTCCTGCATCTGCAACTCCCGAGGCAGAGGATGAAATCAGCGCCTCGTTCCGCAGACTCATGTTGGTGCTTGTTAACGTCAAATCACCTCCGCGTCCAAGCCCCGTGGTATCTGATGACAGCCGACTGCGATCGACCAGCAAGTTGTCGGCGGTGATCTCAATGCGCCCTGCATCACCCGCACCGCCCAGAGAAGAAACATTAACCGAAGCAGCTTCTTGCAGCGTCAGGTCTACCGCGGTCAGCTCCACCACACCACCGCTGCCAGCACCCCGAGTCAGGGCATCGATAGCAGCGTTGCGAAGCAATAATTCTGTGGCCAGGATAGTCACATTACCGCCCGACCCCGTAGCCAATGCATCACTGCGTATCGCCGCGGCATCTGTCATGGTTACCTTCGCCGCATCAATCCCTATCCGTCCACCCTGACCTGCGCCATCCGACGTGGTGTTGACTGAACCGCCAACCAGGCTGACGACTTCGCCAACCAGCACAATACCCCCGGCATCACCACGACCAAAGGTCTCAGCATTCAGGCTCGCACCAGCCCGCAACTCAATATTCGCAGCCGTCAGGGTAATGTTACCTCCCCGACCCAAGTCTGCTGTGTTCGATAGCAGGCTACTCTGGTCAACAACAATGTTTTCCGCTACCAGGTCGATACGCCCGGCGTCACCTGAGCCAAGGTTGGCAGACACATTAAGGGACACATCCGCCGTCAAAGTGATATTTGTGGCCTCGAGATTGATGACACCCCCATCACCATCACCATTCGTCAGGGCATTGATTCCGGCCGAACTTATGCCCAGGTCAGTGGCGGCAATGGTCACATTGCCGCCCGCGCCAGTGCCCAGTGCGTCACTCCTGATAGTAGCGGAATCCGTCATTAAAAAGTCAGTCGCAGCAATCGCAACCCTACCACCGTTGCCCGCGCCTTTTGAGTTGGTGATCAACGCAGCCCCGGCAATATTCACCGTGTCGCCGACGAGCAAAACACTACCCGCATTTCCCACCCCTAACGTCTGGGCCTTCAGACTTGTCCCAGCTGCCAAATCGATCAGCCTGCCGGTGATAACAATATCCCCGCCCAGCCCTGCGCTCGCCGTATCTGACAAAAAATCACTGTGATCGATCGCAATAGTATCCGCCTCCAGAGTGATGCGACCACCCTGACTCTCGCCGATAAAGGCTGAGACATTAATTGAACTGTCATCAGTCACCACCAGATCAGTCGCCACCAGACTGATTTGACCCGCATCGCCCAGGCCAAAGCCCAGCGCATGGACAATCGCCGCACTCAGGTGCATATCCGGCGCGTTCAGTTTGATGTCCCCACCAACACCGGTGTCAAAGGAATTACTGCGAATAGCCGCATCTTGCGTCATTGAAAAAGTACTCGCATCGATCTTTACCGCACCGCCATCGCCGGTACCACGCGCGTCGGTCAATATAGATGCGCCAACCATGTTGAAGGTATCTGCAGCCAGGGTGATTTTCCCGGCATTTCCGCGGCCAGTACTGCCTGCCGTGAGGATCGTTCCGTCAAACAGATTAATGGTACCGGCCTCAATAGCTACGCTGCCACCTGCACCCGAACCGCTGGTATTCGACACAATCGCCGTGGTTGCGGCAGTGAAGTCGTCAGCAACAGACCGAAATCGACCACCATCACCCACTCCGGCAGCTGTGATATTCACAAGTGAATTTTGCAGCGCAACATTACCCCCTAACAGAGACAGAAAACCGCCCTCGCCCGCTCCAGCAACGCTGGCATCCACCCGTACCCGGTCCCAGTTGATGTTATTTGCCGACAAGATGATATCGCCGCCTGACCCCGAGCTTCTGGCTTCGGCTTGAATGGCCGAATCGGTAAAACTGATGCTGCTGGCTTCGAGTTTCATGCGTCCTGCCTGCCCACCACCGGCACTCACCAACTCGAAGCGTGAGCCTCCAGTGACAGCAACTGACCCAGCCTGGATATCTATCAGCCCGGCATTGCCGCCATTCTCGCCGGGTGCCAAAGACGACACGTTAAAGGCAGAAGCGCCACTGATGTTTACCGTGTCACCAATCAGGAAAATATCACCGCCTGCGCCTGAACCGTTCACTGTACCGACAATATCGCTAGCATCGATGGTAATGGTCGGCGCCGTCAGGCGCACGTCACCACCATTACCACCACCGCTGGTGCTGGCATTTAAGGTCGACTGCTGGTCAATGACAATACTTGTCGTTGCCGTAAGACCAACCAGATTAGCATTGCCCGCTCCTTGGGTTTGCACATCTATTGCCGACTCGGACCTCAGGACGATGGTATCTGCAGACACCGTGACTTTACCGCCATCACCGGAAATCACCGAGGTAGCCAGTAACTGGCTATTATTTTCGATGCCAAAACGACTCGCTGCATTGATTGTAATACTGCCTGCTGTGGCCCTGGCGAAATCGCTTGAGGTGTTGAGGCTGGAATTATTCTTAAGCAGAAAATTCTCAGTCTCAACGGTGAGATTGCCGGCTTTGGAACCCTCGCCGCTGGCCAACTCGATCAAACTACCTGAGTCAACCAAAATATTAGTACTGACCAGACTGATATTACCACCAGGTCTTTCACCGCCAGAGGATGAGATGAGTTGCGCATTATTACTCAGCAGAATATCGTCGACTTGCAGCGCTATATCACCGCCGCTGGCCTGCAGGTTGCCCGAACTGATCACGCTCGAACTGGTAACCCCGCGAAGCACGAGCGCGTCGGACTGAATATCAATACCACTGTCCCTGCCGGCCGCGTTAATAAACGAATCGACAGCATCTACATGGCCGCCGAGAAAAATCACCTTACCCCCTACCGCCTGCAGCGAGGCCTTGTTCAGCGTCACATCGCCAAGACGCTGATTCCCCAGCGACACCTCAACTGCACTCGCAAAGACATTGACTTCATTCAGAGTGATCGTCTGCGCACCGACATTAATATTTTGCGCAGACCCAAGGGGACTACCCGCAGTGACGCCATCACTGCTGAAGGCGATCGCGCCTCGGCCAGCACCAAGGAAGCCAAAACTGCTGATGGTTGCTGTCGACAAGGTTGACGCGGGAGATAACTGTGAAAAGAACCGCGAGCCATCGACAAACTCGACAAAATCGCTGGTCGAGAGGTTGAGGCTACCACTGACGTCGACTACCGCGCCATTACTGAAAATAAAGCCAGCTGGATTAATTAACCATAAGTTTGCCTGATCGATACTGGCAACAACCTGCCCGGCAATCGTCGAATTCTGACCGCCGGTGACCCGCGCGACAATGTTAGAGATGCTGGCAGGACCTGAAAACCTCGCGATTTCACCGCCACCGACATCAAATGTGGTAAAGCTATGGAACAAATTCCCACCACGCGTTTGACCCAGATTGGACGTGATGTTGTAGGTCGCACCGTTGCCGGCACCGACGACCTGATTCGCTGCTCCACCCGTAGAGCCATCCAGGACCACGCTGCTCAAAGTCCCATTTGATAGCGTCACCAGCGCCAGCAACAATGTACTGTTCAGACCGCAACGCCTGAGGCGCTGCGCATTAAAATCGATAGTCATAGCTCAACCTGAAGTGGATACCGTCATCTTGTAAATTCCGATTTTCGACCACAAAGTCTGTAAACCCATGGGCCACAAAAAGCTCAGCGCTAAAGCCATACGCATTTCGATAGGCCATACCAGCACCCAAACTGTAAATCGTGTCTCTACCAAGACTAGCGCTGCCAGAGGCGTTTTCACCACTGCCCCAATCATAGAATGCCAAAACCTCAAGCCCGGGCAAAACATCAAGGCTGTAATTGGTTTCAAGGGTAAATAACACGGCATTATCTCTTACAATTTGGTTCTGCCTGTAGCCGCGAACAGAACCAACGCCGCCCAGGGCGAATTTCTCCACCGAAAGTAACGTCGTGTCTGAATACTGACCGAGAGCTTTAACCGTAACATAGAATTTTTCGGTTAACATTCGCGCATACTGCACCTGAGCAAGATATGCCGTAAAACTTCCATCCGGCCCTGTGCTGTTCAGACTATCTGCAGTTGGCTGCAAGGCGCCGGTGCCGTAGGAGATGGTTAATCTGGCCGCTAAGGACGCGGCCAACTCCTGCACTGCATAACTCACTGACAACCTGACAGGTGTAACCCGGCTTTCTCCGTCTAACGCTCCTTCCGAAAACGAGAACGCCTGGCCGAGCAAAGACGTCTGATTACGCCGCGCCTCAAGGGCCAGCCCTAATGCCAAGGATGAGTCCAGTTGACGGATCACCGGCCAGTTGAAGCTAACACTTGAGCTCTCGGTCTCGCTATCAACATCCAGATCAGCAAACGGCTGCTCGATAACCGACGAATCACTTCGACTGTGCTCAAGCGTCATTGTCAAATCACTGAAGGTCAAAGGTAAGCTGTATCGAACATCAAACGCATCAAGCCCTCGAGTAGTTGACGCCGAACCTTGCAGGGCGTCGCCCCAACCGGTGAGGTTATTTGCCTCTAATCGCAGTCGAGCATTGTTTGCGCCAATCGACGGGGACCGGTCGTTAGCAAGACTAAAACCAATAGCAAACTTCGGCATGGTATCTGCTGCGACCTGCAACACAGCACTGCCGGCTACCCCGGTAGGCTCAACTCGAGCATCGATACGAGAAATTCGCGGGTCCTGTTCCAACAGCTTCAACTGCGCCTGCAGTTCAGTCAGGTTAAACGGCTGATGCAGGCGCAGTCGCCCGGTGATGTAGCCTGGCCTCAGGTCACTGGCAATAGTCATGGCTGACAGGCGACCGGGAATCAGCCTGAGCCTCAACACGCCATCTGTAATTTCCTGATCAGGAATTTGGACACCCGTATTGATATAGCCATTGACCGCATAAAGCTCATTCAATCGATTTTTCATCGTGATCAAATCATCGACACTCACCTGGACTTGCAGATACTCTGCAATGATGGCCTGCACCTCAGCGGCTAAGGTGCCAACAACGCATTGTGAGTCATAACCTGCAGTCAAAGCCGTCGCCGGGGTTTGGCCCTGTCGTTCAGCACTTGCCGTTGGCTCACAGACAACGGCAGAAAGTACCGCGCCATCAAGCTCCGCGACGACCCCAACAGCGGTCTTGGCGTCGGCTGCAACAGCAGCCTGCAGCAGATGAAAGCCGAGTAAACAGCCGAGCAAGCCTTCCCGCCGCCAGCCTCTCATAACCAATTACCAATCAGCATATACGGCGCCCAATAGTTAGGGTGACTAAACCGAGGTTGACTAATCAGGCGCATTTGGGCCGTACGTAATGCCTGAGCTTTTGATACTCCCTGAATAGATATCTGGCTATAAAAGGTATTGATGATTTCCACCGTCGCTAAATCGCTAATCTCCCACAAGGTTGCCAAGGCACTGCGTGCGCCCGCTTTCAGCGCAACACCCGCTAAACCAAGTGCGGCTCGTTGGTCACCAGCTGCCGATTCGCAGGCGCTCAGCACCAGCAATTCAAGCGGCTGATCAGCTGCCTGTCGAGTAGCGATGCTTTGCGACAGCACATCCATCGTCAGCTTCTTGTCATAAGCCAGCAAAAAGGACTTTTGCGGGTTGCTGTTAAAGTGCCCGTGAGTGGCAATATGAAAGATGGAGTATTTAGTTGATGCTAGTTCAGCACTCACGGCCGCAGCAAGAAAACTCTCATCTAACAGCGAAGACGCTCCATACTGAGATTTCAGGTTATTTATTTCCCCTGTCACACCCGGCAAGCCAGCCATACCCTGAACAGAATCAGACACACCCCCGGCGAAAAAATCAGGTGACTGTAAATTCAGCGGTGCCGGCATTGTCATGCTGACACCGGGCGTTGTGGCTACAGCGTATTTTTCAACCAGGAACTGTTCGCCGTCATAAAGGGCTGCCATTGGAATGGTTCGCAAGACGCCATCGGGGACAAACAGAAGCGTGGTAACTTGATTGTCTTTGAGTAATGGCTCGGCCTGCTTGATCAGTAATTGATAGATCTCTGCGCCTAGCTCAAGATATTCGTCATCCCCTAAATCACTTTGAATCACATAGCGAAACTCGTTTACCAGCGCTTCAAACTCAGTCTTGTCAATGGCTGTCGTGTATAAATGAACCTTGTCACCAACATTGACTAACAACGATAATCTATCGCTGAGTATCACCGGGTACAGTACTGCGGTGGCCGGCTCTATGTTATCCAGCTCCAGGGTCTTTTCTGGAATGACGCAATCGTTTTGGAAGTAGTCTTGCAGCTCAGCAGATTTAGCCTGCTCCAGCACAACCTGAACTTGTTGCAAGTAAGACTGCTTAGCATCACCTTCACTCTGCACGGCAGTGCCTAGGAGCAAACTTGACAACTCGGTGAACAAAGGCTGAATCTTCTGGTGAAATGTAAACGGCGAGCCGTCTATGAGTGACTGGCGAACTGGTTCAAGGGTTTGTATCGCTCGGTAGTATTGCTCAATAGCCTCGGCGACCTGCCCCGACCGGACACTGACTCGTGCGAGTTGCCACTCCCACAGATAAGCACTTTCATGCGCAAGACTATCGTTTGCATAAAAAACAGCCGCTTTTAACAGCGGTAATGCCGTGCCAGACTCGCCTGTCTCAAACAGAATCTGACCTTTATAGCCAAGCGCATAGCTCAGCAGACGATGATCCTTGTGCTGGGCCGCTATATCACCCGCCAGCCCCAACAACGTCACGGCCCGATCAAGCCAGCGGGGGTCTTGCTGAAACTCGTTAACGGCACGCAGATAGAGCACGGCCAGGGAAACTTGCAACTCGGCAGTTTGCAGGGCTTGGCTCAACTCTTGCGAGTCGCTCCAGCTTTTGTCCAACAAGCCAGGCAGCACCCCATGGTTAGCAAAGTCCATCTCATATCGCAGTCGGTTGGCTAACACTGTGGCCCCGATTAGGCCGCCAGAGGATTTTGCGGCTGCCTCTGCAAGGATGAAAAACTCTCGGGCTTTTCCCTGATCGTTAAGACGGCTATAAATGGTCGCACTCAGATTGAGTGCTTCCACCTGGCTATCGTCATCCTCAGACTGGGGCAGGCCGAGAACCTCATCGACAAAGCCCAGTGCCGTGCCGTAATGGCCTAACTCATCATTCACACGGGCCAGAGCCAGCAGGCTGTGGATCTGCTCGACTTGGGACAATTGTTTGGCCAGGAGTAATGCTTGGTTAAAAAGTGGCAGCGCGAGCTTACCAAAACCTTTGCTCTGGTAGTCTGAGGCGGCAGCAAACACCTGCTGATACTCGCGCTTCACGGCCAATTGGTCGCCACCAGCTTGGCTCTCTGGCGCCGCTGCGACCCACCCTGTCAGCATGGATGTGGCGCCCAGCAGCATCAAACAGAGCGCTGTCCGACGCCAACGAGTCGACAGGCGTTGCAGCTGAAGAGGATTGTTAAGCCGGCTTACTCGTTTAGTACTGACAACCACTTTGCGCACAATTATGTTATCTCATTGATATCGCGAGGCAGACCCTAGTCAGAGACTCATCTGCGCCAAGACTCTGCTGCTGCGTAAAAAATTATCCAGCGCCAAACGCGCCATAGTAAGAACAAATGCCCCTTACATGCAAGACCAAAGTGCAGGCGGCTCTTAAGTCTCGATTCTTAAGTCTCAAGTCTCGATTCTCAAGTCTTAAGTTTTAAGT
>JANQYP010000052.1:22709-27002 GCA_030728785.1 Pseudomonadales bacterium
TTAAGTTTTAAGTCTCAATTCTTAATACACAATAATAGCTGGAAGATCATGCACAGCTTAAGGCCTGATTAATGTCATACACGGCAAAGTTTTATTTACTTGATAAGAAGCCCGAGAAGAAGCCTGAGACGATGCTTGACAGGCCGCCTGGGGAATTTTCGTCGGCGACGCTACTTGAGTGGCTGAAGCCGCTTCCAGTGGAATTTCGTAGGTAACATTAAAGTCCAAACCCTTAAAGCTCTTGTTTGCGATCACCAGCAGTGGCTGGTCTTGCGTAGGATAGGTGCCCAAAGCTTCACCTGCACCGCCCACAAAGCCGTCGTTGTCAGGATCTGATCCGGCAATAATAAAGTACACGCCGGGCGCTACATCGGTGAAACGATACTCATACTGGCCGGCGTTGGGTTGATATTGCTGGACGGTGAACTCCCCCGTATTCCAGTCGATCAGAAAGACGTAAAGCTCACCCACCGATCCGGCAATCTCCTGGTTATCACTGGGTATTTCATATTGCACATTGACGATGGCGCTACCGCCATTGGAGGCAATACTGATACTTTCCATATATTGCCCTGCCGTCGCTCCGTTCCTGTTTAATGTCAGTGTATACGCACCTACACCGAGTGCGTTAGATGGTGGCGTGACGCTGATACGCGAAGTCGACGGCTTGAATTCTGAAATGGCAAGCGTACCGCTGCCAGCGTTGAACAGGGTGATATCACGCCTGGTAAGGGTGGCACCGAAACTCACCCGACCGAGACTGACCCCTAAGGCAGGCGTGTCAGTAATGACTATTGTACCGTCGGCAAGTTGCTGGGCGGCCTCTACAGCCAGCAGCGCATCAATTCTACCGTAACCAAAACTATCGTCGCGACCGAAAGCGCCCAGATCAACTGTGATAGCACCACTGTTGAGCAGTTGGTCCAGATTACTCGGTGTCAAACCCGGGTTGACAGACTTCATCAATGCCACGATGCCAGCGACGTGAGGTGCTGCCATCGATGTACCTTCATAAAAGCCATAACTGTAGTCAATTTGAGTACGCCCCTCTCGACTTGCCAGAGTGCTCAAAACACCGTCAGGAAATCCGTCTGCATCAACGTCCGTTGAGGTGTCCCCACCCGGTGCGGCGATGTCAACCTGAGCATTGAACTGCGAATAAAACGCGCGCTGGTCATTACGATCTGTAGCGGCGACAGCGATAACACCATCGTATGCAGCGGGATAAGCCAAATCTGAATTACCGTCATTGCCCGCCGCGGCGATGATAATCAACCCAGCGGCGCGAGCGGCCTGGACCGCGTTATTCAGCACATTGCTGGGTTGTCCCCCGCCCAGGCTGAGATTAGCCACAGCGGCAGTCTTGGTAGGATTGATGCCGAGGGCGTTTTCGATACCCGCAGCATAGAGTAACGCCTGGGCGATATCAAAAGTGCTGCCACCATCGCACCCCAGCACGCGAAGATTCATGATCTCACCCGCCCAGGTGACACCTGCTGTGCCGATACGGTTGTTGGTCGACGCACCAATGGTGCCGGCGACGTGAGTGCCATGAAAGGAACTACTTCGGCTTGAAGACGTGGAGCAGGCGTTGTTGTCCCGTCCGTCTCCAGGGTCTTGAGCATCGCTGTCTGCACCATCGCCGTCACCGCTGCTGCTGACGTTCGAAATAAAGTCATAGCTGTCTGCCGACAGCCGCGCTGCTAAATCCGGGTGATTGGCCACTATACCGGTATCGAGCACCGCGATTTTGACATTATCAGAGCCCGTTGACTTGTCCCAGGCGGCCGCTAGATTCAGCTGTTGATAGTGCCATTGTCGCTCGTAAAGCTCATCATCAGGTTCGATACTTGCCGTCACTCGATAGTTTGGCTCGGCGTATTCCACATCATCCTGCCCATGGAGTTGTTTTGCGGCGAGCATGGTTGCCAGTTTCAACTCGGTCATGCTTGGCGCGCGTGCCGCTGTGAAGGGCAGCATGCGTGAGCGAATACGGGGCTCAAGCATCTCGGCAATATGATGGCCGAACTGGTAAAGGTGCGCGTTGGCCGAAGCACCAGCCCGCGCCGCTATGACGCGATTGGCCTGAGCGAGCATTCGAGGGGTTTGGTTATCGCTGCGCGGCTTGACGACCAGGTCGCCGATAAACAAGGCGGTTGCAGCACTGGCGTTTGCAAGGCTGGCGATCGCAGGATCCTGACCGACAGACAAAACGTAGTTAGAGTAGCCAGCAAAGGATTCAACAACGATGACATAGGTCGCCGAACCCGCAGGCAAGGCGATGGACTCGTTATCTGTAGCAGAAACCGAAAAATCCCTGAGTTGACCGTTACTATCGTACAACAAGAGGTCAAGGTCGCCCTGGCCGCGAGTGGCTATTCGCAGGTTGATGACTTCGCCGCCAAGGGCATTAAACCGGTAGGCATCAAATTCGTCGCCGAAGTCGGTCAACGTCGATAGACCATCAAAGTTAGGGCCGCTGCCCGCCTCATTGGCAAAGCCACCAATGGTAACGGGGTTGGTGACAAACTGCGCCGTGGCAATGGTGTTGTTACTTACCGGCGTGCTGCCTGAGTCATTAACGTCACTGTCGACAGCCACTGAACTGGACACAAAAACGGTGCCCTGTATGACCAGAGGCTCGCTCACCAGGCTGGTGGTGATTGTCTGTGTTGCTGTATGGGCAAAGCCGTCGCTATTGGTCAGTGTCAGCGAGATATCGAAACTGCCCGCCTGAGTATAAATGTGTGATGTCACCTCTTCCGTAGACGAGTCGCCGTCACCAAAATTCCAGGTATAACTTGTTATGGTGTCATCGCCGAAGCCGGCAATACTACTGGACGCGCTGACCGCAACCAGCAACGGGCTGGGTCCTTCACTAATATCCAGCGTTATGACAGCCGTGGGCGGCGTGAGCGCATTGTCGAGAGGATTGGGGTCTCGGCTATCGTCGACACCATCACCATCGTCATCGGCGTCGGCATTATTACCAATGCCGTCGCCATCGGTATCAAGAGACTCCGCAGCATCTCTCGGAAAGGCATCTACTGCGTCCGGCGTGCCGTCACCATCGACATCGTCGTCAACCAAATCTGGCGTGCCATCGCCATCCAGATCGGGCAGGCCCACATTCGCCCCCAGTGCCGACACAAGGCTTGCAGCACTGAGTTGCGCCGTAAATTGGCTTAATGACAGAGTACCGCGGTGTAATTCGACAACGCCGTCCAGAAAGTCGGCTTGGATGGTTGTCAGAATTGCTGTCGCCGGCGCGCCGCGAGGATCCAGGGTGTCGCTGCTGATCACGGCGTTGAGCTCGGCCAGTGTCTGCACGACAGCCGCGACATTTGCGTCAGCGACACCCAATGCAGCGACCAACAGGCTCATGAGCACATTGGGAGCTGTGAGGTCTGTGTCTGCGCCAGTGGTGATAAACGCATCGAAGGCGTTAGCGATCGCGATAGAATTTTCGGCGGCAGTGACATTCTCGCTCAGCGCATAGGCCGTCATCATCAATAAGCCTAACTGCTGGTTAACTCGTAACAGATTCTGTCCAGCCAAATTGCTTGCAACGGCTGTCTCCCAGGGATCAGTTCGAATGATCGCCGCTGGATCAAGGTTTAAGCCCAGAGCGGTCAAGACAGCGGCAGGCGTGCTACTCAATGTCAGTAAGGTCGAAACGGGGCTGATAATGAAGCCCTCGTCACCCAGGGCATTACCAAACAAGGCAAGCCCGGCAAGTTCCTGGCCGGTGGCGATGTCCGTGCCACCCAGCGCCACAACAAGGGCACTGCAGCCGCCCGTTGCGGAGCAGACTGAGGCGACATCGGTGACGGAAAAATAACCCGTTGCATCTGCAACAAACGCCTGCTCGTTGCTATCCAGGCGTCTGTTGGCGTTGCCATCCAAAAATATTCGACTCGCGGCGACAGGACCATCTACCACGCGACCTTCCAGCTGGTTCAGCACCGAGATACGGCTTGTGAGCGTCGTAACACCACCCCGACCATCAGAGGCGCCGATGTTGATCTCGTAAGTGCCATCCTGGTCAGCGTCCGTTGGGGCGGCAAACGAGGGTGGACTGATGAAAGACAGTTGATTGCCCGTCAGCCGGAACCGGCCCTCATCTGGCCCAGAAAAACTCAACATCACCGGGTCACCATCGGCATCAGAGACAGAAACCGTGATGCTGGTCGCAGTGCCCTCGGCCACGCTGATGCTGGATGCAAGATTAATGACGGGTGAGCGGTTCGCGGGTATTGCGGGACTATTGCCACTGTTCCCACCACTGTTCCC
>JANQYP010000052.1:27102-31590 GCA_030728785.1 Pseudomonadales bacterium
CCACTGTTCCCACCACTGTTCCCGCCACCGCCACCGCAGGCAGACAGAAGCGCGAAGCAGAGCAAGGCAGCAAGGATATGAGGAGCGCCTCGAAGCCACTGCAGCCTATGATGCCTATGCCGGGCACCATCGAGATAAGCAGCCTGACTTTGCCGTTTGCACGTCCTGCTGAAAAAATTAGGGATGCAGTTAATTACGCTGACTTGCATCTTGGCTTACCTCTCAAAACTCGCAAGTGACTTTGCCGCCGCCAGTGTATCAGGGCCCGTAAAAATGCCAAGCCAGACCAAGGATTTTTATTTGCATTGGGTCTGAATGCAGCAAGGCGCAAAACGGCTCAGCAGAATGCACGCAAGATCAGCACACTGTTCAGCCAACCCAGCCAACTCAGCCAACTCAGCCAAAGTGCAGTCGCAAAGCAGCTTGTTTTATTCTACTATCGCTGGCAGCGCGTCGATCGGAGAACAAAAACCGATATCGGTAGACGTGCAGCAGCATCAATATCTGGAGGTTTCAGGATCATGATTAACCAGCAGCGCGTCATGGAGATTCTCAACAAAGGCAATAACAACGACCAATGGAGCTTAATGTGCGATCGGTTTTTGGCGACACTGATCATCATTAATCTACTGGGTATCTGCCTTGAGTCTGTGCAATCTGTTCGCGACCAATATGACACGCAACTCATGTATCTCGAGATTATTTCAGTGAGCATCTTCAGTTTGGAATACGCCCTCAGGTTATGGTCAAGCGCATCAAACACTGAACTCAAAGGCTCGACGGCAAGCCAGCGACGTTTCTCTTACGCGACCAGTTTTACCGGATTGATTGACTTAATTGCCATATTGCCAAGCATTATGGGTCTATTCGCCAACAACCTGGACCTTCGCTGGCTCAGAACTCTGCGCCTGATCCGCTTACTTAAGCTATCCCACTACTCCACCGCACTTGAAGATCTGTTTTCTGCAGTCTACCAAGAGCGCAGATCTTTCTTTGCAGCGATGTACATCATGGCCATCGCCCTGTTTATGGCCAGCGCGCTGATGTACCTGGCGGAGAATGCGGCACAGCCAGAGAAATTCAGCTCAATCCCCCAAACCATGTGGTGGGCTGTGGTGACACTGACAACAGTCGGCTATGGCGATGTGACACCTATCACTCCCCTGGGGCAAATCATCGGCGCGCTGACCGCGATCTCTGGCATCTGCGCAGCAGCCTTGCTGACAGGTATCGTCGCTTCAGCATTTGCGAATCAGATGGCTCGCCGCCAGGCCATTTTTGAAGCTGAGGTGACCACCGCGCTGCAGGATGGTGAAATATCCAAAGACGAAGCTGGCACTATTGAGTTGCTACGTAATGAGTTCAAGATCACCGAAGAACACGCCTTGGCTATCATTCAACTGGCTAAGGAGAACTATGACCTGAAAAAATGACCTGAAAAAATGACCTAAAAAATGCTTAATTACGGGTGTTATTGCGCATCATTTCAAACTGACCATCAAGATAGGTGCCAATTCCTTGCATTTGGTCAACCAGTGCGTCCATCGCTGCGAACTGCTTGAGATAGCCTTCATAAGCCGCGGTTAAGCGCAACTCAATCTTGGCCAGGCGCTCCTCATAATCGACAATAAAAGACTCGGCACTGCTTTGCCGCCCCTTTAAAGCGCCTGTGTCAGCAATCAATTCATCTAATGCTGACATGGTATCCGCGGCGAAGCCCTTTGCTGCCAGGGAATATTTACTTTGATCGTTTGTCCCTGCTGAAAACATTGTCACGACATCATCAAAGTTTGAGGCAATTGCTGCGTTATACCTATCCTCGTTCAATGAAAATTGCCCGTCCGAACCTAGTTCCACGCCAATGTCCCGCAGCGCGCTGAATGACCCGCTTGGTGTTGAGGAATCGGCTAACATTGCACTACGGACTCTGTCTCGCAGCATTCTGACAGTCGAATAGTCCGACGCTAAGGAACCGCTGAATTCACTGATGTCTGAATCCGGGTCCGCCAACTCAGACAACAGCAGATTAAAATCGTTGTAAGCGGCAATCAGCCCTTCCACCGCCGCTCGCAACGGCGCCTGATCTTCTGTGACGCGAACGCTAATGGCCTGGCTGACGTCAGCTTGCAACAAATTCATGGTTACACCCGGAATCACATCCGTTAGCGTATTACTACTCCGTGTGATATTTGTAATGCCGTTCATAGTCACAATTGCATCTTCAGCGAGGCGCAACGGATTTGCTGCGAACCCCAGATCCACTGCAGAACTGACAGAAAAGTCATTATCCGAGCCCGTCGGCCCATTTAAAACAATGCGCCAGTCGTCGCCCGTTGAGCTGATGTTTACCAGAATAGCGCTGACACCCATGTCAGCAGCATTGATGGCGTCTACCACACCTTGTGGCGTATCAGTAACCACGCTGATCTGATGCGCCACTGGGGTCGCAACGCCCAAGGTCACAGTAAGGGAAAATCCGCCACCGGCATTCAACGTTGCCGCGGAACCGGACTGGGAATTCGACATATTGCTTTGACTCTGCGCCAACTGTTGCACAGTGATATCATAAGTGCCAATTAAAGCCTCATCACCGTTCACTTGCACTTCAACGGCAGACGCAGCCGATGAAACCACTCCAGTCGTTTTCAACTCACGCATATCGTCCATCGACGTCATCGCATCTTTCAACGAAGAAATGCTGTTGTAGGCTATGGAGTAGCCAGAAATTGTCAGGGTTTTTTCTTCAATCTTGCTGGTGATTCGGTTCTTTAATGGCGCATTCTCGGCTTCCGCGAGGGATTGCGCTAAGTTCTTGATGTCGATACCAGAGCCTGCGTTCAGGGACTGTACAATTGTCGAAGTACTGGTAATTTCACTCATTGCAACACCCTGTATCTATCTCTATCGAGTCACTCATGCTGCACTCGAACTTGTTTCTTTGGCGGCAAACAGCTGTTTGCAGGCTGAATATGCTCGGCATTATCGAATGTAATCAAACAAACTCATTTGAGCGATCTTGGCAAAGCTACCCTGCACGGCTTCTAGCGCCACCATCTGGGCTGACAGCTCGGTGACCAGCACCGAATAATCAACATCTTTTTCTTTCGATAAAATTCCCTCGAGCATGATCCTACCTTCCGCGTGTATGTCGAGCTCCGCCTCTATATTTGCACGCTCTACACCGATTTTTGCTATCGACACGGAAACTTGCTGCCGAATCACCTCCACTGAATTGAGACTTCCTACCACCCCCGCGCCGTTGCCCTCATTCAGTGCTACGACCAGATCATCCAGGACGTCGAAGAAACCCAGCTCAACCTCCTCACTATCACTCACCACCTTAGTCAATGATCGAAACACGTCTGTCCCTGGCCTGTTTAATTCTACTGAACGATTTTTTGCGATATTCACGTTCAAACTTTCATGATCGCCGGCGTATGAAACTTGACCAGAGCCAGAGGTTTGGAATGCAGGACTGCCTGACTGACTACCCGCAAACAAGTAGCGACCCTCATTATCTTGGGAATTAGCCAGGCCGACCAACGCATCTCGCAGCCCCTGAACCTCAATGCCAATAAATACTCGATCGCTGTCAGCAAGGCTATCAGACGCGCCCTGTATGGCTAATTCATTGATCCTGACCAGAATATCGTCAACACCCCGAATAATAGACTCCTCTAATCCTAGGCGCTCGTCGACAAGGGTGAGGTTGCGCTCAAAACTTTCTCGCTCGGCAATCGCGGTTTCTAACCGCAGTACCACTGCGGCCAACTGGGGCTCATCACTGGCCTTGACCAATTTGCTACCCGTGGCAAGCTGGCTTTGCATTTCGGCTATTTTGGATTGCGCTGTGACAATCTGATTAGAGCTATTGTTAAACATCTGGTTCGTTGATATTTTCATTTGTCAGCCCTGCGCTAATTGCTTGCACTGAGAATAGTGTCGAACAACTTGGAAGATGTTTGAATTACCTGTGCTGCCGCTTGGAAGGCTTGCTGAAAACGTATCAGGGATGCAGCTTCCTGATCCAGACTCACGCCGACTTTAGCGTCTCTTGTTTCGACAGCTTGCTGGTATACAACTTCTAAAGCATCGTTGGCGATAGTCGCGGCAAAACTCTTCGTACCAACGTCGTTAAGTATCTTGATATAACCACCCGCAAAGGTGTTACCTCCCACCAACAACTTCTCCTGTTGGAGACTTGCCAGTGCCGCGATAGACCCATTGTTGCCGGAATTTGCTGCCGCTGGCGCTATGAGAAACTCATCTCCTGCTTCTGGCGCCTGATCAAAGCGCACCGTAATATCGCCATACTGCACACCAACGAGTTGGTCATAGGTCCGCTTGGCAACCACCGACGCGGAATCCACATCCGTTATTGTGTAAGTTCCATCATCAGAAAAACTGAGGTTAAATGCAGCTTCCATCACCCTTGTGCTGGCGCTTTGAGCGATTAATCCTCCTGATTTTGCCCTGACAGATGTGCTG
>JANQYP010000052.1:31690-44133 GCA_030728785.1 Pseudomonadales bacterium
CTGACAGATGTGCTGCCAGGCTCAACCCCGGTGACTAATATCGCCATGTCTTCAGGCAAAGTGCCGGAAAAATACAGCCCGGCTGACAGACCTAGCGCAGCTAAATCTGCGGGTTTACCCCCCTGGTCCGCCGACGTCACTATATCAAACTGAAGAAGATCAGTTTCTGAGGTCAAAACCAGCTGGCCTGCGTATCTTCCGGAAGCCAATCCAAGAGTGTTGATATTGTCGACGTCAGTGCTGGAGATAACAATCTCTGCGCCTTCATGGCCAGGACTATTAAACAAGTTAATCCGGCCCTCAGCATCAATGTAGGCGTCGACGTTAGTGGTTGCCGATGAACTCTTAATCGCCTCAACAAGCGCTGTTCGATCGAGCGCCACGTCGGCGCCCACAACTGCAACACCGTTTAACACCAGGGACGAACCGAAGGCTAAGCCTGACGAACCAGTTCTAACCAGATTGGTTGCTTGAGCAGACACGCCTGTCGCAGCGCTCTGCTGATTGAGCCAGGCTGCAACGTCCAGGGCCGATAACTCGGCATTGGCTGACAGCACTAATTCGTTGAGATCGACGCCGTTCAGGCGCAAATCTCCAGCGCCGATGATTGATTGGTTAGTATTCGTCCCATTAACCTGCAGCGGCACTGATTTGGTGTTTACCCTAGTGATTGTCTCTGTCGCACCGAGCGTCGCCTCTGCGCGAAAGCCGTAGACCAGACTCAGGTCGCGATAGCTTTCAGTGGGCTGACTTTGCAGCGCCGCGTCGCTGTAAACTGCTGAAGAGTCGAAAAAATTATTGGCTAGCAAGCTGTCAGGATCAGCAATTGGCCCCCCCAGCACCTGCACGCCATTGGCGGTCACCAGTTGCAACTGCACAGAACTGGTCTCGTTCGGCGCTATCTCTACTCTGAAATTTTTCGTTCCTGCGGGTACCTGGGCCCAAGGCGCGGTGCTGCTGAAATCGACTGTCGCATTGAATTCGCGAACGTCTGCTGTTGACAAATCAAGCACGCCTGACGGCACCACGCTCGCTTCGGGCCTGAAAATCGTATAATCGATGGTAGCCAAAGCAGCTGAATCATTCGCCGGGGATGCATTGACAGTGAGCCTGCTTGCAGCCGCCACTGAGTTTTCGTTCTCTACCATCAGCTTCATGAACCGTGCTGGACGGTCGATGATGCTCAGCTGCAGCATTTCGCCATGCTGCAAATCACCGGCGTTTTGGACCTTTAAGCCATGCAACTCCACTTCACCAGCGGAGTTGGCTGCGAAGAATTCTGTGTCTGCATCTGTACCGACAATAAAACCGTTATTGGTTCTATCCCAGGTAAGCGTCAACACCTCACTGGAAACCGCGGCGGCGTTCACTGCACTTGCAGTCAGATTGCCGATTGAGCCCCCGGTCAGCGATGCAACTTCGACAGACGGGTCAACACTGAACAGTGGGCCACCTAAATTACCATTCAGATCCAGCCCAGCTTGATGAATCTCGTTGACCTCGTTCACCAGCGTCTGGGCAAAACTATCCAGATCCTCAACTGTCCTATGCAACAAGTTATTTTTCAGATCCAGCAGACCGCCGACGGTACCGCCCTGCAATGCCGGCAATTGATAACGCAGCCCCAGGGGCTGCGACCCTTTAGGCTCCAGTGTTATGCTCGAACGGTCAATAGCACTGGCACCGTGGGTTACCCGCATGACACTGGCACCTTTGCCAGTCACGAGGCTGGAAGTTTCACCGCCGCCCGCTAGGCGTACGTCAGCCACACCTGAGGTCGCCATCTTAACTTCTATTTTCACCAGCCCTGCCAGCTCGCGCAACAGTAAGTCCCGCTGATCCAGCAACGCCGCAGGCTGACTAGCCTCTGTCAGCTTTCTTAGCAATTTACCATTAATCGTCGCCAGCTGATCTGAGATACTGTTTATCTGCTTTACACCGGTGTCGATATCTGCCGATGCTTCCAATCCTATCGTATCCAGCTGTCCGGAAATCGACGACATCCGGTTGGCAAGGAAATCACTCGAGGCTAGAAAGATAGTCCTGAGAACGGTAGAGCTCGGATTGGTCGTCAGCTCATTGGCACTGGCAAAAAACCGGTCCATGGCACCAGACAGTCCGGCTGTTTCAGAGCCCATAACATCGACAATGCGATTAGCGTACTTGATTGTAGGCTGCTGAAAACTCAGCTCACTGGAACTGTTACGAAGATTATCTTCGGCAAAGGCGTCATAGGCTCTCGTAACAGTTTCTACCGTAGCGCCAGTCCCAAGGTAATAGACACCCTGCAGACTCGGTGCGCCTTCAACGCTGACGATTTCCTGGCGGGAATAACCCTCGGTAGTCAGGTTGGCAATGTTATTACTCACCGTCGTCAACGCCTGACGGTAGAGTTGCGTCGCCGAGGTCCCTATTGACAATAAATCAGCCATAATTTTTCACATTATCTATCATTGCTTGCGTCACAGAAGCCTGGGCCACAGAAACCAGGGCCACGAGCCTTCAAAGAAATATTCTGAGCTTTTTTACGTCATCACCAATATCTATTGTCGACAGATACTTATTGGCCATTAGTCTTTGCAACATCTGATTTGTAAGCATCTGATTTGTAAGCGTCTGGTTTGTAAGCGTCGGCTGCTTTAGGGCTGGACTCTTGTTTCGCGCTGATCATGTTCGAATGATTGACTAACCAATCAGCCACCCCCAAGGATCCGCGATCTGCCATGGAAATTGATATTTCCTTGTCAAACATTTCCTGGTAGGTATCCAACTCGCTGGACTCGGTGTTTTCGTCCTTAAAGGGCTCTATCGCCGCTCGCATTGACTTAAGCATATCCTGCAGAAACAGGGCTTCGAACTGCGTACCAACTTTCCGAGCAGCAGCACTCTCATCGTTAGTCGCTTCGACGCGCAACTTGGCGAGACCTGTAATATCATAGAAACCCGTCGACACTTCCATTTATATCACCACCAGTTCTGCACGCAGACTGCCTGAGCGCTTTAACGCTTCCAAAATGGCGATCAACGATGACGGAGTTGCACCGATGCGATTGACCGCATCAACAATATCTCGAAGCTCAACGCCTGACTCAAACATAAACATATTGCCGGCGCCAGATTCTGTGACTTGTATGTCCGCATTCGCGACCTCGGCAGTTTCTCCCTCAGCAAACGCGTTGGGTTGTACTACTTCGTTTATGGTATTGACTCGCACAGTGATTGCGCCGTGCGACACAGCAGCGGCAGTCACCCTGACACTGCGATTGATCACCGCAGTGCCAGTCCTGGAGTTGACAATCACTCTCGCTGTAGGTTCTCCTGGCACGACTTCCAGATTTTCAATTGCACTCATGAAGGCAACACGTTGGCGGCCATCGTCAGGGACAGAAAGCACAACAGATACGCTGTCTATAGCCTCCGCGGTGCCTCCGCCGAAGGTTTCGTTAATCATATTGGCAATAGCATTACTGGTCGAAAAATCAGCGTCTCGAACGTTGAGCACTACGTGAGTGCTGGTACTGAATGGGGTTTCCACCATACGCTCAACGATAGCACCATTAGGAATACGGCCTGAGGTAGGCACACCAATTTCAACGCTGCTACCCGCTGCGTTCACAGATACGCCAGTCACCGTCAGAGAGCCTTGCGCCAGGGCGTAAATTTCACCGTCGACACCTTTGAGCTCTGCCATGATGAGGTTGCCGCCGCGCAGGCTACTTGCCACACCAATGGCAGAGACATTAACGTCTATGCGTTGCCCTGGTTTGATAAAGGGTGGTAACTCTGCTGTCACCATAACGGCTGCGACATTTTCCAGCTTCAAGTCTTTTTTCGCATTCTGGCCGGCCAGGTCGCGCAGACTGTCGCCAAGATCAAATTCTGATACAGGGCCGTCGACACTGACACCCAGACCAGACAGGAATGACTTCAGGCTTTGTCCAGTGAAGGACAAATCTTTACCATCACCTGTCCCTCCTAAACCAACAACTAAACCATAGCCCACCAATTGGTTTGATCGAACACCACCGACATCGGTCAAGTCCTTGACTCGATCTGCTGCCGCAGGCAGCGCTGTGCTACAAATTAAACTCAGTAAAAAAATCCATAATGTTTTCATTAGAACGGCCACACTTCATAAAGTGTTCTTGTTAACCAACCCGGCTTTGATGCAGATACCAGGTCACCGGTACCGCTGTAAGATATTTTTGCGTTCGCGATCCTTCGAGATAAAATTGTATTGTCTGGCTGCACATCAACAGCTCGGATCACACCACTCAGCTTGATGTACTCACTGCCCTCCGTCAGCGTCAGTTTTTTGTCGCCTTCAATCAGCAGATTGCCGTTGGGAAAAACCTCTACTACGACGGCAGCGATCGAGCCACTCAGCGTGTTCCGTTGCCCGGCAGACCCGGAACCTTCGCTGGTAATATTGGCACCGCTGAGATTCAAATCCTGAAAGAAACTGGATCCCGTAATCTTGTTAGCCTTGTTGTTAATCGCCGCCACCTGGTTAACACCAAGCACGTCACTGCTTGACTCACGAGAAGTTGACACCTTACCCTCGCGTGTTGCCTGAGTTGTCTCATCCAAAACAACAGTAATCAGGTGTCCTATCTGAATATCACCGGATTGATAGGCTCGGCGCGTTGGATAGAGGCGATTGCCGTTATCAAAAATTGAACCCGTACGAACCATATTGTATTCAACGGGGATGTTCTGACTCGGATAAGCCGTGCGCTCAAATGGCGCTGGCGCTACCGACGCACAACCCGACAGGATAATCGGTAAAGCCAATAACGATGGGAGCCTCATAGCCTTCCTCCTTACAGGTTGTTATTGAGGAATCTCAACATGCCATCAGCTGCCGAAATCGCCTTTGAATTAATCTCGTAGGCGCGCTGCGCCTCGATCATGTTGACCATCTCTTCGACAACATTGACATTCGATGCCTCCAGGGTGCCCTGCATGAGACTCCCTACGCCGGCCTCTCCCGGAATACCGACTACGGCTTCACCACTGGCCGCGGTGGTCTTGTACAGATTGCGACCCAAAGGTTGAAGTCCGGAATTGTTCACGAAGCGGCTGACTTCCAACTGCCCCACTTGCACGGCCCCGGCGCCTGCCTGCAATTCAGCGGTGACTGTGCCATCACGGCCGATGGTGATGCTTGATGCATCCGCCGGAATAAGAATCGCCGGAACTAATGCCTGCCCACCGGAAGTGACCATTTGCCCCTCGGCGGACAGTTTAAACGAACCATCTCTGGTGTAGGCGGTACTGCCATCACCCTGCTCTATGGCAAAATAACCGTCGCCGGCTATGGCTATGTCAAGGGCATTTTCGGTAGACATCATGCTCCCCTGCATATGCAATTTCTCGGTGCCCACAACGCGGGTGCCGGTTCCTAGCATTAAACCTGTTGGGGACTCAGAATTTGCGTCAGTCTGACCACCTGGCTGAACAATATTCTGATAGATCAGATCTTCGAAAATCGCGCGATCTTTCTTAAAGCCGACGGTACTGACGTTCGCCAAATTGTTAGAAATGACGGAAAGGCGAGTCGACTGAGCGGTTAGGCCCGTTTTCGCTACCCACATTGATGCATCCATTATCTCTACTCCTGCTATCTGTTAATTGGGCCTGACTAAGTGGCCTGTCTGAACAAGTTCATTACGCTATCAGCGCACTACCCTTCTCGTCTAACTCGTTAATTTCCGCAATGACTTTGATCTGCATTTCGAAGGATCTGGAATAATCCATCATATTAACCAGAGACAGCACGGGATTGACGTTGCTACCCTCGAGTGTCCCTGTTTGTATACTGATATTTTTTGGACCACTGGCAAAATCTGCCCCTCGTTGCTGCGAACCGGCTGGCTCAAACAATCCGTCACTTCGCCTTTGCAGGGCTGTTTGGCTTGCATCTCGCAGCATCAGCTCGCCGACTTTTGTTTGCACACCATCCACCCCAGCCGTACTGCGAGCAAATATCGAACCATCGGTACCAAACGTAATAATTTGACCAAGAGGGACAGATACCGGACCCGCTTCACCCATGACTAAGTCACCATCACCTGTTTCAATCAGGCCGTCTGAAGTTATGCGCAGATCGCCACGCCGAGTAAACGCCAGGCTTTGATCGTCCTTCGACTGCACACCCAGCACCGCCTCGCCCATCATCGCGATGTCAAGATGGTTACCCGTGTTGATATAGGCACCAGGATCCAGCTTGACGATACCCGTCTCTTCAGCACCAACGATCACGGGCTGATAACGCGTCTCGAAGCCAAAGCCTTCAATTTTCATTGCGCTGTGCTGAATATCACTCGTCATTTTGAAACCAACAGTGTTCAGGTTAGCCAGATTATTCGTCAGTTGAACCCGCTGCTGAGCAGAGCCGATCGTCGCTGATAAAGCTGTGTATGCCAGTCTGTCCACTGTGATCTCCCTAGGTTGCGTCAGCTACACTTAGCCACGAATATTGATGATTGTCTGCGTCAAAGAAGAGCTTGTTTCAATAGCTTTGGCATTGGCCTGGAAATTTCGTTGCGCCGTAATCAAGTCAACCAGTTCAGCCGTAAGGTCGACGTTAGAGCGCTCCCGCGCGCCGGCTCTTAAGGTACCAAAACCAGCCGCACCCGCCTCGCCGTAGCTGGCGGCGCCTGACTCAGAGGTTTCGTAATAGCTCGCGTCGCCTATCTGCCGCAAGCCTTTAGGTGTCGCAAAATTCGCCATGATAATCTTGCCCAGCGATTTCTGTGAGCCGTTCGAGTAACTCGCCACAACCAGGCCATCGTCGCCGATATTCACGCCCACCAGATTACCTTCAGCAGCACCATTCTGGCTTTGACTCAGTACGGCGAAAGGCGCGTTAAACTGCGTACTGCGGTTATAGCCAATTGCGATGCCTATACCGGTGATTTCCTCACTACGCAAGGTGGTACCACCCAGTGGAGACACAATCGAGCCACTGGTATCAAAGGTCAGCTCGCCCTTGTCCAGGAAAATCGGTGACCAATAGGGGATATTGGCGTCATCAAATTCGCCCTTATCAGTATTCTCTATCCATTCGCCATCTTTTGTTTGAGACACATAAAGAGACGCATTACCCACCACGTCACTCTCTAAGCTGATATAGGTTGAGGTTGAGCCAAATCCGGCCTCGACATCCTCCAGACCCCAGTCAGAGGAGCCCGCGATCTGGATAAACGAGTCTTCCGAAGAGGTTGAGCCGGTGATAATCAGTGACTCGGTCTCATCGTCAAAATCTACCTTGACGCCGGATACCGTTCGACCAAGACTGTCACCCATCAGATTGATTTTAGCTTGCATGTGCTGGGTAAATGTACCGATAGAGTATTGACCCTGATCCAGGGAGAATTGCGCTGATATGCCGTCAATAATGACAGTCATATCCTGGTTAGCATCGGTGACGCTGAACGACTTTCGAGGATCGACGCCCATGGTAGAACCCTTAACGATGGCTGGTGTTGAGGCTTGTCCACGCACAGTCGGCAGGTTCGCGATCGCTGAGGTCTGGGGATTGATAGTAAAGCCCTGTACTGTTACGCCGAGCATTTCGCCAGCCAGAGTTGAGGCGTCGGTAACGCTGCCGTCATCATTAAAATTCATGCGCACCTGAATACTGGATTCATCGCCGGTGCTTCCGGAGCTGATCAGAAATTTGCCTTCTGAGTACGCGACTTTGATGCCGTACCTTTGGTCTCTGGTAGCGCGCTCTAAATCACCGTTAGCGGAGATACCAGCCAGCAGTAAAACATCAGAGCCACCCGATACTTCGGTAATTTCGGTGCCGAAGGTCGGTGGTATATCGGCGTCCGTGGACATGACGGCTGCGCCGACGTTGAACACACCATCAATGTCGCCGTCGCTGCTACTGAGATACATAGCGTCGATTTTTAGGGGATCACCCTGCGCAAACCGAAAACCTTGATTGGCATTATCTCGCGTGACGGTAACGTCTGAGAAATCTGCAGACGCTGTGAGCGCCTGGTTAACAAGAAAAACCAGCTCGGCTTCAGTTATCTGATAATTCACTTCGGTAGTGGTATCGGTGGCCGCGACGCCTCTAAAATCTTTGATCAAGGCTCGTACATCGATATCCAGCGAATCTGGTGCACTCCAGGCCCCGCCTGAAAAAGTCGGCTCGCCTCTGCGCAGGGTCAGCAGGCCGTCACTGGCGTTGTCGAAGTCATAAAGCCTGCCGTCGCCAAAACGAGTGTTCAGGACATTCTGCAGCTCAAAAGCGATTTCTGAGCCAGAGAGCTGCAGGTCCTGGCCGACCAAATGCTCAAGGCCAACATCAACAAAAGCAGACCCGTCAATTGAAATTTGAAACATATCCTCAAGTTCAGCATAGGAAAAAGCTGATATATCGACACCATCCCGGTTATTCGTTAAGTTCAGATTATCAACATAGGTGCTGTTGGCGGCAACAGGCATTGACACTGTTGCAGGCTGCGACTCGATAGGCGTGGACAAGTTATCGAAAGAAAACTTTCTGTACTGCGTGCCTGTGGTTATTAAGAACTTTGCACTGTCGGCACTGGTTCGCTGTAACTCGAGCAGCTCAGAGCGTGTTTTGATTTCTCCAAACTTATTGACAAAATATTCATCACCGCCCCTGTCAGAGGCCTGAATCAGCTGCGGGTCGACCAGTGTGCCATCTATGGACACATGGGTTTGCCACTTGTTGAAAGGTGAGTCTGCTGTCGCGGCGGCGGTTTTGACATAGTAGATTGTCGCCAGATGGCTCGAGCCAGAAGCACCGTAAACTGTCAACGATGTGGTCTTGTGATAGGTTTCTTCTTTCGAAGGATTAAAAGCCTCTAAAATCGGCACGCTATCAGAGGGCAAGTTCAGTCCCAACTCAACCTCAGTCGTCGCGGCAAACTCCGCAACCGTTTGCCGCGGTATTGCCAGGGCACTAAGAGGTTCACTGAAGTCAGCCTTATTAGTCGAGTCTACGGGTAAAGCCATAAGCGCCTGACCCGCTGAGTTGACCATCTGGTTTTGCTCGTTCAGCATAAAACCACCATTACGGGTAAAAATCTTTGTTCCGTCTGGTGATTCCAGTGCAAAAAAACCATCGCCAGTAATGGCCAGATCAAGGGAGTTCGCTGAAAACTCAATGTTGCCTTGACTGAACTCCTGCGAAACCGACTTCAGCGAGACGCCAGCGCCAACGACACTGGAGGCTTTCTGCAAGGGTGATGTGGCGAAAATATCGCCGAAGTCGGCTTCAGATCGCTTGAAACCCGAAGTGCCCGAGTTAGCGATATTGTTGGATGTCACAGAAAGCTCAGTTGTAGCGGCATTCAAACCGGTCAAGGATGTATAAAATGACATAGTATTCTAACTCCGTAGCAATGTTATATTTCTATTCGATTTACCTGAGCTAACGACAGCTTCAGGCCGCCATCGAGCTCAACGAGAATATCTTGTGCTGAAGCATCCCAGGTCACAGCTCTGACGGTCGCAGACGTTTTCACCGTTGCTGTCTGCATTTGGGCGCCGTTAACTACCGAAGCAGACATGACATAGTTTCCGTACGGCGCAGTTTCACCGTTGCTGGTCTGCCCATCCCACGTCAGTGGCAGCACACCTTTTGATTGATTCCCCAGGGTTTGTCTTGCAACCAGGTTTCCGGATGTCGGGTCGTAGATACTCACAATCACCGACTCCGCGCCGTTAGCGAGTTCAATTTCACCGTTTGCGCTCACGCCGCCGCCGCCAACAACCTGACCAGCTTCCAGGGCAATCTTCTTACCCAGCAGGTTGGCACCGCCGACAAACTTTTCGTCCCTTATCAGGTTTGCAACCTCACTCATGGTCCCCTCCATCGATTTCATAGACTCAAGGGATGAGAACTGCGCTAACTGGGCGACAAAGGCTTCGTTACCCATTGGATCCAATGGGTTCTGATTTTTCAGCTGCGTAGTAAATAACTGCAGAAAGGCATCACGTCCCAGGTCATCCTCGGTTGTATTGGCGGCGATTTGCTGGTCTTGGTATTCCTGGGTTGTCAGCATGCTGCTATTGACGCTCGATAACATGTCGATAATTCTCCTTTAAGTCAGACTTTGCTGATTTCCAGCGTTCTAAGCATGAGCTGTTTGGCGGTTGTCATGACCTTAACGTTGTTTTCATAACTTCTTGCCGCAGTCATCATTTCCACCATCTCTGTCACTTCAGAAACGTTCGAGCCGTAAACAAAGCCGTCTTTGTCAGCTAGAATGTTCATCGGATCGTGAATTTGTTTTGCTTTCATTTTGTCATCGACAATCTGCGAGACTTTCACCCCACCGACAAAATCCTTGGAATAACCTTGCAGATTGGCGTTGACCAGTGTTTCAAAGACTGCGCGCTTGGCATGAAACGCATCTTTTTCAGAACCGGCGACGACACCCGCGTTCGCCAGGTTGGAAGCGGTCGTATTCAAGCGCACCATCTGTGCATTCATGCCACTGCCGGCAATATTAAAAATGTTGTCAATCGCCATCTGGTTATTCTCCTTTTAGTGCTTTTCGAATCCCGCTGATCCGGCCTTCCAAAATCGTCAGGGTCGCTTGATATTCACCCGCCGCGCGACCAAATTTTGCCTGCTGCACACTCATTTCCACGGTGTTGCCGTCAGCTGAGGGGTTTAAAGGTATTTCGTAGGTGAGACTGCCATTACCATTGGCACTACCTATGCTCAGATGGTCTTCATTGGTCAGTGCCAACTTGCCCATGCCCAGCTCTCTTTTGAGCACATCGTTAAACTCAAAATCTCGAGCTTTGAAATTTGGCGTTTCTGCATTAGCGATATTTTTCGCCAGCACTGCCAGGCGCTCGTTGCGCATACCCAGGGCTTTCTCATGGATGCCAAATATTGAATCGATCATACTCATGATTTTCTCCCCGCTATTAAAGCTACGCCGTTTGCTGTCGATAATCATGCAGCCTGCGAGGCTCACCTGAACTTCGCCTGACCACCCCAGGATTGACCGCCAACCCTGCTTGCTCAAGTTAGTTAAAGCAATTGCGATGCCAACTATCAGATTACTGCTGTTTTTTTTCATATTCCCTGTTGATTTTTCTTGAGAGGGACCGGAAACCGGCTGCTGAGGCCTTGAGAGCCGCACAGAAAGTTCAAAAGCGGCAGAATTCAGCCAAAACAGGCAGATTCTTGCCGCTTTCGTGGTCAAATAGCCGCCGCATTGCGCAACCGGCCGACCTGGGCGATACTCATCGAATGTTGAAATATTTTGAATTTACTGTCGCGTTTTGCCTGATTTTGGCCGCCACTGTCGTATTCGCGACACCTGAGACGCTCGATCGGCGTCAATTACTTGACGCTGGGATTGTCAACTACCTGACCCAGACCCTGGACTTGGCGCCATCCGCCAGAGCCAGCGTGTCTATCGATGAACGACTTGAAATACCCGATTGCCGTCCTGGCTTTACCTTCAGCCTGCCCTATACCGACCACCAAACGGTGCTCGCAGAGTGCCATGATCCTCAATGGTCAACTTTCTTACGCGCCAAGATCACGGTGGTCTCTGAGTTTCTGGCTTATAGCAGGGACCTGCCCGCAGACACACTGCTCACCGCCGCGGATATAAGCATCGAGACCAAAACCACCCGTCAGGTCCTGCCCCGCGAACAGATCGAGACTTTTGTCGGGCAATTGCTTGTCAGGCCCGTCAAACAGGGGCAGGCGCTGATTGCCCAGCATATCGACACGCCGGTGACAGTTTATGTCTTAAAGCAGGCGATAGGACGCGGTGAACCCGTCACACCTGCCAAACTGACCACGGAACTCAAGGGCAGCGCCAGCGTACCTATCGGCCAGCGTGTCAATAGCCAGCTGTTACAAGACGCTGTTGCCGCAACCAGCCTGGACCAAGGCCATCGACTCGTTGCCAATAACCTGCTGCAGCGCAGGTCGAGACTGGTTGTCACCAAGCCTATCGCCTATGGTCAGGCTCTCAGCCCGGAAAATGTTGAAGTGCAGGCACTCTATGGCGTGGAAAAACCCCAGGCGCTCACAGCCATCGCTGACATTAATCAAACTCAGGCGACCCGCACGTTGCGCACCGGGCACATTGTTCTGACAACAGATATCAGGCCAGCGCCTCTTATCAGGAAACTCGATGCCGTGAATATGCTAGTAGAAAGTGGCGCCCTGACAATTACTGTTGGCCTGATAGCCGAAGAAGACGGTGTGTTGCATCAATTGATCAGGCTGCGTAATCCGGACTCTGCAGAGCAGGTACAAGGGGTAGTCACGGGTGCCGGTCAGGTGCGGCTGCAATATTAGTCGATAAGATAAAATCCAACTTCAGTGCGCGTGTTTAACTAATTGTATTAATGAGCTTTTTTTATTTCTAAACTTTTTCAGGCAGTTATTTTCAAAAATTCTCAAAAAATGACTAAAG
>JANQYP010000052.1:44233-53297 GCA_030728785.1 Pseudomonadales bacterium
ATTTCTAAACTTTTTCAGGCAGTTATTTTCAAAAATTCTCAAAAAATGACTAAAGTTTTTTGCGGCAGCGTCGATTAATTTATCGGAGTCAACCCGACACGCGTAAATAAAGGACGACGGTAATGATCGACAGCATATCCAACTCGCCACCACCAGCGAACCGCCCACAAAAGGCAGCTGCAGCGACCAGTGAGACTATTGTTGCGTCGCAGACAGAAAACACCAAGGCTGACGGTCAGCTGAGAGGCAAGATTGCCGAGACAACTGACAGCGTTGAATTGAGCGAGCTTGCTGCCAAGGCACTGAGCAACGCTGAGTTTGACCAAGAAAAGACCACGCGAATCAAAGAAGCCATAGAGCAGGGCAACTATCCGCTGGATCACAAGCGCCTGGCTGAAAGCTTTTTGGCCCTCGAGCAGTTGATTGGCGATAACACTTAATCATTTGCGCCAGTCAGCGTCTGCTGCCCACAGTGCACACTGCGGGCGTTAACATGCTAAGCTGATCGCCGGTCATGTTTTAGTCGGTATCAATGAGCCTCAATCAACAGATCGTGCAGTCCTTAAGAAAATTAGAACTCCTGCTTGAAAGGGAATTTGCTGCGCTCAAAACTCAAGACCTTGATGATTTTGATAACATTCAACAACAAAAAGCCCCTATCCTCCGCTTTTTCGCTGAATCAGCTTTTCTTACCAATGGCCCAGCGAACAACACCCCGTCGACCGATGTTTCGGCTGGTGATGTCACCCACCCTGATCAGCAGGCCGACTCGAAGCCGAGCGACCCTCACGCTTTAACACCCGAACTGACCGAACTGGCGCGACATTGCCAAACTCTGCATCGGCGCAACGAGATACTCATTAATCGAAAATTAGAGGCTGTTCGCGGCGCCCTGCAGGCCCTGCGTTCTCCCGCTCAGGGCCGCGATGTAGAAATGTATGACCGGCTCGGCAAATTAGCTGGTGGACGCACATCAAAGCGCCCGGTGGACCAGGAACGGTAACCTTACAAATCCCGGTGCTGTTCCGGGACATCGCCCCGCATCCAGTACACCCAGGACAACACCACGGCAACAGCAACATAGAGCTCTTCAGGAATTTCGGTATTTAATTCAACTTCGGTGAGCAAGGCGGCCAGCGCCGGGTTTTCCGTGATCACGGTACCTTGACTGATTGCCGCCTCAATAATCGCCCGCGCCACCTCTCCTTCACCTTTAGCAACGACCCTGGGAACTTTGAATTCGCCATATTGCAATGCCACTGCTCTGCTCAGGTCCTTATCATGACGCTTCATGTGCGCACATCCATCAGGTCACCAGGCACATTTTGGTTTTGGCGCAGCACTCGACGCCCCAGGACGATATGCAATGCATCAATGACCAAGTCATTGGTCGCCAATTCATAACGCAGATCTGCCACCATTGATCTGACTGCGTTGAGGGTTTCGGGCTTGACCGCCCAGATGGTCAAATCTACGTGCCCCGAGGACGTTAACACTGACTTTACCGCCAGGTGATCGAGTTCTCGAAACTCAGTCTCCAGATAAACTGACCAGAGGCGCTGTTGCGTTTTTTGCCTATCCAGTTGCTGTGCCTCAATTTCCAACTGCACCAGACTCGAATCACCAAAGGGCAATACAAAGCGCCAGAATAAGTCTTTTCGGCTATCAGCCGCCAAGGCTTCCACTTGATTACCTTCGAGCACTTCCACCAGACGGCTTATTCCAGATGCATCAGCAGCGGAACTCTGACGAAGCAGCCGTTGCAGGGTAATCAAGATTTGTTTGAAGTCGAGATTTTGTCCGTCGCTTGCCCTGACCTTCAGCAGCGCCTCAGTGAACAGGCCTGATCTCAGCAGCCCCTGCCTGATGGCCTCAGGGGAAATATTATCGGGGTTTACGCGCAAGCGGCTGAGCTGTTGCTGCAGATCTGGCCGCCCCGCCTGGACCATCCATTTATTCAGGGCAGCGATACCAAAGGTGCCAAAAAAGCCCGATGCCGCGTCTGCAGCTCGCGCCAGCAGCGCGGCAGCCAGCGGATTGCTCGGCGGTGGCGGCACCGCGGCCTGCTTCTCAGGTTGGCGCGCCGAGTCAGGCGCAAGTTGCTGCAGATACCGACCATAGATGCTGACCACATAGCGGAAATTCAGCACTTGCCCAACTTCCAGCGGCAAGGTCGACGCTACTAAGGCATTAAGCTCGCCATTCACCAAGCGCAATTGCCCGGGAGCATCGGCCACAGCACGCACGAACTGACCATTTCTCAGCCCCAACTCTCTGGCAACAAGGTCATTCAACTGCAGGCGCGGCATCGATGACATGTCGATGCCAATGGGCTTGGCACTCAGATTATTTAGTTCCGGGCTGTGCAACACATTCTCCTGAGGCTAGCCCGACAACCTGGGCCCCTAACGCGGAAACTTCACCCAATCAGACTTATCTGCCGCATTGCGCCGCGACACGGCATCGTCCTTAAAGACGACGTTGTAGACCGCGTCCCGGTCGGGTAAACGTAACACAGTTCCTGCTAACATCCAATTCGCATTGTTACGCCGAAAAGACTGCGGATTGGCCTTCAGGAAAGCATCCCGCAATATCTTTTTCTGCAGAGATGAGTCCCCGTAGAATCGCATAATAATGCCGTCGAGTGTATCTCCGGCCCTGATGCGATAGTGACCTTTGGCTGCTTCTCCCGGCGCGTTCTTGTTAAGTCGAGAGTTGCCCTGAGCATTAACTTGCGGCAGTGACGAGCTCTCCATTTTCAGCAGGCGCATGAGTGCCGCGTCGACTTCACTTTCGGTATTCGCCTGGGTAAGCGGCATGACCAGCGTCACGAGTACAAATGTACCGCCAAGAACCAGCCTTTTATAGGGATGCACAACACACTTCACAGCCTTCTCCTAAATTGTTCACTGGCGCCGCAGCAGGCCTTGAATCACTATGTTCGGGATTCAAGCGTCCTAAGCTAGAAAGGCAAGGCCGCCACATAATCGGCGGCTGGCACTTTCTCTCCCGCAACCACCTCAACCACAGCACTGTAATTGTTGACTCGCGTAATTCGACCCAGGCCAAGATGACTGATGCCATCGCCGTTAAGCACCACGTTGTGCAGCTCACGGGAATTGCTCAGGAGAAACTCATCACCCACTGCCACTCCCGCGAGCGAGCCCGACTTCAAGAGTAAGGTTGGCGAGGTCCGCCCCTGGCGAGTAACCAGGAGCGAATTCGGCAGGCATTTTGCGGCGGCGCGCAAGGCGTCAACCTGCCGGCTTGTGGCGGCAGCAATAAACGCCAATATGGCCGGTGGCAAGTCTGCCCCTGGCTCCTGCAGCTGATCAGTAAAACCGAGCATTTCCTCGCGGTCAAACAGCACTTTGCCCGAGGCGATATCAATCAGCCGTAATTGATAGCGGAGTTTATTTGACCTTGCTGTCGCATTGGGGCGGTACTCTAACAGGGGAATGTAGCGCAAGCCATTGTTGAGGGTTTTCCGCATTTGATAGTAGCCCTCGGTCAACGCACTTGGTTCCGCCGCCTCGATTCGAACCTCGACCCGCAGCGCCGCGGCACCCTGATCGCCTGTGCCGCTGAGGGCTCGTTGGTATTCACTGGCATAAACTTGTTCGCTGGTCACCAGCCAGCCCTGGTCCTCGCCAAAGGTCCTGATCACCGCCTCGCGAACAATGCGCCCAACTTTATGCACAGACTGGCTTGAGTGCCGCAAGTCGGCACCGATGCGCATGTCGAGCACCGCTTGGCGGCGATAGCGACTCTGGCGACACTGCTGCACGTCAACCTGATCCAGTATCTCAGCGGCCAGCGCAGGTGTGGCGCTGTCATTAGCCAGATAATCGGCAACCCGCACCCCGCGCACGGTGCCATTTGATGCCATGTACGTCGCCTCATGTAACTTGCCCGACTCATCAACGAAGGCTGACGTCACAATCTCCAGCTCGCCGTTCAACGCATGACTGAGTAGCGCATTGCGCACGGCTGCTAAGCGCTGTTCTGCTGGATCATCCTTGCTGGCCACTTGCCGGGACTCAAGGGTTGCCGCCCCTTGAGCTGACGCAACTAACGGCGCACCGCCGAGCAGCAGCCAGATAATCACATGTCTCGTGACGCTCAGCCGGGCCAATAATTTACGCACGAGCGAGTTGCTGCATATGCCTGAGATAGAGTAGCCGCAAGTCATTGACCACTGAGCGTCGCAGCGACAGTGTGACTTCATAGGTATCCTCCCCAACAGGGTTAATACTCACCAATTGGGCCCCGTAGATCACCCCCTGAACCTTGGCGCGGTAAACATCATCGCTCAGCACCAAATCAGAAATCGTTGTCGAGCCATCCACATACTGGCCGTAAACCTGCTCCGCCAAACCGCGATAGGCATCCAGCTTCGAGGCTCTGATGGCCATCAACCGCTGCTGCGCCGGATTATCACTGGCCTGCACGCTGATCACCGCATAACCCGTGGCGCTGATGACTAACTCTTGCTGGACAAGCTTTATCACTGACCCTTCGCTGCGCACCTCAAGGGGCGTACACCCTGCAAAGCTTAATACTGCGCTCAGAGCCAGTATTGCCTTTATTCCATTGATCTTACCCAAATACATCTTGTCACTCCCTTTAACGGTTCTGCAGTCCGCCTGAACCCGCCGAACTTCGCAGGCCATATCCACTGGCTATAGCATCGACTAAAACGCCTGAACCTTTACCGGAGATCGCCATTTTTTCAGATTTAGATATTGGCACGATAATCGCTTACCAACCTACCGAGAGCTTATCACTCGCCAAGGCTTTCCTTCATGATTTCTTATCTTGTTGTTTTAAAAGGTTATATTTTTAATGGCTACAGCTGACATGTCAACAATACGACAGACCCTGTCCACTTTCGAACTATCTGGGCTAGGCATACCTGTCTTAATCCTCTTAATCATCTCAATGTTGATTCTGCCGCTACCGCCATTTTTGCTGGACGTGTTGTTCACTTTTAATATCGTTATCGGGCTGGTGATCATCATGATTGCCATCAACGTGTCTCGGCCCTTAGAGTTTTCTTCATTCCCGTCAATATTACTCCTGGCAACCATGCTTCGCCTCGCCCTGAACGTCGCCTCGACTCGTGTCGTGCTGGTCAACGGCCACGAGGGCCCTGATGCAGCCGGCAAAGTCATCGAAGCGTTCGGCGAATTTGTCATCGCCGGCAACTATCTCGTCGGCTTTATTATTTTCTCTATTTTAATGATCATCAATTTTATCGTGGTGACCAAGGGTGCCGGTCGAGTCTCTGAGGTTATTGCCCGCTTTACGCTGGACGCCATGCCCGGCAAGCAGATGTCTATTGATGCCGACCTTAACGCCGGCGTCATCGACCAGGAGACTGCTAAACGCCGTCGCGAAGAAATCTCCCAGGAATCTGACTTCTTCGGCTCCATGGACGGTGCCTCTAAATTTGTTCGCGGCGACGCCGTTGCCGGCCTTATGATCCTGGTCATCAACATGGTGGGCGGCCTGCTTATTGGCATAGGCCAGCATGACCTGAGCTTTGCCGAAGCTGGTCAAATTTATGTTTTACTGACCATCGGTGATGGTCTGGTGGCGCAGATTCCCTCACTGCTGCTGTCCTTATCCACCGCGATTATCGTCACTCGAGTCACCACCTCCGAGTCAATGACCGTGCAGGCGAAAAGTCAACTGGCACAGCCGGAAGCCTGGATTATCGCTGCTGTCATACTCATGCTGTTAGGCCTGGTACCAGGCATGCCGCACTTGGTCTTTATCACACTGAGCCTGCTGTCAGGCGGGCTTGGGTATCATTACCTGCGTCAGCGGGGCACCAGGAAGTTTGCCGAAGAGAAAGGCATAGTTGAAGAAGAGGCCCTGGAGGACCCGGCAAACAAGGAACTGGGCTGGGAAGATGTCGAGCAGGTCGACATCGTCGCACTCGATATCGGTTATGGCCTGATCCCCCTGGTCAGCAGCGATTCTGGCGGCACCCTGCTGGCTAAAATCAAGGGTGTCCGAAAGAAACTATCAACGGAGTTTGGCTTTCTGGTGCAACCGATTCGCATCAGAGACAATCTCGAACTGGCCCCCGACGTCTATAATATTGTCCTCAGCGGCGTCGTTCGCGGCCAGGGTAGCATACGTGTTGGCCAGGAGCTCGCCATCAACCCCGGCATAGTCCATGGCGAACTCACTGGCACGCCCACAAAAGAGCCTGCATTTGGTCTGCAAGCCGTTTGGATAGATGCATCGCAGCGAGACTATGCGCGCACCCTGGGCTATACGGTGGTGGATGCCTCGACAGCGATAGCAACCCACATGAATGCCATTCTACGGGAGAATTCGGCCAGCCTTCTCAGTCATGACGAAACTCAGCAATTGCTCGACAAGGTCGCAGAGCGGTCGCCGAAACTGGTAGAAGACCTGGTGCCCAACAAATTACCGCTGGCGGCAGTCACCAAGATCCTGCAAAACATCCTTACGGAAGATGTCAGCGTCAGAGATATGCGCAGTATTATCGATGTCCTGACCGTCGAGAGCAGCAGGACCCAGGACCCCGAAGAGCTGACGGCGCTGGTACGTCCACGCCTGGGTCGGATGATCATGCAGAGCTTGATCAATGTCGACGAGAACCTGCCGGTCATGACTCTGGAACCGTCCCTTGAACAGATGCTGACAACGATACTCACGCAGAGTAAACGTAATGGCAGCCTCGTCATTGAGCCCAAGCTGGCCGAAGATCTTTTTGCCGCCATCGCCACCAGTTGCCAGCAGGTAGAAGAGCAAGGGCTACCGGCAGTTTTGGTCGTCTCACCAGGCCTGCGGCCTTGGTTGTCTCGTACCGCTCGGCAGCGCGCACCCCGTTTGACAGTCCTGTCTTATAACGAGATACCCGACGACCAGGATATCAAAATCATTTCCAATATCAGCATAAGAGACGCTAAAGGAGAAACAGCATGAGACTAGAGCAAGTTTTTGCGCCCGACGCCCGCTTGGCCATGGCCCACATTCAGCAGCGCTTCGGCGAGAATTGTCTGGTCGTGTCTAATCGCCGCTACAATGGCAGCAATGAGCTTATTGCCGCCGTCGACAACGATGCACAAACTGTCGCCGCTCCTGTCACAGCTCCTGTCACAGCTCCTGTCACAGCCGCTGCGCCCGCGCCTGTTGGCGTCGGCCCTGGGCAACAACCGACTAACTTAGCGCTAATATCAGGCGCAGGATCGCAAGTCACCGAGCAACAGCGAGCTTTAACCCTGGTAGAACTCATCAAAACCGAGTTTCAGACTTCTCGCCTTGAAATGCAGAAGCTGACTCGCTTAACACGCCAACCTCAGACCCATTCAAGGCATATTGCGGCGTTGCAAAGCTTATTCATGAACACTGGCATGTCTGCCCGTCTGAGCCAACAGGTGCTTGAGCAAATGGCCTCGACAGAAAACCTGCAGGACGCCTTGAGTGTCTTAGCCCTATGGATAAAAACCAGCATCAAGACCCATGACCTGCTGGCAGACTCGAGTCAGGCACATCTTATCGCCGGCAACCCTGGGTCGGGCAAGAGCACCATGATCGCCCGCGTCGCGACCCAACTGGCGACTGCTGATTCGTCCAGAAAGATTGCCTTGATAAGCTTCAACGATGATCGCATTGGTGCCTGGCAGGCAACTCAGATCGCCGGGGCCGGCGCAGGTGCTGACACCTACCGCGTCACATCATTCAAGCAACTGCATACGCTTTATAAAGCCATCGGCGACAGTCACCATCTCCTGATTGATACTGCTGGCACAGGTATTCAGCGAGAAATCAGGTGTATCACAAAAATCATTCCCGGACTCAAGTCGCATCTGATTCTAGCCGCAGACACCAACGAGACCTCGGCCCTGAACTTACTGGCCCAGCCTCATCTGCACTGGACCTCATGTATGGTGTCGCGACTGGACGGGGTCGATTATCCATGGGCCATCATCAGCATCCTCGCCAACAGCAACATTCCCGTGTCTTTAGGCTCTTATTGCGCCAATGTCAGCAGCCCGCCACGGGCTTTATCCGGCGACTTTTTTGCACGTTTGATTCACAAAACAGCCCAAGGCCATGTCGATAGCGCGCTGGCCCGCAGGAAGAACGCGCAGGCGCCTGTCCACGCAGGCCGTCTGGAGCAGCAACAATGCCAACTTAAACAAGTCAATTTCGGCTAAAAGTCTGTTAAATTACCCCCACTTGGCAATGCAACAGCCAACAACATCAGGAACATAACAACATGCAATTAGACCCCAAGGTTAGAGTCATAGGTGTTGCCAGTGGCAAAGGCGGTGTCGGCAAGACAACAATTTCAGTGAATCTCGCGACCGCATTGGCCAAGAGCGGCAAAACGGTCATGCTTCTCGATGGCGACTTGGGCTTGGCCAACGCCCAACTGGCGTTTGGCTGCCAAGTGAAATACAACTTCAGCCATGTTCTCGCTGGTGTTAAAACCCTCGAAGAAATTATCATTACCACCTCGAGCGGGGTCCAACTGGTTCCAGGCGCCAGCGGCTTACAAGAACTGGCGTCACTCACCTCGTTGCAAGCCGGCGTTATGCTCCAGGGCTATGAGTCACTGGCCGCAGACTATGATTATTTAGTCATCGACATCGCCGCCGGCATCTCTGACTCGGTGGTGACCTTCCTGCAAAGTTGCGATTACCGCTTTATTATCTGCAAAGACGAACCGCCTTCTTTTGCTGATGCTTATGCAATGGTTAAGGTCCTGAAAAAAAATGCCGCCGGCGACAATCTTTATCTGCTGCCGAACGAAGTCAGCGATGAAGCTCACGCTTTTCGTCTCCACAACAGCTTTAATAATGTCACCAACAGATTTCTTGATTTCAGCATTGGCATGATAGGCCATGTGGTCGAAGATGAAGCCATCCCCATGGCATGGAAGAAAGCTCAACCCGTGGTGCAACTCTACCCAACCTCACCGGCTGCCTGTAATTTCAGGCAGTTGGCGAAAAACGTCAATGCCTTGCTGAAACCAAAAGTCAACTTAACCGAACTTACTTAAGCCAGCACTTAAGCC
>JANQYP010000052.1:53397-57038 GCA_030728785.1 Pseudomonadales bacterium
GCACTTAACGCCACATTGCACGAGCCCAATAAGCACCTAGAGTCCTAGAAGATGGTAGATGTCAGCAGCTACAGTCAGATTCAAAATGATACGAATCATGCAGTGGACTTGATGAATTATATTGGTCTCGTCAAACGTATCGCCATCTATCTCAAAGGCCGAGTGCCCGACTACATTCAACTCGAAGACATGATTCAAATTGGCACCCTGGGCTTGATTGAAGCCAGCAAAGCCTACAAGCCAGATGTGGGTGTTGAATTTGAAGTCTTCGCCAGGAATCGAGTTCGTGGCGCTATCCTCGACGAGATTCGCAAACTTTCGAGCATACCCCGGTCTGCCGTCAGCCATCTGCAACAGCATAACAAGACTACCATGGCTTTAAGTCACCGTTTAGGCCGCTCGCCAACTCAAACCGAGATCGCCGAAGAGCTTGGTTTGAGTAAAGAAGCGTTTCATAAGGAACGCGAGCATGCGAACAGATTCCAGACGACGTCCTTAGAGCTGACCGGTGACGATCATTCAGACCTGATGGCACAAGACCTCAGCTCCGCCAACCCTGAAACACTTGTTTCCAACCGAGAGATAACCGATAGTATTGCCCTGGCGATCAGCCAATTATCTGAGCGGGAGCAACTCGTCATTGCGCTCTATCACAAAGAAGAAATGAACTTGAAGGAAATCGGGGTCATCATCGGCGTCGCTGAATCTCGTGTGAGTCAAATTCTTTCGGCGACAGTCGCCAAGCTCAGGGCTGCCATAGCACAAATAACTTGAGTTAAACGACCTCAGGGGAGTACGGTATGTTTTCTTTCTCAAAGGGCGCTGCTCTGAAAAAAGCCTTTGCAGAAGCTAAAAAGCTTTATGACACCGCCATTGCGTCTCCGGGCCAGGCGAAAAATGCCCGCGCCTTGCGCATGCGGGTCATGGTGCGCTGCCGAGCACACATCGACCTGGTGTTTATTGAGGGTGCAAAGAAATATGAGACCTATGACACCCTTCGAAGTCAGGCCATAGCCCGAGGCACCGAAGAGCCAGAACCACCTACGCCAGCGCCCTATCAAACACTCAAAAGCCAGGCAGGCGACATCATCTCCTATATCCCTGAACATTTTGCCATGGAGATTTTTACAACGGGGGGACTTTTTCAGACGTCAAAAATCAGCATTACCGAAGCGATCAAACGGACTCAGGACTTAGCAGATAAAATCTGGCTCGAACTGGATCTCAGCGAAGACTTTGAGGTTGTGCGTTTTTTACGCGATCAAGCGGCAGAGCAAAGCGAAAAGACGGCAACAAATGACGGCGAAAGTCTCCAAGCTGACCCATCGAGCAACGGCAACGAGCCCGACAAGGCACACTAATGTCGCTGCTGACAACTACTCTGGGAATAGTCTTACTGCTAGCCACAGTCATCACCATTATTTATTTAATTGGAAGAATAGACTTACTTGAATCGTTTATCCGCAATAGCCTTAACGCCGGCACCTCTGGCGCACCAACAGAAGCTACCAGCACCGACAAATCATTTCTGGGACTGGAGGGCAAAGCCCTGTGGGATGCTCTCAGCGGTGCCGGCAGTAACACCGTCAGCGAAGAAGATCTCAACAGCATACGCGGCCGCTATGCAACCCTTCTCAAAAAACACATTACAACGTTATTCGCAAAGGGCTTGAACGACGGAAAAAAGGGCGAATCAAAGCGTAAGAGCGACAACCCCATGGCCATTACTACCCTCCGTGGCACTCTCAGCGCCTGGCTTCCGCAGCAACATGTATCAAGCCTTTACAGCATCGGTTATGAATCAGCAAGGGCCGACGACATAGCTTTGGCTCGCCTGCTCGCCACGCTGACTGAGACCATCGACGTGCTCTATGTTCGTACCGGCCTGAGCATGGAACCAGACTTTCCTCAATCCCTCCTGAATACTGCCGCTGCCCCTCAGCCAACCTTGCCCGCCCCTCCTGAGACCCCTGGCCCACCTGAATCGTCTAACCCACCTGCGCCTTAACGTGGCGCTTGATACCTGATGGTGCCTGGCTCATCACGCGGCTCTATGCCTGCGGCAGCGTCTTTTTGCAGTTGAATCTGTGTATTGATCGTCTCCAGGTACCGCGCCCGCTCCAAAGTCAGCAATGCTTCAACATCCTCGCTCAGCTGCGCAGACCGATTGAGCGCTTCCTGAACACTGGCCAAGCGTCGCTCTACCTTGACGACGTCAGCACTCAGCGCCTTCATCGCCGCCTGCTGCTCGCTGAGGCCCTGGATTGTTGATTTCGCCTCATTCTGCAAACCGACGAGGCTCCCATCCAGATGGGTCGCCGCACTTTGCGGCAGGTCGACGCCCATCTTCACAACCAGCTCTTCCGTATTGCGCAGCTGCTCAGCCAGCAACAGCAGTTGTGCAGTCTGCGCCAGTTGCTGATCCGCAACATTACGCACGGCAAAGCGAATAGTTTCAAAAGCCTCTAAACCGCTATTTAAGTTCGTTACACGCTTACTTGCCGCGACGATGACAGTGTCAAGCTCGGCGACTCGTGAACTGATTTGCGCACTCATCACACCAAAGATGATGATTCCAAAAAACAACAAGCTGAATCCGCCGATATAGACAAATTTAATAATCACGGCCTGCTTTTCAAAGGTCTCTGCCAGCCGTTTCGCCGCACGCTGCACCGCTTCGCCACTGTTGGCGATTTTAGTCAAGGCATCAAGGCCGAGTTTAGATGCCTTGTTCGCCGCTTCAGCGGATTCCAGGGCGGCAGGGATCAGACGCTGCAGCTCCTCCACCACCTCCTGTCCCGTGATAACAATCTCTTCGAAGCCTTCGAGATCGTCCGTCTCTGCTGCGGCAACGTCGTTATCGCCATTGGCAATTTCCGTGACCGAAAACTCAGTAGCCTGTGGTTCCTGTGCCGGATCATCATACTGATCCTTGGTATTATCGACCATAATGATGTCCCTAAATGCGCTCAGGCAAAGACTCGAAGCGTTCTCGCAACGCTTGGGTCTCGTCTACGACGCTAACCAGCCGTTCAGTAAAAACATGTACTGCTTTTCTTCTATAAATAATCGCAACACGCCTCGGCACCCCAGATGCCTTACCCTCATCAGCTGAGTATGCTTGAGCGGCCGCTGATCTTGAGGTGGCAAGGGTCCTCGCAGGTACTTTTCTCAGTACTGAATGACTCACCCGTATATCAACAGCCTTGCGCGCCACCGATCCTCTTGCAGGCGCAACTCGTGCCTGAGCGCTCTGGCCCGTGGTTCTCAGGACTTCGTCTTCATCAGTCAAAATTCACCTCCGCCTCCAGCACTTGTCGCCGCTGGAGTTGCGCACCCCGAACTACTATGACATCGACATTATTCGCCGCTTCTTTAGCCTCTATTGCATCAAACAGGGTTCTATAGGGTCCGGCAACGACGACGAATACGACACCACTATTTGATTCCAGGCGTAAAGTATTTGCGTCGAAGTTCGGGGCGAGACGCTCACGTTCCCGCGTTGCACTCGCCTCGACCCGCAGCGCGTTAAATTGTAAATAGTACCCCTCCGGATCAATCAGCAACGCCGGTGGCCGGCGAACCGCAACCGCATCGGGGGTTTCAGGCGTCAGCTGCGTCGGTGGCGATGATGGTGGCGA
>JANQYP010000052.1:57138-64818 GCA_030728785.1 Pseudomonadales bacterium
CGACGACTGCGGCGGCTGGTTCTTCGCAGTCGCCTCGACTAACCATGCCGGCACATCTTGAGGTGCTGCCATCCCTGCCTCTGCGATGGTGACGGGCGTGGCTTTCGTTGATTCCTCCATCACCTGGAGCGCAGCATCTTGCCGCACCGACTCCTCAATGTTTTGTACCGCGCCATCAGTCACTGGACCTTGCGGTGCCGGCGGGGTTGGCTCAACCTCAGCATCCACAATGCCCTCGAGGCCTGCTGCGGCTGGCGGCGTGGACAGCGGCGCGTCGGGATTAGCCTCAGACCAGTCTTGTGTTATCGACATTGGCATCCAGGCTGTGGCTGACTCCACCAGACTTTCGAGGGTCAGTTCATCATTCAAGGCCAGAGAGACAGCAACGGAGACGATGATGGCGATAAGCAGCCCCAGAAGTAATTGCTTCGGCTGCTTGAACCCCTGGCGCCCAGAATCGTCCCCTGTGACGAGCCTTACACCTTTTCCAGCGCCCCGCGGGTTAACATTTGCCACGCCGGTGCCAGTTGTCGGGCCAGCCTTATCGCCAAAGCTGACACCCAGACGCCGCAGGGTGTCAAGCACCTGACTTTCCTGAACTTCGCCGTCAGCAGCAGCCAGCAACTTTTGCAACTCGTCGCCATTAGGATAGTTCAACGCGCATTGATTCAGCTTAGTCCCCATGGACTTAATAAAACTCTGCACCAAGGGGTTGTCCGGCTCATCGATAAACACCAGCAGGCCAAAATTTGCCGCTGGAAAATCGCCCAGCAAGCGTGCCAACAAGTCCCACTCACGTTGCCCAAGGTCTGAGCTTTCACTCAGCATGAGTATACGCCGCTGGACCTTTGTTGTTGGTGGTTGCCGGGCTTCAGCCACAGATAAATCAGCTAGCACATCATTAAAACGCGCCAACAAACCATCGGCAGTCGCAGGTAAAAAGACATCAATCACCAAGTCGTCGGCAGCTTTCACCTGCCGATAGATCAGCTCGAAATAATGACTGATGAGCCCGGCGCTGGGTCCAACAACGACGACATAGGGCCTGCCACCCAACAGAATCTCGGGTACGGCCGCGATGGACTGTTTATCCTGGCGGCGCAGGCACAGCGTGTTGCCTTCAAACCAGTCAGACAATGGCGCTGACGAACCAATCGATGGATCATGCATACTCTACGGCCTAATCTTCCACAACTCGATTGCCAGCAGTATCAAACTGCATTGACTTGGGCACAACGGGTTTTGGCTTTGCAACGCCAGACTTGCGACCCGCGTAAGTATTCATACTAAAGACATAGGCTATCACCATTGCCACCGCATGGTAGAGCTCCTCTGGCACATAATCGTTGACGTCCGCGGTATAGTACAAGGCCCTGGCCAACGGCGGCGCCTCAAATATCATGACACCGCTGGCAACAGCCTGCTCCTTGATTCTGAGAGCCGCAAAATCGATACCCACAGCGACTACCCTCGGCGCTTGACTCGTCGCAGCATCATAGGCCAATGCAACGGCAAAATGCTCGGGGTTGGTGATGACAACATCGGCGCCAGCGACGGCTTCCAACATAGAACCCATCGCAAGCTCGCGCTGACGCCGGCGAATCTGAGCCCTAACCTCTGGTCGACCTTCGGCATCCTTCGACTCATCTTTTATCTCTTTCATCGACATCATCATGCGATTTTTAAAGGAGATCAGCTGATAGGGAACATCAATAGCCGCGATCAGTATCAGGCTCAAGGTGACGAGCAAAAAACCACCGGCGACAATTTTCGCAGACGATTCCAGCGATGGCTCCAGCGGCATGACACCCAAAAATTTCAGGTCATCCACGTACCATAATGCGACAAAATATAACGTCGTCCCGATGAGGGAGAACTTCGCGACCGCCTTCAGCAACTCAATCAGCGCCTTCATCCCAAATACTTTTTTTATGCCTTCCAATGGGCTCAATCGAGACAACTTTGGTTCCACAGCCTTCATGGAAAAGATGAAGCCACCCATCGACAGGGCTGAAGCGATGGCGATAATGATCGTCAAAATAAAGATCGGCATCACCACCAGCAACCCATCAACTGCAAACTTACCAAACATGGCCGGCAACATCTGTGGCGAAAACAAGATTCGGCGATCAAACACGAAGCCACTGGAAAAGACTTCAGCCAACCCTCGGAAAAAATAATCACCGAACATAAAAAATGCGACGGCTACAAATATCATTGTCACGGCAATGGTCAGATCCTGTGATCTGGCAACCTGGCCATCTTCACGGGCCTTTTCAAGGCGCCGCTCGGTGGGTTCCTCTGTTTTATCGTCGTCTGAATCATCTGCCATTATTGCACCCTGAGGAGCTGGCTGACTTGATCAAAGGCTGCCATCCACATCATCTCAATGCGCTGGAATATCGCTGGCAGCGCCACCAAGGTCACCAGCAACCCGCCAATAATCATTGCCGGAAAACCGATCGCAAATATATTCAAGGCCGGCGATGCTCGAGTAATCACACCCAGGCACATGTTGAAAAACAGCAGGGCAACGATGATCGGCAGGGCAACCAGCAGAGCGCCATAAAAAATCATGATCGACCAACGTAAAAGTTGCTCGGAGATTTCAACAATATCAAGGTCAGCACCAATGGGCATGGTTGTAAAACTGATCATCACCAACTTAATCAGCATCAAATGCCCGCCCAAAGCCAGAAAAATCAGGGTCGAGCAAATGACAAAAAATTGGGATAAGACAGGCACGTTACCGAGATTAGGATCAATCATATTGGCCATACCCAACCCCATGGAGGCCGTGATCGACTGGCCGCCAACAACTAATGCGGCGTTGATAATTTGCAGTATTAATCCCGCTGACGCACCAATGGCAGCCTGAATAAAAATCGCCTTGAGCCCTTCCGAAGAGAGCGGGTCGATCGCGGGCCATTCCACAGTTGGATAAATAACCCAAGTCAGAGTCAGCGCAAGTACAATTCTGATCCTGATGCTCACGGCCTGCAGAGAAAATAACGGCGCGGCGAGCAGCAGCGCCGAGATTCTCGTAAACGGCCACAGGAAGTTGTAGAAACGCTCAACAATCTCCTGGATCAAAATCTCCATTACGCCAGCATCGTCGGAATATACTCGAATATTCTTTGAATGAAGCGCGTCATCAGGGCAATCTGCCAACCGCCAAAAGCCAGCAAAGCCAGGACTAGAACCATCAGTTTAGGGATAAAACTCAGGGTCATCTCCTGAATGGAGGTCGCTGCCTGAACAATACCCACCACAACACCCACCAGCAACGCCATGCCTAACAGCGGGCTTGCTACCAACACAGAGACCCACAATGCCTCCTGGCCTAAGGTTAAAACTTCAGCGACGACCATCGCAGCCTCCTATTGTGCGACGAGAAAACTCGAAACCAGTGATTGCATCAACAAAGCCCAGCCATCGGCAACCACAAACAACATTAACTTGAAAGGCATCGAAATCATCATTGGCGACAACATCATCATGCCCATGGACATCAGCACACTCGCTACCACCAGGTCTATGACAACAAAGGGGATGTAGATGAGAAAGCCGATAGTAAAGGCCGTCTTCAGTTCGGAGGTTAAAAATGACGGCGCGAGAATCGTAAAAGGCACCTTATCCAGACCGAGTGTTTCGTCATAGTTGGCGATTTCCGCAAACATAGCGATGTCTTCCTGCCGTGTTTGGTTCAGCATAAAGGCCCTTATGGGGATCTGGGCTTCCTCAAGGGCCTGCTCGGCTGTGATTGCCTCGCTGAGATAGGGTTGATAGGCTTTTTCGTAGACGGTATCGATGACAGGCGACATGATAAAAAACGTTAGGAACAAAGATAAACCGATCAACACCTGATTGGGTGGTGTCTGCGCCGTTCCTAGTGCCTGCCGAAGAAGTGACATGACAATGACAATTCGCACAAATGACGTCATCATCAACAGTATCGATGGCAGCAGCGTGAGCACTGTCATCAAGACGAGAATTTGCAGACTCAGACTATACTGGGTGCCTTCGCTACCCGAATCAATGATATTTACCAGTGGTAAACCCGGCGCCGCCAGTGCCACCGGCAGCCAAAACAGCAGCACCAGACCTGCTAACGATTTCCATTTCAGACGACTGCTTATCAAACTTAAAACCCCACAAGTACCGCTGAAACAATCTTGATCATATCATTGATCAGCAAGCTGATCGTTGGCTATCTGCGGTGGTTCCGTCCACCGCGCTATACGTGTAATTGACGTTTGGGTTACCCCTAATAGTATTTGCTCGCCACGAATCTCGATGATTGCCAGCTGCTGTTTAGGACCAAAGCTATGCAATGGCGTAACCTTGAAGTTCTGCCCGGCATAGGACTTGGCGCTCGCGCTGACCCGTTTCAGGGCATAAAGGGTTAACCCCAGCAGCGCCAGTACCAGCAGTACCGGGCCCAGTGCAGAAAACCACTCGGTTGAAGGCATAGTCCCAGCACCTATAGATTTTTGATTCGCTCTGCAGCGGGCACCACTGAGGTTAAACGGACGCCATAGCGCTCATTGACCAGCACAATTTCCCCCTGCGCAATCAGCGTATTATTCACTAAGAGATCAAGCGGCTCACCCGCTAGTCGATCCAACTCAACCACACTGCCCTGGGTCAGACGCATCAGATCTTTAATCTTGATCGACGTTCTACCCACCTCAACGGAGACGGTTACTGGAATATTCTGCAGCACATCGGGGTTGATCTTCCTGCTGGGTGCATCTGCTGCGGTCTCCAATTCTTCTTTGCTCGACATGCTCTAATCGCTCATCTAATGGTCGTTACTTTGTGCTCGGGGCAATCGAATGTATTATTCGAACCGCAGTCTGAGGCCCGTTGGCTCCGACCTCAGCGGCAAAAACGGGCGAGCCCGCAATTTTTATCGTTGCAAAATCCGGCTTATGAAAGTAAATCATATCCCCTTCCTTGTATTCGCGAATCTTACCGACCGTCGAAATAATTTCGGCTAACTGCACCTCGATGTCCAATTTTGCATCGCCAGCCGCAGAGGTCAGCGAAGCACGCCAGGCCTGATCGCCTTCTTCACTGTCATCACCGGTCTGCACTCGGCTGCGAAGTAAATCGCGAATGGGTTTCAACGCACTGTATGGATAGACGATATCCACCTGCCCCGTGGTTTCATCATCCAAATCCATTTTAAACCGGCTCATCACCACAAGATCGGTTTCTTCGGCAATCTGCACAAACTGCGGCGTCACTTCGGCACTGACTCGCTCGCATTCAATGGCCAATATGGGCGCCCAGGCGTCTTTCAGGGCGCCGAACACCAGGTTCACCAGAATCTGGATAATGCTTGTTTCAGTGGGTGTGAACAATCTACCCGGCGGTAATTCGCCGATACCTCGGCCAAAGCCACCAAAAAAGTTATCCAGACAAGCGAAAACAACCGCCGTATCAATGACCACCAATGAAAAACCCCGCAGCGGATTGATTCGAATCGTATTGACAGAAAGGGGCGATTTCAGCGGCGATATGTATTCGTGAAGGCGCATGGTGCGTATTTCCGCGACCTGCACCCTTGGTGTTGTCCGCAAGACCTCTACTAATCCGACGCGGAGTTGTCGAATAAATCGCTCATTAATCATATCAATCGATGCGACATTGATCCCGAGGGAGGTATCCTCGCTGGTCAGATCATGTTTTACGACTCGCAGCGACGTGTTCAATCCGCTGCCTACTTCCAAACTGCCATCCTCAAGCCCTGCAGACAGGGCTTGCAGTTCTTCCGAACTCAGCAAATTGTCTTGCTCCACCATAACTAACGCCGCTCCGGCAAACTGAGAATCGCCGCCTATTGTACAATGAACTCGGGAAAGAAAACCTTTTCGATACCACCAAAGTCCTCATAATCCTCAAGTATGGCGTTCATGGTCAAACGCAGGGTTTCCGCCATCTTCACCTGAAAATCCGGACTCTTGATATCTAATTCAGTGACATTTCGCAGATCCACGATCATCGCCGAGCGCAAGGCGATCTGATGCTTTTCGATATTCGCGATCACTTGTTCGTCATAATGGGTCATGACACCCACCGATACTTGCATCACCTTTTTTGAACCACCAATGTTGGCTACCAGCGCTTGCGGGATTTGATAGTAGTTCGCTACCAGCTTGGTTTGCTTTGGCGTCTCCAACAACTTGGGACCGGCGTTCAAAGCATCCAGTTCAGGGTCATTAGCAACCTCCGCTGCCTTATCCATTTGGGCAAATTCATCTTCAATATCACGGTCTTGCTTATCGAAAAACCCGGTCAGGAATAAGGTACCACCAATTGCGCCACCGAGCAGCAGTAGTATCCCGACAAAAATCAAGACGATCAGCAATATCGGCGATTTCTTTTTTTCTTCAACTTCTGCTTCTTCACTCATAGGTACTATTCCTGCTTACTCAATTTGTTAGACAAATAAATCCAAACCTGCATCTGTTCCAGGGGCAGGCGCTGCTGCCTGAAGGTTTTCCGAATGCAGCTCTGCCTCAGTCCCGCTCATGGCCTCATTCTTGCCACGCCCCCGTCCTTGTGCACCATTTTCATGACCACCCTGGTGCAATGCTACGTCAATTGACGATCCCTTTATACCCGCCGCATCCAAGCTCTCATTCAGGCGATGGAGCTGACTGCCGAGAAACTCCTTCACGGCCGCAGAACTCGTCGCAATTTGCGCCTCCAATCGACCATCGCGCATCTCTAACTGCACATCCAGACTGCCAAGTTCCTGCGGGTGGAGCTGCAGGTCAAACCGCCAGGCGCCACCTCTGATATTGGCCATCAGGCGCTGCGCCACCATCTGTGACAGCTTATCAGGCAAATCCTCCAGCAGCACAGCACCCGCAGGTGGCGGTGTCAGCGCGGTGCTGGCCATTTCAGAAGCTCTTGGGACTGAAGGTTGCAGCGCCAAACTGTCCGTAACATGCGCGGCACTAAGCGCAAACGCGGCACCTGACATGACCGGCTGGCTCAGACTGGCCTTGTTCTGCATCGACTTGGGTCCGACAACACCCGCATTTGCCAGCGCCGCTGCGACGACCACGCCCGGCTCACGCGCTGGCACCAGGGCCGCATCGCGTTTTATGCCGAGCTCGCCGCTAGGCTCAATGGCATTAGCGGCCAGTTTCGACAGCGCTGGGGCACTCAGGGTCACGGCCTCCTGGTTATCGGCGAGTGCCCCCTGCTGAGCAAGGAACCGCGGCGGCGTCGCCAGACTCGTCATCTGCGCCGCGACTGCCGGGGCGGCCTCCGCACCAGGCTTAGTTAATGGCGTTGTCAACGACGAGGCCTGCGCATCCTGGGCGGCAACTTGCCCCGCAATTTGCCCCGAAATTTGTATAGGAGCTGTTAACGCTGCCTGGCCCAGACTCGATCCGGGCAATCCGGGCAATCCGGGCAAGGCATTCTGTACCGGTTGCGCCCCACCGCTGACAACATTACCAGTTGTCAGTGGATTAGTTGCTGTCATGACCCCTGCTGTCGACTCGGGCAGCAGCATATTGGGCAGACTCGTTACCGCAGTTGCTGCGTTATTCGCCGCTGTTGCCGCTGTTGCTGCGGTTGTTGCTGCTGCGGTTGTTGTTACTGCTGCGGTTGTTGCTGCTGCGGTTGTTGCTGCTGCGGTTGTTGCTGCTGCGGTTG
>JANQYP010000052.1:64918-73047 GCA_030728785.1 Pseudomonadales bacterium
TGATGTTGCTGAGGCTGCTGCTGTTGCAGCCTCACTCGCCGCTGTTTTCAGCAACACGGCTTGTCCCGGATATCGAGCGAACAATACCGCCAAAGCGCCTGCGTCCATACCTTGCTGCACCGCAAAGTCTTTTAATGATTGTTCTGTGGGCTGTTCTTCGCCCAGCATCACCGCTGTACCGCCCGGCAATCGCTGCAAGGTGGCATGACCATCCAGCGTCACTGCCGCCGAAACCGGCAACAGCTTGCCGCTTTCTTGAGCATCCCCTTTGCCACTCTCCTTGCCAGTCTCCTTGCCACTCTCCTTGCCATCCTGCACGCCACTTAAGGCGGCAATGTTCAACCGAAATTGCTCCTCGAATGTGGCGCCAGACTGCGGCGCTGCGGCCGCCTCGCCTACCGGCCCCGGCGTGCCGACTTTTTCAGGCTGCCTGCTGGTCGGCAAGCCGATATTCAATAATTGGGTCACTTGTACATCACCTTATTCCATAGCTTTCATCAACTGAATCAGCAATTTCTATACCACTATCTATCCCGCTATCTATCACGCTATCTGTACTGCAGATTAAACCGAGCGGTTGCATTCACGTCCAACTCCCTGGCGTCTCGCTGCTCGGCTGCCTGTAAACTGCGCACTTGCTGCCGCTCCAACAGTTTTTTGGATTTCATATGCGCCCGCTCGGCGTCGCGCAAACTCAAACGCGCTACCTGCAAATCCACGTCAATCATTAACATGTCACGCTCAACCCCTTGTTGCGCCTGTTGTATCTCGCCAATAAACTGTTGATAGTACTGCGTGACCGCCAACCGAGACGATTCCTCCTGGGCGCGCGCCATATCCTGCAGATATTCTTGGATAAGCCCATTGAGCCGCAGCAGACTGGCTTCGGCGGCCTGTTTTCTTGCGTTCATGTCGATCAGCATTTTTTGCGCTTGTTGCACATGACGCTCAGTCTTATCAAACATTACTGTCCAGACATCTTTCATTTTTCGGCACTCCTCAGTAATTTCTCTAGGCTTTTCCAGGACTCCGACTCTTTGACACAGGCATCACTCTCCTGACACAGAAACTCAACAATCTGCGGTCGCAAGCGAATGGCCTCGTCCAGCTCCAGGTTAGTACCGCTTTCATAAGCGCCAACCTGAATCAAGTCGGCGTTCTGCTGGTAAAGCGTCCAAAGGCGGCGCAGCTTGTTCGCCAATTTGATCCTCTCGGGACTCAAAATGCTTGCCATGACTCGCGAAATTGAGCCTTCCAGATCAATCGCCGGATAATGGGCGGAGTCAGCCAGCGCTCGCGATAACATCACCTGGCCGTCGAGAGAGGCGCGGGCGATATCGACAATAGGATCTGAACGATCGTCATTCTCTGCCAAAATGGTATAGATTGCCGTTACCGAGCCCTTGCCGTGGCGCCCAACACCGGCGCGCTCAATCAAGTTAGGCAGAAGCCCAAATACGGAAGGCGGATAACCCTTCGCTGTCGGCGGCTCACCAACAGCGAGACCAATTTCTCGTTGCGCATGGGCTACCCGCGTGAGGCTATCAAACAGCAACAGCACATTTGCGCCCTGCTCACGAAAATATTCGGCTATGGTGTGGGTCAGGTGTGCTGCTTTGAGCCTGACGACCGGCGATTGATTGGCCGGCGCCGCTATCACCACTGACTTCCTTAAACCTGCGCGCCCCAAAGTTTTTGTAACAAACTCCTGCACCTCACGACCACGCTCACCAATAAGGCCGATCACCACCACGTCAGCCACCGTATTACGCGTCAGCATACCCAGCAGTACACTCTTGCCGACTCCGGAGCCGGCAACCAAACCAATACGCTGGCCCCGACCCAGGGTTAAACAATTGTTAATCGCCTTTATGCCCGTATCTAACGGCACTTCAATAGGCCCCCGCTCCATGGGGTTCACGGGAAAACCATCAAGACTGCAGGTATCGGTGTAAGCAACAGGCCCCAGCCCGTCAATTGGCTCACCAAGTCCGTCGATAACACGACCAAGGAGGGCTTCACCTATACGGCCTTTACCATGTCGACTGACCACCGTTACTTTTGCACCTGGCGCAATGCCATCCGTTGTTCCATAGGGCATCAGGTAGAGAATATTGTTATTAAAACCAACCACTTCGGCCTCGACATTTTCGCCTGCCTGCGCACCTTCGATCTGGCAGGTGGCGCCGACCGGCGCAAGCACGCCAACCGCCTCAATGGTCATGCCGGCGATCCTCACCAATCGACCACTGGTGCGCGGCACACTCAGCTTGGCTCGCTGCACCTTCTCGTCCACGGTCTTATCAAACAAACTAGTCATTGCTCGCGCCAAGAATGTCAGCATCGGCATTTGGCTCAGCATCCAAGACCCTGTCCTCATCAATACTCGCGCCACCATCTATTTCCACTGGCGCTGATTGACGGGCCCTTTCTGCGGCTCTTTGGAACTTATTGTGCCCGAGCCCTAACACCTGATCGGCCAACTCCTGTAACCGATCCTCAACAAAGTCTTCTATGGACGTTGCATCCATCGTCACTCGCACTGAACCAGGCGCCAGGTGATGATCTTTGACAAACTCGACGTGGGCATAACGCTCTTTGAACGCCTGATCCAGCATCTCAATGTCCGCACTATTTAAGCTGGCGACAATCGGCCCTTCACCACTCAGCTCAATGGAGTCAATGGCTGACTTGACCAATCTCTGAATAGCCGCATTTGACAGGGTTAATTCGCCACGAACCAGCTCCTCGGCAAGGTGCAAGGCCAGCCGCGTCAGCGGCTCAAAGAAGTCCTGCATGTTACCCTGATATTTTTGAAATCCGGCAATGGCGGCTAGCAAAGCGGCCTCGTGTTGCTGCACGCGGGCAGTCACTTTTTCCTCACCGGCAACTCGGCCTGACTCATATGCCGCCGCCAGCTTCTCCTGATGCTGCTGTTCGGCTAACTGCAGTTGCGCCTCAAGATCTTCTCGCGATTTGCGCTCCGCTGCCTCGTCATTGCCTTCTGCTTTCTGCTCCGCCACCGGTTCGCCAGCCGCGGCCAGCAAGGGTTGCTGTTGCTCAATTAGCTGCACAACGCGAGGCGCCCACAGCGTAAACTCTGCGACCGGCTCAGCACTCGCCGCACCAGAAGGACCAGACACTTTGGTTGCGAGATAACGGGCTTTTTGGCCGGCGACCAACAAATCGTTTAAGCGCCAGGAAACATCTGCGTCACTAGACAAAATCATCACCTCTTCCGGAGAGCACTAACTCACCGGCATCTGACAGCTTACGCGCCAGACGCATGATGGTTTTCTGGGCTTCATCCACATCGGTGATCCTGATGGGACCTTTTGCTTCCATTTCGTCCACAAACATGACTCTGGCCCGCTGCGACATGTTGTCCATAAACTTGTCTTTGACCAGCTCATCAGCACCTTTGAGCGCGACCATTAACTGGTCGGAGTCAACATTTCGCATCAACACCTGGATACTGCGATTTTCCAGTGCCGACAAGTTTGCAAACGTGAACATATTGTCTTGTATTTTCAATGCAAGCTCGGCGTCGATGGCAGACACACCCTCAAGCAGCGGCCCTTCGAGATCAACCTTAGTGAAGTTCATGATTTTGGCAGCTGCTTTTATGCCCCCAAAGCTTGATGACTTGGCACTGGAACTGTTAGAAAACTGCTTGCGCATGACCTGCTCCAGCTCATCCATTGCGCTGGGCTGAACCGTGTCTAACAGCGCGATACGTTGCAGTATTTCAGCGCGACTACTCTCTGGCACAAAGTTCAGCACATCCGCCGCAACGTCATATTCCAGTACTGAGAGAATAATTGCGACGACCTGCGGATGCTCTGCCTGCACCATCTCACCTATCGATCTGGCGTCCATCCAGCGCAGTATCTCCAGGCCTTTACTGGTCGATCCGGGCATGATCCTGCCGAGAACCGTTGCCGCCTTGTCATCTCCCAGCGCTCTCTTGAGGATATTTTCGACATAATCGATCGTCCCCAAACCCAGGCTCGTCTGCTGTTTTATGGTCGAAAGGAAATCATCTAAGACGACATTTACCGCTTCTTGCGACAAATCGACGACCGAGACCATACAGGCGCCCAGCGACTGCACCTCACGGGGTGACAGGTAGCGAATACACTCAGCAGCTTGTTGCTCACCCAGCAGCAGCATAATAACCGCTGCACGTTCAGTCGCTGTCAGCGTTTCCAGCTCAGCCTTGACCGCGTCGGACAGACCTTCAGTCTCTTTGCCTTTACCGCCAGTGTCCTTGCCTTTACCGCCGCTTGTCGGTTTTGCCGCCGCCATTTCTGTGCCCTTGCCTTTAAACGGGTTTAATCAATTTTTTAAGTACGTTTGCTACTCGACCGGAGTCCTCAGCAACAAGCATACGAATCAGCGCCACCTTGTCGTCATAAGTATTCGCCGTGTCGAGCATGTCTGCCGATATGGTCGATTTCTTCGGCTTCAATCTGGCCTTGATATCCTCGAGTGTATCGCCCTCGCCCATCTCGATATCAAGACCGTCACCGCCCACACCCGCCTCCAGCAAACCCCCGGCGCCAACGGCAGAACCACCATTGAGGAACGAGTTCAGCACCGGTTTGATGACAACCAACAAAATGAATACAAATGCGGTAAATGCTGCACCAAGCTTCACTAAACCGATTAATGCCGGACTTTCATACCACACGGTGGTGTCCGCAATATCCTCGACGACTTCGAACTTCTGGGTCAGTAACACCACGCTGTCACCACGGGCTTCATCGAACGACACTGCGCTCTTGACAAGCATTGTCAGGCTGTCCAGCTGCGCCTGATCAACTGTCATGGGCACGCCAGCCGTGGCACCCTCTGCACTGTTGCGCAACAACGCCGCCTCGTTGATGACAATGGCGACAGACATTTTGGTAACCGAACCGCCCGTGCGCTTGACATATCGAACTGTTTTGTCGATTTCATAATTACGGGTAGTCTGACTATTTGTGACTGTTTCTTCAGCACCACCACTCGTAGCTACCTCATCGGATAAGACGTTCGTCGTTGACCCGGGTACACCGCCGGCCATCGCGGGTGCCTGGCCACGTTCAACTGAAATGGACTCTGACCGCGCTTTTGGCCCAGTAGCATTTGTGTCATATTCTTCAAAGGTGGTATTGCGCTCAGTAAAGTCAATTTCAACGTCAACTTCTGCCCTGACATTTGCCAGACCAACAATGGGCGCAAGCAAGGCATCGATGCGATTTCGATATTGCTCTTCAACGGATAACTCATAATCAGACTGCACAGACGCGGCCTGCACACCCGGCGTATTAGACCTTGTCAGCAAACTGCCACGTTGATCCACAACCACCACATCTTCGGCGGCAAGATAAGGAATGCTTGACGCCACCATGTGCGTGATTGCCTGTACCTGATTTGGCGATACAGCACGGCCCGCATGGGGCTTAACGACCACAGAGGCTTTGGCAGGCACGCGATTACGCACAAAAGCCGACTGCCTGGGGGCGGCCAGATGAACCCGCGCAGACTGAATGGTTGAAATCTGGCTGATACTCTTGGCTAATTCATTTTCGATGGCGACAGTGTATTTTGCCTGTTCCATAAACTGGCTGGTGGTCAGCGCCGAGTCATCGCTGAATGCGTCCATTGCGTTTGAGCCTGCGTCTTGCGGCAAACCAGCTGCCGCAAGGAGCATCCGGGCCTGATGGTAGTGCTCAACACCCACCATTAACTGCCCACTGCTTTCATTGATGGTGACTGGAAAATCAGCACCCTGCAGGGCGATGAAGGCCGCCTGACGATCAGAGTCACTCATACCTGGATAGACTTCGCGCAGCGCCCCGGTTTGAAACCAGGAGAACACAATCACAAAGACGCCAATAACAACCAAGGCGATAATGCCCGGCATAGATCGACGCACGAGCGGTTGAGCGAGCATCTCGGTAATGGATGGCAGGCGATTCAATTCTGCGACCGAACCTGCAGTTTTGGCCGGCAGGCTCGCGTTACCAGCACTGGGCAGAGCGGTACCTGACGCTGTAGAACCTGCGGGTGGAGTGAGTAGAGCAGCCATTCTGTTAATTCCTGACAACTATAGGGTTAGATAAAAACCTGTTAAACGGGCATGTTCATAATGTCTTCGTACGCCCGCAGCACCTTATTTCTGATCTGCAAGGTAGCCTCAAAGGCGATGGAGGACTTCTGCGACTTCATCATCAGTTCAGTTAACGACACATCACCACCAGACTCATAGGCCCCAGCAGTCTTCTTCGATTCCATCTGCAAGTTATTGACCTCATTGACCGCAGACTTGATCGCCTCGGCAAAGCCCGATTTATTCGGCTCAAGCTCTAATGGCGCGCCAAGATTGCCCTGTCTGTCTTCAAGCTGCGCCTGCAGATTGCGAATTTGCTCAAGTAATGCTTTGGCATCAGTGGTTGGGCTAACTTGCATCATGAATCTTCCTGCGTGGTTATCGAGTTATCGTGCGTAGGTCTGAGGAACGTCCAGACCTTCATCGCGCAATTTTTTGAGTTTGTGACGCAAGGTTCTGGCGCTGATCCCCAGTCGATCTGCAGCCTCGAGGCGCGACTGCGACGTTTTGATGGCACCCAAAATAGCCTGCATCTCCTGTGTCCTGACAACCCCGCAGAGCTGCTCACCGAGCGGCGTGGGATTGGCCGTTTGCAGGTCCTTGTGCCAGCCAGACTGCTGTTGTGACCATCTGGCGTCAGGCAGAGGGTCGACGCGTGCAACATCAATGGCAGGGGCAGTGGCGCCGAATACCAACTCGCAAGGGGCAAAATCATCGAGCAGAATGTGCGGCACGTCGATCAGGCCGCCGTCACTCAGAACGAAGGCCCTGGCGATAACATTTTCCAACTCGCGAACATTGCCGGGCCAGCTGTAGGCGCGCAGAACCTGCAACGCAGCCTGCGTTATTCCCGCACAGGCCACGCCTGCCAATTGTTGTGCCCTGATGGCTTGCTGCACGAGCGGGGCTATGTCCAGTGGGCGCTGGGCTAATGGCGGAATGGTCAGCTTGAAAGCGCTGAGTCGAAAGTAAAGATCTTCTCGAAACACCCTCTCTGCTATCGCAGTTGTCAGGTTACGATTCGTTGCGGCGATAATTCTGACATCCAGGGCGATGGTTTCCTCACCGCCGATTCGCATCAGGTTGCGTTCCTGCAGCACACGCAACAGCTTGACCTGAAGGTGATAGGGCATTTCGCCGATTTCATCGAGAAACAAACTGCCGCCCTGTGCCTGCTCAAAAAGCCCAAGCTGCCGTCTTGAGGCACCGGTAAAGGCGCCTTTTTCGTGCCCGAACAACATGTCTTCAATAAGTTGCTCGGGGATCGCGGCGCAATTCAACGACACAAACGCCTCGTTGCAGCGGTTCGAAGATTCGTGGATCACTCGAGCAAGGACCTCTTTGCCGGTACCTGTCGCGCCTTGGATCAGCACCGAGACATTGGCTCGGGCCACTCGCTGCGCGAGTTCGAACAGGTTCTGCGACATGGGGTCAACAAAAACATAGGCGCGCCTGGGTAGCACCGGCTTCGCTAGGCCCATTTTAGCCAGCGCCGGCGCCCAGCTGGCGCTGGAAAAATCGTCATCCGCAATGACCGCGGCGGCTCCCGCACCCATCGCCGCGATGCCAAGTTCAAATCGCTGGCGATTAACAATGGCGATGATGGGGGTATTGCGAAATTGCAACTGCAGTGTTTGAAGCGATTCCAGGGCATCGAGGCTTGCATGCAGCTCAACCACAATCGCCTGTACCGGCTTGCGCTGCGAGCACAGGTCAGCAGTGCAGGACCAGCGTGTAATCGACAGCTGATGCTCATCACCCAGGCTTGCTAAACTGCAGCCATTTGTCTGCAGCCCGACCCAGTCGAGGCTTTGAAGAAATTCCGTGTGCCGCATAAATCTACACCTGACGCTTTTACCGCAATGATCTCAATCAAAACTAAAGCAATATGAGTGCCAAGTTTAAAGATCTTTGATATCAATGACTTAAAAGCTGTCAGCAGTTGGGAGAGGCTGGATAGTCAGAAAACAGACGACAATCTGTTGCGGAACATGACAGCGGTGGCGGCACGGCACCGGCACTGAGCGCCGGC
>JANQYP010000052.1:73147-78581 GCA_030728785.1 Pseudomonadales bacterium
ATCTGTTGCGGAACATGACAGCGGTGGCGGCACGGCACCGGCACTGAGCGCCGGCGGTGAACAAAGCTGGCAGTGAACAAAGTCGGCAGTAAATAAAGCCGGCAAGGGTCAGTTGTTAACGGGGAGGTTGTCCTGAGCAATATCGAGTTTGCTGATCTTTTGAATCAGCGTGGTTCTGTGCATATCGAGCAATTTAGCCGCGGAGGAGACATTCCATCGCGTCGAATCCAATGCTTTGCGAATCATGTTCACCTCAATATCCTGCAGCAAATCTTTGAGGGCAAAGCCGTCTTTAGGCAGCGGTACATCACTTTGGGTGAAGCCCAGCGCCTGCTCCAGCCGATAATCCATCGACCCCTGCGCATCCATCGGCGGCGCAGTACAGTCGTCATTCGATACTGCCTGCCACTGCGGCAGAATATTTTGCAGCGCCTCGCAGATTCGCGCTGGCAACAGACTCTTTGGCACGGTTGTGATATCCAGCACCGCAGTGGGCGAAATGGCATGCATGCGCGCGACCAGATTGGACAATTCGCGCAGATTACCTGGCCAATGATAGCTTCGCAGTATTCTCATGGACTCATCAGTGAAGCTCGGCGGCTCACCGTCAGTCACCAGTTTTCGCGAGAAGAAGCCGATCAACTCGGGCAAATCTGCCAACCGCTCGCGCAAGGCCGGCACCAGCAGCGGAAAGACGTTCAGACGATAGAACAGGTCTTCTCGAAACAACTTTTGCTGTGTCAGTACCTCTAAATCCTGGTGGGTGGCGCTGATGACCCTGACGTCTATCGCAATCCGCTCAGTGGAACCGACGGGCACAATCACGCGCTCTTCGAGCACCCGCAGGAGTTTTACCTGCAAGATGCGCGGCATGTCACCGATCTCATCGAGGAACAGGGTTCCGCCGTCGGCCGCGAGCAATTGGCCGCCGTAATCCGCAAACGCGCCGGTAAACGCGCCTTTACGATGGCCGAACAGCTCGCTTTCGAGCAAATCAGCAGGGATAGCGCCACAGTTGATCGCGATAAAAGGGCCGTTGCGGCGAGCCGAGAGCTGGTGCACCTGGCGCGCGACGACTTCCTTGCCCGCCCCTGTTTCGCCGCGAATTAACACGGAGGTGTTACTGCCGGCAGCAGCCTCTACCAACCGCCAGAGTTCCTGCATGACCTCGCAGGAACCAAGAACGACTTCCTCGGGAACAAGCCTATGATTGTTTTTATGGTGCAGCAAAATCTACCTTCTTCAGGCCAAACGGTGGTGATTGCCAACCCACGACGAGGCACGAACAAGGGATACTACGCTAATTGACAGCGTTTGCTAACAAGTTTTTATAAAGATTGGTCTCTTGGGCGCGGCTTAAGACCTGCCGCCAGGCCCGTCAGCCCAGCAATACCAGACCGAGCTCACTGGCGACCGGCACCGCTTAGCCAAACATTAGTACTCAAGGGGGGGGTGCAAGCAGAGTGCCAGCAGAGTGCCAGCAGCAAGCTGCTGGCAGACAAGCAAGACCTTAGGGCAACGTACTCAGTTGCCGTTCATTTTTTGCTTGAGCATGGCCCCTGGCAGCATCTCCCAGGCGCTGCTGATGTCGGCCATCAGGCCACGAACTTCGCGCAAACTGTCCACGTCGTTGCGCAAGCTGGCTTGCATCAGGCGTCTTGACACGTAATCGTACAAGGCGTCGAGATTACGCGCCAACTCACCGCCGCGCTCATGGTCGAGAGTGATTCGCAGACCCTGGACAATCTTCATGGCGCGGGCTATGGATGCACACTTCAATTCGTGGGCGCCTCTTTGCAGATGACCATCAGCGTCGCTCATTGAGTCCAGCAAGGCATTAAAAAGCATTTGCACCAACTCTACCTGGTTAGCATAGTCGACCCTGCCGACTTGATCTACGATCTTGTAACCAGCCATTGGATCTCTGAAATTTACTCTCATTTTTTGCGCTCTCAAGATTACGAATGACTGCTTATTCAATCGGCCTCAGAGACAACTTCTTTAGCATCTGCCAGAAAAAATGCGCCTTACTCAGCACAGTCAGCCAGCTGACTCGCCAAACACTGTAATGCTGAGGCTTCGGCCTTGCGAATGTCAGCGTCGTCTAACTGCAACATCGACAGATTGTAGATCTCCTGCGCATCGTCAACCAGACCATTGGTTTCGGCCACTTTCGCCCAGACATAGGCCTTGAACGGCTCTGGATCCTGGCCCTCACCGGCTTGCAGCATAAACGCATACATCAACTGACCCGGCGCGTAATTCTGCCGCGCTGCACGCAAAAACCAGACCTTTGCCTGGCCGTAATCCAAACCTACGCCTTCACCATTGTGTAATAACAAGCCGATCATATACTCTGAGTCGGCAAGTTTTTGCGCGGCTGCCAGCTTAAACCAGGCAAGCGCCTCGCGAGCATTCTTGGCCACGCCGTAACCATGGTAGTAGAGCAAACCGACATTATGCTGGGCCTCTTTCAAACCCTGGTTAGCCGCCGACTTGTACCAGCTCATGGCGCGCGCGTAATCCTGCGTCACGCCGAGCCCCTCCTCGGCCATGTGACCCATGTTATTCTGCGCCTGGGCCACACCTCGATTCGCCAGCGGTTGCCAGGCGCGCAACGCTGTGGCGTAGTGGCCACGCTCCTTGGCCCGCAGGCCCGCCGCAAAGCCATCGCTGTCGTCAGCACCCATTGCGCCCTCGCCGAGGCCCGCAAACAAGCTGACCACCAATATCCAAATCCTCAACATGGCTTCCTCCTCGTTTGCAACATACTTCCCCAGGCACCTGCCATGGTCATTTTCAGGGCCGGTGTTCTACTCACTTAACTGCGCTCCAGCACTCTTATTTTCTGCTGCAGGCGGATCACGGCCGTAAACAAGTCACCTTCCGTCACCGAGCCGATCAGCTTGCCCGACGCTGCTACCACTGGAATACTTTCACCAACAAAACCCTGAGTGTTGGCCATGGCGCTGGTCAACGAGTCCGTCTCGCAGAACCTCAGGGGCGCAGTCTGCATCTGGTCGAACACCGGTTTGGCGCCTGCCATCAGGGCTTGATGAATCAGCACCTTACCCAGCAGCAACCCTGCCGCATCACACACATAGGCCTCTGTCAGCTGGGCCTGCTGCATCAGAGTAAGCACCTGCTCACCGGTCGCCTCTGCCGCCAACACCAGGTGGTCTTGCGTGACAATATCAGCAACGCTGGTTTGCCCCATGGCAATGGCCTCGCGTCCCAGCCGCAGATCAATGCCACGGTCAAGCAACTGCCGGTCGAAAAATGACAGACTGAAGACGCGATGGGTGACAAGACTGCAGATCATCACCGTAATCATCGCCGCCACCGCCAGTTCATAGGACTGGGTTAACTCCAGCACGATCAGGGTGGCGGTAATGGGCGCACCAATCACCGAGGCACTGACCGCTGCCATTGCCGCCACCGCCGCTACCAGCGCAAACCCCGGCACCAGCATTGGCTCAACCAGCTGGCCAAAAAACGCGCCGGCCGCAACGCCGATAAAAATCGCCGGTGAAAACACGCCGCCAAAGAGCCCCAGACCAATACACAGAGACGACATCATAATTTTGGCGATCAGCAGAACCAGCAATAACTCCAGAACGTAGTGCCCCGCCAGCATCTGGTTGACACTGTCGACACCCAAGCCCAGCACCTGCGGCAGCCAGATACCAACCACGCCGCACAGGGTTGCCGCCACAAAAGGCAACAGCATCGGGCGATTCACTTTCGCGGCAAACTGCTGGGTTCGGCGCAGGCTTAACATAAAGATCAACGCGATCAGGGACAACACCGGCGCCATTAAGATCAAAGCCGGCAGAACATCGGCCAATGGCGGCATCGGCGCGTCGATCAAAAAACTGGCATTACTCGGGAACCAGGCTTTATCCAGCGCACTGGCGGAGATGGCAGCAATGGAAATGGGCGCCACAGCGCGAATGGAAAAGTGGCGTAACACCGCCTCGTGGGCAAACACAATGCCCGCCAGGGGCGCGTTAAAACCGGCCGATATCGCCGCGGCGACACCACAGCCTAAAAATATCTCGTGTGACATTTTTGCGGACAGCAAGCGTTTCAGCCAGATGCCGATAGTGGCGCCAAAATGCACCAGCGGCCCGTATTGGCCCACAGAGGCGCCGCCACTGGCACAAATAAAAGCAATAAACGTCGAACCAATACCACGCTTGACATCCAGCGGTTCGAGAACCTGCTGGGCCGCATAGATGGTGTCTGCCGGGCCCGCATAGGCCTTAATGCCCAGGACTTTTTTCAGCACCACGACCAGACTGGCCGCGACCCAGAGGAACACCACACTACCATAAGCAAGGGTTGTGTCGTCAGCGAACGTCCACACCATCAGGGTGTCTTCGGCACGCCAGCGGCCAAAGGCGCTGACGCCCAGCACAAAGGCTTCGGCCACAACGCACATCACTGCGCCGATCAGACAACCAAAAAACACAATGGTCAGCAGTTCCAGGCTGACGTTTCTGGTGTCCAGCAACGCGCGCTGGGCCCCGCTTTCCAGAGAGGTCAGCAGGTGTTTTTTAACTTGTAGCAGCCAGAACCGATTGAACATAGGTTACAAGCTTTTATCAAACAAGACGCCCTTCATCTTTTCTATACTGTGGGCAATTCGCAGCACCGCCTCACCCGGCACCTGCCTGATCAACTCGCCGGTTGCATCATCAGTCACTGAGATCACAAACCGTGAACCCACCTCGTCGACTGAAAACTTCAGCCGAGTTGGCGTCGCTTCAACGGCCTGCTGCAGCCGTCGCGCAGCCTCCTCGAGCTGTTCCCGAATGCGCTGACTTAGCTCTGCGCCACCTTCGCGAACAGATTTTGCCTCCTTACCGGTATCATGAATGCGGGTCTTGATCGCATCCAGGGTCTCAACGGCCTCAGCTGCAACCTTCACTGCTGCTTTGTCCACAGACCCGGCGGGCTTGGCAGGGGTGCTTTGCTGTACAACTGCCCCACTAACGGGGTTACTTATGGGAATTGTATTTGACATCTTTCCCTCCTCACTCGCGGCTGCCTTATAATCGCAGGTTTCTGCGCTGCCAGCTACCACTCAACTGTTAAGACCTTTTATTGCTGCTGGCGCCGGGCTGCATGTTGGACTTTGGCACGGATCGCATCACTCTAGGTGGCAGACTATTGCCACTTTATCAGATCGTTAATCGACAGCTTGCAGCATAACTTTAATGTTATTCAGCATCATTCAATGTTATTCGGCAAAAACACGCCTAGGGAACCTCTGATTAAGGTCGGCATGCCGCACCACTATTTCCGCCATTGCTGCGTTGGCTCACATTTTCGAAACCTCGCGGATTTAAAGCGTATCCGCGATTTTCTAAAATGTTCCCCGCCTTGCCCTGACCTGGGCGGCCCCACGACAATATCCACTTAATCAGAG
>JANQYP010000053.1 GCA_030728785.1 Pseudomonadales bacterium
TTGACCCCAAGAATGCTGCGGACTATCGCGTGACCATCAAGTCCTTCAGCACCGGCGCCTTACGCTACGACACACCTGTCACCCTGGCCTTTGACCTGACCCTGGAAGACCAGACCGCCAGGGTGTCGGCAGCGGTGAATGGCGGTGGCCAGCTGACATTCAATTCAAGCTTCGATCGCTTTCAGCTGCAAAATCTTGTCATCAACAGCCTCGTCAAGATCCCCGATCTGGGCGAGATCAACACCGGCCTGAACCTCACCGGCCAGGCCGACCTGCAAGCCGGTACTGCAAGCCTCCAGGGCAGCAGCTGGCAGCTGGCAGACCTGCGCGGCAGCGTCGATCTGGCAATCACCGACCTGATGGGCGCTCGAAACTTACAAGGCAAATTCCAGCTAGAGCCTGTAGCCCTGCAAGCACTGCTCGCCAGCCTCCACCAACCGGCCATCGAAACCAGCCGTGCCGACGCCCTGAGCAGCTTCAGTGCCAGCGCTGATATCTCCGGCACCATGCCTGAATTGAAACTGACTAACCTTCAAGCCAGACTCGATAACAGCACCCTGACGGGCAGTCTGGGGATTAATCTGGGCGCCGCAACTGGCACCAAGCCAGGTGTTAGGTTTGATCTGGCCATGGACCAGGTACATGTCAGCGATTATCTGCCGCCGGTTGTGGCAGCCACTGAATCTGCCACTGCTGCGCCGCTGCCGGTCGACAGTGAGGTGCTGCCCGTCGCGCTGCTGCACCAATATGACCTCGACGGTAAATTTACCCTGGGCCAAGTGAGCTACGACACCTATGAGTTCAGCCAACTGGTGCTGGCCGTCAAGAACGCCAATGAACAGTTGGCAGTCGATCTCAGCACCCAGGGTTATGACGGCCGAATAGCACTGAAGTTTGCTGCCCGCATGCCCGTTGGCGGCACCCCAAGCGCGACCAGCACGCTGCAAGTCACTGGCCTGGACATCACCAAACTCACCGAGTTTGAATGGATTACCGGAGCCGTTGACCTGCAATCCGAGACCCGCTTCAGGGGCCAGATGCTCAGTGCCATACTGGCTAGCATCAGCGGCAACAACGTTTTCACCATTCGTCATGGCACCCTGGATGTGACCCCCATAAAAACCGTGGCCGCGACGGTGGACAGCCTGCGCGGCAAGTCATCCGGCGTCGCCGAGTGGCCAGACAAGATGCCGTTTCAGGCACTAAACGGCAATCTGCGCCTCACTGATGGCATACAAGCCAACCAGCAGCTGAACCTTCAGCTTGAGACCATGAACATTGCCGGTGGCGGCGGCATCGACTACTGGCAGAACCAGCTGGTCTACGACATTGGTATTACCCTGCAGGAAAATGCCGCTAGCCAGTTCAGCGTTGGGCCACCACTTGCCGGCCTGCGCTGGCCATTACATTGTGCTGGCGCCATGGACGCCTCACCGGTGACACTGTGCCTGCCCGATAGCAAGGGCGTGAGCCGCATGGTCACAGACCTGCTGCAGCAAGAGATAAAACGCCAGGGCAGAGAAAAACTCCGAGAAAAACTCGGCGAGCAGCTACCCGCTGATGTCGAGGAAAAGGCGAAGTCTCTGCTGAAAGGCCTGTTTGGCAAATGATCGATGACTTTGATACTCGCCTGCTTGCCTGGTTTGATCTCCACGGCCGCAAGCACCTGCCCTGGCAGCGCAGCCCCACGCCCTACCGGGTCTGGGTCTCGGAAATCATGCTGCAGCAAACCCAGGTGAGCACCGTCATCGGCTATTTCGAAAGATTCATGACCCGTTTCCCAACGATCAATACTCTGGCGGCGGCCAGTGAAGACGAGGTACTGCATCTCTGGACCGGGCTCGGCTATTACGCCCGCGGGCGTAATCTGCACAAAACCGCACAGCGCCTGACCAGAGAATACAACGCTGAGTTGCCTCAGACTGTGGCGCAGCTCATTGAGCTGCCAGGCATTGGCAGATCCACCGCCGGGGCCATTGTCGCCATCGCCTGCGGTGGGCGCGCGACCATTCTGGACGGCAATGTGAAGCGGGTACTGGCCCGCTGTTTTGGGGTTGCGGGCTGGCCTGGCCAAACCCGGGTTGCCGCCGAGCTGTGGCAGATTGCGGCAACCCTGACACCCACCAGGCGCGTCAACGACTACACTCAGGCCATGATGGATCTGGGGGCAACCCTGTGCACCCGCAGCAAACCCAACTGCGCTGCCTGTCCTTTTAGTGTTGAATGTGTCGCCCACCAGTCTGGCCAGACCAGTTTGTTGCCAGGCAAAAAGCCCAGCAAAAAAATTCCCGTCAGGCAGACCTGCATGCTCTTGATCGAGAACCAGCAGGGTGAATTCCTGCTGCAAAAACGCCCCAGCACCGGCCTCTGGGGTGGTCTCTGGAGTTTTCCGGAAGTGCCCCTCGAACAACTGCAGCAAACAGCGCTGGCAGCCAGCCTGAAGAGCACGACGGCGCCGCTGGTGCTACCATTCCGGCATACGTTTACCCACTTTCATTTAGATATCAGGCCAATTCACGTAACATACGCGCAGTTTCATACCCTGGCTGGCCTGCCCGGGCTTGGTAATGTCACTGGCCCGTCAGCTGTCAGCGAGCCTGGCAGCAGCTGGTATGATCCCCAGGCACCCCAGACCGTTGGCCTGACCAGACCGGTGACGCGCATTTTCCAGCAACTTGCAGCGCTGCACAAAACCGCAAGCATAGCCCCACACGGCCTATGACCCGAGCCTGACAAGGACATCACTATGAGCAGAACGGTATTTTGCAGTCGCTTGAAAAAAGACCTGCCGGGCCTCAACCAGGCCCCCTTTCCCGGTCCCCGCGGCCAGGACATACTGGCCAACGTGTCGGAGCAGGCCTGGCTGGAATGGCAACATATGCAGACCATGCTGATTAATGAAAAACACCTGAACCTGATGGACAAAGAGGCTCGCAAATACCTCAACGAGCAGCGCGACAAGTTCCTCGCCGGCGAAACCATTGACCATATTGAAGGCTACAGCGCCCCTGAGCCAGATGCCTGACGGCAGCACCAGCATGAGTTTCCGGAACTTTTCCCAACCCGCGGAGAATAACCAGGCACCCATCCAGGCGCAGCTGGCCCGCCTTTTCAGCAGACCAGCAGATATCCTCGAAATTGGCAGCGGTTCTGGCCAGCACGCGATTTATATGGCCAGCCACCTGCCCCATCTTCGCTGGCAGCCCAGCGACCAGGGTGACTACTTGCCGGCACTGGCAGAGAATATCCGGCAACTTGCACCGGCAAATGTCCTGGCGCCTGTCTACCTGGATATTGGCGCCCCAACACCATGGCCAAAAGCCGACAACATCTATATGGCCAACGTTGTCCACATCATGCCCGCCGCACTGCTGCAGCCACTGTTTCAGCAAGCCGCCCGAACCCTGCCGGCGTATGGCCAGTTGTGCATCTACGGCCCCTTTAAGTATGCCGGGGAATTCACCACAGCCTCCAACGCCGACTTTGATCTGTGGCTCAAGGCGCGTAATCCCCGCAGTGGTATTCGCGATATTGAGACACTGCAGCACCTGGCACGGGAATCTGGCCTTAGCCAGCAGCAAGACCTGGCCATGCCCGCCAACAATCAGCTGCTGGTTTTTGTCAAACCCGCAGCCACACAGGTAAACACACAGGTAAATATGTCATGACCCGCAATACCAACAATCGCGATCGCTTTCTGCAACCCGAACCTGGTCGTAATACCTTTGCCGGCGGGCTGTCTTTCCTGCGCCGCAAGACCACCCAGGACATTCAGGGCGCCGATGTTGTGGTGTCTGGCATACCCTTTGATGCGGCAACAACCTTTCGTCCCGGTGCCCGGTTTGGCCCCCAGGCCATTCGGGCGGCGTCAGTACAGCTGGCGGAACTGGTGGGCCGGGCCTTCCCCTTTGGCATTAACCCCGTGGCGGTACTGGCCGTGGCCGACTATGGCGACTGCCTGCTGGATCCAGGTTACCCACAACAGCTGGTCGCCAGGGTTGAAGCCCATGCCAACACCATCCTTGCCAGCGGCGCCCTGATGGTGACCCTTGGCGGCGATCACTTTGTTACCTACCCGCTGCTGCGCGCCCATGCTGCCAAATACGGCCCCGTCGCCCTGGTCCACTTTGATGCCCATGTTGACACCTGGGAAGATGACGGCGAGCGCCTCGACCATGGCTCCATGTTCCTGCGGGCCAAGCGCGAAGGCCTGATTGATGTCACCAGGTCAGTGCAGATTGGCATTCGCTCCTTCAGTGATGAAAGCCACGGCTTTACCATCATTGATGCGCCGCAGGTCCACGAACAGGGCCAGAAAGCCACCATTGCAAAGATTCTGGAGGTAGTGGGCGCTCACCCCGCCTACCTGACCTTTGACATTGACTGCCTCGACCCGGCCTTTGCACCCGGCACCGGTACCCCAGTGGCGGGCGGCCTGTCTTCAGCCCAGGCACTGGGTATATTACGTGGTCTTGGCTCGTTAAATTTTGTGGGTATGGATGTGGTTGAAGTAGCACCGGCCTATGACCACGCCGAAATTACCGCCATCGCTGCAGCGACCATCGCCCATGATTTTATTGGCCTGTTAGCCCAGAAGCGCCTGCGGGGTGAGTGGCTTTAGGAGCCTGTCGGACTTAGGTTCAGGGTTTGGGCCTAGAACTTGTCGAGCATTGAATAGTAGAGCATGCCTGCCACCAGGCCGGGCCAGCGCAGCCAGCGACCGCCGGGAAAAGGAATATGGCGAAGGTTGGCAAACAAATCAAACCGCCCTGCCTGGCCGGTAATTGCCTCGGCGACCAGCTTGCCACCCATATTGGCCATGGCAATACCATGGCCGGAATAGCCCTGGGCCCAGTAGATATTCCGCCCCTGGCGACCAAAACTTGGCATGCGGCGCATGGTGATAGCCAGGGTCCCGCCCCAGGCATAGTCGATGACCACATCCGCCAACTGCGGATAAACCGCCAGCATGTGCTGGCGAACAAATGCTTTTATGTCTTTGGGAAAAAACGGTGAGTAGTTTTCACCACCACCAAAAATCAGGCGCTGGTCCGGCGAATTGTGGAAATAATTCACCACAAAACGACTGTCGACAATGGCAACATTATCCCGATTGATCTGCCGGGCACGCGCCGCCCCCAAGGGTGCCGTGGCTAAAACAAAATTGTTGATGGGCATCTGGTATTTGCCGGCATTACTGTTCAGGTTACCGAGATAACCATTACAGGCCAGCACCAGAAATTTTGCTGTGACCCTGCCGGCAGCAGTGCTGGCAATCACTCGATCAGGGGCTGGCTGCTGGATATTGGTGACGACAGACTGCTCAAATATCTGCACACCCAGTTCTGCTGCTGCTCGGCCCAGCCCCAGGGCCAGATTAAGGGGGTGCAGATGGCCGGCCTGCTTGTCCAGCACCCCGCCATAATAGGTGTCTACACCCATGATGGCAGCGACCTCATCGCGGTCGATATTGCGCTGATCCGTATAGCCATAGTGTTGCGCCAGATGTTCTGTGTAGCGCCACATGGCACTCACATAACGCGACTTGTGGGCGACATGTAGCTCACCGTCTGTCAGGTCGCAATCGATGTTGAAGCGCGCCACTCGATCCCGCACCAACTGGTTGGCGTCACAGGCAATCTGCCACATCTGTTGTGCTGCCGGCATACCCAGCATGGACTCCAGGTCATCCTGGTCCTTGCGCTGGCCCATACCCAGCACGCCACCGTTGCGGCCCGAGGCACCGGCACCCACTCGATGGCCTTCCAGCAGCGCCACTGTAAAACCTCGCTCCGCCAGTTCAATAGCTGCTGACAGACCCGTGTAACCGGCACCAACCACACAAACGTCAACATCCAGAGACTCGGTTAACGATGGATGCCGGACCATGCCTCGAGCAGTGGCGTAATACCAGGACTCGTCATAGCCACTGCTGGCAACACCGCCCTGCCTGCGCCCGAACATCAGCTACAGTGACTCGCACAGGTAGCGTTGCTCCCAGAGGGATATCTCAGCCTGAAAGTGGCCTATCTCATCCAGCTTGACGGAAACAAATGAGTCGATGAAGTCACGCCCCATCAGGTCAATGATGGGCTGGCAATTCTGCAGATCTACCAGTGCTGCGCCCAGATCGCGGGGAAAGGCTGCGGGCAGATTCAGGTTATAGGCGTTACCCTCAACAGGCGCCCTGGGCTCCAGCTTTTCACGCACGCCTAACAGGCCACAGGCCAGGCTGGCAGCGGTGAACAAATAAGGGTTGGCATCAGCGCCGGCAATGCGATTTTCAACGCGGCCGTTTTCATCGGAATCGTAAGGGATGCGAAAGCCAGCGGTGCGGTTATCGTAGCCCCATTCCAGGTTCAGAGGTGCCGACAAGTCCGGCACAAAACGTTTATAACTGTTAATGGTTGGCGAAAACAGCGCAAACGCCCGCGGCAGGTAATGTTGCAGGCCGGCGATATAGTGCCGCAGCATGGCAGTCGCTTCGCCATCCACCAGGGCAAATATATTCTTACCCTCAGCATCATTCATGCTGGTATGAATATGCAGGCCACTGCCAGCGGCCTCCTCAATGGGTTTGGCCATAAACGTTGCCGTCATGCCACACTTCAGCGCACAGGCTTTTACTGCACGCTTGAGCAGGAATAACTGATCTGCCTTTTGCAGGGCATCGCCGTGACCAACATTCAACTCGATCTGGCCCGGACCCATTTCGTGGATCAGGCCTTCAATCTGGATATTCGCCTTGGCGCACGACTGCCGCAGGGTAGCAAAATAATCTTCAAACTTGTCCAGGGCATCAATGCTGAATGACTCACCGCCCGACTCCAGCCGGCCATCCTGACCCGTCGCCGGCACCAGCGCATTGCGCGGGTCCGTCACCGGCTGCACCAGATAAAACTCCACCTCCGGAGCGACAATGGGAAACCAGCCCAATTTTGCATACTCACCGAGGATATTGATCAGCACATTTCGCGAGTCGATGCCCGTGGCGACACCGTTTTTTGTCAGGGTGCGGCAGATAACCTGGCTGTGATCATCCTCCTTCCAGGGGGTTGCTCGATAGGTGGACCAGTCTGGCTCCAGCAACATGTCTTCATCTTTAGGGTTCAGGCGTTCAAGAACATCAGCGTAACCACCGGTGATTGTCTGCAACAACACAGACAAACCCATGTGTGGTCGAAAGCCCGGCTTGAGACTGCTGCCATCAATAACCTTACCCCGCGGGACGCCGTTCATATCAGAAAACAGCAGTTCAACATGGGCCGATAGGGGTTCCGGTAACGCAGTCATAAAGGGTTCCTGATTTGATTAGTTTGAAAAAATAAAATTGGCTGGCCTGAAGCCAGCATGCCGACTGCGCTTCAACTGAATTGTTTGATTATGCTCCGTGGCTGGTTTGTTTACCTTATGCATGCGCTCAACGGGTCTCTGCACCGACCTGCACCCGGTGGGCTTCAAAGCTGATTTACCCCTCTTTCTGCAGCGCTGGTTAATTCTTTGAGTCTGTCGAACCTAAGCCTGATTAATCCCATAGTGGCGCGCAGTTTCATCCAGGGCCTTTACCAGGCTGTCGATCAGCTGGTCAATTTCTGCTTTGCTGCACACATAAGGTGGCGCACTGATCATGGCGTCATGTACTGCCCGCACCATCAAACCGTGATCAATAGCGCGGTTGCGGCAGTAAACAGAGGCTTGCGCAGCCGGTGCCAAGCGCGCCCGCGTGGACTTGTCGCGCACCAACTCCAAGGCCCCAAGCATGCCCTGGGTGCGCGCCTCGCCAACAATGGGGTGGTCTGCCAACTGCCGCCAGCGATCGCCAAAGTAGATGCCCAGATCCTTGACGGTAGTATCAATCAGGCCAGCCTGCCTGTAGATGTCCAGGGTTGCCAGTCCGGCGGCGCAGGCAACGGGGTGGCCTGAATAAGTAAAACCATGGGCAAACTCGACACTCTCGGACATCAGCGCCGCAACAATCCTGGCAGACACGGCAACCCCGCCCAGAGGCTGATAGCCGTTGGTGACGCCCTTGGCAAAGGTCAGAAGATCTGGAGTAAAACCATAGGTCTGGCAACCAAACCAGTTACCGGTGCGACCAAAGCCACAGATGACCTCGTCGCTAATAATCAGCACATCCCGCTCGCGGCAAATTTTCTCCACTGCCGGCCAATAGCTTGCGGGCGGCACAATCACACCGCCGGCACCCTGAATAGGCTCGGCAATAAATGCCGCCACGGTATCGGCACCCAGTTCATCAATCTTGGCGGCCAGGGCATTGGCTGCCACCAGGCCAAAAGCCTCGGCATCCATATCGTGGCACTCTTCATACCAGTATGGCTGCTGCACATGATGGGTGTAGGTCAGGCCAATAAACTGCTCATGCATATAACCCATGCCGCCCAGACTTGCCGCAGCAATAGTGCTACCGTGATAGCCATTATGGCGGCCAATAATATTCTTCTTGGCCGGTTTGCCAATGGCATCAAAATAACGGTGCACCAGCCGAATGTTGGTGTCGTTGGCTTCGCTGCCAGAGTTGGTAAAGAAAATATGCTTGAGATCACCGGGCATAATTTCAGCCAGGGCACTGGCCATCTCAATCGCGGCGTCGTTACTGCAGTTAAAAAAGCTGTTGTAGTAAGGCAGGCGCTCAAGCTGATCGCTGATGGCCCGTTTGATGGCAGGCTGGCTGTAACCGAGACTGCAACACCACAGGCCCGACATACCGTCGAGCAAACGCTTGTTGTCTGAATCGGTAATATAGATGTGCTCGGCCCTGGTGACTACTCGACCACCATCACGGCCATAAGTCTGGTAATCCGTAAAAGGGTGCAAAAGGGCACCACGGTCCATGTCTTTTAGTTCAGCGCTGGTGTGTTGAGTGCTCATTAATGCTCTACCCCATAGCAAAGTGTTGTACCCGGCCATCACCACAACCTGATTGCAGCGCATCGATTGGCAATTGGCCTGGGGTGAACAACCGGCAGCCGCGGAAAAATTGTCTGCCCCCTGTAAACATGCCATTATGCACCGGCTTTGGCCTCACCCACAAAGGGTTGTTGTGTCTATGGTTGTTGTGCCTATGAATGCAGTTGAACAAACATTAAGGAATTTACTCCGCGAGGGTTTTAACGCCCTCAGCCAAGGCAAGATTCGAGAAGCCTCGCGCTGCTGCGAGCAGGCTCTGAAAATTAAACCTGACCTGCCCCAGGCACATTTCCTGGTGGGCCTGACGGCCCTGCAGGGCCAGGATCGGCAGACTGCCTTTCAGGCCTTTGGCTCGGTCACAACACTTGATCCAGGGCACGCCGCCGCCTGGGCACAACTGGCCCGCCTGTTTATGCATGAGGGCCAGGTGGTTAAGGCCGATGCGGCCCTCAGCCAGGCCCTGCAGGCCAACAGCCAGGACCCCATGGTCCACGACCTGATTGGCTCGGTATATTCCCTGATAGGTGAATATGACGCTGCGGGCAAAAGTTTCTCGGCTGCAGTTGAACGCCAGCCCAACCACCCACCTTTTCTGCTAAACCTGGCTAATAACCATATTTACAAAGGCGCTACCGCGGCAGCAACGGCGCTTCTTGAGCGTATTCTGGCAATCCAGCCGAACAGTCCCCAAGCCCACTGGGCTTTGTCTGGCAGCCGCAAAGCCAGCAACGAAGATCATATTCAAACCATGCAGCAACTTGTCGCGGCACCCGCCATGCCAGCCAGGGCAAGGGCTTTTTATCACTATGCCATCGGTAAGGAGTATGAAGACCTGCAGATGTGGGCACCGGCTTTTGCCGCCTTTGCCCAGGGCGCGGCAGATCGACGCAGTACCGTTGACTATGATGAGGCTGCTGAAGTCGACATGTTTGAGTTCCTGGAATCACATTTCAGCCGTGACTGGCTCGCCAATGCCGGCGCCGGCAACACCGACGCCGGTCCCATTTTTGTCCTTGGCCAACCGCGCAGTGGCACCACCCTTATCGAGCGAATTATCACCAGCCACTCTCAGGTCAGCTCGGCCGGTGAACTGCAACAACTGGGCCTGGCTGTTCGGCGCCTGAGTGACTACCGCGATCCAAAACGTTTCTCCACAGCGTTTTTTGCAGCGGCAAAAAATTTACCGCCCCGCCAACTGGGTGACCTGTACCTCGACAGCACCCGCAAGCTGCGTGGTCAAACGGCCTATTTTGTCGACAAGTTACCGCAGAACTACCTGATGATTCCGCTGATTCTGGCGGCCCTGCCCGCGGCGAAAATAGTTCACCTGCAGCGCGACCCCATGGATGCCTGTTTTGCCAGCTTCAAACAATTGTTTGCTGACGCCTACCTGCATTCGTATGACCAGGCTGAGATGGCCCGCCATCATCGACGTTACCTGCACCTGATGGCTGTCTGGCGGGAACGTTTTGGTGAACGTTTTCTGGATATTTCCTACGAGGCGACGGTCCAGGACCTGGAGCCCAACGCTCGCCGCCTGATCAATTTCCTTGGTCTCGACTGGCAACCGGCCTGCCTTGACTTTCATAACCAGGACCGGCCGGTGTCGACCGCCAGCGCGGTCCAGGTGCGCGAACCAGCACACACCCGTTCTGTCGGTCGGTGGCGCAAATATGCGCAACAGCTGGCACCTATGCGGGCAATATTGCAGCAGCAACAGGACTGAACCCAAAGGCCATTCCAGGCAATTGTGTGCACCGCACCGAATCAATCTATACCTTCGCCACGGAATGGTTTAACTTACGAATTCCACTGCTAATCCTGGAGGTAACGTGACCACGTTGAGATCAACCACAACCCATGCCAAAGCCGCGCCAGGCTTTAAACGTTTACCGTTAGCACAGGGCATAGCGCTGGTAGTTGCAGCCGGCCTTGGAGCTCATGCCAGTGCCGAAAGTCGTATCCTTGAAGAAGTGGTTGTTACCGCAACAAAACGCTCCGAGTCAGTGCAGGATGTGCCTTTGGCCATTACCGCCCTGTCGGGCCAGTTTGCCCGCGCCGTTAATCTCAATGACGTGAAGGACCTGGTGTCTTTTACACCGGGTGTTTCCGGCAACAGCCAGGACAGCTTTATTGACGCCATCAGTGTTCGTGGTGTGCGTACCCAGGACTTCGGCGTCGGCGGTGATCCCTCTGCTGCCTTCTTCAAAAACGATCTTTATGAGGGGCGCAACGGCTCAGCGGTTACCAGCCTGTTTGATATGGACCGGGCCGAAATACTTCGCGGCCCCCAAGGCTTCCTGTTTGGGCGTAACTCCATTGGCGGCGCCTTCAGTGTCTATACCCACAAGGCTGAGATTAACGACGAGGTCGACGGTTATCTGGACCTGGATGTCGGCCAGAATAATCACGCCGCCTTTGAAGGTGCGGTGAATATTCCTGTTAATGACAATATGGCCCTGCGCCTCGCCGGCTACCACTCCGAAGAAGACGGCTTTGTTGATAACTTCTTTGACGGCAGCCAGTTAATCAGTCACAACAAATCCGCGCTGCGCCTGTCCGGGACCTTTATCGGCGAGAACCTGACGGCCCACGGTACCGCTGAATATGAAGACCGGCAACAATCTGGCTCAGTCTACCGCGCCATAGAAACTGGCGACATCTGGGATACATTTGAAGCCGCCCTGGGCGATGTTAACCTGCGCGGCGGCGCTCAGGATGCTGATATCGATCGCTCCAGGGGTGACCAGGACAATGCCGATATCCTCAGCCTTGGCCTGCAACTGGATTACGATTTTGGCTTTGCCACACTGACGTCCAACACCGGCTACAAAGATCACGACTACTACTACACAGAGGACTACGACGGCACACCCCTGAACATCAATAACTATGGTCAGGACCAGACCGGCGATTATCTGCAGCAGGAATTTCGCCTGGCATCGACCAGTGACGGCATGTTTTCGTGGTATGCCGGTGCCTCTTACTACAAGGAAAATATCGACACTCTGTTTAAGTTCAGCGGCGCTGAAGACTTCTTTTGCCAGTATTACGGCGCGGCTTATAACTCCGGTATGACCTTTACCGGCTGCGCTGACCTGTATAACTATTATGGTTCGGCGTTTACGCCCAGCGCTGATGGCCTGCTGACGGAAACTGGCCGCATTGTCGGTGATTATTCCGGCTGGGGCGCCTATGTGGACCTGAACTTTGATGTCACAGAACAGTGGAGTCTGGGGCTTGGCTTACGCTACAGCAACGACAAAAAAGACTTTGCGATTAATGTCCCCACACCCGACAGTGAACTAGGTCCCTATTGGGCTTACACCTTTGCCACCGACGGCTTTGTGTCTGACTCGAAAAGCTGGAATGACACCCAGACCCGGGCCATCGTCCGTTACCAGCCTGATAATGACACCCTGTTTTATGCCAGTTACACAGAAGGCTTCAAGTCCGGCGGCTTCGGCAGTTTTGCCCTTGAAGATGCCACTGGCGCAGGTGTTGGTGGTGGCACCACCGGCGCCAGCCAGGCCGGCGGCTTTCGCCCCAATGCCTTTGACCCGGAGACCGTAGACTCTTACGAAATTGGCTATAAGAGCACCCTGTTCGACGGCCGCACTGAGGTGAATCTGTCTGGCTTTATGTATGACTACCAAGACCTGCAGGTGCTGGTGTTTGATGGTGGTGCCGCGGCTGTGAAAAATGTTGGCCAGGTTGACGGCTGGGGTTTTGAAGGTACAGTACGAACATTGCTGAACGACAACTTCAGCCTCTATCTGGCTTTTTCCAGCCTCGAAACGGACGCCAGCAAGTTGCAGAGCATTTGTGGCGCGGCGGATGTCGAGGCCTGCGAAGGCAGCAGCCTGTTCTGGGCACCCAAGTACACCGGTGCTGGCGTCCTTGACGGCGAATTCCCGCTGGCCAGTGGCGGCGCCATCACCACCAGCCTTGAGGTCTATTGGGAATCTGAGCGCGGCGGCGGATTTGAGAACCTGCAGGAAACCAAAATCGACTCCTACGCGGATGTCAGCCTGCGGGTCGGTTACCAGTCAGACAACGACTGGTCAGTGGGCCTGTATGCCGAGAACCTCACCAATGCCGAGACCTTCGACGGTGAAAACAACAACGGCGGTATTCTCCCCTCCCACTTCTTTGGACCCAAGCGGCCCCGTATCATTGGCCTGAGATACAGCCTCGATTACTAGCCCTTCCGCACCGCGGCGTTCAGTCCCATTAGCTGAACGCCGTGGCTGTTCTTATAAAACGCCGTGGCTGTTCTTATAAAACGCCGTGGCTGTTCTTATCTCTTTCTTACGCCTAACCTTCTGCGGCTTTTTTATCCGTTGCATACACCTGCCAGCGCTGCATAGTCCACCACACCAGAAATGATCCCACCAGAATCATTCCCACAAAGATGGTTGCCAGAGCATTTATCTTCGGACTGACGCCCAGGCGCACGCTGGAATAAATCACCATGGGCAGGGTACTGGCACCGGGGCCGGAGACAAAACTGGCGATCACCAGATCGTCCAGCGACAGGGTAAAGGCGAGCAGCCAGCCAGACACCAGCGCCGGCATAATCAGCGGCAGGGTAATGACAAAAAACACCTTTAGTGGCGTGGCGCCAAGATCCATTGCGGCCTCTTCCAGGGAACCATCCATTTCCCGCAGGCGCGATGAAATGATAATGGTGACAAACGCCACGCTGAAGGTCACATGGGCAATCCAGATGGTCATGGCACCCCGCGATGCGGGCCAGCCCAGCAATTCACTCAAACCCACAAACAACAGCAACAATGACAACCCGGTAATCACCTCTGGCATCACCAGGGGTGCCACTATCATGCTGCTGAACAAGGTCTGGCCGGGAAAGCGCCCAAAATTGACCAATACATAAGCCGCAATGGTACCCAGCAACACCGCCATAAATGCCGTTGCGCAGGCTATCTGCAAGCTCAGGAAAAACGCCCCCATCAACTGCTCGTCCTGCAGCAATTCTATATACCACTTCACCGAAAACTCGGTCCAGATGGTCACCAGGCGCGACTCATTAAAGGAATAGATGATCAGCACCAGCAGGGGAAAATACAGAAACACCAGGCCGGCCACCAGCATCACGCGGGCCGCCCTCACTTGTTGGCCTCCAGCCGCTGCATCTCAATCCGCCGGTAGAAGTAGATAGGAATAATCAGGAAGCTGAGCATCACCACGGCAATTGCCGAGGCCACTGGCCAGTCGCGGTTGACAAAAAATTCCTGCCACAACACCTTGCCAATCATCAGCGTGTCTGGCCCGCCCAACAGATCGGGAATGACAAACTCACCCACCGCCGGAATAAACACCAGAAAACAACCTGCCACCACGCCACTCATCGACAAGGGGAAAATAATCGTGACAAACACCTTCCAGGGCCGAGCACCCAAGTCATAACCCGCCTCAACCAGAGAGTGATCAAGCTTCACCAGGTTGGTGTAAATGGGCAGGATCATAAAAGGCAGGTAGCCGTAGACAATACCCAGATAGATAGCAAAGTCTGAGTGCAACATCACCAGCGGTTCATCAATCAAACCCAGGGACATCAGGGCATGGTTAATCAGACCGTTGTTCTTCAACAGACCAATCCAGGCATAAATGCGAATCAGGAAAGAGGTCCAGGACGGCAGAATCACCAACAACAGAAACAGGCTGCGATAGGGTTCGTCCAGCCTGGAGATGGCATAGGCCATAGGATAGGCGACCACCAGGCACACCAGCGTAGCCACCAGGGCCAGCCGCACCGAATTAAAATAGGCGGTGTAGTACAGATCATCATCGAGCAGAAACAAGTAGTTATTGATCGAGCCAAGCCACTGGAACCCATCATCTGCCCAGGACCATATATCGCTGTAAGGCGGCATGGCAATCAGGGATTCGGCAAAACTGATCTTCAGGATAAAAGCAAACGGCAGGGCAAAAAACACCAGCATCCACACATACGGTGGTGCAATCACCCAGAATCTGTTGGCAAACAAGTGCGCAAACAAGGGTTTCATGCTGCTTCGGCTTTGATCAGCACTACCGCCTCCGGCTCCCAGGACAATGCCACTGCCTGCTCAAAGTCGAGACTCTTAGCATGACGAGCAAAGTTGCTGACATGGACCTGAACAATTTTGGTCTTGCCGGCAGGGGTCTCGAGGCGCACATGCACCACGTTGTGACTGCCCAGATAGGCAATATCATCTATCTTGCCCCTGACCCAGTTGTTGTCGGCAGGCTCGAGGCTTGTCTCCAGGCTGATTTTTTCGGGCCGCAGCGCCACATAGCAGGGCCCGGCAAAGCGGCTATCTGTTTCGTTACTGACCACTGTGCAAGGCAGTTCGGCACACTCAAGCCGGCAGGGTGCCGCGCCGCCACTGGCAACATCAAAGGCGGCGACAGCCTCAAACAAGTTAATGGAGCCGATAAACTCTGCGGTCAGTTTGCTGTTGGGGAACTCATATATCTGCCTTGGCGCGCCGACCTGCATAATCTCGCCCTGGTCCATAATGGCGATGCGATCCGCCATGGTCATGGCTTCTTCCTGGTCATGGGTCACCATCACACAGGTGACGCCGACACTCTCAATGATATTGGCCAACTCCAGCTGCATCTGCATGCGCAGTTTTTTGTCGAGGGCCCCCATGGGTTCGTCGAGCAGCAGCAGCGCTGGTTTTTTTGCCAAACTGCGCGCCAGCGCCACCCGCTGTTGCTGACCACCTGACAATTGTCCAGGTTTGCGGCGCCGAAACCGGGTCATTTGCACCAACTCCAGCACCTCGGTAACCCGCACCTCAATTTCGGCTTTGGGCATTCTGTCCTGTTTCAGACCAAAGGCGACATTTTGCTCCACCGTCATGTGCGGGAACAACGCGTATGACTGAAACATCATATTCACCGGCCGCTGGTAGGGTGGACTGTGCAGCACCGACACACCATTGATCTTGATATCGCCGGCGCTGGGCGTCTCAAAACCCGCCAACATTCGCAACAGGGTCGTCTTGCCGCAGCCAGAGCCGCCGAGCAAGGCAAATATCTCACCTTTGTCGATAGACAGGCTCACCTGGTTGACGGCTGCCACATCATCAAAGTGTTTTGAGACATTGATGATCTCAAGGGCATACCGATCGGCGACGTCAGCAGGGGTCTCAATTACAGTCTGAGCGTCAGAATTGGGCATTATCGGTTGTGTCACTCCGCGTTAAGTCAGGGGCCTGCGTGGGCTCTAACGGCCTGTTTTGATTCTGGTCCACATCCGTAAGCCCTGACGATCCAGCCTCTGGGGATAGGGCAGCAAGGTAAAATTCTTCATGCTCGCCTCTTTGGTGGGGTAGATGCCCGGATTCTCCAGCACCGCCTTATCGACCAGGGCATTGGCGGCCTCGTTGGCATTGGCATAACGCACCTGGTTGCTGACAGCGGCAATGATCTCTGGCTCCATCAGAAAGTTAATGAACTTGTGGGCATTTTCCGGATGTGGTGCGTCCACAGGCACTGCCAGCATGTCGAACCACAGCACTGTGCCTTCTTTCGGCATGTGGTAGTCAATGTCGAACGGCAGATTGGCCTCTGCAGCGCGCCGACTGGCCTGCAGGATGTCACCAGACCAGCCAAGCGCTACACAGACATCGCCGTTAGCCAGGTCATTGATATATTTGGAGGAATGAAAATAGGCGACATGGGGGCCCACTGCCGCCAGTGTCGGCACCACCACAGACTCAAACAACTTGGCATCCTGGGCGGTAGGGTCCTGACCCTTATAAGCGAGCACGGCCGGAAACACCTCATCATAAGCGTCGAGGAACGAGACCCCGCAACTCTCCAGCTTTTTGATGTTTTCAGGTTCAAACACCAGCGCCCAGCTGTCTACCGGGGCATCCTCACCCAGTAACTTGGTCACCAGCTGGCGATTAATGCCAAGCCCCGTGGTGCCCCAAAGGTAGGGCACCCCGTACTGATTACCCGGATCAAAGCGTTCCAGCTTCTCCATCAGGATGGGATCCATGTTGTTCAGATTGGGCAATTTGGCGTGATCAAGGGGCATAAACACCCCGGCCTGGATCAGCCGCGCATGAAACCCGGAAGTGGGCACCACCACATCAAAACCCGAACTGCCCGCCAGCAGCTTACCCTGCAGCACATCGTTGCTGTCGAAGACATCGTAGGTAACCTTAATACCCGTGCGCTCCTCAAAAATCCTGAGGGTGTCGGCACCGATGTAGTCCACCCAGTTGTAGACATTCAGGACCTTTTCTTCTGCCGCTGCAACGGCTGCCAGTGGCACAGCCAGAGCCAGGCTAATGAAGGTCGAGACAAAAAAACCGGCAATGCTTTTCATAGGATCCCTCACCAGGCGCAGTTGCAACACGGGGCCATCTTTTATCAACAAGAACGGCCCAGAATATACCAAATCCAGCCGTTCGCAAACGCCCGGCAAAGGTTCTGCATTTGATATCAGCCACCACAACCCCTGGCGCACCGAACTGGTGCCAGGCCAGCAAAAAATACGCCCACGGCACCAATACAATGCGTCCTGAACAACCCAAGGCCGCCATTGTGCCCCACCAAACCTCGCCAGAGCCCCCCACTGATCAGCTGCATGGCCAGCCAACAAAAAAAGATAATGCCGAGAACCAACACTCGCGTCTTGACTCGAACGCCCCGCTTCGGTCTAATACGCCCTCGTTTACGTTACGGCCAGATAGCTCAGTCGGTAGAGCAAGGGATTGAAAATCCCTGTGTCGGTGGTTCGATTCCACCTCTGGCCACCAACGATATCAATAGGTTACGACAATTGGCTCATATCGCCACATTCCCAAGCTCATTCATGTAGGAGCGGCGTAGGAATTATCTGAAAACCACTTCGCTTGATTCAATCCAGCTATCACTACCCACGGCAATGTTCGTCGTGCGGACTAACGATATTGATCACGATATTCGAGTCCATTTGCTCAGCTGGCGCTGAAGTTCTCATCTTTGGATGAACATATGCCGCGATTGTTTTGTGGCAGTCGATTCGAACACTCAAATCATTTGACTGATCTA
>JANQYP010000054.1:0-5649 GCA_030728785.1 Pseudomonadales bacterium
GCTGAGTATACCGCCCTGTGGGATTCCTGGGGTCAGGACCAAGTGCCAGGTCCGACTGCCAGTCAGGGCGTTGCTTCGCCTAACAAAGCAGCAGGTTCACCTGTACACGAAATGATTCATTGCCAAGAAAAAGCCCTGTATTAACGCAATGCCAGGTCTTCCGCACAACATCCGAGAGTAATACATCAGCGAAATTGTCCGGTAGCACCTGTCGCGATCGGTCGGGGTTGTGCTCAATGCAAGGTACGCTGCGTTTGGGCGCCAGAGGTGTGCCGGCTTGCCAAACGCATGGCATCGATAACTTGACCTGCGATAGTCTCCCGGATCAATCGTCGTCCCTGGGTGTCACGGATTGAGCTCTATGTAACGTATACAGTACAACAGGAACCCTGTGTACTGCATCAGCGACGATCTGAACCAGCTCTCGTATAATCACCCAGTGCGGGCGTACTTGAAGTTAAAGGGATGAACATAGTGCCTACCAATGTTACGCATCAGCTGCGAGATGCCATGATCGGTAGCAGACGTGCGCTGTACGCATAGGCCGCAGTGTCTTTATCAAAAGTAAAGCAGATTGCGCGATTGACGTCGCGTTGTACAACGTGAACCGGGTGCCCGGGCGGGCAAAATCGTGCCTGCCTGGTCCATGCAATCACTCTCACGAACACGGTAATCAAACAGCCTCAGCCAGTCCACTGCCTGGAGGTAAGAAACTGCCCCCCCCGTCCTCGCCAGTCCGAACTGGCACTTGGTCCTGTCCTCCCCCTAAGATTCTGCTCAGCAAGTTGACCCGCAGGCGCGGCCTGTACACGCTGGAAGAGACGATTCACAGTATCACCGGTAAGTCTGCAGAGATCATCGGCCTGACGCAACGCGGCAATCTGCGGGAAAGCTGGCACGCCAACATCAACGTGATCGACTACGACAACCTGGCCACTCACCATGCTGAGTAGGTTGACAACTTCCCCATGGCGGCGGCCGATTCATCGTCAAGAGCACCGGCTACGACGCAACCGTCGTTGCTGGCCATGTAGTGGTACGTAGCTGCGAGCACATACGGTAAAGGTGGGAACCGCTGCTCAACGCTTTCATCGGCAGCATCTGAAACCCCGACCTCAACTTCTACCGGCTCCGCTTCCTCCCTGTGAGTCATACAGACGCAAAGGGAAAGGAACGCAGTACCTACCCCTATGCTAATCTGGAGACATCTTACTAAAAGCTGACATCACTGCCCCGGGCAAAACAGTATTTTAACCCGGGGTGAGTTTTGCAAAACTCGACCGGATTGCCAGTGTATCAGCGACAACCAGGCGGCGAAGCAGCTCAAGAAAGCTCGCCAGAGACTGGCGAAACCGCCCCCTTGCGAGACATGGCTACTGGCTAAAAAGACCACCTACCCAAGCTCATTTAGGGATTGGGACATGCTGTCCGACAGACTAATCGTTTGTCACCTGCCTATGAGTTATGAGGCAAATTAAGCTTCATTGATCTGTTATTGGCTATACCTTCGGTACAGATTTTTCTGAGCCATCACAACGGCTGCCAAACTCGTTTTGAATCGCAAGTAATCGACCTTTTGCTTCAGCAACTCCTCGCTCCGAATCTCCCGTCAGCGCACCAGCACCTGGAATGAGCAAAATATTTAATGCTATATCCATATTTCTAGCACTACGTTGGTCCTTACTGACCGACTCTAGATTAATGCCTTCATTCTGCGCGGCAAGCAATAGACCTTCACAAGTCATTTTCTTATATCCGGAGGTGTCCACCATTGCCGGGGCTATATCAGCTGGAGCACTAGCACATCCGCTGAGAATTGCTAACATAGACGGCAAAAAAAGCTTTCTATTGATCATGAGTTTTAATCCCTTATCTATCAAATTGAAATTCTAAAACTGGCTGTTATTTACTGAACTTTCCGCAATCTGCCGCCTTACCACGGTCATCAAACTTACGCACAACTTTGCTTAAGGTGTAATGGCAACAACTCGATCTAACTATTGGCCTAACCTATCAATCCCTCAAAGTAGCCTAGGCCTAAAATCTAGCCCGGATTATTAACGAAGGAGATAAACAAAAGTCTTAATTTTGTAAAAATAATGTTTGCGACCAGCTACCTAAACACAATCAAGGCTTCTGGACGCCTAACAATATCATTGAACAGGGTGTCCTGTTCAAGGGGCTTTCGAAAATAATTATGTCACCAAATTCGATCGGTATCATGCCCGCGCTGAAGGCGGGATGGCACTGCTCAAAGCCTGCATTCCAGGGGTCCATTCCAGGGGTCAGGACCAAGTGCCAGGTCCGACTGCCAGTCAGGGCGTTGCTTCGCCTAACAAAGCAGCAGGTTCACCTGTACACGAAATGATTCATTGCCAAGAAAAAGCCCTGTATTAACGCAATGCCAGGTCTTCCGCACAACATCCGAGAGTAATACATCAGCGAAATTGTCCGGTAGCACCTAGCGCGATCGGTCGGGGTTGTGCTCAATGCAAGGTACGCAGCGTGCGTACTTGAAGTTAAAGGGCTGAGCATAGTGCTGGCCAGTGCAACGCACCAGCTGCTAGATAGCATAATCAGTAGACGGTGTGAGCAATAGACGAACATGACTCGTTATGAAGACCTAGGCGTGTACATCAACACCCTACTACATTGCGCACGCAGGCCAACGATTAACATACGCTGCGCCGCCTTTATCGCATGCCAACCAAATTGCGCGCTGGACAAAGTGAGATCGGTAGCTGCCTGGGAAAAATAGTGCCGGTCGGGTCCATGCAGTCCCTCTCACGCACTCGGCAATCAACCAGCCTCAGCCAGTCCACTGGCCGGCAGTAAGAAACCGCCCCCGTCCTCGTCAGCCCGATCTGGCACTTGGTCCTGTCCCGCTTAATTCAGTACCCAGCCATAAACCTGCTGCATCAGTAGTTTCAATGTTGATCTGTCCAGCAAGACCTGCGTCACGATGATGATGTATGGCCTGATACTCTGCCGACTGCATCATTGCAATCATAGCCTGACGATTTGGGTACATCGCGACAGCAACCCTGTCCCAAAGCTCTTCGACTTCACCGAGCATCAGGCGTTCGACCTTGGCATCAAACATACCACCGCCGCCAAGTTTGATAAGGATCTTGGACACTTCCGCACCATACAGCGCATAGGCTTGTGCACCAGTGAGGTCAGTTTCGCGACCATCTGCATACTCGGCCTTGTCCTTAAACTTAAGCAGGTTAAGCATGTAAATGGGACCTTGGCCGCCAGGCTCAAAGAAGCCTTTCGTCTGCTCTTTGTTGGGTGAGACTTTGTTTACGACTTGCATAGGGCTACTCTTTTATCTGCGCTGCTAACACAGCTTGGGTTTGACTGTAGCAATCGAATAACGACGGCTGGAAGCGCTGCCGCCGCATCAACCTGAATGTAATGACCGGCGCCTTTATTTTTTGACACGCCTTGATCGGTAGCGGGCACCGGTACTAAGCGGACGCTGTTTATCATGACTATCCATCCATGTGCGGCCACACCATATTGAGTGGCGCCTTCTTGTGTACAGTGAGCACAGGCTGCTATATCACGATCGCATGTGAAGCATAGCAGGAATGAATGGTGGAGGTGAGCCGATTGATAATGTCTGGGAAAAGCCAGACCTATAGCGCCTGTCAACCCTGGCACTTGGTCCTGACCCCGGGAATTAAACAGACAGCTTTCGGTATATTTCAATGCTTGTCGACGCGGACGCCAATGCTACAAATGTCAGGAGCAATGCATGATCATCAACTTTGAAAAAATAGAAAATAGCATTCACCAAGACAATGGCAAACACCGCACTTGATATCGTCGCAATTCCGCGTGCTATAACATTGTTCATAAATGCAATACTCCAAAAAGTCAGTCACTTAGTGCTTTAGTTCGTATTAGCCTATCTAAAGAACCCCTGATTAAGGTCGAATTGCCGCACCACTATTTCCCCGTTCTATTTCCCCCATTGCTGAGTTGGGCGACATTGTCGCAACCTCGCGGATTTAAAACGTATCCGCGATTTTCAAAAATGTTCCCCGTCTTGCCCTGCAGAAAACATCCACTAAATCAGAGTTTCCCTAACTGTCGCTCTCTGCTAAAGCCGTTGTCGCACCAGATGCCGCAGCGCCAGCATAGGCGCTCGCTCCGTTGAATCCTCCAGCACCAAATACGAATCCACCCACTGCCGCTGACACAAACCCGACGCCGGTCAAGTTTCCGCCGATTCCACCGGATAACGCGTATACAGCCCTCCCCCCAGTCATTCCAGCCATACCCATGCCAATATTAGCTAAAATTGCGCCATTAACCGCTTCAGTCTCTGCCACTGTGAGTTCTCTCGTAACCTCTGCCTCTCATAAAGTCTTATTTAGCAATCTATTTTTTCCTTATTCAGGCACCGGGTACCGATTACATTAAAAATCTTATTGTTAAGTAAATAATGGTATTCAAGCCCTACCCCGTAAGAGGCTTCGGCAAAATTCTGTGAGAGATGTCACTGCAATTTTCTTCATTTGTTGGGTCTTCACCAAGACGGGTGGCAAATGACCGAACTTCAGAACCGAGGCGTCAAAGACATACCCGTCACTCAGCGCTGCGGCACCCAAACGCGCTACCCTGGATCTGCATATCACCCCTGGGCTGATTGCTGTAGCTGCCACCTTCTTTGCAGCGATAGGCTGGCTGTGGCAAGTAAAGATGCAGACGACGAAAATGGCAGGTCGGTATTAAAAACAAAAGGACTTCGAGGGACAGGACCAAGTGCCAGGTCGGACTTCGGGGGACAGGACCAAGTGCCAGGTCGGGCTGACGAGAACGGGCGCTGTTTCTTACGACCAGGCGGTGCAAATGCTGCGTTACGATACCAGGCGAAACACTGCCTTGATAAAATCGGACCTGGCACTTGGTCCTGACCCCTTAGATCAGATTAGTCACCATAACCCCAGGGCGCTGCCGGTGATTGGACCGCTTGGGTCAAGTCAAAATCGACCCGGAATTCCCGGCCCTGGCGAATCAGACGGTAGGTAAACTGATTCGGGTAGATGTACATCTGCCAGGTGTTGCCCACTGACTGCGGGGTCGCCTGGCTGACAAAAAGTTCTTTGGAGTATTGGTCCGCAGGAAACGACTGCACCTGCGCCCAGCCGCCATCCAGCGTGTGACCGCCGTACAGGGTCATCGCATCGCTACCGCCATCCGCGTGCCGGTGATCATGTTTCAGGGAAATCCCCGAACCCGTCTTCGTCAGGATCCATGTGCGAGAGGCATCATCACCCACATGGAAGGGGATTCGTAATTGATCGTCGGTGCACTGTCGCACATGCATGATCAGTGGCTTGTCTGCGAAATCGCTACCTGGAGCATTATCAACGGTGACCGTGCCCGCGTAGGCCTTGCCGCAATGACTGCGAATCGCGGCAAAGAACGCATCTTGCGTGCTTGTCGACGCCGGCGATGCCTCGGCAATCGGTGTCTCGGCAATTAATGCATTTGGAAATACCAGGGTGGCAATAAGCGTGGCGATCATGGCGGTCGTCTGGGTAGGTGTTCGCATGGTGGCTCCGCGTGCTTTGCTGTTCAGAGGTTCTGATCTTATCGAACTGTGGCGCGACAATCAGCAATTTAAGGGGTCAG
>JANQYP010000054.1:5749-13084 GCA_030728785.1 Pseudomonadales bacterium
TCAGCAATTTAAGGGGTCAGGACCAAGTGCCAGGTCCGATTGCCAATCAAGGCAGTGTCTCGCATAGGCACGCAGCAAATGCGCCGCCTGATCGTAAGAAAACGCCCCCGTTCTCGTCAGCCCGGACTGGCACTTGGTCCTGTCCCCTTTAATTCTGAACTGGCACTTGGTCCTGTCCCCTTTATTCCTAACCAGTCTGAGCAAATCCTTGCGGAACCCGAAGCTTACCTCGCTGAGCCAGTGGCGGCTTTCGAATTCGAGGGGTCAGGACCAAGTGCCAGGTCCAATTGACAATCAAGGCAGTGCTTTGCCTAGCTACGCAACAGGTTCACCTGTTCACGAAATGATTCACTGCCAAGGACAAGCCCTGTATTGACGCAATGTCGAATCTTCTGCACAACATCCGAGGGTAATACATCCGCGACAATTGTCCGGTAGCACTTGGCGCGTTCGGTCGGGGTTGCGCCCAATGCAAGGTACTCTGCGTGCGGGCGCCAGAGCCGCGCCGGCTTGCCAAAAGCATGGCATCGATAACTTGACCAGCGATAGTCTCCCGGATCAACCGTCATCCCTGCGCGCACCGGGTTGAGCTCGATGTAGCGTATACAGTGCAACAGGTGCGCCGTGTCCTGCACCAGCGACGATCTGAACCTGCCATCATACAATGGGCCGGTGCGGGCGTACTTGAAGTTAAAGGGCTGAACATAATGCCGGCCAATGTAACGCATCAGCTGCGAGATACCATGATCAGTGGCAGGCGTAAGCAATAGATGAACATGATTCGTCATGAAGACCCAGGCATGGACGTCAACACCATATCGCTCCGCGCCTTCTAACAGGCTATGCGCATAGGCTGCAGTGTCCTTATCAGAGGTAAAGCAGATTGCGCGATTGACACCGCGTTGGACAACGTGAACCGGGTAGCCGGCTGGACAAAATCGTGCTGATCGAGGCATGCGGTCATTCTTACGCACCCAACAATCAACCAACGTCAGTCAGTCCACCGCCTGACCGTAAGAAACCGCCCCCGTCCTTGTCAGCCCGAACTGGCACTTGGTCCTGTCCCCTAAGATTCTGCAAGCTGATGCAAACATAACGCCTGCCGCGATCTTTCCCATTTAACAATTTATGTGAAACATACTTGACTTTATGTGTCATCGAAACCATTCTTATTGTCATGTTTACTTTACATATCAACCAAGCGCCCCAACACGCTCCTCATCAATCAGGAATCCTCATGAAAGAATCTACATCCACACACAGCAGCTGGTCCGCCAAGATCACCAGGAACTCATTTCGTCTCGCCTGCTGGACCGGTGCATGGATATTAACCATGGCAGCTGCGACCTTTGGCCCCCAATGGCTGTGGGACTACGCCCCTATACCTACAGTGCTGGCGGTAATTACCAACCTCGGCACTGGCTTCGGCATGATTTTCGCCCATCGGCAATATCTGCGGAGCCTGGATGAAATGCAACAGAAGATCTTTCTTGATGCCGGCAGTTTCTCGCTGGGCGTCGGCCTGGTATGCGGCCTAGGTTATGAGATGCTTGAAGATATAAAGCTCATTACTTTTCAGCCGGAAATCTCCCACCTTGTCATGCTCATGACCCTGGCTTTTGCTGTTGCAATGGTCTTTGGACACAGGCAATACCGATGAAGAACCGGCTGAAGGTGTTGCGTGCCGAACGAGACTGGACCCAGGCGCAGTTGGCCGACAAATTAGAGGTCAGCCGGCAGACCATCAATGCCATCGAGAAAGGCAAGTTTGATCCCAGCTTACCGTTGGCCTTCAAAGCCGCACGACTATTTGACCGGCGCATCGAAGATATTTTCCTGTATGAGTAACGGCGGCAAATAGGTAGGACCAATTTCAGGGGTCAGGTCCAAGTGCCAGGGCCAATTGTCGATCAAGGCACTGACTCGTCTGGCCACGCAGCAAGTTTACCTGTTCACGATATGGTTCACTGCCAAGGACAAGCTCTGTATTGACGCAATGCCGGATCTTCTGCATAACATCCGTGGGGAATACAGCCGCGACAATTGTCTGGTAGTACCTGGCGCGAACGGTCGGGGTTGCGCCCAAGGCAAGGTGCTCTGCGCGTGGGTCCCACAGCTGGGCCGGTTTGCCACAGATCAGCCGTCATCCCCGCACGCACCCAGACTATCGACTATCCACATACGGAGCAGTGGCCACATCACAAGTAAAGCAGATAGTGCGATTGACGCCGCGTTGGGCAAAGTGAGCCGGGTAGCCGGTTGGGCAAAATCGCGCGGGTCGAGGCATACAACCGTTCTCACGCACCAGCCAATCAACCTGCGTCAGCCAGTCCACCGCTTGGCAGTAAGAAGCTGCCCCGTCCTCGCCGGCCCGACCTGGCACTTGGTCCTGACCCCTAAGATTTCCAGCAGACAGGTGGTGGTACTAGCTGCGGTGAATTTGCCTGGAAGGTAGATGATGCTGCACCAAACGGTGGTTACGATACGAGTACCAATCAGTACGGTAATACACCGGTTCTGAACGGGCCGACGATCACCCTCTCGAACAGCGACAGCCAGACCTTTGACTGGGTGATTTCAGCCGGTTATACGGTTTGCGCAGTGATCGTCAAGGCCTCGACCTATGCCTTGGTCTATAACTACGACCCGGCGGCGTCCTCGGATACCGGCCTCTATTCACCCACCAACCCCAATAATGGCAACCTGTTCGACATCAGCCACGTCAGCTTGGTCTTCAGCGAGGCAGATGGTGGCCAGTGCTACGAAGAGGAGACCGCCTGGGCTGAGGGTGATCGCTACGTCAATCGCGGCAACTGGGCCATGAACGTGCCTTACGCCGGTGAAGAGAAGACCGTCGATCTCATCGCCGATTTCACCAACTACGTGGACGCCGGCGACGTGACTTTCTCGGCGCCAGTGGCTGGCGTGGTGACCATCACCATCAACCTGACCGGCGGGGCGATCTTCTACTATGACGGCGCTTCTGAGCGTGCGGACGAGAACCTGAAGATTCAGGACTACGACAAGGCGCCCAACAAGACGCCGAAGATTGGCCTCTTCGACCATAAGTGGACGTTCGACGTGGGCACCACAACCGCCACCGTGCAAGTCCCGCAGAACAACTTCTACGGCATTCACGTGGATTTGGCGTTGGTCGTTGATTGCAGCACGCCGTAAGCCTGTAACAACCCTGGTCAGCTAGATCGTTGAGGGGAAGAACCCCGGTTTCTCACAGAAGCCGGGGTTCTTTTTTGGCTTCCAGGGGCCAGGACCAAGTGCCACCAACCTTCTCGCAGCCTATGCGCATAGGCTGCAGTGTCCTTATTAGCAGCAAAGCAGATTGCATGATTGACACTGCGTTTTACCACGTAAACCGTGCAGCCGAATGGGCAAAATCGCGCTGGTCGAGGCATACCATCACGCTCATGCATCCGGCAATCAAAAAGCGTCAGCCCGCCCACCGCCTGGCCGTAAGAACCCGTCCCGGCCTCGCCAGACCGAACTGGCACTTGGTCCTGTCCCCTTTAATTCCGAACTGGCACTTGGTCCTGTCCCCTTTAATTTCAGCCGCGGCGGGCCGGATGTTCCCAAGCGTGCTGCTGGTAGAAGTACTGCGGCAAGATCGTGTGTTCTTCCCACTCGTGATGGAACGTCGGCGTTGCCGAGCCCGAGATCGGCGGCACCAGCCAACTCCAGCGTCCTGCGATCTTGCGTCCTGCACCCACCTCCTGACCAACAAACTCCATGAAGTCCTGGGTGGCGGCGTGGTGGTCAATCAGTTTCACGCCCCGCTGCTCGTAGGAGTAGAGCACGGCGACATTGAGTTCGACCAGCGCGCGATCCTTCCACATAGAGCGATTGTGGCGGGTACTGAGCCCCATACGTCGAGCAATCTCCGGGAGCATGTCGTAACGATGGGGATCGGAGAAATTACGCCCGCCGATCTCCGTTCCCATGTACCAGCCGTTGAACGGCGCGGCGGTATAATTGAGTCCACCCAGGCTCATTTTCACTTCTGACACCGCAGGCAGGGCATACCAGCGCAGCCCCAGCTCACCGAACCAGGCGAAATCCGGGTGCACCAGCGGCACTTCCAGCACGATTTCCGGCGGCAGCTCATGTACCGTGGGCGCCGCGCCGGGCACCGAAAGCACCACGGGCAGCAGATCGAAGCCGGAGCGCTGCGCCGGCGGCGTCCAGCCGAGGCGGATGGCCTGATCGGTAATACCTGCGTTGGCAGGGTCGCCGAGGATGCTGCCGTCGTTGCGACGATAGCCCGCATAGCGCAGCAGCTGTGGATTCCATACCCGCATGCCCTCGTCGGCATCGGGCGCCTGGGGTGCGAAGGTTGTCATCACCGCTCTCAGGTTGCCGTCGTTAGTGGCAAGACGGATGTGCTCACAGATCTCGAAGAACATCCCCGCGGTGGTAGTCACACGGCGCGCGTCGCGGACCTGCAGGCCTTGCCAGAAGAGACGCCCGACGCACCGGGAGGCGTTGCGCCATGCAAGCTTAGCGCCGTAGGCGAGCTCGTCATAGGTGTGCTCGTAGGTACCGCTGCGCTCGATCGCGGCATTCACCTCTCGCCAGCGTTCCTCGAAGGCTTCGGGCACACCCTTTTCAGAGTAGAACTGACGCAGATAAGCGCTGGCTTGCACGGTGACGGAATCGTGCACGGTAATGCGCCCAGGAAGCTCGGCTGCGGCGTCCGGGTCTGGTCCTTGATCCGGCGCCGCGCCGAGTTTCGCTGCTGACCAAAGATAGGCATTGCCGTCGGGCATTTCGTGCTTGACCGGTCGCTCGACGCGACCACCCTGGGCCGTGAACACCTCCACATGAACCCGGTTGGCAGGTACGTCGAGACGGCGCAGATGGGTAGCAATGGCATTCTGGAACGCCTCGGGGCCGCAGATGTAACAAACCGCGTCCGGCTGCTGCTTCAGCAACGCAGCCACATCCGCCTCGCTGATGTGGCCGACGTCACGGGTACTACGGTGGCTGACACTGATATTCGGCTGCGCCTCGGCGAGACCGAGCAGCTCGCTCAGATAGACCAGATCGTCTTTGCCGGGCGCGCAGTAGTCGACGTGCAGCCTTCGATCCAGCTGATCGAAGGCCAGCGAGCGAGCCATAGACAGGGCCGGCGTAACGCCGATGCCAGCGACGAAACACAACACCGGCCGGCGATTCTCGGCCTCCAGATGAAAGTGACCCTGAGGACTGGAGACCTGCAGCAACTCGTTCTCCGCCATGTGGTCGAACATCCAGTTCGAGAACAATCCCAGCGGCTCGCGCTTCACCGTGATTTCGTAGTGGCCAGTGTTACCGCCGGGAGATGACAGGGTGTAGGGGCGCTGGATCCAGGTACCTTCGATCTGCGCCTGGAGGACGACGTGCTGCCCGGCTGCGAATGGCGTCAGCTTGTTGCTCAAAGGCGCCAGGGTGAAGGCTCGCACATCCGGGGCCAGGGAAGTTATCGAAGTACATACCAAGGGTGTCCAGTCGCTGCGCCCGCAGAGCTCTGCCAGGCGCGGCGCGCAGGCACCGCAAACGGAGCTGGCACCGGTTCTCTGGGCAAGGTCCGCGGGAGTTCGGCAACCGTCCCGCAGGGCGTCAGCCAGAGCGCCGCGGGAAACGTCGGCGCAGGCACAGATAATCTCCGCAGCCGCAAAGAACGCCGGCTCTTCTTCAAGGCGCAGGGTGCCAGCGGACTCGAACACAGCGCGCTGCCAGTCGTGTACTGCCGTCCCGTCGAGGATCATGCGATGGATGTCGCCCAGCTCCTCGAAGGTGCCACGTACGGTAGCGCTGATGATCCGGTTGCCACTGACACCCAGCTCGCGCAGGGCATCGTTGGCGCCATCTTCCCAGCGCCAAACTGCAGCGGTCATTGCATCGGCAGGGGTGTCCGCGAGTGACATGTTGAACAGGTCCTCGCCGATGACCCGGGATGCCAGCATCTTGCGGCCGTCGGAGAGGTGATACATGGTCGTGATGGCATCGCGGCCCATGAACTCGCCGGCGTGCTGAGTCATGAAACCTCGGCCCGGCAGCATGTAGACCTTCTGCAGGGTCTGCATGTAGGCCTGCAGATCCGGGGTTGAAGCATATAGCGCCATGAAGTTGCGGCCGTCCACGACCAGCACCTTGAGCTTCCCCTCGGCGATGACGGTAGCCGTGCGGGGCTGGTCATGGATGAGGGCCAGCTCGCCGAAACCCTGGCCATCGCGCAGCTTCACTAGCAACTCGAGGTTGCCATCCAGGTCGCGGTAGACGCCGGCGGCGCCTTCGATTACCACGTAGAAGTCGGTTGCCGCACTGCCCTGGGAGAAGACGATATCGCCGTCGGCGAAAGATTGCTCGCGGGCCCAGCTTGCACTGTCCAGGTGCAGGGACCTGAACAGCAATGACTGGCGCAGCAGGTTCTCGTGTGCACTCTGGGCGCCGTGCGCTTCGAGCCGATCACGCAACGGCGAATCCTTGGCCAATGCTTGCTGGAAGGCGTCACGGCCAATACGTGCGATGCGACTGCGGCCGACGCTGCGCACCGAGGCGTTACGGCGCCCGGAGGAATTCGGCAGCAGCGCCTGCTCGCCGAAGAAGCGCCCGCCCTCAAGGCGAGCAAGAACGATCTCGTCAAGCTGCCTGTTCCTCGAGAAGACCTGCACAGCCCCCTCGAGAACGATATACAGCGCATCCGCCTCCTCGCCTTCGGTGATAATGACTTCGCCGCCGCTTGTGTCGATAACCTCGACCTGTGCCACGACCTCATCAAACTCCAGCGCGCCGAGCGCATCGAACAGATGGCTACCGCGCAGCACCTCGTCGAGTTTTCTCATTCCATTTCTCACCGTGTTCAAAAGAAACTACAACTAACCATTTTTTCTTCTTCGCTTCAACGTGTCCGCTTGTCCTCGACAGAAATTCCGGGGGTCCAATTCCGGGGGTCAGGACCGAGTGCCAATTCCGGGGGTCAGGACCAAGTGCCAGGTCCGAATATCAATCAAGGCAGCGCTTCCGCCTGGTTACACAACAAGTTTTCCTTTTCACAAAACGGTTCACCGCCAAGGACAAGCAGTGTATGAACGCAATGCCGCATCTTTTGAGCAACATCCGTGGGCAATGCGTCCGCGACAATTGTCCGGTAGTACCTGGCGCGATCTGTCGGGGCTGTGTCCCACGTAAGATACTGTACATGTGGGTGCCTGAGCTGTGCCGGCTTGCCAAACGCATAACATACCTGGCAATCATCCAACGTCAGCCAGACCACCGCCTAACCGCAAAAGACCATCCTCATATGCCAGAACTGGCACTTGGTCCTGTCCCCACGAACTG
>JANQYP010000054.1:13184-15098 GCA_030728785.1 Pseudomonadales bacterium
TGCCAGAACTGGCACTTGGTCCTGTCCCCACGAACTGGCACTTGGTCCCGTCCCCATTTATTCCCATAAGCTGTGACGCCCAATCATTGGGCTGCCCTTGGGATGCCAGCTAACAAAATATGTTATTGTGTACCGGCGCTTACACATCTTCTTGGTTGCCTAAGCCCTATGCCTAAGCCCTATGCCTAAGTCCTATGCCTAAGTCACATGCTTGAGTCACATGCCTAATTTCCCACTCACGATCATTGCGGGTTCTGCCGCACGCAAACGCCTGGCCAGCGAAGGCTGGCAACCGCAGCTGTTTACGGCCATGGTGGGCGCGTCTGGCGGGGCGAAAATGCTGAGTTTAGGCCATCTGGACCGATATTTGTTTGGTGAGTATTTGGGTCGCTCGAACCATCCGATGGAACTTTATGGTTCATCGATAGGTAGTTGGCGACACGCTGCTCTTGCCTGCATTAATCCAGCTGAGGCTATCGCAACACTGCAGAATCGTTATATGAACCAGCGGTGGGCGGAGAATGACCGACGCTCACCACAGGCGATTGTTGATGGTTTATGTGCATGGGTCCTGGATAGCTTGTTGACGCCGAACAACACTGACCACATCACGACTAATCGGCGTTTTCGCACACATATCGTCACGGCACTGGGCCTGGGGCTAAACAGTCATCAGCAAAAACCGATGCTTGCGCTGGGCATGGCTAAGGCTGCCGTTCTCAACCTGCTCGACCGGCAGTTACTGGCGCGTAGTTTTCAGCGCGTTGTGTTTAGCACGGGCGTGAGCAAGTCGTTTGTGTTCAAGGATTTTAATACCGAGCACGTTGCCGTCAGTTCAGACAACCTGCGGTCAGCTTTGTTAGCCAGCGGCTCGATTCCATTTCTGATGTCAGGCCAAAGGGATATTGTTGGCGCACCTAAGGGTCACTATTGGGATGGCGGCATCATCGATTACCATTTTGATTTTACTAATCGCACAGGTGAAGGATTAGTTCTGTATCCACATTTCACCGATCATGTAGTGGCGGGTTGGTTCGACAAAAGCCTGAGCTGGCGCCGGCGCATGAATAACAACAGCCGCCAGGCACTTGATAATGTGGTGATCCTTGCACCCTCGCGGGCCTACATTGCGGCGCTGCCAAATGCCAAGATTCCAGATCGCCGCGACTTCCAGAAAATGCCGCAGGCAACACGCCTGGCTTACTGGGGCGAATGTATTTCTGCAAGCCAAGCTCTGGCGGATGCATTTATTGAGGTTATTGAAGCAGCAGATCCGTTGCATTTTGTTACAGGCCCGTGACAACGACTCGAAATCCATGGCGCACCTGCAAGGCTTATCGAAGGTGTTTATCGGGTCAAATATTCTGGTTTTGCTGAAAGCACCCAAACTGCTTGGCGCCTTCTTGCGTAAGCAACACAAAAAATGACAAGCACACTATGACTTATCGCCAAGCCGACCACTCAAGAATAATCGAAATGGCCTGGGAGGATCGAACGCCCTTTGAAGCCATCGAGCGTCAGTTCGGGCTGAATGAGCCTGCCGTCATTGCCTTCATGCGCACCCAACTGCAAGAGCGCAGCTTTAAACGCTGGCGCAAACGCGTCACTGGGCGTAAAACAAAACATAGCGCGATGCGAAGCCCCGCTATCAGCCGAGGCCACTGCCCAACACAATACAAATTCAAATCTTCAAAAAGCACCAAGGCAAAACGCTGATCCACCACGTCTGGCCCAACACCTGCCGGCGCACACCCGCGCGCCCAGACCTTAGACAAATTGCTGCTGCCGGGATTATTAGCTGTTGAAATGCCGTATCAGGCCATCATTTTGCCCAACATGCCGTGCCTGCAAAAAAACACCAACCGCTGCACGGAACGACCTGGCCCAGATGATGCAAATGATGCAAATGATGCA
>JANQYP010000054.1:15198-25027 GCA_030728785.1 Pseudomonadales bacterium
ATGATGCAAATGATGCAAATGATGCACAAGCCAGCGCAGCGGCGGTGACGATTTTAGTCAAACATGATTTAGTCAAACATGATTTAGTCAAACAAGAGTGAGGAGAAAACGCGCATTATTGCGCAGCACGCTTTCAGCCCAACCTCTTTGGTAGTTGCAATGACGTGATCAAGCCCACAACACCCATAAAACACCCCAACACAAACACCAGCGTAAACGAGCCGCTGACATCAGCGATCAAACCACCGACAGCGGGAGAGATGGTTTGAGCGAGACCAAAGGTGAGTGTCGCCGCTGCAAAACTCGGCCCATAGTCTGCTGCCGTGGTGTTCTCCACCACGTACAAGGTCATGAGTGTTGGTATGGCACTAAACAGTAAGCCAACGCCAATACAGGCGATCAATGTCGGCAGATAAAACCCCGTTAGCACAGTGCCAACACATACAGGCCAAAAGGCAAAGGCAATGGTCAGCGCCCGCCGAATACTCAACCGGTGAGCGATGGTGACGAATGTTGGACCGCCAAATATCATGGCGACACCGACAAGGGTAAATGCAAATGAGGCGTCACTGGTAGTCCAGGCGCTGTCATCTTCCAGTCGAGTTGTTAAGAAACCCAGGACCAGCAAGTACATAAAACCGAAAGTGGCATAAGCGAGTATCAATGGCAGCCAACCAGGCATACGTCGCAGCGCGCCAAAGCCGCCAAAACCGGCACCGCCCGCTGGCGCTGCCTGTTGATGACGAACCAACAGCAGGGTCGCCACCAGCACAATCAAACTGATAGCAAATTGAATCTGATACATGACTGACCAGGCTTGATCGCCCTGTGATGATCGTAATGTGCCGCTTAGCAGACTAACAAACACCACGCCGAAGCCCATCCCGGACCCGATCAATCCCACAGCGATGCCGCGCCGTTTTGGCGGTAGGGCACCTGCTGCGATGACTGGTGCGGGGATCCAAACGAGTGCGCCACCAACCCCAGTCATAAACAGCGCCATGGCGAGTATTAATGGTGAGTTGGCAATGCCCGCCAGCAGCAGGCCCAAGGCAACCAGAAACAGGCCAAGGCGCATCACATGCAGCAGTCTGAATCGACTTGTCGCCGAAGCAACCAGCAGCGTGCCCAGTAAGTAGGCGCCAACGTTTGCAGCACCAATCAGACCCGCCTGGGTATTACTAATGCCCAAGTCGTCGCGTACAGCGGGCAACAAAACGCCATAACTGAAACGGCCAAAAGACTGACCAACCGCCGTCGCAAGGGAGATTACCAGCAGCATGATCCAACCAGAGCGAATCCATGATTGCTCGGCTTGAGACGACTCAGAGAGATTCATTGCATGGCTGGCTCAGAACAACAGTGGCAAACTCTAACACAAATGGTTGCGCCTCACTGTTCGAGGCTAATCACCCGCCGAATCTCATCGGTCTTGAAACCCAGCTTCCCTAACCCAGCTTTCGGCCCTTAGTCGCTTCAACCCTTAACCGCAGGGCATTCAGGCGAATAAAACCCGAGGCATCTTGCTGGTTATAAGCACCGGCATCGTCTTCAAAGGTGACAATCTTGCTGTCGTAGAGAGAGTCGCTGGCGGAATCACGGCCCACCACCATCACGTTACCCTTGTAGAGCTTGAGGCGGACTGTGCCGTTGACATAAGTCTGGGAGGCATCAATCAGGGCCTGCAGGGCCAGGCGTTCCGGCGACCACCAGTAGCCGTTATAGATCAGCTTGGCATAACGTGGCATCAGCTCATCTTTCAGGTGGCCGAGCTCGCGGTCGAGGGTAATGGATTCCATGGCGCGGTGACCTTTCATCAAGATAGTGCCGCCCGGTGTTTCATAACAGCCACGGGCTTTCATGCCCACATAACGGTTCTCAACAATATCCACCCGGCCGATACCGTTGGCACCGCCGACCTTGTTCAGGTGGGTCAGCACTGTGGCTGGCGTCATGGCGACGCCGTCGATGGCGACAACATCGCCACGCACATAGGTCAGCTCAACATAGGTTGCGGCGTCAGGTGCGGCCTCGGGCGCGACCGACCAGAGCCACATAGCCTCTTCAGGCTCAGCATTGGGGTCTTCCAGAATGCCGCCTTCATAAGAGATATGCAGCAGGTTGGCGTCCATGGAATAGGGTGATTTGCTGCCCTCGTGCTTGCGGTCAACAGGAATCTGGTGCTTTTCGCAGAAGGCCAGCAGTGACTCACGGGAGGTCAGGTCCCACTCACGCCAGGGTGCCACCACCTTAATGTCCGGTTTTAAGGCATAGGCGCCCAATTCAAACCGCACCTGGTCGTTGCCTTTGCCCGTAGCGCCGTGGGAGATGGCATCAGCATTCGTCTCGGCGGCAATCTCGACCAGGCGCTTGGCAATCAGGGGCCGGGCGATGGAGGTACCCAGCAGGTATTCACCTTCATAAATGGTGTTGCAACGAAACATGGGATAAACAAAGTCGCGAACAAACTCTTCCCGGACATCGTCGACAAAGGCTTCAACTGCACCAGAGTTGAGCGCCTTCTGACGCACCGGTGAATAATCATCACCATCACCCAGGTCAGCGGTGAAGGTTACCACCTCACATTCGTAGGTTTCCTGCAGCCATTTGAGAATAGCCGTGGTGTCCAGTCCGCCAGAATAGGACAGGACAATTTTGCTCAAGCCAGATGTTTTTGCCATGGTTGTCATTCGCCGCCGTGAAAAAACGCCTATCTTAGCAAAACTCAGGCAGAAGGTTTACCCGTACGCAGCAGACTATTTGCTGCACTGCCCCACCAGGGCGCGAGAGCTTACCCGCACCAAAACCCTTAACTGCACGGTTCAGGCCAGACTCGAAACGGCTGAGCTGACTCTTCCAGGTGCTGTTTTCGAGCGCCGCCACAGCGCAGCATGCCAAGGATCGCAGCAGCGGCCTAAAGTGTCGTCCAATGCGCGGCTGTGGGTCGTGTTTCATGGCCCTGCCAAGTACAATAGCCGGCACGATCCTACTGAGCCCAGACCTGCCTCATGCAAACCCTGACCCTCACTCGCCCCGATGACTGGCATGTACACCTGCGTGATGGCGACTACCTGCCAGCTACTGTTAAGGATATCGCCCGCTATTTTGGTCGCGCACTGATTATGCCCAACCTGATACCACCCGTGGACAACGTCGAAGCGGCGCGCCAGTACCGGCAACGCATTATTGACCAGATCCCCGCAGGCGGCACTTTTGCTCCGCTGATGACCCTGTATATCACCCGCCAGACCACACCGGCGCTGGTGGCTCAGGCCCGCCAGTGCGGCTTTATTCACGCCTTTAAACTCTACCCGGCCGGTGCTACCACTAACTCTGAAGCCGGGGTAGATTCCATCACCAGCCTCTACCCGGTGTTTGCCGCCATGGAACAACATGGCATGCCCCTGGCGGTGCATGGTGAAGTGACAGACCCCCTGGTCGATATCTTCGATCGCGAGGCCGCGTTTATTGAGCGTCACCTGCTCCCCATCAGCGTGGCCTTTCCCGGCCTGAAAATTATTCTCGAGCACATCACCACCCGCGATGCGGTGCAGTTTGTTGAGGCGGCGGGTGCCAATGTGGCGGCCACTATTACCGTTCACCATCTGTTGTTTAATCGCAACGATATGCTGGCGGGGGGCATGAAACCCCTGTATTACTGCCTGCCCATCCTCAAGCGCAGCACGCACCAGCAGGCCTTGCTGGCAGCAGCCACCTCCGCCAATCCGAAATTTTTTCTGGGCACTGACTCCGCACCCCACCCGCGCACAGCAAAAGAAAACGCCTGCGGTTGCGCCGCCGGCAGTTATACCGCCCATGCCGCTATTGAGCTCTACGCTGAAGCTTTTAACCAGGCCGGCGCCCTGGATCGCCTGGAAGGTTTTGCGAGCTTTTTTGGACCTGACTTTTATGGCCTGCCGCGCAATACCGACACCATTACCCTGCTTGAGTCCAGCTGGGAGGTGCCTGCCATGTTGCCCTTTGGCCAGGATCAACTGATCCCTATTCGCACCGGTACCTCAGTCCGTTGGCAAGTTGCCTGAGACTAACGCCTGAGGCTAACGCCTCAATTCTGCGGCTGCGCCGCCAAGTAACCAAGGAATTCACTTGATAGAGTCCAAAAAACCGATCGCCTACCGTTTTCGAGGCTATCTGCCTGTTGTTATCGACTTTGAAACCGGTGGTTTTAATGCCAGCACCGATGCCATGCTGGAAGCCGCAGCAGTCCTGCTGGAAATGGATGAAGACGGCATGCTGGTGCCCGGTGAGCGGCACTTTTTTAATGTCGAACCCTTTGCCGGCGCCAACCTCGACCAGGCCTCACTGGATTTTACCGGCATAGATCCGCACAACCCGCTGCGTCTGGCGGTGCCGGAACAAAAAGCCCTGACCACCATGTTTCGTTCCATCCGTCACCAGTTACGCGACACTGGCTGCCAGCGCGCCATTATGGTGGCGCACAATGCAGCCTTTGACCTGGGTTTTCTTAATGCGGCGGTGGGCCGCTGTGATATCAAGCGAAATCCCTTTCACCCTTTTTCCTGCTTTGATACGGCCACCCTCAGCGGCCTGGCTTTTGGCCAGACTGTCCTGGCTCGGGCCTGTCAGGTGGCCGGTCTAGGCTTTGATGCCAGTGAGGCCCACTCAGCAGACTATGACTGTCATAAAACCGCTGAGTTGTTCTGCTATATTGTCAACCGCTGGAAATCCCTGGGCGGCCTGCCCGAGCACCGCGAGGCCCAGTACCAGCCTGAATAGCCGTACCGGCGTTTACGGCCGCCGGGTCGACCACCAAACCAGCAATCCCGACACGGACATAAAAATCAGCAGCAGGGCAAGCAGATCACTGACATAGGGGCCGACTGCACCCAGCAGCCTGGCACTGTGAAGATCCAGCACAAATTGTTCCCAGCTGACAATGCCAGTGGCCAACAGTGCCGGCGGCACCTCTGCCAACGGCGGCATTTTAAGCACCTCGGGCACAGGCAAAAACGCCAGGGTCTGCAGGTCCAGCACATAACTGTCCAGCGCCGACCCCAGGCGCAGATTGCCATCGACCCAGGCCAGCGCCACCAAGGCTTCGGGGGCACCCTGGGCAGACCCAATACGCTCCAGCAACATGCCGGTGGCCGTAAACAGCAGCAACTCACTGTCGCACAACACCAGCAAGTCAAGCTCCGGCAAACCTATCGCCAGTGCTGTGCCGGGACTGACCAACAGGGCCCCTGCAAATTGTTGTTGGCAGTAAGCCAGGGGTTGCTGATCCCTGTAGATGGTCTCACCCAGCAGGTAGACGTAGTTACCATCTAAGTTACCATCTAAGTTGCCATCGAGCTGCACACCATCAACTGCGGGAGCTGGCCCAAAATACCATGCAGCGATCGCTGCAGGCACGGGCGCCGCAGGTAAGCCAAGGCTGTCGCTGTGGTTCAGCAAAATGCCGGTTGCCGACAGCAACAGCACAAATAACGCCAACAGCACACCACTGGTGCGATGACTGCGACGCAGAAATCGCAACCAGCGATGGTTGTGCCTAATGGCTCGCCGCATGCATTCGCTCCGGGGTGCTGGCGGGCAGCGCCGCCAATTGCTGCTGCACCTGATCATGCAGGTACAGGGCAAAGCGGCTGGCGTTGGTGACAGCCCGCACCGACATGGTGGCACCGGAAATGCCATCTATAGGTTTTGACAGGGCGCTGTCGGCGGCAATGCCAGCGCCGACAAACTGTTGCGTAAAAAACGGATAGCGGACTTCACCGCCACGGGATTCTCGATATTCAAGAATGGCGACCCGCGACAACTGACTGTCCTCAACTACAAAACCCATGGTAATGGGGTGCTCTTTGCCTATCTCATCCAGTACCCAGGCGGTTCTGCCACCTGCTTGCCAATACCGCAGTCGCAGACCAGCATAACGGTGGCCGAGAATCTGTTTTGCCATCAACTGCTCCGGCCCTTTCAGCCAGAGCATACCCTCGGCAGGGGCTTCAGCAAAACTGGTTGTCACAAACTCGTCAAGACTGATGTAAGTGGTCGCCAAAGCTGGCGCGCCACCAAAGCCCGCGAGCAACAGACACAGGATGACGCAGCTTTTCATTTGGCCCAGCCAGCTTGCAACATTATTCACAGGCACCATCCTAGAAGTTATAGCCAAGACCCACATTGAAGCCATCCAACTCAGCACCTCTGTCGTTGTCCTGGCGTTGCAGGTCAACCTTGAGCACAACATTGTCGTGCAGCCAGTAGTTCAGGCCGATATCAACTTGGCGTTGCTGATTACTGGTACTCGCCTGGCCGGCGGTCAGATCATAGGTACCATAACGCGCAAACACACCCAGGTCTGGCAACAGCCGATAAGATGGCTCGACATACCAGCCGGCCTGGCGCTCGGCACCGGCATTCAGACGTGAAATTTCGTCGTCAATCAACCAGGTGGCATACAAGGCGCGAAAACCCAGCTGGCCGCGTTGATAGTTAAGGTCAGCGGCGAGCAGATTGGCGCTGATGGGCCCAATACCATACTGTTCGTCATCACCCTGGGTAATGTCCGTCTGGTGTTGCATGGCGGCACTCACCTGCAGGCCAGCCATACCGGAATAGCTCAGCCGGCCCGTGTAAGCCAGGCTGTCTGCATTGGCCAGCCCGACCTTTTGCCGACCTGATCGCAGACTGGTGCGACGGCTGGCGCTGGTGGGGCTAGCAGCGCTGCCCGTGTTGAGGTTCAAGCCAGAGTGTACTGCCAGGTCATACCCCCAGCCCGGCGCCAACTCCCCGCTGAAAGCCAGGCCCGCTTCCCACCAGGTGGTTGGAATAATAGTGCGCTCAATGTTATTGCGCTCAACGCCATAAAAAGTATTGGGTTCGTGAGTCTCATTAAGACTGCCAACAGGCAGCAGGAACATACCCATGCGCAGCCGCTGACTTGGCCGGTAGTCCCATTGGACATAGGCCTGCTCCAGCTCTATTTCGCCCACCTGGCCGTCGCCAGCGATGCTGTGCTCCAGTTCCAGCTCCGAAACAAAGCTCAGCTCATCACTGAACTGGTGACCAAAAAACAGCACAAAACGATGCATGTCCATTTCCGCGCCGGCATCATTATTGTTGTAATGCAGCTCCCCGTAACCGCCAATCCGCACGGCCGGCTGGGCACCAATATCGGCCGCCGCAAAACTTTCGACAGTGGCCTCCAGCATGGCCCTGGTTTCGCCGATCTGCTGCTGGTTGGCCTGGCTTTGCTGCGCTAACTGCGAGGTTTCCTGCAAACGCACGGCGGCTTCCTGCAGACGTTGCTCTTGGCTCAACAGTTGCGACCGCAGTTCGTCAATCTGCGCCTGTTGCTGCTGCACCAGGCGCAACACTTCGCCCAGCGTGGGGTCTGCGGCCTGCGCTTCCACCACCAGCATACCCAACAAGATCACCCCACTGGCACCCAATCTGCGCTTTAACCGTTGCAACCACATACTCAATGTTCCTGAACAAGAAGAGTGGCGATCATAGCCAGGCTCACATCTAAATGCAAATCATTATCATTTAGATACGCGAGGGGCAATGACGGCCGTGGATAAACTTCAGAAACAAACTCCAATACCGACCAAATGCAAAAAAAAGCGCAAAAAAAACCACCACTGGGGCGGTTTTTCCGTTGCCAAGTACCAGAGCTGGCAGGCAGCCTTCAGGCCTTAATCGTCGTTGACTGCAACCGCCTTGATCATGGGCTGCAGCTCACCAGCCTGGTGCATTTCGGTGATGATGTCACAACCACCTACCAGCTCACCGCCAACAAACAACTGCGGAAAAGTTGGCCAATCAGATACTGACGGCAGGGTTGCCCTGATATCGGGGTTCGCCAGGATATCGATGTAGGCAAAGCGCTCGCCGCAGGCCATCAGTATCTGGGTTGCCTTGGCGGAAAAGCCGCACTGCGGCGCATCCGGCGACCCTTTCATGTAGATGAGTACGGGGTTGTCAGCAATCTGGCCTTTGATGGTATCTACTATGTCCATAATAAGTTGGCTCTCTTTGATCGGTTCTTTGATGGTGACTCGCTTGGTGATAATTGCTTTCGTAATAACTGCTTCAGTAATACCTGCTCCAGTAATAACTGCTCCAGTAATGACTGCTGAACAGTGGCGAGCATTCTCACGGCTTGAGCCTCACGCGGCTTGCTTCCACGCTATGACACGCTGGCCAGTCTAGCGCTTTTCAGGTCAAAACTCAGCATGACCGCATAAATTTTAGTCGTTGCACTGCAACCCGGCAGCTTCGGCCTTCACAGCACAACCACTACCCCGAGGTTCTGACACACAAACCCCTGCACGACCTCACAGAAGTGTGGACTTTTGCCGGCAATTCAACCCTCAGGGTTTTCTAATAATCTCGGCCAGGCTGGTTTTGATGATTGCCCATGGCGACATTGCTCGTAACGACATTGTTCGTGACGACATTGTTTATGGTGTCCTGCAGCCAACTTGTAAAACTCCATCGGCGAATGGGCCGGACAACAGAAATCGCCGTAGAACGCCGATCGGCGCTGAGGTATCATCGGCCGTTTCGCCGCTACGGCACCACGGGGCAGGAGATCAAGCTTAATGAGCAAATCAACACCGACCACTGCAGTGATGAATACCTATGGCCGCATGGATGTTGTTTTCGAGAAAGGCGAAGGTGCCTGGCTGATTGACGAAGATGGCAACCGCTACCTGGACGCGCTGGCCGGCATTGCGGTCTGTGGCCTGGGTCATGCCAACCCGGCCGTTGCCGCCACCATTGCGGCCCAGGCCAGCACATTGCTACATACGTCTAACCTATACCGGATTTCCAGCCAGGAGAAACTCGCGGACAAACTGGTCGCTATTTCCGGTATGGACAATGTCTTTGTGGCCAACTCAGGGGCCGAGGCCAACGAATGCGCCATCAAGATCAGTCGTCTCTATGGCCGCCAGAAAGGCCTGGATGCACCCACTATTATTGTTACCGACGCAGCCTTCCACGGCCGCACTATGGCAACTCTGACGGCCTCAGGTAGTCGCAAGGTGCAGGCCGGTTTTGAGCCGTTGCTGAATGGTTTTGTCAGGGCCCCCTTCGGCGATATTGAGGCTATCAGGAAGATTGCCAAGAACAATCACAATATTGTTGCCGTGATGGTTGAGCCCATACAGGGCGAAGGCGGCATTCATGTGCCAGATCAGAACTACCTGCATGAGTTACGCCAGATTTGTGATGCCAAAGACTGGCTCCTGGTGCTGGACGAGGTCCAGACCGGCAATGCCCGTACCGGCAAATACTTTGCCTACCAGCATACTGATATCATGCCTGACCTGGTAACCACGGCCAAAGGCCTGGGCAACGGCATTCCCATTGGTGTCTGCCTGGCACGGGGTAAGGCTGCAAAGGTGTTTAAACCCGGCAATCACGGTTCCACCTTCGGCGGTAACCCGTTTGCCTGCAGTGTTGCCTTAAGCGTAATTGAACAGATTGAAACGTTGCACCTGGCCGAACGGGCGGCTGAACTGGGTGAGCGAATGCTGGGTCAGTTTCGAGCGCGGTTGTCAGGCCTTAACTGTGTCAAAGATATCCGCGGCCAGGGCCTGATGATGGGTATCGAACTGGATGCTCCCTGCGCGGAACTGACCGCCAAGGCACTGGAGAAACGCCTGTTGATCAATGTTACCCATGAGAGTGTCATCCGCTTGCTGCCACCCTTAACCATTACTGATGCGGAGGCCGACCAGATAGTCGACATAGTCTGCTCGTTAATCGAGAGTACCTGAGAAACGCCTGGCAAAATCTGCCACGATCAGTCGTCACTTCAACAGCCAGTAGTTGTTAA
>JANQYP010000054.1:25127-59349 GCA_030728785.1 Pseudomonadales bacterium
AACAGCCAGTAGTTGTTAACAGCCAATAGTTGTCTGGGTTGGCCGGCAGATACTCAGCCTCGATGGCACCTTCGAAGCTGGGCTCGGTTGGTTTTCGACGCCTTCAGGCTGGACCCGCGGGACTGCGAACCCGCGCCACTGCCTGCAGCCAGCCTTGGTAAAGTGCCTCGCTGCGCCCTTGCGTCATCACCGGCAGGAAGGCCCGCTCCTGCTGCCACTGGCTGGCCAGGGCGGCGGGCGAAGCGTATATGCCCATCTGCAGTCCCGCCAAATAAGCTGCACCCAGGGCCGTGGTTTCTGTTACCAGTGGCCGGTGCACCGGAATCCGCACCAGGTCGGCCAGGCACTGGGCGACCCAGGCGTTTGCGACCATGCCGCCATCAACTCGCAGTGTCGTGGGCCTGACACCGTCACCGGCCATGGCATCCATCAGGTCTCGAGTCTGGTAACACACGGACTGCAGGGTCGCCGTGACAATATCTTCGATCCCCGTATCACGGGTCAGACCCAGAATGGCGCCGCGGGCGTTGGCATCCCAGTAAGGCGCCCCAAGTCCGGTGAAGGCCGGTACCAGGTATACACCCCGAGCATCGGGGTGGGCAGTGGCAATGGCCTCGGTCTCCGCTGCGTGTTTGATCAGGCCAATGCCGTCGCGCAGCCACTGCACGGCAGCACCGGCGACAAAAATACTGCCTTCAAGACCATAGGTCACCTCACCCTGCAACCGGTAACCCACGGTAGTGAGTAATTTGCTGCTGGAAGTCACTGCCTGCTTACCTGTATTCATAATGACAAAACAGCCCGTGCCATAGGTGCTTTTAGTCATGCCTGGCTCAAAACAACACTGCCCTATCAAAGCCGCCTGTTGATCTCCGGCCATACCGGCAACAGGAATAGCGGCGCCCAGCAGTGCCGGCAGGGTCACACCAAAGTCTGCGGCACAGTCTTGCACTTCTGGCAGCAAGGCTGCAGGAATGTCCAACAGCGCCAGCAATTCCTTGTCCCAGACCTGCTCATGAATATTGAACAACAGGGTCCGCGAGGCATTGGTGGCATCGGTTTTGTGGGACTGGCCACCGGTCAGGCGCCACAGCAGAAAGCTGTCGACAGTGCCGAACGCCAGCTCACCGCGTTCGGCCCTGGCCCTGACGCCTGCTACATTATCGAGAATCCATTTGACCTTGGTGCCGGAGAAATAGGGGTCCAGCAGCAAGCCCGTCTTTTTGGTCACACTCGGCTCCAGACCGGCAGCCCGGAGCGAGTCGCAGTAGTCGGCCGTGCGCCGATCCTGCCAGACAATGGCGTTATATACCGGCGCACCCGTGGCCCGATCCCAGATAATGGTGGTCTCCCGCTGATTGGTGATGCCAATGGCAGTCACCTGGTCGGCGCTAATGCCCGCTGTCCTGACAGCTTCTTGTGCCACCTGCAGGGTGCTCGACCAGATTTCTTCGGGATCATGCTCAACCCAGCCGTCCTGCGGAAAGTATTGGCTGAACTCCTGCTGGGCCACCGCCAGAATACGCGAGGCAGCATCGAACACAATGGCCCGAGAGCTGGTGGTACCCTGATCGATCGCCAGAATAAACGCTGCCATACATTCCACTCCAGGCATAAGGTGTTTTGCCGCCGAACAAAAGCCACAAAGCCATTGCTGCCGGCGGCGGCCCTGCCCGCCACACTGGCTGCGGCAGGTATCAAGGAGCCATACTGTGGGCTAAACGGGCAAAACTTTCAATCTGCCTGCGCCGGCAAGGGCGGCAAGCAGCCCTGAAGACAGGGCCCCAGGTAATCAGTACCGCTTATACTCAAGCATCAAAATCCGGCCGCCAGCCGTCAGGACTTGTAACTGCCGATCATATAGGTGCAGAATAGCCCCTCCTGAAAACAAGCCATAATGATCAAAGAATTCTGGAGGGCACATATGCGCGACGTAGTGATAGTAGACAGTGTAAGAACCGGGTTGGCCAAATCCTTCCGTGGTACCTTTAATTTGACCCGACCTGATGACATGCTGGCACATTGCATCGATTCACTCCTGGCCCGTAACAGCAAACTTGACCCAGCTGAAGTCGAGGACGTGATTGTTGGTGCTGCAAGCCAGACCGGTGAACAGGGCGGCAATATTGCCCGTCTCGCCGTCATTTTGTCCCGGCTGCCAGTCACCACCTCCGGCACCACCATCAGCCGCGCCTGCTCCTCAGGCCTGAACTCCATCGCCATGGCTGCGACCCAGATCGCCAGTGGCTACTCAGAAGTCATGATCGCCGGTGGTGTTGAGTCAATTTCTTCCGGCCAGCGCCAGACACCGGGAAAGTCTGACCCACATCCCACTATCAAAACAATTTCACCGCACATTTTTATGCCCATGGGTAACACGGCTGAAGTTGTGGCTAATCGCTACAACATCACTCGCGAGGCTCAGGATGAGTTTTCCTACCAGTCTCAGATGCGCACTGCAGCCGCCCAGAAAGCCGGCCTGTTTACGGATGAAATTGTGCCAATGAAAACCAAATGGGCACAAGTCATCAACAAGGAAACCAAAGAAACCGCCATTGTTGATGGTGTCTGTGACCGTGACGAATGCAACCGTGCCGACACCACCCTCGAAGGTCTGGCAAAACTCAAGCCCGTGTTTGACGAGAACGGTTCTGTGACTGCCGGTAACGCTTCACAGCTGTCTGACGGCGCCTCCATGACCCTGGTCATGAGTGCCGAGCGCGCAGCCCAACTGGGTCTTGAGCCCTTGGCTTATTTCCGCGGCTGGACTGTTGCCGGCTGCGAGCCTGATGAGATGGGTATTGGCCCGGTATTCGCCATTCCCAAGCTGCTGAAAACAGCAGGTCTGACCATTCAGGACATTGACCTGGTTGAACTGAACGAAGCCTTTGCTTCACAGTGCCTGTACTCACGGGACTTTTTGGGCATAGATCCGGAGAAGTACAATGTCAACGGCGGTTCCATCTCCATTGGCCACCCCTTCGGCATGACCGGCTCACGTCTGACTGGCCATATTCTTCGCGAACTCAAGCGTCGCGAGCAGAAATGGGGCATTGTCAGCATGTGTATTGGTGGTGGTATGGGTGCTGCGGGTCTGTTCGAGGCTTGCTAGTTGGGGAAGCCTGCGCCAATACCTGACATGGCATGCAGGCACAGGCCCCCTAAGGGCCTGACCTGAATACAAGACCAAAGCAAAACCAAAGCAAGACCCAAAAAGAGCCTCTGATGAGGCTCTTTTTTTTAGCTGTGACCAGGCAATCGAAGCGCTTGCAACACTGCGCCCCTATGCTACCAGCACTTGAGCCTGTTACCAGCGCTTCAGCACCGCCTGCAGGGACTCAATAAAGGCCAGTGGCTGGTCCAGAAACAGGTGATGCTGGGCATCTTCCAGGCGGGTCACTTCCAGTGCGGGATTCAGGTGTTGCATATACTCAGCACTTTGAGCACTAAAAGACTCGCTCTGGGCGCCGTAGATCAGCGCCAGCCGGGCGTTGACCGCCTGTAGATCAGCAGCACTGTCTGTACCCTTGACCATGCGCGCACTCAATTCTTCATCAAACTTCCAAAGCCAGCCTTCGTCATCAAACTCGACGGAATGGCGGGCAATATGGTCGACGATATACTGGTTGGCACACTGCTGGGGTGGCTGCAGGCGAAACCGCGACATGGCCACCTCGCGCGTGGGATAGACCTTCGGGCGTCCCAGCCGGGGAATGTCACGGTCGGGGTCACGAATTTCATCAGGGTGGCGAACCCCTGAATCTACCAGCACCAATCCCTTGAAGCGACCCGCTGCCACAGCCATGGTCCGCAACGCCATGATGCCACCAAAACTGTGGGCGACGAGGATGGTGTCGGTGGGCATCTGCAGGGCATCGGCGACGGCAATAATCTCTTTGGCGTAGGTGTCGGCGTTGTAGCTATCGCGATGATCACTGTCACCCATACCCGACAGGTCCAGGGCACCCACCTGGTAGCTGTCCTTAAAGGCCGGGGCGATAAAGTCCCACCAGTGTGCATGGGCGTTATGGCCGTGGACAAACAGCAGACCCGGCTTGCCGGGTTCGCTCCAGTGCAGATAGTTGATATCACAACCCTCAACCGTCAGCCTGGCAGACTTGGGCACAGTCTCGATTGCTGCCCAGAACCATGGGGGTGCCTCTGCCATTCGCTTTACTCCTGTGCTGGTTGTCCTGCCGCTGCTGGTGCTGCCGGTCCTGCGGTTGCGCTCCGCCGTGTTACTTTGGTCATTAAAAGCCCGTGGCCTCAGGCCACCTGAGCGTATTTGCGCAGGTGGTAGTCGGCATTGCCAAACAGGGTATCAATGGTCGTCAGGCGCTTGAAATAATGGCCGATGCTCATCTCTTCGGTCATACCCATGCCACCATGTAATTGAATGGCATTTTCACCCACAAACCGCCCGCTTTTGCCCACCTGCACCTTCAGTGCCGAAACCGCCTTGCGAGCAGCCTGGTCATAACCTTCATCAAGGCGCATGGCCGCCATGTAGAGCAACGACTTACTCTGCTCATGCTCCATGAACATATCCACCATACGATGCTGCAGCACCTGGAATTTGCCGATCGGCTGCCCAAACTGCTCGCGGGTCTTACAATATTCAACCGTCGCCTTATAGGCCACCTCCATGGCACCAACAGCCTCAGCGCCGACGGCCATAATGGCGTAGTCAATGACGGTCTGCAGCAGGGTCAGGCCCTCATCAACAGTGCCCAACACCGCTGCGGCATCGAGGCTGACATCGGTGAAAGTGAACTCGGCAGCCCGACCACCATCAACGGTGGCATAGTCGCGACGACTGACACCAGCGGCATTGGCAGCCACCAGGAACAGGGTAATACCCGCGGCATCACGCTGGGCGCCACTGGTACGTGCCGGCACAACAACCAGCTGGGCGGAAGGACCACCGAGTACCACACCTTTAAAGCCATTCAGGCGATAGCCGCTGCCGACGGCCGTGGCGGTAGTCGTCACATCGTTGAGGTTGAAGCGCGCCTGAGGCTCCACAAAGGCCAGTGCCGCCAAGCAGTTACCGGCAATAATATCCGCCAGCGGGCCTTCTTTATGGGCGCTGCTGCCGCCCAGCTCAAGGCACTTGCCAGCCAGCAAAACCGTTGACAAATAGGGCTCAACCACCAGACCTTTACCAAAAGCCTCCATCAGGATCATGGTGTCGATGGGGCCACCACCAATGCCACCAACCTCTTCCGCAAACGGCAACGCCAGCCAGCCCAGATCAGCAAATTGCCGCCAGATAGCGGCGCTGAAACCCGTATCACTCTTGATGATTTTCTGCCGCAGGGCAAATTCGTAATCGTTCTGCATAAATCGCTGGACGCTATCCTGAAGCAGCACCTGCTCATCCGATAATGAAAAATCCATAGTTTCCGCCTTCGTTCATCAAGTAGTGGAGTGTGACAGCGCAGGGCCGGCTGGCGAATGACAGCCAGCCAACTGGGCACCACCGGGAAAGCCGTGATCATAGGGTTTGTTATGCCGGTTTTCAAGGAAACCGCGGGCTTCCCTTGACCCGCTTTGGCGCCTCACCTATGCTCTGCCTCGAACATCAGGCCGAGTGCGCCAGCCGAGTATGCCGCAGCAGCAATCAGGCTGGGCCTGCATCCCGGATGCAGGCCAGGGAATGTAACGCGAGGGATAAGCGGCGCTGCAGACCGCACTGACCAGTCACTTTCAAGATTACTTTTCAGGCAAAACTTCGGGCACAACTTCAGGCAGAACTTTAGACAACTACTTAAACAACCCCTAGAGACAACCCTTTAGAACACACTTTAGAAAACTCTTTAGACAACCCTTTAGACAACCCTTTAGAAAACCTCACAGAAGACAAGGGAACACCATGAGCACACCCGTAATAGCCCAGAAAACCCCATACGGCATTGATGTCGAAGCCGGCAAATCCTATTTCTGGTGTGCCTGCGGCAAAAGCGCCAAGCAGCCATTTTGTGATGGGTCTCATGCGGACACCACCTTCAAGCCCGTAAAATACGCCGCGACAGAATCCCGCAAGGTGTTTTTCTGCGGCTGCAAACACAGTAACAAACAGCCGCTCTGTGATGGCTCACACAATACGTTGTAAGGTGTGTTGAAAGTTCAATTGTAACGCCGAGTGCCGCACAAGCCTTATGGGCCGGCGCACAGCAACCAGGACCAGCGCCAAGGCGCTGGTATTGCTATCAATCTCCCGGGCTTGCCCGCGCAGTGACATCCTATGAAAATTGGTCGATCGCCCAAATGGCAGCATGAAGATCCCAAGGTCAGGCTGAAGGCTCTTGCTGATCCCCTGCTTGAACAACTGACAATCGCCAGCCTGGCCAATGACGACCCAGACCTGGATGTCCGGGCTGCCGCCATTGCCCGCCTTGATGATGTTCAGCAACTACTCAGTTTCAGCACCGGCAGTGGCCCCGCGGCAATTGCCGAGGCTGCTGTCAGCCGCCTGGCGGACATCTACTCAACAGCCAGCGAGTTGCCTGCCCAAGCCTTGCCCAGGGCCCTGCTGATGGCCATTGCCTGCGCGGCTGAAAACACCGAACTGCGCCTTGCCAGTGTCAGCCGCATCGACACCGAAACCGACCTGCTGAGCCTGCTGGCCACCGACAACCACTCCAAAGTCTGGCAGCAGTGCGCCAGGCAACTGACCAACGCCGAGGCCCTGGAACAGGTCCATAAAGACTTCCAGTCGCGGGACAAAAATGTGGTGCACATCGTCAAAGACAAGTTGCAACAACAACAGGATAGTCGCCAGGCTGCAGAGCAGCGTATGCACCATTGCCAGACCACCGCAGCGGCGCTGATCAGCCTGGCCAACAGCGAATTTATCGGTGACTACACGCGCCGCTTCAAACATCTGCAAAGCCAGTGGCAACTGCTCATCAACACCGGCCTGCCTGCCGATTTCAGCCCCGCCCTGCACACGGAGGCCGACGCAGCTATGGCCCGCAGCCAGGCCCTGATTGAAGATCGCCAGGCGCAACAGGCACAGCAGCAGCTGGCCGCGCAACAGATCGTCGAAACGCTGGAGGGTCTGGCCACTGACCTGCTGGCGACCCCGGTACGCCTTGCGGAAGTGGCAGCCAGCATCAAGACCGCCGAAGCCCAATGGCCAGCCACAGGGCAGGCTGAAGATCCACTGGCAAGCCGTTACCAGCAGACCCTGCCGACCTTACAGGCACTGGCCACCGCCTTCAGTCACTACCAGGTATTAACCGGTCTGGATTCAAACAGCGCCATGGCGACGCGCACCGCCGCGGCCGCCAACATTCACTGGCCGGAAGGTTTTGCCCAGCCAGCGGACCTGGCTGAGCGCTTAAGCCAACTGGCTGCCAGTAATGCTGCCGAGCAACAACAGCAGGCGCGTCATGCCGCCGACCTGGCGGCTCTCGACAAACAACTCGCCGACCTTGCGACCCAGCTTGAAGGCGGCCACCTGAAGCCAGCAACCCGCTTACATAGCACCATCAACAAGAAATTGGAAACCCTCAAACAGGCTGGCGTCAGCCCAGGTGCCATCCATACACGGGCAGAACAACAATTACAGTCTGAGGCGAAACTGGCGGAACTGCGCGACTGGCAGGGTTTTGCCACCAATCCAAAACGCCTGGAACTCTGCGAAACCATGGAGCACCTGCGGGATGATGCCGGCATAACCCCCGAAGAAAAAGCCAAGGCCATCAAGGAGATGCAGGAGCAGTGGAAAACCCTCGGCTCATCTGATTCGCGCGAAGGCCAGAAACTCTGGTCAAGATTCAAGCGCGCCAGCGACGCCGCCTATGAACCCTGTGCGGCCTTCTTCAAGCAACAGCGCGCTACCCGCGAGTTGAACTTAAAAAACAAGCTGTCCATCTGCGACTCACTGGAATTGTTTGAAAAGGACAACAACTGGGACAGCGCCGACTGGAAAGCGGTGAATGACATCATCAGCAAAGCCCAGAACCAATGGCGCGACTATAACGACATTCCACGCCACAAGTACAAGAAACTGCAACAACGTTTTGTCGATATTATTGACACTCTGCGAGCGCGGATCAGCGCTGAGCAGGGGCGCAACCATGAACTCAAACGCACCCTGATCCAGCACCTTGAAACGCTGATGGCAAACGCCGCACCGGCGGCGGAACTGGTTGAAGCCACTAAACGCGCCCAGCGCGAATGGCAACAGATTGGCATCTGCGAACGCCGTGTCGACCAGAAACTCTGGAAACAGTTCAGAACCCAGTGTGACGCCGTGTTTGAGCGTCGTGACGCCGCCGTCACGGAAACCAAACAGGTCGTCAATGCCGCGCGCCAGCAGGCCCAGCAGATCTGCGGGCAAATGCAACAGGCCATCCGCGACGACAGCATAGACCGGGCCCAGATCCAGCAACTGCAGGCGGCCTTTCGCCAGGTAGATCTGGATCACGCTGACACCAAACTGCGCAAGGACTTTGACAACCTGTGCAAACAAGCCAACCAGACCATCAAGGCGCGCGGCGTCACCCAGGTGAAGGCAGCCATTGCCGAACTGCGCCGCCGCGCCCACCTGTGCCAGCAACTTGAGCAAGCCGGCAGCGACCCACAGGCAATCCTGGCCCAATGGGACAGCGACACAGAACTGCCCGCTGACTGGCAAACAAGGATTGATGCGCGCCGCACTCAGGCCGAAAGCCTCGAGCGGGCGCAGGGCCCGGCCCTGGCGAACAACCTTGAACAAGCGGAAATGCTCTGTGTACGCCTGGAAATACTGGCCGGCCTCGAGTCACCGCCAGCCGCCCAACAGCGGCGCATGCAGTATCAGGTGGCACGGCTGAACCGAGAGTTGTCTCAGGGCATCAAGGAAACTCGCACACCCGATGAACAGCTGCGTGAAATCCAGATCGACTGGTATTGCCTGGGCGGCCTGCCTGAGGATGCTGCAGAACTGTATCGGCGCTTCAGCCAGGCTGAGGCCAAGCTTGGTTTCGCCTGAGGCGTCTGGCCAAGAGCCAGTGGCATCCTAGGGGAACGCCAAAACCACACTGGCGCCACCCAGGTTCGACTGCTGAATGTGCATTTCACCACCATAACGGCTGAGAATCTCCTCTACCACGGCCAGGCCAATGCCCTGGCCGGCTTGTTGCGAGTCAAGCCGTGCGCCCCGGTCCAGCACCCGACGCCGGTGGGCAGCATCAATACCCGGACCGTCATCATCCACCGTAATCAGCAAACCGCTGGCGGCGTCAGGCTGGCCAATCACCAGCCGTACCTGCCGGCGGCCATATTTGCAGGCGTTGTCCAGCAGGTTACCTAACACCTCCATCAGGTCGCGCTCATCGCCAAAAAATGTGCCGCTGACACGGCTGGCATCTACCACCACACCTTTGTCGCGATACACCTTGTGCATGGCGTCAACCAGCTGGGCGGCCAGGGGTTTGACATCAATGGGGGTCTTAATGGGGCTTGCAGAAGAGGCCACCGCGCGCTCCAGCTGATAGGCAATAATGGCGTCCATACGCGCCACCTGCTGCTCGACGGTCTGCTGCATGGCGCGGATACCCTTGCCATCAGCAGCATAATCGAGGGCATTTGCAGCGCCATGGAGAATCGCCAGAGGTGTCTTCAGGCTATGGGCCAGGTCACTCATGGTGGTGCGATAGCGCTCGCGCTGGCGGCGTTCACTGGACAGCAGCAGGTTGAGGTTGCGGGTAACACCTTCAATCTCGGCCGGATAGACTCCGTCAAGCAGCTCTCGGCGACCGTCTTCGATGGCCTTCAGGTCCAGCGCCAGGGCTCGCAGGGGCGCCAGCCCCCAACTCATCACCAGCCATTGCAGCACCACCAGCACCAACACAACCGCCAACAACCAGCCCCACAGGTTGTTGCGGAAACTGCGAATCTCACCATTAAATGTCGTCATGGATTGCAGCACGACAAAATTCAGCGGCAGCTGGGCCGTATCGGCTTTCTGCCACAGAACTTTGTAGGTCTTATAGAACAGGGCTTCAGTCGCCAACTGCGGTCCGGTCGCTCGAGGCAGGCGCCCGAACCTGTCACTGCCGGGCTGCAGGTCACGCCAGAGTGCCACGGGCAGACTACCCTCGAGGCGCAGGTTGAGTGCCGAAGGGCTGCGCCAGAGTTCCACGCCGGCGCTGTCAAGCACCAGGCCATACAGGCCCGAACCCGGATTATTAAAGCCTGGCTCCTGCATGGTTTCAGGCAGGACAGGACTGGCATTCTCCACCTCGGTCACCGCCAGCAGGCCATAGATATGAATCAGCAGACGCTCCGCGACGCCCTGCTCGGCGCTGCGCTCAAAGGCCTGGTCGATCACCAGGCCCATGAGGCCGAGGAACAGCAACAACACCAGGGTTGCGGTCACCAGCAACCGACCGCGCAGGGAGAAGCGCCGAGAAGCCATCAGGTGCTGAACGCGTTCAGCCGATAACCCTGGCCACGAACGGTCTCAATGGGCTTCAGGGCATTACCCGGGTCAAGCTTTCTGCGCAGGCGGCCGACAAAGACCTCAATGACATTACTGTCGCGGTCAAAATCCTGATCATAGAGATGTTCGGTGAGCTCAGCCTTGGAAACCACCTCACCTGGCCGCTGCATCAGGTACTCCAGCAAATTGAACTCAAAGGCGGTCAGGTCAACCCGGTCACCCCCAACATTCACCCGTTTGCCACGCAGGTCGACGTGAATGGGCCCCCACGCCAGGCTCGGTTTGAATTGCCCGGAGGCCCGCCGCAACATGGCCTCAAGCCGCGCCAGCAGTTCCTGGACATGGAAGGGTTTAACCAGGTAATCATCAGCACCGGCGGCCAGGCCTTCCACCTTGTCTTTCCAATCGGCGCGGGCAGTGAGGATCAGCACCGGATAGTCGCGGCCCTCCTCGCGTATCCTGCGAATGATATCCAGGCCGGACACCCGCGGCAGGCCAAGGTCAATCACTGCCACATCGTAATGATATTTCTGCGCCAGATAGAGGCCCTCCATACCGTCAGCACAGGCCTCAACGGTGTAGTCATGGCGTTGCAGCAGCTCCACCAACTGGCCGCGGAGCTCGTCCTGGTCCTCAACCAGCAAGACACGGTTACCCATGTTCACGCTCCTCGAAGGCTGCTTATGCGGTGTGACCTATTCAAAGACATCACCACTGCTGCCATCCACATAAACATACTTGACAACCCCGTCAGGGGACAGGGTCTTGACGCGGTAGACCATCGGCCCCTGGCTATCAATCAGACTGATGGCGAGAATTTTATGCGCCTGGTAATGGCGTTTCACCTGGGCTGCTGCGGCGCGCGGATCAAGTCGCTGGGCCAGTGGCGGCAGCTGCCTTTCCTGCGGCCGCTGCTGCGGCAGCAGATTCTCCGCGAGCATCAGACCCTGACCCTGATCATGACCCTGATCCTGACCAAAGCCAAAGGGCTTGGCGGCGCTACTCTGGGCGCCCAGCAGCAGGACTAACAGGAACATCAGGTTGCGCATAAGGGTCTCCGCCGCGGCCGGTCAGATGACCGGCGATATAGCCATTCGAATTTTGATGGTATCACCGGGGCGAGTGTCCATGCGAGTCGAATAGGTCTGGTCGTGATATCGGTAGCGAACCTGGTAGCCAATGACCCGCTCTTCTTCGTGGGCGTCCTGGTAGACCTGACAACGCTCTTGCGTACCATACCGGCGTCCCGGGCTGGCCTGACTGTTGTTGCTGGCGATGGCATTACCCAAAGTCGCACCCAGGACCGCACCGACCACAGCGCCGACCCGCTTGTTGGATTTCTTGTGGCCAACAGCGTTACCCAGGGCGCCGCCCAGCACACCACCCACCACCGTGCCGACGGCATGGTTGCCATGAGCGCGCTCCGCCTCGTAGACCACCTGCTCCTGCCAGCACTCTTCGCGGGGGGTGGACACCCGAATAGTACGCATAATGGGTTGGGCATCAATAACCGTCGCATAGTCGTAGGAAACATGATTTTGGGAGACATGACCGGCGTTTTCATGGCCTGCCAGCACTGAACCGGCAAACAGACTGGCTGACAAAGTAAGGAGAGTTGTAACGATTGTTGTTTTCATTTGTTGGACCCTGCTGTCAATGTTGGCGCCAGCTTAGGCGCACCGGGCTGAATGGCGGCTGAATGGGAGGGGGTGGAGTTGTTCAGGGTGGGTTCAGGGAGAGGTGGGGTTGGTGGGAGGGTTAGGGGGGTAAGGCCATTGGTTTAGATTTGAGTGGTCGGAGGCTAGCCTCTCGGTATTTTCGCTGTGCTTTGCGCTTAGGGCGCAAAACACAACTCTAAGCCACAACTTTAAGAAATATCTCGTCGAAAGGGTGGTAGGGCATTCAGGATCAGCTGGCCATAACGCTGGGTGACCAGGCGCCGGTCAAGGATGGTGATGGTGCCGCTGTCTGTTTCCGTGCGCAACAGGCGCCCGCAGGCCTGGACCATACGCAGGGCGGCATCGGGCACCATTATTTCCTGGAAGGCGTTACCACCCCGCCCTTCGATCCACTCGCTGAGGGTGGCGCCCACAGGATCATCCGGTACTGCAAAGGGGATTTTGACAATCACCACGTGTTCACAATAGGCGCCGGGCAGGTCGATGCCCTCAGCAAAACTGGCGAGACCAAAAATCACGCTTGGCGCGCCGGCATCAACGCGGCGTTTCTGGGTCGCAACAATCTCACTTTTTGACAGCTCACCCTGTACCAGCAGCAGCTCTCGAAAGGCTTGCGGCAGGGCATCACGAATCCGAAACATCTGCCGCCAGGAGGCAAACAGCACCAGACCACCCGCAACATTTGCCAGCAGGTCCGGCAACAGGGCCGCCACCTCGGCATTATGATCCTCGGCCTGGCGCGGATCTGTGCTCATCATGGGCACGCGCAGGACTGCCTGCCGAGCATATTCAAAGGGACTGGCCAGGGCCCTGAAGCGGTTATCCGGGCCTATGCCGGCGCTGGCCTGAAAGCGCCCAAAGTCACCACCCACTGCCAGTGTCGCGGAGGTCAGGACAGCGCCAAAACAGCGCGCCCAGAGCAGGTCCCTGAGGGTATCGTGGACCGACACCGGGCTGGCGCTGAGCTGCACCTCCGCATCACGAAACGTAATCCAGCGGGCAGTGGGTGGCTGCCCCGGCGCATCAGCAAACTGGTAGTTCTGCCACAGGCCGGTGCCGCCGGCCAGCCGAGCATTGATGGCCGCCAGCACGGGCAGCCAGTATTCCAGTTGTTCATGGAGGGGATCGCCGTCGGCCAGCCGATCATCAACAGCCGTCTGGATCTGGCTGGTCTGGCTGTGCAGGCGCTGCATGGCCTGGTGAACGGATTCACTGCTGGCCACCAGCGCCGGGTCGGCTAAACCACCAGCAAACCGATACCGCTGCTCGCGGTCGTCACCCTCAGCCAGCTCGCGTAATGGTTCTAACAGCTCAGCTACGCTCTGCAACTGGCTTACCAGATCGACAATATTGTCCTCAATACGGCTCAGGTTACCAGGCAAACCACCCACCTGGCCAAGTTCGCTGGCCAACTGGCGCAGTGCTGCCGGTTGTTGCTCAAGCCAGGCCTGGGTCGAACGCAACAACTGGAAATTAGCAAAATGGTTTATGGCTTTTTCGGGCAGGTGATGGCCCTCGTCAAAGATATAAATCGTATCTTCCGGCACCGGCAGCACCGCACCACCACCCATCATCAGGTCGGCCAGCACCAGGTCATGGTTGCTGACAATACAGTCGACCTTGTGGATCTTTTCCCGGGCTTTGTAAAAAAAACAATTTTCATAGTGTGAACATTTACGCCCGGTGCACTGCACGTGGTCTGTGCTGACGGGAAACCAGGCATCATTGGCCAGTTCCACCGGCCAGCTGTCCCGCTCACCGTCCCAGTCGCCACGGCCGAGGCGGGCCAGCATCTCTGCATACAACACCTGGTGGGACGGGTCTGCGGCCAGTATTTCATCATCATACAAGGCCAGCGTGTGATTTTTGGCGCCCACAGCCTGCAGCGCCAGGTCGAGTCGTGACAGGCACAGATAGCGCCGCCGGCCCTTGGCCAGAGCAAAGCTGAAGTCCAGCCCCGTGTGGCGGCGGATATCCGGCAGGTCGAGCAGGACTATCTGTTCCTGCAGCGCCACCGTCGCCGTGGCAATCACCAGCCGTTTTCCCAAGGCCTTGGCAATAGGCAGGGCGGCGATAGCATAAGCCACCGTCTTGCCGGTACCGGTGCCGGCTTCAATCACACACACCGGATTGTCGGACACCCGCACGCCGTCATCATCCACCTCAATGCTGCCGAGGGTATTGGCAATGTCAGCAATCATCTGCCGCTGGCAGTGGCGTGACCTGTAGCCCTTTTCCTGCAGCAGGCGCGAGTAGGCAGTCTGGATCTGTGATTTTAATTCAGTGCTTATCATTGACGGGATGTACCTGAACTGCGCATCATCCGCCCCTTAGTCACAGGCGCGGTCATTCGGAGCATTTATGAAGCCAACGATCATAACATCCAGGCACTCGAGTAAATACCATCGGTGCAGTTGCGCCCTTGCCATGTTACTGGCGGCGCTTGCCTGGCTGCCCGCAACCACCCTGGCAGCCACCCCCGCCGCCGAGGCGCCAGCGGCAAAACTGCCGCTGGAAAAACTGCGGCTGCAACCCGGTTTTAACATCGACATTTATGCCCATGTAGAAAACGCCCGGCAAATGGCCCAGGGGGCGCAGGGTGAAATCTATGTCGGCAGCCTGCGCGCCGGCAAGGTGCACATGGTCAAGGATACGGATGGCGACTTCAAAGCAGACCAGGTGCGGCTGGTGGCCGAAGGCCTGAACCTGCCGTCCGGCCTCGCCACGCGTAATGGTGACCTGTATGTCGGGGCAGTTAGTGAGATCCTGGTTTATCGGGATATTGCCGCCCAACTGGCCCATCCTGGCGCAACCTTGCCGAGTGCCGAAATTGTCACTGCCGAGCTGCCGCAAGAACGCCATCATGGCTGGAAATACCTGGAGTTTGGCCCCGATGGCTACCTCTATATCCCCGTCGGCGCACCCTGCAATATCTGCCTGTCTGAGGAGCCGGAGTTTGCCGCCATCCTGCGCATAAATGTTGATGCCAAGCCCGCGGTGCTTGAGCCCTATGTGCAGGGTGTGCGCAACAGTGTCGGTTTTGACTGGCACCCCGACACCCGCGAGCTCTGGTTTACCGACAATGGCCGGGACCTGCTCGGCGATGCCATGCCGCCTTGTGAGCTGAATCGCGTGACGGCCAGGGGCCAACACTTTGGCTATCCGTTTTTTCACGGCGCCAGCATCCCCGATCCGGAATTTGGTGCCGGCAAGACCGCCACAGACTATGTTGAGCCGGCCCTGGCACTGGACCCCCACGTGGCGCCACTGGGCATGATGTTCTACACCGGCGGGATGCTGCCCGAGCGCTACCGCAAGCAGATTATTATCCCCGAACGAGGCTCATGGAATCGCTCACCGGAGGCGGGCCATACTGGCCACCGGCTTACTGTTGCCCTTGCCGACGCCACGGGTCAGATGACCTACGAGGTGCTGGTAGACGGCTGGCTGCAGGATAACGTGGCCTGGGGTCGCCCCACGGATCTGTTGCAATTGGCCGATGGCAGCATCCTCATCGCCGACGACAAAGCCAACGTTATCTACCGGCTGAGCTATCAGCCCTGACATTACATTTCCGATACGTCTTTGGTCAGCCAGGGGCGGCTGTAAATATCCTCTGCCACACCACTTGAAATCTGTTATCCAGAACCAATTTCTGCGCTTGTTACTTGCCTGGGAACTCAACCAAATGACTCGCATCTTCTTATTCCTGGCGACCAACGTCGCCGTCCTGCTGCTGATCAGCCTTGTCTTCAAGGTGCTTGGCCTTGAAGGCATTCTTAGCAATAACGGCGTTGACCTGAACCTTGGGGCCCTGCTGGTCATGTCGGCAGTGATTGGTTTTGGCGGCGCATTTATCTCGCTGGCCATGTCCAAATGGTCTGCCAAACATGCCATGGGCGTGCGGGTCTTGACCCAGCCGCGGAACCACACGGAGACCTGGTTACTCAATACCATCAGGCGCCAAGCCCAACTGGCCGGCATTGGCATGCCGGAGGTAGGTATATTTGAGACGCCGGAGGTCAACGCCTTTGCTACTGGCATCAACCGAAACAATGCCCTGGTAGCCGTCAGCAGCGGATTGCTGGAGCAGATGACAGAGCAGGAGGCTGAGGCGGTGCTGGGTCACGAGATCAGCCATGTGGCCAATGGCGACATGGTGACCCTGGGCCTGATTCAGGGTGTGGTGAATACCTTTGTCATTTTCCTGGCCCGAGTGATTGGCTTTTTTGTCGACCGCGTGCTGCTGAAAAATGAGCGTGGCCTGGGTATTGGCTATCACCTGACGTCCATTCTGGCGCAGATGTTCCTGTCCATATTTGCCACCATGATTGTCATGTGGTTCTCACGCCACCGGGAATTTCGTGCTGATGCCGGCGGTGCCAGCTTGGCAGGCCGAGGCAGCATGATTGCCGCACTGAAGCGCCTGCAGAAGGGTGAGCCCCATGACCTGCCCGGCGAAATGGCAGCCCTGGGCATCTCCGGGACGCGCACCAATATGCTGAACCGGCTGTTCATGAGTCACCCGCCCCTCGCCGAACGCATCGCCGCCCTGGAACAAAAAGCGTGATTTTGCGCCCTTACTTACTCTCCGCAGCACCATCCTCAGCCGCCAGCTCGACAATCTCATGGGTGGTATTGCGGATACCCACAAAAGGTTCAAAGTGGGCGCGCTGGACATCGTGAAACTGAATCCGGTACAAGGTCCACATGGTCAGCAAAGACAGGACCACTGCTGAAACGATAAACAAGGCGTTGTCGGTGTAACCAATCAGGAATGCGACGACGATGGGGCCAATCACCGAGCCGGCGCTGTTCATCATCAGCACGCCACTGGCTATCTCCATCAGTGACAAACTGGTGTTGTCATTGGCATGAGCCAGGCACAGGGAATACAGCGGAAATGTCAGGCCACCAAAGAAAAACATGGCGACATAAATCATGATGGAGTTTTCGCTTACCAGCAGTGCTGCCAGCACGCAAGTGAGCACGCCAGACAGGGCCAGGCCGGCAATCACATAACGCCGGTCAATCCGGTCGGAGAGGCGCCCGACGGGAAACTGGAAGCAGGTGCCACCGAGAATAGTGACTGCCATAAAGATACCTATCTGCTCTTTTTCGAGGCCGTTGGCAGCCGCCACAACAGGACCCAGCGCCCAGAAACCGCCCGTCACCAGACCGCCGAAAAAAGCCCCCACCATGGCCACCTGGGAAGCGGCAATGACGCGCTTGAGGCGAAATCTGACAGGTGGAATAGCAGCCGGTACAGAGGCTGAGGTGAGGCCGACCGGGACGATACCAAGCACCAGCAACCCTGCCGACAACAAGAATAACTGCGCATAACCAACCTCAAAACCAATCAGCAGTTGGCCAGCACAGATAGCCGCCAGGGTGATGATGATATAGACAGACAATACCCGGCCACGATACTCGACCGCGGTTTTCTCATTCAGCCAGCTCTCAATCACCATATAAATGCCGGCAAAAGCCCAGCCACTGAGCCCTCGCGCCAACAGCCAGAACCAGAACTGGTCAACCATACCGATAAACAACAGGGCCGCAGTCGCCAGGGCGATCAGCACGGCAAACACGCGAATGTGGCCGACTCTTGACACCAACGGCGGCACCGTCAGGCAGCCCACAACAAACCCGAGAAAATAGCTCGAGCCGGTGTACCCAATCAGGTCGGGCGCCCAGCCCAGCTCCACCGCATACAGCGGGATCAGGGTGAGCTGCAGGCCATGGCCTACCAGCAGAATGGCAACAGACGCCAGCAACGCTGTCACAGGAATCAACAAACCGGTCATAGCACTTCTTATCCACAATAAAACCATGCCCCGGACTACGGGAGTCGGAGGCGGCCGGCAATTATAACCGCCAGGCCGGCGAAATCTGGCATGAATTCAGCGAAAAGGTGATGTCCTGCTGGCCAGATTGTGTCAGAGTCGCCGCCATCTTCCAGGATCTCCCAGGATCTCCTATGAGTTACATCGACTCCTATTACCGCCGCACAATGCATCCGGCCACTGCCGCCCAGACGCCCAGCGATGACGCCCTGCAGGGTGATCTTGACACCAGCGTCTGCATCATCGGCGGCGGCCTGGCGGGAATATCCACCGCCCTGGGTCTGGCCGAGCGGGGTATTCCCTGCGTTCTGCTTGAGGCCAAGCGCCTTGGCTGGGGTGCATCGGGGCGCAACGGCGGGTTTGTTTCCTGTGGTTTCTCCCAGAATGCCCTGACGCTGGCGAAGAAACTCGGCGAACCTCACGCGCAACAGCTGTATGGCCTGACCCGGCAAGCCTACAAACTCATCGAGCAGCGCATCAGCGGCCATGAGGCGCACATCAAAGATCCGGTGGAGGGCAATATCACCGCATCCTGGTTCGACAACGCGGCCGGCCTGCGCCACTACGTGGATGAGATGAACCGTATTTTTGGTGAGGACCTGGTGTTCTGGCCAAGAGAAAAAATCCGCGAGTCCTACCGAACCCAACGTTATTTCGACGGTTATTTCAAACCTCGAGCGCTGCGTTTCCAGTCCCTCAACTATGCCCTGCACACCGCCGCCATGGCCCGCAACCTGGGGGCCAGCCTGTTTGAAGACAGCCGGGTAACCCAGGTCAACGCCATCAGCGGCGCCACCCAGCGCTGGCAGGTAAAAACTGCACAGGGCACAGTGCGGGCACGACATGTGGTTTATGCCTGCAGTGGTTACCTGGATTCCCTGCACGGCAAACTCAGTCGCGCCACCCTGCCCGTCGCCACTTATGTGCTGCTCACAGAACCCTTGGGCGCACGCCTTGAGACCGCAATTCGCTCGCCCTACGGGGTAGCCGACAATCGATTTTCGTCCAACTACTATCGCGTCGTTGGTGACCAGCAATTGCTTTGGGGCGGTCGCGTTTCCATGTTCCACCCGTCCCAGGAAAAGCTCAGGACTATCATGCGCAACGATCTTTTATCGGTCTATCCGCAGCTTGAAGGTATTCAGGGTGAAGTCGCCTGGGGCGGTTATATGGGCTATTCGGCGCACAAGATGCCACAACTGGGCCAGCTTAAGCCTGGGGAATGGTTCTGCCAGAGTTTTGGCGGCCACGGCATGGTCACCACCACCATGGGCGGCGAATTAATTGCCGCCGCCATCGCCACAGACGACCCGCAATATCTGTTGTTCGCCGACTTTGGCCTGGACTATGTCGGCAAACCCTTTGGCCCGGTCATTGCCCAGATAGCCTACTGGGCTTACCAGTTACAGGACGCTTTCCACGCCCGCCGCTTGAACCACTGAAGCTCAATCAGCTGCCGGGTACCGCCACTGAGCCAGGGCGCCGACCCAGCAACCAGATGGCGCTGAACAATAACGCCAGACCGCCAATAGCAACCCACACGGTGCCCAGCAAGCCGGCCGCGACAAAGGTCAGCAGAGCAACACTGCCTGTCAGCAGGGCATAATAAAACTGGGTAGTGACATGGTCGATATGGGGGCAGTCAGCACCGATGGATGACAACACCGTGGTATCCGAGATGGGTGAGGTGTGATCGCCAAACAGACCGCCGCTGAGCACTGCGCCGATGGTCAGGTATAAAGGCGCATCCACGGCAACAGCGACAGGTACCGCCAGGGTCATAAGGATCGCAAAGGTGCCCCAGGATGAACCGGTGGCAATGGAAATTACCGCACCCAGAACAAACACGATGGCCGGCAGCAGTGCCGGATTGACGCCCTGGCCTACCAGCTGCGCCAGGGTCTGGGCAGTACCCAGGTCCTTAATGACCGAACTCAGTGACCAGGCCAGAATCAGGATGATGACCACAAACACCATGGTCTCGGCACCCTTGATAAAACTCTTCATTGAACTGTCGAGACTGACCTGCTGGTAGCGCAACATCAGCACGGCGCTGGCCACAGCCGCCGCCACATAGGCAATGGTCATGGTGGAGCGCACATGGATACTGGTGAGATCATCCTGCAGGGCAAAATATCCCAGCAGCACACCAATCGACCCCAGCAGGATACTCAGCGGCACCACAAACAACGCCAGAGGCGTGGGCGGCAGATCCGCGTCCGGCGTCGGGCCAGCCACAGCAACCTCTGGTAACTGTGCCTGACAGGCAGCCTGGGCTTTTGCCATGGGGCCAAAATCGCGGCCACTGAGAATAAAAAACGGCACGGCCAGAAGGGTGAAAATGGCATAAAACTGGTAAGGCAGGACATTCAGCAGCACTGTCAGGGCAGGTTCGATAATCCCTGCGTCCAGGTAAGCCTGGTCGATCAGCCCCATAATATAGGCACCCCAGCCAATAAAGGGCATCAGAATACAGACCGGCGAGGCGGTCGAATCAAGAATAAAAGCGAGCTTCTCCCGACAGATCTGCAGCTCGGCATAGATGGACCGAAACAGCGGGCCGATAATCAGCGCATTCCCTGAGTCCGTAAAAAAAATTGCCAGGCCTGCCATCCAGGTTGATGTCTGGGCCCTGGCAGCGTTGCCAATAAAACGTGTCATGCCTCGAGCAAATGCTCGAGCACCGCCGGATATCTCAAGCAGGCGAATAAAACCGCCGATCGCCATCATGGTAAAAATAATCTGGATGTTCGAGGGCACACTGATCTGGACAAAAATGCGCGTCTCGATCATATCCAGGGTCGCCCGAAAGGGGTTGTAGCCGCTAAGAATCATAGAGCCGGTAAAAACACCCAGGCCCAGAGAGAAAAGGATATTGCGTGTCCAGATTGCGAGTATGACCGTCAGTATCGGTGGTAACAGCGATAACAGGCCATAGTCCGACATCAACTGAATAACCAGCCGAAAAAGCCCCGGTTCAATCTTTTCTCACAGCCTTTGAGTTGGTCACCATAATTGCTACTGCGTCGGGCCACCTTGTTGGAGACATCCTTGAGCCATTGTTTGTTGCTGAAGCTACCCTTGGCAAACCCGCCATGACCCTCGTGATAGGCCAGGTAGAGGTTGTAGGCGTCAGTTTTGGCTATCTTGTTTTTGCGGTGACTCTCATTGTTGTACCAGCCAATAAAATCAATGGCATCATCAAAGTCGTTACGCTCAGCACCCCAACTGCCCGTCGCGCGTTTATACATGTCCCAGGTTTCATCAATAGCCTGGGCATACCCGTAGGCACTGGCGGGCCGCGGGCCAGGAATAATCCAGAGAATTTTTGTCCGTGGCGGTTTGGCCCGAGCGCGGAACGCCGATTCCTGGTGAATGATAGCCATCATTACCGGGATGGAGGTGCCCCAGCGTCGCGAGGCTTGCCTTGCGTCTTTGTACCAGCCGGACTTCTCGTCAAAAATTTCACAGATATTATCCGGCTGCTGCGGTGGGGCGGAGGTACAACCCACCAGACTCAGTACCAGACTCAGTACCAGCAACAAACCCCGTCCAGCTTTCATGCCACCTCTACTCCATGTTCAGCCAACAGGGCCAGCAAGGCGCTTTCATCCAGCACCGGCACGCCTAGCTGTTGGGCATCTGTCAGCTTTGAACCCGCGGCGTCGCCGGCGACAACACAGGTGGTGTTTTTCGATACCGAGCCACTGACTTTAGCCCCCAGGGACTGCAGCTTGGCTTTAGCCTCGTTGCGGGTCAAGACTGACAAGGTTCCCGTCAGCACCCAACTCTGACCCTTTAAGGCGGCCGGGTCAACATCGCTGGATGCTACCTGCGGCCAGTGAATGCCCGAAGCGAGTAACTCATCAATCACCTTCTGGTTGTCAGGCTGGTGAAAGAAGGTCCTGATACGCCCCGCCACTACTGGCCCGACATCGGGCACGGCCAGCAGTTGTTCGTCATCCGCGGCGCGTAAAGCGGCAAAATCATGGAAGAATAGCGCCAGATTACGCGCCGTCGACTCACCAACTTCCTGGATCCCCAGGGCATAGATAAACCTTGCCAGGGTCGTCGCTTTGCTCTTCTCCAGCGCCATCAGCAGATTGTTAGCCGACTTAGGTGCCATGCGCTCCAGTGCCACCAACTGCGCTTCGGTGAGTCGATACAGGTCCGCCGGATTATTCACCAAACCCTCATCAACCAGTTGCTGCACCAACTTGCTCCCCAGGCCTTCGATATCCATAGCCAACCGCGACGCAAAGTGGCGCAAACTTTCCTTACGCTGGGCACTGCAATAGAGGCCACCGCTGCAACGGGCAATTACCTCGTCAGCTGCCAGCACCACCTCGGCGCCGCAGGCCGGACAATGATCTGGCAGGACAATGGCTCTGGCATCAGCGGGGCGCGCCGCGGCATCCACCGCCACAACTTTGGGAATAACGTCTCCAGCACGCTGCACCAGCACCCGATCACCTGTCATCAGGTTCAGGCGCGCTACTTCGTCCATGTTATGCAGGGTGGCGTTACTGATGGTAACGCCACCCACCTTCACCGGCTCAAGGCGAGCGACGGGGGTAATGGCACCAGTGCGGCCCACCTGGAATTCCACCTCCAACAGGCGGGTATAACCTTCCTCGGCCGGAAACTTGTGAGCAATAGCCCAGCGGGGGGTTCGAGTCAGCATGCCGAGGTGGCGTTGCAGATTGATATCATTGACTTTAAACACGACGCCGTCGATCTCATAATCGAGCTCGGGTCTTTGGGTGGCCATCTTGTCAAAATACTCTCGGCAGGCACTGCTGCCGCAAACAACCTCAATAAAGGGATTGATACGCAAGCCCCAGGTCTGCAGGCGATGTAATATGCCCCACTGGGTGGCGGGCAGGTCACCGCCCTCAACCAGGCCAACACTGTAACAGAACATGGTGAGTTTGCGTTTCGCGGTGAGGCGCGCATCCAGCTGGCGCAGACTGCCCGCCGCGGCGTTGCGAGGATTGGCAAAAGCCTTGTCACCGCGCTGCAGGGCTTCGTGGTTAATGGCCGCAAAGGTCCGTTTGGCGATATAGATTTCACCCCGCACCTCAAGACGCGAGGGCAGGTTTTCGCCATGCAGGCGCAGGGGTATTGACTCGATAGTCCGAACATTCTGAGTGATGTCCTCACCGCTGGTGCCATCGCCGCGGGTGGCGCCTCGCACCAGCTTGCCGTCTTCGTAGAGCAGACTGACAGCAACCCCGTCTATTTTTGGCTCGCAGACAAACTCTATTTGCTTGTCAGTCTCAAGCCGGGCTTTGATACGGCGCTCAAAATCTTCGAGGTCGGCTGCGCTGAAGGCGTTTTCCAGGGACAACATGGGCAGCTCGTGGCGGACCTGAGAGAAACTTGCCAACGGCGCTGCGCCAACCCGCTGGGTCGGCGAATCGTCTGTCACCAGGGCCGGATACTGAGCCTCAAGCGCTCGCAACTGCCGAAACAGCGCATCAAAGGCGGCATCAGAGATCTGTGGCTTGTCGAGACTGTGGTACAGGTAGTTATGGCGGTTAATCTGGTCTCGCAGCTGGGCAGCTTGCGCGGCGATCTGCGGGGGTATTTCTATGAGTTTCAATGGAAATGGGCATCCACAAAAGCCTGCAGGTCCTGCTGCTGGCGCTCCATAGACGCCCGCGTCAGGGGCTTGCGGGCCTGGTCTCGAACTTCGCCATCGAGGCTGCTAGCCAGTGCCTCAGCCACTGCCAGCATCTGGTGATAGACCGCCACCGGCCGGCTGAGTTCATGGGCACGCATAAACAGGCTGATGGCAGGGGTTGTTAAATCGTCCATGCGGGCCGGCTCAAAGGTTCCCGGTTCGACGGCATTCACCAGGCTGAAGAGCACCTCGCCGTCAGCATCCTGACGATGAAAAATACTCATTTCGCCAAATGTCATACGCTGCGCCTGCAGACACGCCAGCAATGCTCCGCCAGCAAAGTCCTGGCGCCGAGCAGACACATACAACACCAGGTATTTTTCCGGACAATCAGCACTGGCGCGAAGCTGCGTCGCCTGACTGCCCTGCACTGGGGCAGGCTCCGCTGCGCCAGGGGCAGGCTCCGCTGCCCGTGCAGGCACAGCTGGCGCCTTCTGAGCCGCGAAGGCAGGGGCCGCAGCAGGGGTCGCGGCAGCAACCGGTTCCATCAGTACCGGCACATCCTCATCGAGATCAAGGCTTTTCTGCTGGAACTTGCTCACCACCCGAGCGCCGCCGTTAGGCAGTTCGGCACGATAGGGTTCGGGAAAATCAGCGTCGTAGGCACGGTCGTGGCGCGAAGTCAGGAAGGACTTGTCGAGGGCCATTTTCAGGGAGTTACGATTCGCGCGCATACGCCAGTAGCCATGGACAAGTACACCGATAATAAATACCGGACCCAGTACCAGCAACCAGTCACGCAGGCCGAATTCCATTAGAAATTCCATTGCTTGCCTTCCATCAGCGTTTCATGTGGTTGGATGTTCAGACCGCCGCCAATGCGACAGCCTCATCAACATCTACAGAAACCATTCTCGACACTCCGGGCTCGTGCATGGTCACCCCCATCAATTGCTCAGCCATTTCCATCGCAATTTTGTTGTGCGTAATGTAAATGAATTGCACAGTTTTCGACATCTCTTTGACGAGATTAGAATAACGCACGACATTGGCATCATCCAGTGGCGCGTCCACCTCATCAAGCATACAAAAAGGCGCAGGATTGAGACTGAAGATGGAGAACACCAGGGCAATGGCCGTCAGCGCCTTCTCACCACCGGATAACGAGTGGATGCTTGAGTTACGCTTACCTGGTGGTCGCGCCATCAGGCCGACGCCAGTATCCAGCAAGTCATCGCCGGTCATTTCCAGATAAGCATGGCCGCCGCCAAAAACCTTGGGAAACAGCTGCTGCAGTCTTGAGTTGACCTTGTCGAAGGTCTCCTTAAAACGGGTGCGGGTTTCAATATCAATTTTGCGGATGGCTGTTTCCAGAGTTGTCAGGGCTTTTTCCAGATCATCGTTCTGAGCATCCAGGTACTGTTTGCGCTCCGATTGCACCTTGTATTCATCAATCGCCGCCAAGTTGATAGCACCCAGGCGCTGAATACGACCGCCAATGCGATTAAGGTTTTCATCCCACTCGGCTTCGTTGGCCTGTTCGGGTAAATCGGCCAGCACCAGATCCAAGTCCTGCTTGTCTGCCAACAGCTGTTCTCGAATAGTGGTACGTCGCACTTCCAGTCCCTGCCATGCCATTCGCACCTGGTCGAGGTTGCTGCGGACCTGTTCAATGGTTTCTTCAACCCGGCTGCGCTGCTGTTCCAGCTCACGAATGCCGTGTTCCACAGCAGTGGCGCGCTGGCGCGCCTGCTGCAGGGCATTCTCCACACCCAGGCGCCGTTCCAGCTGAATCTCCAGTTCTCGCTTGAGCTGCACCTGTGGCGCTTCACCTTCACTGAGATTGTTCTCCAGGGTTTCTTTACGCTCGGCGAATATCTGTTGCTGCTCGCTCAAACGTGCCATGGCCTGCTCAGTAGATGCCACCTGCGAGCCCAGCGACTGAATTTTCAACGCCAGCTGGTGCGCCGCATCGCGATGCGCGCGGGCCAGGGCACGGGCACTTTCCAGGGCCTGCTGGTTATGATGCCGAGCTTCCTGCAGACTGCTGCGGGCCAGGGTATCCTGCTCCATCTGGTCCAGGGCTGCCTGGAGAATATCGCGGGCATCCTTGAGCTGCTGTTGGTCTTCTTCCACGTGCTCCGTATCCGCTTCAATCTCACCCATGATCCTTTGCAGATCTGCCCGCACCTGATCAGCCTGCAGCTTCTTGGCACTCAATTGGGCCCGGGTTTCACTGAAGGACCGTTGCTGCTGGACCAGGCGTTGCTGCTCCTGATCACGGTCATGCTCGGCGATCTGCAGGTTGGCAACACCACGCTCGAGACTGTCCGTGAGGCTCAGGACTTCGTCGCCGAGCATCTCCAGCTGTTCATCCAGCACTTTTAATTCAGCCTGGCGTTTCAGCACGCCGGCCGTCGCATCACGATCCTTACTGACCCGCAGCCATTGCTGGCCAAGCCAGATACCATCAGCGGTGATCACGGATTCACCGGCCTGCAATTGGCCGCGCAGTGCCAGGGCCGTCGCCAGGTCCTCGGCCACATAGACACCTGCCAGAATGTCCGCAAGCTCCATGCTGCTGTCAATTTTGCCCAACAGCGTGTCTGCGGTCAGGCGCTGGCCGGCAGCAGCCGGGCTGCCAGCAGCGAAAAAATTCAGGGAGCCCTTGGCAAAATCCTCGAGCAACTGGGCCACGGCGTCGACGCCATCAACACACACCGCCTGCAAATAATCGCCGAGCACTGTCTCAGCGGCGACGGACCACTGGTCCGCCACGACAATACGCTCACCCAATCGACTATTGGTCTTCAGGCCATGGCGCTCAAGCCAGCTCACCTCCGCGTCATCCTGCTGACCAAGGGCAGCCTGCTGCAAGGCCTCAAGGGACCCATAGCGACCTTTGAGGCCCTGCTGGCGACTGCGCTTTTCATCCAGCAGGCTGGTGAGGTTCTGGTTTTCTTCGCGCTGGGTTTCAATTTTTTCCACCAGACCTCGTAACTCACCCTCAATTCGGCCTATCTGTTCTTCCTGGACCTCCAGCATTTCCTGCAGCGGGCCAATCTCTTCTTCTACCAGCCGCTGTTCCTGCAAACGGCCATAATCGGCCTTGAGGACCAGCAGGCGTTTGTGCAGACGCTCGATAGACTGCTCCAGGGAACCCATCTTCGACTGCTGCACCTGGGCCTTGTTCTGCGCCTGGGCGGCACCCTGATTGAAACTCTCCCAGCTTTGCTGCCAGGCTTGCATGGCCTGCTCTGCCGCAGTCAGGCGCTCTACCGAGTCTTCCTCGGTCTGTTTGACTTCCTCCTGTTGCGGCTCGGTTAAGGCCAGTTCCTTGCGCAGGTCGCTGAGCTTACGTTCGTCAGCATCAACATTGGCGTGGATTTTGTACAAGCTGGCGGTAACATCCGCCAGATCCTTGTTGAGCTGCTGGCTGCGCTCGTTCTGGAACTGGATAGTGTCTTCGATACGGGCAATTTCGGTACCAATGTCGTAGAAACGTTTCTGCACTTCGTTGGTTTCATCTGACAGGGCAATCAACATCTGGCGGCGCTCTTCAACCTCCGCATCAATCCGCCGCAGGTCAGCAACACTGGCATCCTGAGTCACCTGCAGGCGACTGATATTGTCTTCCTTCACTTTGGCGTCGGCACTGATGGTGCGCCATTTCAGCGCCTGCAGCTGGGACTTGACCTCGCGCTCCTCGGCTTTTAACTCGGTATAACGTTCCGCCGCCCGCGCCTGGCGCTCAAGATGGTGTAACTGCCGGCCCAGCTCCTCTCGCAGGTCGCTGAGGCGATCAAGGTTATCGCGGGTATGGGTGATGCGTCGCTCCGTCTCGCGGCGCCGTTCTTTGTATTTGGAGATACCGGCGGCCTCTTCGATATAGACCCGCAGCTCTTCCGGCCGGGCTTCGATCAGGTTGCTGATCATGCCCTGCTCAATGATGGAATAACTGCGCGGGCCCATGCCCGTGCCAAGAAAAATATCCGTAATATCCTTACGCCGGCATTTCTGGCCATTCAGGTAATAGTTTGACTGGCCGTCACGGGTCACCTGGCGCTTGATGGAAATTTCATTATAGGCGGCATATTCGCCAGCCAGGCGGCCTTCGGTATTGTCGAACACCAGTTCAATATTGGCCTGGCCAACCGGTTTGCGGGTGGTGGAACCGTTGAAGATAACATCGGCCATGGACTCGCCACGGAGGGTTTTTGCCGATGATTCGCCCATCACCCAGCGCACCGCATCGATGATATTCGACTTGCCGCAGCCGTTTGGACCCACCACAGCACAGAGGTTGGAACGAAAAGGGACAGTGGTAGGATCCACAAAGGATTTGAATCCCGCGAGCTTGATAGCCTGCAAACGCATAACAATGCCTTAATTCAGATACTGCGCCGCATTTGCTGGCGCCGAACTCACCGCCGAGACGCTGCCCTTGGCTAGGGAACCTCTGATTAAGTGGATATTTTCGTCAGGGCAAGGCGGGGAACATTTTAGAAAATCGCGGATACGCTTTAAATCCGCGAGGTTTCGAAAATGTGAGCCAACGCAGCAATGGCGGAAATAGACCTTAATCAGAGGTTCCCTAGCTGGCACCAGCGACAAAGCGTCCTATAGTATTCTATTTTCACTGTTGAAGCGCCTGGAAATTGCAGCGCAGGCTCACCAAAAGCGCACCGTGATTCCGTCCCTCGGCAGTATAACCGCCAATTTCACCACGAAACAGCCGCGCGTGCAGCTCCTCCAGCACAGCCTCGCGAATCAGCCCTGAGCCAACAATGATGCGCAAACCAGCGGCCCTCTGGGCCTCGGCGGCGGCAAACAACTGGTGCAATTTGACCATGGCGTCAACCACTCGTTCCTGGTGATGGGCAATATCAGCGGTGATGATGGCGCCATCGGTCTGGAGCCCTACCCGGTCATCACATTTAGGACACAGGCCAATGTCGCGCGGCACGCGCATGCCGCAGTTCAGGCAATCAAAGAAGCGTGACGACATCAGACAGCCAACCGCCGCCAGCAACCATCAGGGTTCAACATGGGCCCGCCCACCTGGGTCAGCTGCCAACTGGATAAAAGCCTGCGGCGCTCCTGACGCAGGGTGAGCAGCAAATCGGTAGGCGCGCGCCAGGTCAAGAAAATCGAACACAAGATGATTTATCACTCCGGGTTCTGAGTTGGTGAGAAACACCATGCCAGTCTGCAGCTTGCGATTAAACACCATTTCGCTGCGCATACCACGCACATAACCACCATGATGGACATTGCCGGTCTCACCGCCATAGTCAAAGACCCGCCAGCCGAGGCCGTAGCCGGTGTTGCTCAACCCCTGGTGGCGGGCGTAATGGGCCTGTTTGCGGGTGGTGGCAATCACCATGGATTGCATGGCATCCAGCATTGCCGGGGTTAAAACCTCGGGACTCTGGCCCAGCTGGGCCAGCAGCCAGGCACGCATATCATTGATGCTGGCATTGACCCCGGCTGCGGGCGGCACCTTATAGTATTTGCCCGATGAGCGCGTCGACCGCCACTGCTGGCCATCAAAAATGTGGGGCGCGGCGTGGTTACCATCACCCAGAAACGCCTGTTCACCAAAAGACGCGCGCGCCATGGCCAGGGGGGCAAAGATGCGCCTGCTGACATAGGTTGGGTAATCTACGCCGACATTCGCCTCGACCACATCACCCACCAGGCTGAACACCACATTCTGGTAACCATAACAGGCCCCCGGCGGGCAGACAAAATTGACCCGGTCGAGGCGCTTGATGATCTGCGCATAACTCATGCGGTCTTCTACCAGATTGGTATAAGCATGGGGCATCAGGCCGCTGGTCTGGGACAACAGGTGCTGCAGGTTGATCTGGGCACCATAGTCCGCCCGCTTGAAACGCAGGTCACGGAGGCTCTGGCTGACAGGGGTCTGCCAGGTCATGGGCACCTCATCCAGCATAATCGCAGCCGCTGCCGAGGCAAAAGTCTTTGACAGGGAGGCCAGCCGGAACAGGGTTTGGGCGTCAACCATGGCAGCTTCGCCCTGCTGGCGGACGCCATAGGTTTTCTCCAGCACGACCCGGCCATTCAGCACGGCAACCACTGCGGCACCGGGAATCTGGCTGACAATGGGCAAGAGCAGTTCACCCTCCAGCTGCCGGGCAAAGGCAGCGTCAACAGGCAGCGCAGGGGTCAGGGGTGCAGACTCGACAGCCAGGGCAGGACAGCAGCACAGATAAAAGACAACAACGGCGAAAAAGCAGGGTTTCATAGGAACGAGAGTTTCTCATAAACGCGGCGCGAATCCAGCCCCTGAATCCATGTATAATCGCTGCCTGCGTTTTCCTCAGCCGGGCCTGAGAGCCCAACCCTAAATCAAGGACACCAAAGATGCTGTTCAAGAATGCATCAGTTTATCGACTGACCAAACCCTTTGAGCCCAGCGCTGAAGCGCTGTTGCTGATGCTCGAAAAAAATGCCTTTGTGCCCTGCAGCGGCCTGCGCGCCTCCAGCTTTGGCTGGGTGCCACCCATCAAGGATATTGAAGACGCCCCCCTGGGACACGAGGTGGCGGGCAGTATCCTGCTCTGCGCTCGGCGTGAGGATAAGGTGATTCCTCCCAGCGCCCTGAACGAGGCCATTGCCGAGCGGGTCGAACGGATCGAGAGCATGGAGGGGCGCAAGCTGCGCGCCAAAGAACGCCTCAACATCAAGGATGATGCCCTCGCCGAACTCCTGCCCAGGGCCCTGGCCCGCTCCAAGCAAATCATGGGGTATATTCATCCGGCCAACAATCTGCTGGTCATCGACACCGCCAACGCCTCGGAGGCAGAGCTGTTTATCAATTGCCTGCGTGACTCAGTGGGGACCCTGGCGGTGGTACCACCCCAGGTCAAGGCTAAACCAACAGATGTCTTCAGCGCCTGGCTGATGCACCGCAAGCTGCCAGAACATTTCTCCCTGACCGACCAGTGCGACCTGGTCGACCCGGAAGACGGCGCCTCTGTCACCTGCCGCAAGCAGGATCTGGACACTCAGGAAATTCGCAATCACCTTGAAGCCGGCAAAATGTGCACCAAGCTGGGCATTCGGTTCTATGGCGACCTGCGGGTCACCGTAGACAAGGACATCATCATGCGCCAGCTGAATCTTGAGTCCAGCGACGATGACGCAGAAGACGAAGACAACCCCATAGCCCGTATGGATGCCGCCTTTGTCAATATGACCCTGGAGTTCGGCCGCTTCCTGCCGGCCCTGTTTACCGCCCTCGGCGGCGAGACTCTGGCCATTGGCGAGGTTGCCAACCCCGCCCCTTTCACTGACAGGGCCCCCTTACCCGACAGCGGCGAGTAAGGGGCCGGAAAAAGGCACATTTGGCTCCAGGTACATTTGACCTTTCACTGCCTGCCTTGCTATGCCTATACTCAGGACCTTATTAATGGCAGTACGCGCCGCGCGTGCTGCAACGGGTACTGGTAAGAAAAGGGGAAGGACATGGCAAGACTGACAAACAAAGTAGCCATTATCACCGGTGGCGCCAGCGGCATCGGCGCCGGCACGGTGCGGCGCTTCGTCGAGGCTGGCGCGCAGGTGGTTATTGCTGATATTCAGGATGAACTGGGACAGGCATTGGCCGCCGAACTGGGCGACGCGGTGATTTACCAGCGCACCGATGTTTCCTCAGAGGCAGATGTCAGCGCCATGGTCGACCTGGCCGTGAGCCACTTCGGACGCCTTGATATCCTGTTCAACAACGCCGGCTTTGGCGGCGTCAGTGGTGAAATCCAGGACACCGAAATAGCCGAGGCCTACGCCAACACTGTCGGCGTGATGTTTACGGGGGTGGTGCTGGGCATGAAACATGCTGCCCGCGTCATGAAGCCCCAGGGCAGCGGCTCAATTATCAGTACCGCCAGTGTTGCCGGCCTGCAGGGTGGCCTTGGGCCCCATGTGTACTCCGGCATCAAGGCCGGTGTCATTGGCCTGACCCGTTCCGTGGCACTGGAACTGGCCGCCTTTAACATCCGTGCCAATGCCATCTGTCCTGGCGGTATCGCCACACCAATTTTTGCGCCCATGCTTGAGGCTGTTATCGGTGACAACCAGTCAGTGGTGGAAATCATGCGCGTTCGTATGGCCCAGGCCCAGCCCATCAAACGTTCTGGCGAGGCCGAGGACATCGCCAATATGGCCCTGTTCCTGGCCAGCGATGAATCCACCTTTGTCACCGGCCAGCACCATGTGGTTGATGGCGGCATGACCAGCACTCGCATGCGGCTGGCAGCTGCCCTTGAGATCGAGGTTACCCAGCCTTAACCATCACCAAGGTGCCCGCCACCGGTGCCAGCGACAGTCGGTTTGGGTATATATTTGGCTGCAGGACCTGCCTTGACGCAGATTTTTGTTAATATGGCGGGACTTTCTTCTGCTGGTAATTTTTATGTCCCATGTATCTGTCGCTGCTGCCCTGAAGAGCCAAGTTGCCGTCGGCGAACTTGTCACCGTCAAGGGCTGGGTCCGCAGCAAACGCGACTCCAAGGCCGGCATCTCGTTTATTGCAGTCCACGACGGCAGTTGTTTTGATGCCATTCAGGCGGTGGTTCCCAGCGACCTTGAGAACTATGCAACGGAGGTGCTGAGCATCACCACCGGCTGTTCGGTGATCGTTACCGGCACCCTGGTGGTGTCCGAGGGTAAGGGCCAGAGCGTGGAGATCCAGGCCAGTGGCGTCACCCTGGTGGGTCGCGTCGATGACCCGGAAACCTACCCCATTGCCAAAAAGCGCCATACCTTTGAATACTTGCGCACCGTCGCCCATCTGCGGCCACGGACGAATACCTTTGGCGCCATCACTCGAGTCAGGACTACTCTGGCGAATGCCATTCACAACTATTTTTATGCGCGGGAATTCCACTGGATCAACACCCCCATTATTACTGCCAGTGACTGTGAAGGTGCCGGCGAGTTATTCCGGGTCAGCACACTGGATCTGGCCAACCTGCCTCGCCAGGATGGCCAGGTGGATTTCAGCCAGGATTTTTTTGGCAGTGAGGCATTCCTGACGGTATCCGGCCAGTTGAACGTTGAAGCCTATTGCCTGGCCATGAGCAAGGTCTACACCTTTGGGCCGACCTTTCGCGCCGAAAACTCTCATACCAGCCGCCATCTCGCCGAGTTCTGGATGGTCGAACCCGAGATTGCCTTCGCTGACCTGCATGACAATGCCGACCTGGCTGAGGATCTGCTCAAACACGTCTTCAGCCAACTGCTGGAGCAGCGCGAAGACGATATGGCATTTTTTGCCGAGCGCGTCGACAAGGACGTGATCAGCAGAATCCGCTCAGTGATTGATGCCGACTTCGAGCGCATGGACTATACCGACGCGGTCAAAATCCTGCAGAACAGCAAGGCAAAATTTGAGTTCCCCGTCAGCTGGGGTCTTGACCTGCAGTCTGAGCACGAACGTTACCTGACGGAAAAACACGTCGGCCGGCCGGTGGTGCTGATGAACTATCCCAAAGACATCAAAGCCTTTTACATGCGCCTCAATGACGATGACAAGACCGTCGCCGCCATGGATGTGCTGGCACCAGGCATAGGCGAAATTATTGGTGGCAGCCAGCGGGAAGAACGCCTCGATGTGCTGGATGCGCGCCTTGCGCCCCAGGTGGGTCTGGCAGAGGAACTGTGGTGGTACCGCGACCTGCGCCGTTACGGCACAGTGCCACATGCGGGTTTTGGCCTGGGCTTTGAACGCTTATTAAACTATGCCACCGGCATGGAAAATATCCGCGACGCCATACCCTTTCCACGGACGCCAGGCAGCGCGCATTTTTAGCCAGCCGCCAAGGGTTGCAGCAACAATCAGGGTGCTGCCACCCGGCGCAAATGTTATCCCCTCCCCTCGCTCAAACCGTCAGTCACCCATCAGCATCTGCCACGATGCCAGGTCATTGATGCGCATATAGGTATTCACCCGCCGAGTCTCCGCCATGCTGGCATTCGGCACATCACTGTAGTTGTGCCCTGGCAGCAATAATGTGTCGTCAGGCAGCGCCGCCAACTTGCGGATACTGTGGTACATATCTGCTGAATTTGACCCAGGCAGATCAACCCGCCCGCAACCGTTGATAAACAGCGTATCGCCTGAGACCAGGGTGTGCTTGATTCGAAAACACTGGGAACCCGGTGTGTGCCCCGGGGTATGCAGAAACTCTACCTCCACATCACCAACCTTGAGGCGGTCGCCGGAGTCCACTCTGACCATGTCCGAATCGGAAATACCTGTGACTTTTTTTACCCCGTCGGCTTCAAGCTTGTGGGCATAAATTTTTACCGGGTTGGTGGCCAGTAATTCGGCCACCCCCTGCACTTTATTCTTGCCAAAAGACCCGCCGCAGTGATCAGGATGATAGTGGGTGAGCAATGCCGCATTCAGCTTGTAGCCGCGCTCATTGATGATGCCCATAATGGCGTCGATATCCCAGGCCGGGTCGACCACCACAACTTCCTTGGTGCGCTTTGAACCGACAATATAGGTGAAGTTCTGCATGGGCCCAATTTGGATCTGTTCCAGAATTAATTCGTCTTCGATAGCCATCAACTGCTCCTTGCTGCGCGAACCGGTAATATAACG
>JANQYP010000054.1:59449-71109 GCA_030728785.1 Pseudomonadales bacterium
GCCCGAGCCCATCGGTTCAGGCGCAATCTCAAAGCCTGCAGGTCAGCACCTATACAATACAGGGCGGGTACCATCAACAAGGACACAAACAAGGCAAACAACACGCCAAAAGCCAGAGACAGCACCGCTGGTTTGAGGAACTGGGCATCGGTGGAGCGCTCCGCCATGATGGGCATCAGGCCGACAAAGGTGGTGACGGAGGTCAGCAGAATGGGGCGAAACCGCGCCACACCTGCCGTGACCACAGCATCCGCCGCAGCCAGGCCTTGGCGGCGCAGGCGCTCCACATAATCCACCAGCACCAGGTTGTCGTTGACCACCACACCGGCTGCCGCACCAATACCAAAATAGGAAAACATCGCCATGGACACGCCAAACAACCAGTGACCATAAACGGCCCCCATAAAAGCGAAGGGAATGGCCGTCATCACCAGTAAGGGTAACCAGTAGGAGCCAAAGGCCACGGCAATCAATGCGTACATAACAAACAGGGCAATGGCGAACAGCGACAACAGCTCACTCATAAAGATCTCTTCGCTCTCGGCATTGCCGCTGACGCCCACCTTGATACCCGGATACCTGGCTTCCAGGGTTGGCAGGAAATTGTCCTTCATGTCTGTATTGATATCACTCATCAGGTCACTGTTAACATCTGCCGTAACCCAGACCACCCGCTCGCCATCACGGCGCTGGATATTCTGCACACCGGAGGAAACTTCAACATCAACCACTGACAGCAGCGGTATCTGCCGCCCATCGCTGGTCCGCACATGGAAATTATTCAGGCTGTCGAGACTGCGACGCAACGCCGTCGGGTAGCGCACCATCACTCGCACGTCACCATATTCCCGCGGCAGGCGCTGCACCTCTTCACCAAAATAGGCCTGGCGCACCTGCTGCGATACCTGGGCCAGAGTTAGCCCCAGCTTTTCGGCACCGGGCAACAGCTGCATGTGCAGCTCATCGGACTCACCACGCATGCTGTCACGGACATAAAAAGTGCCAGCATAACTGTAGAGCTTTTCCTGCACTTCCCGAGCGGCGGCGCGCAACACGTCAAGATCGCTATGGCGCAGGGCAAAGTTCACCTGCGGGCTCGAGTCATTCATGGTGTAGTTAACCTGGATTTCATCAGCATCGGGAATTTCACCCACCAGCGCCCGCAGTCTTTCAGCCGCTTCTTTGGCGCTCATGTCGCGCACTTCCGGGGGCGACAATTTAACGATGGCAATAACACTGTCACGGCGCGAGCGGGTATACCAACCCTCGATCAACTGCCCCGTACCAGCGCCGCTGGCGGCACGCTGGTCTACCTCCTCGATCAACTGCCGCTCGGCCTCCTGCAACTGGTCGAGTACACCCAGGGCGCGGGCATAGGGCGTGCCCGTCGGCAGCGTGACATTAAGGTAGATAATCTCGTTCTCCACCTCGGGCATAAAACCAAACTTGACCCAGCCGCTGGTATACAGGCCAAGGCTGATGACAAACGCCGAGACAAACACACCCACAGTCATATAACGATGCCGAACGCAGGCGTCAATCCAGCGACGATAGTAACTATTGGCAAAGTGGACAATACTTTCCTCGATGCGCTTCTGCCAGGTCGCCAGCCGACCGAGCTTTTGCCGGTGCTGCAGATGCGCCAGGTGCGCCGGCAATATCAGGAACGCCTCAAGCATGGATACCACCAGCGCCAGGGTGATGACGATTGAGAACTGTCGCGTCACCTGCGCCTCTGCCGTAGACAAGAAAAAAAACGGTGCAAACGCCACCATGGTCGTCAGCACAGCAAAAATCACCGGCTTGGCCACCACCGAGGCCCCCTCAACAGCGGCCTCAAGGCCGCCATGGGTGTGACTGTGCTGATGAATACTTTCACCCACCACTATGGCATCGTCGACAACAATACCCAGCACTAACAGGAACGCAAAGGTAGACATGATGTTCAGCGACACATCAAGGGACGGTAGCAGTGCAAACGCGCCCAGGAACGACACACCTATGCCCATCGTCACCCACAGGGCAACAACCGGTCGCAGGGACAAAATCAATACCAGGAATACCAGGATCATGCCCATCACAGCCGAAGAGGTGATGGTGCCCATGCGATTGCTGTAGATATCTGCCGTGTCAAACCACAGCGACAGGGTCACACCCGCCGGCAAGGTTGCCTGGCGTTGTGCCATCCAGGCCTTGACCGCGTCACTGGACTTCACCACCTGCATGTTGTCGGTAGAAAGGATCTGCAACAACACCGCCGGCTCACCATTCATGGTGGCGAGGATTTCCTCATCTTCATAGCCGTCCACCACCCGCGCCACGTCACCCACGGTGACAGCACCACCGGCAGGCAACTGGCGAATCACAATCCGGCTGAAGTCGTCCTCATTATCTGCCAGGTTGCGCGCCCGCAGGCGCACATCACCGGTCTCGGTGCGAATCTGGCCGGAAGACAGGTTAATGGAGCTGGACCGAATGGCAGCTGCCACCTCGGAAAACCCCAGTCCATACTGCCGCATGGCGGCTTCCGACAGCTCAATAGTCACTTCTTCGCGGCGGCTGCCAAACAGTTCCACCAGGGATATATAAGGCAGTTGGGCTACTTCATCACGCATATCCTGGGCCAGGCGGGTCAAGGCCTTTTCACCCACATTGCCATGCACGGCAACCCGCATCATTTCGCCGCGGTACTCCACCCGCGTGACACGCGGCTGCTCGATATCCCGCGGCAGGCCGTTGACAGCATCCACAGCATTTTTGACATCATTGAGGAAAGATTCCAGATCCTGCGATGGCAGGGTGTGCACTTCAATCCGGGCCATGCCCTCAGTGGCGGTGGCGTAGTGGCGATAGACACTGTCGAGGCCGTTCAGCGCTGCTTCAAGGCGGATCACAACCTGTTCTTCGACCTCCTGCGGGGCAGCACCGGGCCAGATCACTTCTATGACCACCTGGTTAGGCTTAAACACGGGGAAGGCTTCACGCTCCATGGCGACAAAACCCAACAGACCGGCCAGCAAAATGCCCAACATCAACAGGTTGGCGGCAACAGGATTGGCTGCCCACCAGGCAATGGTGTTACGCATGGTTAGCCTCCTACCTGTTTCGTCTGGCTGGCTTTCGCCACCGCCGTACCCGTGGCAGCAGAATCCAGCGCCTCAAGATCCATACCGTTTATGGCGTTACGAATGGACGACACCACCACCCGCTCACCCACCGCCAGACCGCTGGCCACCACGGCCTCTGTGGCTGTGCTGTGGGTCAACTGGACGTGGCGAATATCCAGCTTACCGGCTGTATTCACCACATACACCTTGTTGCCGGCACGCAGCGCATCGCGCGGAATCACAAAGGCATCACTGACCTGCCGACCCTGAATCTCAGCGTGCACGTACAGGCCCACGGCCATGGGCATACCCTGGTCTGAAAGGTGGGTTGTATACGGCGCCTGGACTTCCGCGGTGGCATACAACATGCGAGTCGCCGGATCTATGGCGGCATCAAGACGCACCAGCTTACCGCGCCAGGATTGCTGGCTACCTGCCACCTGGGCTGAAAACACGACATCCAAGCCAGCATCGGCCTCAGCGATATAACCAATGGCTATACCCAGGGATGCCAGCTGGTTGTCTGACAAGGGCAATCGCACCTCCACCTTATCAGTGCCAAACGCCCGACCAAGAGGCATACCTGGCGTCACATACTGGCCAACATCCACCAGGGTGCTCATCAGGCGCCCGGCAAATGGCAGGGCAATGCTGGTTCTGGCCAGATTCAGCCGGGCCTGCTGCAAATCCGCACTGGCAGCTTCCAGGCGCGCCCTGGCTTCAGCCACCTGGGGTTTTTTCAGCGCCAGATCTGAAGCCTGGCTGGCATTGCGGAGTTGTTTGCGGGCTACATCAGCTGTGGCCACGGCAGTCTGCAGAGCCACCTCGGCCTCTGCCAGGCGGGCCTCAGCCTGGGCCAGCGCTAACTGGAAGTCTATGGGCTCAATCTCCACCAGGGCAACACCCGGTTGCACCATACCGCCTTCGGTAAACTCTGCAGATACCGCCACTACCCGGCCGGCAACCTGAGAGACCAGATCCACCACCGTGCCGGCCCGGACTTCACCTTCGGCCTGCACCTGCAGCGCCAGACTGGCGCTTTCGACTTTCTCCACAAAAACACTCAGCGGCCGTGGCGCCTCGGTCCGTTGCTCGGGTTCCGGCTTTGACCAGTGCAGCAGCGCAAAGCCGGCAAAGCCAGCCGCAACTACCAACAACGGCGCTGCATACTTGATATTTTTGCTTAGTTTGTTCACGACATGCCATCCATGGGTTGAATGAATTAAATGCTTGAGGTTATGACGACCGATTCATCCAAAAGGTTGCCATCAATGTGGTGCATTTTAAGCTCAATGACTATGCTAATCCGGCATTTACGTTGAGTTGATGGCTGAATCCGCCAAACTGCCGGCGCAACTGCAGAAACGGCCGAGGCGGACGCCATTCCGCCGGCCTGGCATTGCTGTACAATGCCGGGCTGGCCAGACTCAGACACCCATAAATTCGTCCGGAAAGTAGCAGCATGAACGACAGTAGCACCATAAACGACAGCAGTACCATAAACGACAGTAGCACCATAAACGACAATACTAAGATGCAGGCACTGAGTCCGGTATTCTACGGCAGCGTCAATCGCTGGGAATGTGATGAAAACGATCACCTGAACGTCAGGTTCTATGCCCAGAAAATGCACCAGACCCTGGTGGCAGGCCTGCTGGACCTGGGGCTGGTGACGCCGACGGTGTTGCCCGCCACCCTTCGCCAACTGAGCAGCCAGCACATGCGTTATGTCGCTGAGGCGCGTATTGCGGCGCCCCTGACCGGCCTGTTTGGCCTGCTACAGGTCACAGCCGCTGACTTTACAGTGCTCACCGAACTGCGCAATACCCAGACCGGCCAGGTTCAGGCCGCCTTCACCCACCACTTTCGCACGCCCCTGGCACAGACAGATCTGACCACCGTAGCCTTGCCTGAGCACGCTGGCAGCAGAGGCCTGGATACAGCGCCGTCAGCTTATGCCAACCTGTCACTGCAGGAGGCGCGCGCCCACGGCTTTACCACCATTGGCCGTGGCGTGATTCAGCCCGACGAATGCACTGCCGCGGGCGAGTTACTCGCCCACCTGTATATGGGCCGGGTCTCAGACTCCATGCCAAATCTGTGGGCCAAATTTGCCGAAGCGGATTCTACTGTCACCCGCGGCGATGGTGAAGAGGGTGGCGCCGTCCTTGAATACAGCATGCACTACAATGGTCAACTGGCAGAGGGCGAGCGTTTTGAAGTGGTGTCCGGCGTGCGCCAGCTGGGCGCCAAAACCCAGCATTTTGCTCACCAGGTCTACAGCGTTGACACAGGCCACTGCGTCGTTGCCGCCGAAGCCGTGGCCATCGCCCTGGACCTGAAGGCGCGCCGCGCCATGGCCATCAGCCCTGCACGACGGGCGGCCATGGGTCGGTTTCTACTTAAACCGGTAGGCTGAAGGCTGTGGGAATAGTTGCGAGTTGCGAGTTGTGAGTGGCGAGTGGCGAGTGGCGAAAACGCCGCTTCTCGCAACCCGCAACTCATAACCCGCGACCCGCAACCCGCAGCTCATAACTTATTGCTTATCGAGCCTAATGATGCCCGGAACTCACCACCACCGGCACAGGCCGAACACTGCGCACCAGCTCGACACAGTTCTGCGGCTCGTAGCGATCCATCAGGTCCCGCACCAGGCCACTGCGGACAATGTCATCACGACTGAATTCGTGAACATAAACATCGCTGAGGCCGGCGACGCGGTTGACCGCATCGGCAAGACCATTCTGGCCGCGGATATCACTCTGCCTGATGTCACCATTGACCACAATCCGGCAGTGTTCACCAATGCGGGTCAGAAACATTTTCATCTGCGCGACGGTGGTATTCTGGGCTTCATCAAGAATCACAAAGGTACCCTCGCCAAAGGTCTTGCCGCGCATATAAGCCAGCGGAGCAGCCACAATGCGGCCGTGACGCAAATGATAATCCACCGCACCAGAGCCTAACCGTTGGTTAAGGGTATCGCGGACCGCCTCAATGTAAACCGCATATTTTTCATCCACATCCCCCGGCAGAAAGCCAAGTTGTTCGCCGGCTTCCACCGCCGGCCGGGTCAGAATAATACGCTCTACTGTACCTGCAAGCAGACCGTCTGCCGCCACTGCGGCCGCACAATAGCTTTTGCCGGTGCCCGCAGGGCCAATGCCAAAAGTCAGGCTATGGGATTTGATGGCGTTAATATAGTCTTGCTGGGCAGGGGTTCGGGCTTCGAGAGGCAGTTTGCAGCGCTGGACTTGATAGGCTGTTTCGTAGCTGGGGGCTTGGACCTGCTGGAACTCAAAGCCGCCGACGTTAGACTGACCTCTGGCTTGATGTTCATAACTGTTGGGTTGCGAGCGCCGGTCGGGGTTTTGTCGTTTACTCCTGGCAGAGGATTTAGGGTCAGTCTTTGGTTCGAATCGGACTCGGGATTTTTTCGCCATATATCAACCATACCTTTTCAGTAAGAGAAAATGTGGAAAAGAAACATATTCGATCTGCTTATCAAGCCTGCCTATTTGCTGCTGCCTGCTACCTCACGCAGGGCCGTTGGTGGAGTGTTAAGTGGCATTCTGCTACTGCCGCCAAGGGGCTGCAACTACAGATTTATTAATATTTACATCGCTATACGGACCCAGCAAAAATGGGGCCATGTCTTGAATTTTCAGCGGAAAACTACCACACAGCTAGGCTTCAGCGCCAAGCTGCAGCAAACGTGCAGGCGCGCCTCTACCACACATCTACCACACATCTGCCGAACATCTGCCAACCATAAACCTGACCGGCAGTGCTTGAGAAGGTGATTGATGCGCAGCTGAAAATGCCCTGACAAGGTGCAGAACTAACCGAGGCGCGCGTTAATTGCGCAAGCAGCATATGTTTGGTGGGCGGGTGGGATAATGGTGACGTGGTCACCATTATCCTGATCGCAAACGGATCCTTAACACCCTCTGATGGTGCTTATGCCACTGCGGCGGTGACAGCAATCTCTACCGTAAACTGCGGCGCGGCAAGTTTCGACTCAACACAGGCGCGGGTTGGCGTTGCACCTGGCACTACCCATTTGTCCCAGACACTGTTCAGGCCGGCAAAGTCAGCCATGTCCGCCAGCCAGATGGTTGCCGTCAGTAATTTTGACTTGTCTGTACCGGCCTCAGCCAACAGGGCATCAATGGCGCTGAGAATATCCGCAGTCTGCTCCGCCGCAGTGCCACCACCAGCATTCTGAGCAACTTGGCCCGCAGTGCTGACCACGCCATTGTAAACCACTGCCTGGCACATTCTTGGGCCAACATTAATACGCTTGATTGTCATGCTTTTCTCCTTGGTTAAAACCGGGGTTAACAGGCCGGCAGGCCGGTCATGATGAGTGATGGTGGCCGCCTGCACCGTGGGCATGTCCATGAGCCTGCTCTTCCTGGCTGGCCTCACGAACCTCAACAACCTCCAACTCAAACACCAGGGTTTGGCCGGCATAGGGGTGGTTGGCATCAACATCGACGTTGAACTTACCGACTTTGATAATACGGGCGCTGCGCGTGCCGTCTTTGGTGTTCAAGGCAACCACCATGCCCGGCAGCAATTTTTTTGGCGCCTGCAGCAGGTGTTTAATGGGGACTCGATGTGCCGCATTGTCGCGGCGCGGGCCATAGGCCTGCGCCGGCGGCAGGGTCACATGCACTGTATCGCCTGCTGCCTGACCCAGCAGGGCAGCTTCCAGCCCGGGCAAGATATTACGCCGGCCAATGAGACAGGCCTGGGGTTCAGCCTTGTGGTTAGTCTCAAGCACAAGACCCTCTTCGTCCTTCAGGGTATAAAAAAACTTAACAACGCTACCCGTGCCAATCTGCATAATTTTTGTCCTAGAGTAGACCTGGAGTGGTCCTGGAGTAGTCCTGCAGTGCAGTCTAAAGAATCCTGTTGGCGGCCAGGCAGAGGCCGGCCGCGAGGCATTATCTCACTGTTGGTGCAGAAGTGAAATTGCGCCTGCCGTGCTGACAACCGGCAGGACGATTTTGAGTTGCAAGTTACTCGTCACTCGCAACTCGCTGCCTAACCTTCAACAAATCCCTTCCAGCCACTCATATAGGTGACAAACGCTTCCCCTAACCCTTCATTGCGCAGATGGTCGGCCGTAACAGGGATGGCAACCGGCTCAAAATTGGCATCCTGCTGCATACGCCTGGGAAAATCATGGTGCAAAATTGCGGCCCGGCCCAACATCAGCCAGTCAACCCCCGCCGCAAACGCGCGCTCCGCGTCCGCTGGCGTGCTGATCTTGCCGGCAATACCCAGCCGCACGTCGCCCCGCGGCAGAGCCGTAAAATAAGACAGCAGGCTGCGGCCTTTAAAGGCCTCATCCATGGGGTCTTTAAAAACGTCCCAGAGAGACATATCGAGGAAGTCTATCTGCGCCTCGGCGAACAATCGCTCACACACCACCAGTACCTCAGCCAGATCCATGCCGAAACGCTCCGGCGACAGCCGCAGGCCAAGCATGAAGTTAGCACTGCAGCGCGCGCGGATGCCCTGGATAATCTCAAACACAGGTCGGACGCGATTCTCCAGCGAGCCCCCAAACCGATCGTCACGCAGATTAATCTCAGCAGAGAGAAACTGGCACAGAATATAGCCATGGGCACCATGCAGCTCGACCCCATCAAAGCCAGCCTGCTCAGCCCGTTCGGCGGCAACAATAAAGGCTTCAATCATTGTTTCTACTTCAGCTGTGGTCATGGCGCGCGCTCCAAACTCAGCGTTGTCTGACGGACACAGGGGTGTGGTACCAATCAGCTCCGTTGGTGAGCGCATGCCCGCATGATGCAACTGGACAATGGCAACACTGCCCTCGGCCTTGATGGCAGCAGCCAGACGACTCAGCCCTGGCAGGTGTTGGTCGGCAAAAATACCCAGCTGCCCGGGAAAGCCCTGGCCCTCGGCCTGCACATGGGCAGCGCAGGTCATGGTCAGGCCAAAGCCGCCTGCCGCCCGCATCGTCAGCCAGTGAAATTCATCGTCAGACAGACAGCCATCAGCATGGCTCTGGGAATTGGTTAAAGGCGCCAGCATAAAACGATTTTTCATCGCCGGGCCGCGCGGGAAAGTCAAAGGGCTGAACAATGTGTGCATAGGGTTACCAATCTTGAGCAGCGCCCAGGCAAGATGGCCCAGCGCTTGCGGTGATTAAATGTCAGTTAATAAATGTCAGGCAGGAGAGAGCTGGTGTCAAGCATGCATCAGCCTAGTTGCAACAGTTCAACCCAGTTGCCGTCCGGGTCCTCGATCATGGAGATAGTCACACCCGCGCGGATTTCCCGCGGCTTAACCACAACGTTGTAACCCGCTGCGGCTAACTCGTCAGTAGCCTGCTGGAGATTGCTGACGCTGATAGTAAAATAGCGCAAACCCGTTGCGCCGCCGATACCACCAGCCGGCGCGGCAGCAGCAGGCGGCTTGCCATTAACGAAGATCTTGAGAGTGGTGGTGCCGCAGGCCAGGCGGGTCATGTGATTACCACCAGGCATAGCCATCTCGCCTTCGACCTTCAGCCCGAGGGTGTCGCGGTAGAATTTCAGCATGGGTGCGGCATCAAGTGTCACCAAACCCAGATCAATTGAGTCTTTAGTAATAACAACGCCCATAAATTTACTCCAGGCAAAAGTTGATTGATAAAGGGGGCCTACTGGTCCTTGACCTTGTTCACCAAAGTCAATTCAATCAGCGTGGCTTTGGCTGTCAGGTCGATGGCACCGGACAGTGCCTGGTAGTCGTCAGGGCTGACATTGGCAATGCCAGAACTGGAGATGCGCACACCTACCTGGACCTGGTCAAAGTTAGCCAGCCCCATACCCGCCATCATGGCCATTGACTCATCGAGGGTCACTTGCCTGGGCAGGTCAGCAACCGTCATCTGTTGCACTGCCAGTGGCATTGGGGGACCCTGCATGGCTCGGGCAAAGACAAACACCCTGGCTGCGGGGTCGGCCTGAACGGCAGGATCAAGCCGTACCAGCACCTGCAGGCTGCGCTGGCTGGCGCTGGCAGCAGGCTTGGCAGCAGGCGCGCGGCTAATGTCGGCCAGCGCTGGCGGTATGGCGCTGATGGCCGGCCCGGCGGATGTCAAAGCCAGGCCCAGATCAGTTTCAAGACGATTGACAGCTTGCAGGATCAGGTCGGCGCGCTCACCCTCAGCCCCTGCGGCCAGTGCTCGGCGGAACCAGTCAAGGGCAGCTGTCATATCGTTGCTCTGGAATGCCGCCATGGCCTTAATTTCCATCATGGAAATGTCAGCTGGATTCAGCGCCAAAGTTCGATCGATGGCAGCAGCTACCCGTGGTGTGATCTGCCGGTCATCTGCCAGAAATACGGCTTCTGCATACCATGATGCCAGGCCGGCATCCTGCGGATAGCGGCCAGACAGATGCTGAAAGGCACCGGCGGCTTCCTCAAATGCCTCCATGCGCATGTACGACTGGCTTAGCAGAAACCAGCCTTCATCATTCTCCGGCTGGGATTGCAGACGCTCAGCCAGTTTGGCGACGCTGGCATCAACGCCTGTTTGGTCGTGGGGACTGGGACCAGCGGGCACACCTGCGGTACCACCGCTGGCACCACCGCGAGTAGTGCCCGCAGCGCGCAATTCCGCCGCCAGTTCAACATCAGCAATAGCTCCCCAGGCCAGGCCGAAATCGCTGTAGGCGACAATCGCCAACAGCGGCACAACAACAGCCAACACCAACGGCAGCCGCGAGCCAGCCATGCCAGCGCCGGCGTCAGCGGTGGCAGATGTCTCGCTGCTACCGTCAAGGGTGCCGGCAGCAGCATCGTCAAGCAGGTTGCGCTCCAACTCAAGGCGCAGTTGGTCATACTCGGCCTGGGTCAACTCACCGTTATCAAGGTTGGCTTGCAACTCAGTACTGCGCTCCTCAAAGATGGCGACATTCAGGGCGGCACGAGCCGCCGGCTGCAACGAGCCAGCGGCCTTACGGCCCGCCAGCCAGAACGGCACGACAATAAATCCTGTGGCCAGCAGGCACAGCAAGCCCGCAAACATCCAAAAACTGCTTATCATTTTGTCAACAACTGCTTGAGTCGCGCCTGATCCTGATCTGTCAAGGCAGTTACTTTCATGCCACGCCGACGCAACAGTCGGTAGACCACCCCCAGGGCGATAAGAAGGAAAACCAACGGTCCGAACCACAACACCAGGGTGCCGGCCTTAAGCTGGGGTTTATAGAGAATAAAATCGCCATACCGAGCTACCATAAATTCTCGAACCTGGTCGTCGGACTGGCCCTCAAGCACCAGCCTGTGGACCTCACGACGCAGGTCCTGGGCGATCATAGAGTCTGAGCCAGCGATATTGGTGTTTAGGCACTGGGGACAGCGTAACTCGGCAATCAACGACGCGTAGCGATGGCGCATGGCATCATTGGGAAAGGGGTAGGCGTCAATAGAAGCAGAGGCCGGCAGGTTAATCCAGAGCAAGGCCAGCAGGAGCATGACAACACGCAGGTTCAACATCAACTAACCCTCAACTGCAGCGATAGTTGC
>JANQYP010000055.1:0-3136 GCA_030728785.1 Pseudomonadales bacterium
ATGAATGGTACTTCAGGAACGCGGCGGGGAAGATATTGCAGTGACTTGGTTTGTTGATATTTTTGCCCACTAATTTTCCTGAAGAGCCAAAATAACCCACTTCTGGCCAACAGATTTGACCCGCCGGAATGGGTTTAACTGGTCGTTTTTTTGCTGTTCACCCGCTCAGGGCTGTTGCCGGATAAGCGCCAGGGCGCGCTGGCAGATGTCGGGATAGTTGCTGAGTTCGCTGGCACCAAGGGCTGTCAGGCCATAGACACCGCGGCTGATGCGCTCAAACCAGCCGTAATGGTTGTCGCTGAGAATGCGCAGGGTTCTGTCACCCGTATGAAAGTCACGCAGTTGTCTGGTGGATAAGGGTCCGGCATGTTGCAGGCAGCAGGCGATATGAATGGCATTCTCACGGTAGGCGGTGATCAGCTTTTGTTGATGCATACCGCCGATGTTGTAGCTGGCGGAGCGCCCATCCAGTTCGCGCACCACGGCAGCTTGTTGTTTCTTGTTTTTAGCCTTGGCGGGCGCTGGCGCCAGCACCGGGTCAAAGTCTTTCTTGACGGAAGCTCCCAGGGGGCCAAAGTTTACCAGCAGCAGGCCCAGCTGCAGGCGCCGTAAAATGGCAGTGGTACCACGCCACTGACGGCTGCGCCGATTGGCGCTTGCGGGTATCGCCACATACACCGAGTTGGTGATGGCCTGGCGCGCTGTCGCCTGGATCAGCAGGGTCAGGTTGATACTGGTCTTGAGTTCCACAACCAGCAGTTCACCGTCTTTTTGGGCGACGATGTCGCAATGGGCAACTTCGGCCTGCACCGCATAACCCTGGGCCTCAAGGTAGGTTTTGACGGGCGCATATAAGTCGGCTTCAAGCAGGGGGCTGGGTTTTTTTGTGCGGCTCAAGGTGTTTTACGCTCAATTCAGCCAGGCGCCGGCAGGGCATCCAGCAGCTTCTTGTAGAGTCCGCCAAAACCGCCGTTACTCATGATCACCAGGTGCCAGGGACCGGCCGTTTTGGTGATGCGCAGAATGCCCTGAACAATCTCGTCGATACTGTCTGCCATAAAGACATTCGGCCCGGCGAGTTTTTCTGTCATGTTCCAGCCGGGACTGGCGGGTCGGTACCAGATCACCTGGTCAGCCGCGGCGACAGCATTCTTGAGGGTGTCTGCATGAGTGCCCTTGCGCATAGTGTGCGAACCGGGTTCCACGACCACCAGGATGTTATCCCGGCCGACCTTGTGGCGCAGTCCTTCCAGGGTAGAGTGAATTGCTGTTGGATGGTGGGCAAAGTCTTCATACACGTCCAGGCCAGCGGCGCTGTAGATCAGTTCCATCCGCCGCTTGACACCCTTGAACTCGTTCAGCGCCGCGCAGGCAACCGCCGGTGGCACGCCCACGTGGCGGGCCGCGCCGATGGCCGCCAGGGCATTAAACATGTTGTGGGTACCTGTCATTGGCCATTCAACAGTGCCGACGGCCTGGCCACCGACGCTGACACTGAAGCTGCTGGCATCAGCACGCAGTAACTGTCCCTGGATTTCGGGCGCGGCTGCAGCATCGCTATTTGTATCGGTTGCTGCAGCTGCGCCAAAGCGCAGGCGTGGTGTCCAGCAACCGCGGGCAAAGACATTGTCGAGGTTCTGGTCATGCATGGGATGAATAATCAGGCCTGTGCTGGGTATGGTCCGCACCAGCAGATGGAACTGGTTCTGGATGGCGTCAAGATCGGGAAAAATGTCCGCGTGGTCGTACTCGAGATTATTCAGGATGGCGGTTCTGGGTCGATAGTGCAGGAACTTCGAGCGCCGATCAAAATACGAGGTATCGTATTCATCCGCCTCAATGACAAAAAATGGCGAGTCGCCCAGGCGCGCTGACTCGCCAAAGTTGGCAGGTATGCCGCCTACCAGAAACCCCGGGGCCAGGTTGGCGTACTCCAGAATCCAGGCCACCATGCTGGTGGTGGTGGTTTTGCCGTGGGTGCCGGCGACGGCGATGACCCAGCGATTGGGCAACAGATATTTGCCAAGCCATTCAGCGCCGGAGATATAGTTAAGCCCGGCATCCAGAACGTACTCAACCGCCGCATTGCCGCGCGGCAGATTGGCATTCCCAATCATCACCAAATCTGCATCTGGCGGAATATTAGCGCGGCTGTAACCACTGCGGATGTCGATACCGGCGCTCTGCAGTTGCTCGCTCATGGGTGGATAAATATTTTCGTCGCAACCGCTGACCTGATGTCCTTGTTGTTTTGCCAGCAGTGCAATGCTGCCCATCAGGGTGCCACAAATACCAAGAATATGAACGTGCAAGGAATGCCTCTTTAACTGCTGGTGACTGAGTGTCAGGTCGTGGTTTAGCTCAGTTGCTGGGTGGGGAACAATGCCTGGGACGCAAGATTGGTGAGCAATTCCAGGGTGAAGGCTATGGCAACCCCCAGAAAGACGCTGATGTTCATGGCTTTGTGCAAAATATAACCAACAATCGCCATCCACCAGAAGAAGATAAGCCAAAATGCTGATTCCGCCAGCATGCCCAGCAGTTTGATCTCCGGGTAGACCAGTACCAGGTTAAGGGCCATCAACAGCAGCAGGATAATGGCATTGGTGCCGAACAGTGAGATCAGGGTGGGGATAGCCCGAGGGCTGAACTTTTTGAAGCGCAGTATGCCATACACCAGGGTGCACTCCACCACCACGCCAATCAGCAGGCTGCCGAGCAGGGCGCCAGAACTCGCCGCCGGGCGAGTGATATTGGCGGAAATAAACGCGATCAGCAGATAGGCCGCCAGCACTAAAGACATGACAGGCAGGCTAGCGGGCACCTTCTCGGGGCCCGCCCGCAGGAGGCACATCTGCCAGAAATAGAGAGCAATGCGTAACATTCGGCGATTATCACTGAAAATGAGCCTCACGTACAATCTACAGATGTTTGCATGTGAGTGAAGACTCACCTGAGTAAACCCCATCAATGGCTTCATGCCTTGGTAAGTTGATATAGATCAATTACTACCATGGGCCGCTGCGGCTAGCATCGCGCCAGCATTGAGACTGGTGTGGGTGTGCCTTCTCCGGCTGGCCAGAAAAATGATGCATTCACCCCGTAGCCGAGTTTAGTCCATGCAAGAAAATAGTGA